>JBGCFM010000099.1:0-51695 GCA_045106895.1 Polyangiales bacterium | reverse complement strand
TGTACAGCTCCCGCCGTCGCCTTCTTGAACACGCTTCGAACGGCCATTGGCCGAGTCGCAGACGCCTTCGAGCCTATCGCGAAGGGAATAATCAACGTCTGTCACATCGCCCAACAAGCGATCAAATATGCATGGCCTGCTGTCGGGCAGGGTCGTGCGATCTACAACATGACGGGAAGTCGAGGTGTGTCGAATTCTCCGGCAACCCTGGGTGTAGTCTTCCCGCTCTATGCGGCCTTACCGGTCGAGGATCATATATTTAGGGAGACCTGCGACCGAGGCGCGCAGCTAGCAGTCCGTCTTATCGCCTCACCTTTCGAGCGTATTCCAATCATTGGTGGCCGCGTTGCGAGCTGGATTCGAAGTGGCGCGAGAGCGATCTATGACTCCTTCTCTGCCTACTTCTGTGGTGGCCCAGCGGCGCCCGATCCCCCGGCATACACGGTGGAGAGATCCAAACCTTCGACACCAAGTTCGGAGGCGTGCGAGACTCAGTGCAACCCGGTTACGGGCTCATGCCCAGCGGCGTGTGATGACGTGACGAGTGATGCTTGCGGCACTTTCCTGAATAACGCCTGCCACGAGGCGACCCAGGAAGCTGCGCTTTTCGGACCAGCGTATTGTCCTCCCACCCAGATCAACCGAAGTGCAACAACGCACGAGGGTGATGCTTGGTGTAACGTGGCCGTTCGCCGCTGGCAGGGCTGTTACGACGATGACCGCGGCACCACCTACGAGGTGCACCGAGGTGAGCAGGTTCCTGGTGACGAAGACGGCGCACTCCGCCAAGGCGCTCGAGTTCAGCAGACGACGCTTCAACCAGGCTGCATCGATCGTGTGCAACAGGCGACGGGTCAGTGTCGCTCGGGGCAAGAGGTCATGTGGAGTACGGAGGAGCGCTACGTTGCCTACTTCCGAACTTCGCTGCCTGGTGCAGCGGCTTCAGAATGTACTTGGGCAGCACGTGCCGTTCACCCGAACGAGCTCACGAACGACCTGCGTAACTGGCGGGGCCGTGGTCCTGACCGCGCGTCCTCGGTGTGTGGCTCCGGTATGGCCTGGCAGGCAGGTGGCTCGGGAGCTCAAGCCTTTGCAGCCTCGTGTCCTCACGACGCTCTTCCTTCGAACTGGGCCTCTGTGCTTCCAACCGCCGGCGGACCTCTCGACGGCTCGGACCCAGCACACCCTGTGTGCAACAGCCTTCCCGCGAACTTCGACGCTGCAATCGCGGACCTCGGCCGGAACCCATACCACTACCGGCGTGAAATCCGACTCGTGTCTAACTGCATCGTCGAGGAAGCTCTGCCAATCGACGTTGGATTTGGTGGCGAGACGGCGGCTGAGTCCGGTGACTGGAAACCTCCACAGCGAGTCTGTGAACACACGGGCCGCGGCGCGGTCATCTCGTTGAGCGGTTGCGCAGACGATGGTGACGATATCTTCCACGGCGCTTCAGAGTTCCAGATTCGAGGCGCAGCCTTGGGACGAGAACAGTCGAGCAACGCCGACCAAGGAACTCGAGTAGCGACTTGGAGCGGTCCTGGGCAGCGCGGTATTCGCGGTGTCACCATCCCGGACCCAAGTGCCCACATCGGCATCTGGGGCGCAGCTCACACCATCGGCCGAGTCAGTCTCAGCCAGTCCGAGTTCTTCTGGGACCAGGATGAGAACTGCAACGGCGGAGACGGCACTCACTGCGAGGGCTTCTACAACGAGCATGGCGACGAGCGAGAGTGGATGTGGGACATGGCGTGGACAGCACGTATGCGACGCATTCACTTCAGCGACCCCGCTGGCGCAGAGGACTCAGCCAGCGGCACGAGCCTCGGCAGCAGACTCACCGGTTGGTTCGACGCGGTCTTCATTCACTAAGGAACTCACGATGCTTCGACTTCAAAGAAAACGACGCAGCCGAGGAGCAGCCTACGCAGAAGCGTGTGTGATGATCCCCGTCTTTATCACCATCATCTGGGCCTACCATCTCCTCTACAACGCCAATGTCGCCCGCGGCACGGCGATGATGAACGCACGCAGCCAAGCTTGGGAGCTCTCCATGGCAGGCTGCACGTTCTTCGAGGGCGGTAGCTGTGAAGGTTCGGGTTGTGCTGACGGTGCTGCCGTTGGTGACGGCCTGTCCGGCAGCGGCTGGATCATGGACATTCTGGGCCCCATCTTCGGTCCCAACGTCAGCGGCGCCAGCAGCGTGGACTACGAGGTCGGCGGTACGCCATGGGGTCTCATGTCGGGTGGTGCGGCATCTGCGGACGTCTCGTTGGTCTGCAACACCAAGCGGCAGACTTTGTGGATGATCCTCAAAGAAGCCATCTGTAATGTGCCAGGTCTCGGCAGTTTCCTAGATTTCATCAGCTTCTGTTAGTGAGTCGACATGCGTAAAAACCTGAAAAGCAGAATCGCCTCAGCGCTCCCGAAACTCGCACGCGTCATCGTGTTCGCGGTGGTGGTCTACGGCATTGCCATGGCCTTCGCCGTCCGCGAAGCCCGTGCGGAGGTTGAAGAGATCATGCTGGGTCTTGGCGCAGAGATGATGCACCACCCTGGCGCTGAGGAGTCTCGCCTGCGAGAGCTCCGCCTCAACGGCGCTGCGATTCAGATGCGCACGGGCTGGGTTTCGTCATCGCTTGAGGAAACCCTCGGGTTCTTCGAGGCGAAGTGCCAGGAGCGAGACGGTCGTTTGGCACAGCAGATGGCCGAGATCGGCGAGCAGCTTCCAGAGTTCGCGGAGTTCGAGCCCGGCTCTGTGGATGGAACCCTCACGATGAACGAAGGAAGTCGCGGCTATGTTTCCTGCCTTGATATGGGCGAGGAAGAACAGGACGCCGATTCCATCATCAGCCGAGTGACTCGTTTCTTGGACACCGGCAACATCGCAGATGTAGGTAACCTTCGGTACATGTATGCGGAGCGCGGTGAAGAGAGCACCTTCTACGTCACCATGTTCTCGGACTCTGACCTCAACCTCAATCACATGTTCCCGGAAACGGGCGACGCTCCAGGCGTAGACCTTGTGCCACGGCCTGAAGGGTCCCGCCGGCTTCTCTCCTCTGCTGAGACGGGCGAGCCGTACAGCATGACCATCTACACGACGCCGGGTGAAGACATCAGCGGCGTGGCGTCACACTTCGAGGGCAGCCTTCCCACAGAGGGCTGGAGCATCGTTGAAGCACAGTCCGGTGAGCGCCTGAGCGTCAACGGTACTCGAATCATCACCTTCTCCAAGGACGAGCGTCTCGTGACCATCTCGATCCATGCGGAGGACGACATGACCGTGTCGAGCGTGATGATGAGTGACGGTCCGTCTTCAACGGACAGCTGAACCAACTCTTCAGGCCTATCAGCTGAGAACCATGTGGATCTTGGTGAGCGTCCTAAGGTAGGGTGCTCACTGAGGTGACATGAACCACAAAGCACTGCTCGCCGGGGTCTTCGTTGCCGTAACTGGCTTCGTCCTTCTGTTCTTCTACATGCGTCGCTACGAAGCCGAGGCATCCGGCGGTGCGCCCATCGAAATTTTGATGGTTCGTCAGGACCTTCCCCTCGGTCAGCCGGTCACCGCGGAGTCGCTCGCGATTCGCCAAATGCCGACGGCCTACGTTGAGGATCGCCACGTTCGCGCGACGGACCAGGACCGCATCCTCGGCATTCGCTCAGCACATGGGCTGCGAGCCAACCAGGCTCTCCTCTGGACCGACCTGGCGACGGCTGTGGAAGGCCGCCGAGACCTCTCCGAACTTCTTCGCCGCGGCATGCGCGCCATCACGATTCAGGTGGATCGGCGCGACGCTCTCGTCACGTTGCTCCGACCTGGGGACCGAGTCGACTTGCTCTTCACCGGAACTCGTCCGGGTGCAGAAGAGGATGGCCAGATCACGATCTCTCTCCTCCAGAATATTCTTGTTCTTGCCGTCGGCCAAGACACGGGCGGCGAAGGTATGGCGCAGAACGCTGAGCGTCAGAGCGACCTCAGTGTGGGTGTGACCATCGAGCAAGCGGCACTTCTTACGCACGCTCTCACAAGCGGAAAGATCGAGCTCACTCTGCGTAACCCAACTGACATTCAGATCGTTGAAGGTCTCGAAGACGTCACCAACTCTCATCTGATTGAGCCTGCACAACGACAGCAGGTCCAGCGCACGCGTCGCCGCGTTACTCCAGGAATCGAAAATGTTCAGTAAGTCCCTCACTGCAGCGCTGAGCGCATTGCTAATTTTGGTGGTCTCGCCAGCGTACGCTCAAGAAGAAGGTGAGCCGATCACGTTGGAGATCGGTGAGCAGAGAACGCTGGCTGCGTCCGGAGTCGCTTCCTACTCAGTGGGCGGTCGGCGAGGCACCATCGACGTGCGACTGAATCAAACGGAGACACGATTCATCATCGTCGCGCAGGCAGCGGGAACCGCGTCGCTGCTCCTCATCATGCGAGACGGCACTCAGGTGCAGCATCCCATCACCGTCGCGAGTGGCGAACCCGAGGAAGAGGATCCAAGCGCCGTCAACGTTCGCGAGAACATTCGACTCGACCTGTACTTTGTGCAGCTCAGCGACAGCTACTCCCATGCCATCGGCATCGCCTTTCCATCGGTCATCGGTGCGGACGCGAACTCCGCGAGCTCGTTCAACCTGAACCTCTCCGGAGCGACCGGCGGCGACACCTCCACGACGTTCCAGCTTTCGGCGCTTTCGTTCCTCCCGCGTATCGATATCGCACAGAACAACGGATGGGCTCGGCTCTACCGACAAGGCACGCTCATCACCGCGAACAACACGGAGGCGACCTTCCGCGCCGGCGGCGAACAGAACGTCATCACGCAGAACACGCTCGGTACCCAGCTCGTTCGAATCGAGTTCGGCACCGACATCGCTTGTAAGCCTCGCTACGATGCGGACACGGGTCGCGTCGAGCTTCGTATCACTGCCAGCGTTTCGGACCTCACCGGTGATGGTGGCTCCGGCGTCCCAGGCCGCACCATCACAAACATCGACACCTTGGTGAACCTTGAACTCGGTCAGTCCATCGTGCTCGCGGGCTTCGTTGCTCGTTCGGAGAACCGGGCTCGCTCCGGTCTCCCGGGCCTCAGCCAGATCCCGGTCCTCGGTGCGCTCTTCGGCTCCCACTCGCGGCGCTTTGAAGAGTCCGAAGGTCTGATGTTTGTTGTTCCAAGCGTCGCGGACGCTGTGCCTCTGCGCCGTCGCAACCGAATCGAAGAAGCAATGCGCTCCTACGACGATTTCAGCGGTGGAGTCGACGAAGTCGACCTCAACGACCAGCCCACCGTTCCAGGAGCCAACTGACAGCGTTCTCATGAGTGGCGTCCTTCTCTGCATCCAAACTCCCGACGGGAAGGTTGAAGAGCTACCGATCCGTTCCAACGGGCCGATAGTTGTAGGGCGAGATCCGAGCTGTCACGTCGTTCTTCCCTCGCCGGAAGTCAGCCGTCGCCACATCGTGATCGAGCCTTCGGCCCGTGGCTTCAAGATCACGGACCAGAGCGCCAACGGCACGCTGATGGGCAACCAGCGCGTCAAGAGCTCCAAGGTCGATACCCCGCCGAATATCCCGCTGCGGATCGGACCGTACATCGTCCATCTGCGGCGCCTTGACGGACCGCAAGCATCCGTTCCGGTTCCGCCCGCAGCACCGCCTCGCCCCCCGGGGCCTCCTGGGCCGTCCAACCCCCCTTCGATGGTTCAACCCCAGAACCACGAAGAAGAGGTCCTTCGGCTCGCTGGTACCACCTCGGTGATCCGCGGCGAGCTTCGTCGACGAGTTCACCGAATGCTCCTCGACCACCTCGACCTGGCCAGCCTTGACCGCACGCAGATGGACGACGACGCGATGCGTCCACGTGTAACTGCGGCGCTCGAGCGAATCATCACGCAGCTTCAGCACGACATTCCTATGGGCGTGGACCGCGCCGCCTTCGTCCGTGAGATGGCCGATGAAGCTTTGGGCCTCGGACCCCTCGAGCGCCTTCTTGCTGACGAAGAGGTCAGCGAGATCATGGTTGTGCACCCGTACAAGATCTACTGCGAGAAGGCCGGCAAGATCTACGCGACGGACCTTCGCTTCACGGATGATGAGTCCGCGCGTGCCGTCATTGAACGAATCGTCACTCCACTCGGTCGTCGAATCGATGAGTCGACCCCCCTCGTTGACGCGCGCCTGAAAGATGGTTCGCGTGTAAACGCGGTCATCCGCCCGCTGGCGATCAACGGCGCGTGCATCACGATTCGTAAGTTCCAAAAGAACCCGCTTTCGATTCAGGACCTCGTGCGCTTCGGCAGCATGACGGACCGAATGGCGCTTTTTCTCGATCGCTCGGTGCGCGTCCGGAAGAACGTCATCATTTCCGGCGGCACGGGTAGCGGTAAGACGACGCTCCTCAACGTCCTCTCATGTTCGATCCCCGGCGACGAACGCATTGTGACCATCGAGGACGCCGCCGAGCTGAGGCTTGAGCAGCCTCATGTTGTCTCTCTCGAGACACGTCCGGCGAACATGGAAGGCAAGGGCGAGTACAGCATTCGCTCCCTCGTCAAGAACGCTCTGCGTATGCGCCCCGACCGAATCATCGTCGGCGAGTGCCGTGGTGGCGAAGCCCTCGACATGTTGCAGGCGATGAACACGGGTCACGAAGGTTCGATGACGACGACTCACGCCAACAGCCCGACGGAGGCCGCCGCGCGAATTGAGACGCTCTGCCTCATGTCAGGAATCGACCTGCCATCCCGCGCGATTCGCGATCAGATCTCGGGAAGCGTTCATTTGATCGTTCAGCAGTCCCGTTTCTCGGACGGTTCACGCCGAGTGTCAGCCATCGCGGAGCTTTCGGGCCTTGATGATGATGGCGAGTTCATCTTGAACAACATCTTCGAGTATTTCCGAACCGGAACGGACGCGAAGGGCAAGATCCAAGGCGAATATAGGGCGACCGGTTACCTCCCGTCGTTCCTGGATGAGTTCATTACAAGCGGGCTGGTGAAGGATGGGCACTACCTATGAATGAGTTTCTCGCGACGAATCTAGCAGCCTGGATCTCCATCTTGATGGTGGCGCTTGGATCAGGTGCGGCAGTTTGGATCCTTCTAGGAAACCCCGACAGCGCTCTTCGCGAAGCTTGGGATAAGTACGTTGAGCTGATCAACAAAGAGATCCGCTTCCTCCTCATTCGTAAGGACCCCACGCGAATCGCTCAGCAGCAGGTCGCGGCGTTGGTCGTCACGCTCATCATCTACCAGCTCACCGGGAACTTCTTCGTTCTCTTCCTGACGATCCTCGTCGCCATTCTACCGCTCGCCATGCTGCGGAGTCAGCGTGACAAGCGCATTACCAAGCTGGAGGAACAGCTGGACGGCTGGCTCCTCATGCTGGCCAACGCGCTCAAGGCCACACCCGCCATCGGTGAAGCGATCAAGTCCACGGTCACCCTTGTACAGGCGCCCATCGCAGAAGAGCTCGACCTCTTGGTGAAAGAGAATCAGCTCGGCACGCCCTTGGATGAAGCGATTCTGAACGCGTCCGAACGCATCGGTAGCCCGATGGTCAGCGGCTCCCTCGCCATGCTCGTCGTGGCTCGTGCGACGGGTGGTGACTTGCCGACAATCCTTGAGACCTCCGCTGGCTCGCTTCGTGAAATGGCCCGACTCGAAGGTGTCGTTCGAACGAAGACCGCTGAAGGCAAAGGCCAGGTCTGGGTTCTTGGCGCGATGCCATGGGTTCTCGCGCTGGCATTGAGTCAGATGGATCCGGATTGGTGGCCGACCATTTCGGATACGGTGACAGGCAACATCATCCTCGCCGTCGGCATGAGCATGTGGATTGTCGCCATCTTCTGGGGCCGAAGCATCTTGTCGGTGGACATCTAATGGCGCTTCTACTCGGATACGCAGCTCTTGGATGTGTCAGTGGAGGGCTCTTTCTCATCGCCTACACGCTTGGGCGCCAACCCCCCGCGGAACGCCCCGAGTTTGGCCAACGTGGTCTAAAGAGAGCTCGCGCTCTTGAGGAGGGCGGCCTCTTTGCAGCGACGGAGCCGATGATTCGTCTCGTCGCTGGGTGGTTTGACGGGCTCCCGATTCGATCCATCAAAGAGAAGACCAAAGTCATGGTGGGTCACAGCGGAGAGTTCCGCGGACTCAGCGCCAATGAAGTGCTCGCCATGTCGCTCCTCAGCTCCGTGGTCTGCTGTGGCGTCTCCATCGCCGTCGTCCACTACCTGGACATGAAGTCGATTTTCATCGTGCTCTCTGCGATGGTTGGCGCCTCCCTCCCCTACTCGACGCTTCAGAGCGCCGCCAAAGAGCGCTTCAAGAACATCAACCGAACGCTGCCCGGCGCCATTGACCTTGCGGCTTTGTGCATGGGCGCTGGACTCGACTTTCCTGGCGCGCTCAAGCAGATCGTCGACAAGTCAGGCTCCGCCGCTGCGGATCTCGTCGAGGAGGTTGGACGAATCCTCCAGGAACTCGACCTTGGTCATACCCGTCGAAAAGCTCTTGAGAACTTCGCAGAACGCTGCCCCACGGAAGCGGTTCGAGACTTCGTTGGTACCGTCGTTCAGGCGGAAGCGAAGGGAACTCCCTTGGCCGACGTGCTTACGATTCAGGCGACGATGCTTCGAATGCGACGAAGTGTTGCGGCAGAGGAGTCTGCAGCACGTGCGGGCCTTCTCATGATGGGCCCGCTCATGATGATGTTCTGCGTCGTCATCCTTTTGCTCATGGGACCCTTCGCGATCCGCTTCACAGAGACGGGAATGTGATGAGCTGTCTTCGCATGGATCACACTCACACCAGGCCCTCGCAAGAGGAGCATAGGTAGGCGCATGGAAGCTTTTGTAGAAGTCACCGACTCTGAGGGAAAGAAGGAGCGCCATCCAATCGATGGGGCTCAGGTTACTCTTGGAAAGTCCGGCACGGCGATGATCTCATTGCCGACTGCCCATGAACTTGAACTCGAGCACCTTCTGATCGCGCCGCGCGGCAAAGAGGGATGTTGGGTTTCCACGTCCCAGGGCGCTCTCACACCTACCACTCTCAAGGGGAAGCCATTTGCCTCGGGAATTCTGAAGTGGGGCGCGGAGCTTCACATCGGGCGCGTACGCGTTCGAGTCTCCAACAAGAAGACGAAGTCAAAGGGGGCTGGAAAGGGGCCGAGCCCCATCGTGATGATCGGCGGCCTCGCCATCGTTGGCGCAGCGGCGTGGATGCTGTTGAAACCAGGCAATCTTGAGGTTCCCACCTCCGAAGGCCTCGCTCCGCCGGACCTCTTCGAGTCCCTCGACGGTACTTGCTCCGGTGACGATGGCACCCCCGCTGAGCGAGCTGAGCAGGCCGAATACAACGGTCACGTCACCGGTGACCGTTACCAATACGCACCCGGCGATGGCGTGGAAGCTGTTCGATATTATCTGGTCGCAGCTTCGTGTCTGCGAGAGGCAGGTCGCGAGACCGACGCCGCCGAAGTAGATCGCTTCCGCGAGGAGCTCGTCAACACGATCAACGCTGACTACGCAGGTCTTCGTTTGCATCTCGAGCATTCGATGGCCGTCGAGAACTGGGCGGACTCCGTTCGCGACTCTGAACGACTGGTTGGGCTGGTGTCTCACCTAGAGGATGACCCCTACGCGGCTTGGCTTGCTCAGACTCTTCGTATTTCGCGAGCGCGGGCTCAGCAGGCGGAGCAAGAGGCCGCCGCCCAACGTTGATCTCCCCGAAAGGTTTGAGCGTTCGACGCTGCCTTGTATACTTGCCGACCGTGGTCAGCCAACACAAGAGAACGTCTGTTCGACGCTGGGCCTTTGCCCTTGCCTTCGTTTTCGTGGGTGCCTGCTCTGGAGCCCAAGGTGGGCGAACCCCCATGCCCGATCCCCTGGCGGGCATCAGCGCTGACGAGCTCTTCGGGACAGGCATCGGGTTTGCCCGAAGTGGAGATTTGTGGCGTGCCGAGCAGTATCTCGTGGCGTCGATGGAGAAGGGCAAGCCTCGTGGGGAAGTGGTCCCCACGCTGGTGCAGATCTGCATCGCTCTGCAGCGCTTTTCTGCCGCGCTGAACTACGCGGAACCCGTCGTTCGGGATGAACCAGACCACTGGCGCCTTCGGCGGGTAGTCGGTTCGCTCTACCATGGCCTCGGGCGTCTTGAAGACGCACGCGAGGCATTTCATCTCGTGCTTCGGACGGCTCCGAACGACCCGATGACCCACTATTTCTTAGGAATGCTCTACGTCGAGGACCTTTCCGATGTGAGCACCGGCGATCCTCTCCTGGCCCGCTACGTGGAACTCGCGCCGGATGGCCAGCATGCTCCCGAAGTCCGAGCGCTGCTTCGCCGTTTGCGTGCGCCGAGGTCATCCATCGAGAGAATCGACTCGAATGATGTACCTTCTGTTCAGACGGCTTCCCCAAGTGAGACAAACACGGCCGTAAACATCGAAGAGCAACCCCCGGAAGAGACGGCAGCCCCATGAGCATTCCCAAAGAGGTCTTCGAGCAGACGCTCCTGGGCTTTTTCGAGCCGATTCGACCTTTCCTCGATGACCCCACGGTCAGCGAGATCATGATCAACGGTCCCGATGAGATCTTCGTCGAGTCCAAAGGCAGACTGACGAAGACGAACGCGCGTTTCTCGTCCAAAGAGGCGCTCATGTCTGCCCTGCGAAACCTCTCGCAGTACGTTGGGCGACAGCTCGATGAGTTTCATCCCATTCTGGAAGCACGCCTTCCAGATGGGTCTCGCGTCGAGGCGATCATTCCGCCGGCGTCTCCTGATGGTCCTTCGGTGGCGATTCGTCGTTTCTTCAAAGACACACTCACCATCGAGAAGCTCCTCGACTTTGGCTCGATGACGCACGACGCGGCGCTCTGTCTCAAGGCGCTGGTGGGCTGTAAGCAGAACATTATCGTGGCGGGCGGTACCGGTTCAGGGAAAACCTCGCTGCTGAACTGCCTGTCCTCCTTCGGTGGCCATGATGAACGTGTGGTGATCATCGAAGATGCTCGCGAGCTCCAGCTGCAAATGCCCCACGTCGTCCAGATGGAGGCACAGCCCGCAGACTCACGTGGCCGTGGTCAGGTGACGATTCGAGACTTGTTCAAGGCCACGCTTCGAATGCGTCCAGACCGTATTGTCGTCGGTGAGATTCGCTCCGGCGAAGCCCTCGAGCTCATTCAGGCGATGACTTCTGGTCATGGTGGCTGTTTGTCCACGGTTCACGCCACCTATCCCATCGATACGCTCAACCGTCTCGAAACGATGGCGATGATGAGCGACGTCGAGATTCCACTAAATGCGATGCGCGCCCAGATCGCATCCGCCATTGATATGGTGGTCCAGACGACCCGCCTTCTGGATGGCTCGCGCTGTGTCACCCATATCACCGAGGTTCTTGGGTACGACCTGAAGGACGGATACCAGTTGGGTGATGTGTTTATTCGGCGCTATCATGGACGCGACCCAGACGGGAAGGTCATCTCCGAGTTCGTGCCTACCGGTCGAATCCCTGGCTGCATCGAAATGATCAAGGCCATGGGACTTGAACTACCAGCCAGTATGTACACAGCTGCGCAACAACAACAAAACCAGGTACAGTAGGACGTCGTGACAGGTTTCGCCGGACCAGTTCCATCGCCCCCTCATTGGGCACGTATTCAGTTGGTGCAGGGCACGTCCTCTGCAGGCCTGTGGGATCTGTCGAGTCAGATGAACGAAGCGCGCGTTGCGGTGGGCTCATCCCCCCCAGCCAACTGGGTCGTGGATGGCCCCTCCGTCGCCGCACAGCATTTCGAGTTCTATTGGGATGGGCTGGCGTTGTGGATCTCACCACCACAAGGCGGTGATGTCACCGTCGACGGTGAACGAGTACAGACCTGGCGTCAGCTGGTAGGTCGCTGCCGCCTCGAGTTTGGTGGCGCCGCTATGCTCGTGGAGACGTCAGCGTCCGTTGCCGCGGTGGGAGCTCAGCAAGGCGCTCCGGCTCAGCAGCTTTCGGCTCCCCCCCCGCCACCAGCCCCAACGCCGGGCTACACCGGGCCCCCTCCTCCAATGGCTCCGGCCGCGCGAGCGACGGCGCCTAGTTTGGGTGAGCTTCAGCCTCTTGAGGGCGACTCCACGCAAATGCTTGAGATGTCCGATCTTGGACTCGCGGCTGAGCCCTTGGCGGCACCAAGTTTTGGAGGAGTCTCTCTGGGCGGCGCCGCATCCGACTCACCTTTCGAGTTTGAGTCCGGGCCAGCGACACAGGTGTTCGATCCCGCGGCCGCTGGCATCGACATGGCCGCCGCGCTTGCGGCTCCTCCCGCTCCACCGATGCCATCGGCGCCATCCGCGCCATCTCCTGGTCACCCCGGCCTCAAGAGCAGCGCAATGTCCACGGACGTTCTCCCCGGTCGCGCGCAAGCGTCCGGCGGGCCGAGTTCACGGTTTAAGGCACCCCCACCCCCCGCCGTGAAGAAGGCGCCAGAAGGCGTCTCAAAACGCACGATCATCTTGGCGGCTGCGCTCCTGGTCATGGCCGTTGTCGCGCTCATCGTCTCTTACGTTCGTCGGAACCAACGCGCGGAGGCTCTTCAAGCGTCACGCATCGCTGCACTCGCCGGCGAAGAAGAGCGAGCTCGGGAGGCCATCGCTCAGGCCTCTGCGCAGGCTCAAGAGTTCATCGCTGAGCGTGCGGCTGAAGAAGCGATTCTCGTCTCCCAGGCCGAAGAGGTCGGTGCGCGTTGCCAGGCACAGGCTGAGGCTGCCATCGCCGAACGCGACTTCAGCGCCATGAGCGAAGAAGAGTTTGAGGCGAGCGGAGGACCTGAAGGTGCGACGCGAACGGCGTACTTGGGTAACTTGCGGCGCCAGGCTGCGGTTGTGGCTGGACGCAATGATCACCGTGCGGCCCTCGGCCTGTACCTGCTTTTGGCTCGTGAGGAGCCTAGCGACAGAAATTACCCAAGGATCGTGGATATCCTGCGTCAGAAGCTTCGATGCCAAGGAGACCCATGCCGATGAAGCGACTTTTTGCAACGATTCTGTCGCTACTACCTATCGCCGGCTGCCAAGAGCCCGAGACGATGATTCCTCGACATGCGGTGACCATCACCGTCGAGCGGACCCCTGGTATCCCCTTGCAGGGCGTTGAGTTCGACGTTGGCGGCACGGTCATTGGCACCTCGGACGAACATGGGCTGATTCACACGATGCTTGAGGGCCGTGAGGGCACCACCATCGACATTCACCACACTTGTCCTGAGGGCACGGCGAGCGAGTCGGACACCAAGTCCCTCGCACTCATCTCCTTTCAGTCCATCGACCCCAGCGCGAACGCAGCGGGTTTGCAGATGACGGTTCGTTGCACGCCGAATGAGCGGCCCGTGGCTTTCGTAGTCAACACAGACGGGTTCGCGAATCTCCCAGTGCTCATCGACGGTGATGAGGTTGCTCGGACCGACGAGTCTGGCTTGGCTCATATCTTGATGGAGTCGCTGCCCAATCGGAACTTCCAAGTCCAGATCGCAACGGCGGACTTTGAGCGTCTTCGCCCAGAGAACCCACAGCGCGTCTTTACGCTGGGCACCGAACCAGAGGTCTTCGTCTACAACCCGGAGCTGACTGAATTGCCTCCTCCACGTCGTCGCCGCCGTCGACGTCAGTCCTCGTCGATGATCGTCCGACTCGGCGGCCGGTGAGCCTCTCACGGGACGATGTGCTCGCTGCCCGTGAGCGTATCGCAGGGCGCGTCCACAACACGCCCGTTTTCACATCATCGTTCGTCGACGAGCGAGCGGGGTGCCACGTCTATCTGAAGTGCGAGAACTTCCAAAAGGTGGGCGCATTCAAGGCACGCGGCGCTACGAACGCGGTTCAGGCGCTAAGCGTCACAGATGCCGAACGGGGAGTGGCCACACACTCGTCCGGAAATCACGGGGCTGCGCTGGCGTTTGCGGCGCGCGCGCGAGGCATTCGTGCCTTCGTCGTGATGCCTCGAAATGCGCCGCGTGTTAAACGCGACGCGGTGGTCGGTTACGGAGCGGAGGTCGTCGACTGTGACAACACATTGGCGGCCCGTGAATCGACCCTGGCCGACGTCGTTGCACAACACGGCGCAACGGAGATCCATCCCTACAACAACGAGTATGTGATTGCGGGGCAAGGGACTGCAGCCCTTGAGCTTGTGGCGTCCGTGCCGCAGCTGGAGTGCATTGCTGCGCCGATTGGAGGCGGCGGCCTGATTTCGGGTTCGTGTCTCGCGGCCCCCAACCTGACAATTCTAGGGGCCGAGCCGAAGGCGGTGGATGACGCGGCGAGGAGTCTGGCAAGTGGCGTTCATGCTCCGGCCCCAACAGGGACCACCATCGCAGATGGCCTTCGGACTCGCTTGGGTGAGCTCGCATTTGGCATTCTTCGTGGGCGGAACGTCGAAGTTCGAACCCTCAGTGAAGACGCCATCGTCGAGGCGATGCGCTTTATCTGGGAGCGGACCAAGCTTCTCATCGAGCCTTCTTCGGCCGTTCCCCTTGCCGCGCTATTCGCCGACGCTGTTCCGTACGAGCATGTCGGCGTGATTCTCAGCGGAGGCAATGTAGACCTCGGCGCTTTGCCCTTCTGAAACGAGTTGTTCGAGAGAGTAGACCTGAGGCTCGCAGCCTCTTAGCATCCTCCCATGAGCTACGACGGGCAGCGGACCAAGCTGACCAACTTTGACAAGACCGCCACCCAGATCTGTACGCTCGGTGCGGTCGGAATTCTCGTCGTGCGTTTCTTCATCGGCGACGCGGCGGAGCGCGTGTATCGACCGAACATGGGCACGATGCCTGGCATCACCGACCTCGCTCTTTCGCCCTTCTTCGCCATCAGCGCGGCCATGCTGATGCTTTTTCTCGCGTACTTTGGCTCGCGAATGCGGCGTCTTTACGACAACAAGTCTGCCAGCAACGTCCTCTTCATCGGGATTGCTGTATCTATCGGGGCCAACTTCCTGCTCTTGTGGGCACTTTTCGCGCCCGCCGGACGTTCGCTCATCAATCTCGGTCAGTAGCGGCTTAGTCGAGGAAGCTTCGGAGAGCGCTCAGCACAAGCATGGGGATCTCGTGCCCACCTCGGAAGGAATGCCACTCGATGGTGGACCCCGCCTTCTCGAGGGCGTCTTTGAGTGCGATTCCGCCCGACTGAGCGAGGACCGTGTCGACGGTCCCATGACTTTGAAACACATTGAGCTTGGCACCATCCATCGCGGGAACCCACTCGTTTCGTGCGAGTAGCGCGCCTGAAAGAAGGATGAGGGACTTCGGCTTCACGCTTGAGTGGAGCGCGACGTCACACGAGAGCATCGCCCCCTGAGAGAACCCACCCAAGACGATGTCGCTGCGTTCGACGCCGAACTCGCTCTCGATCGCGGCCAGATGACCATCCAGTTGAGCCCGAGCTTTCGCGAGGCCCTCGGGATACTCCTCTGCGAGGTCGCGCGGTGTACCCATCAACATCGCGCGCTGCATCTTTTCCAGATCCAGCATCCACCAGGCACGCCCGTCGCCGTACATCGCTGGCAGCGCGAGGGGCGCTTCCGGGAAGATATAGCGGCGCCCCGGCCCGAGAGCTTGCGCAAGACCCACGAGGTCCGTGCCCGACGCCCCGAAGCCGTGGAGAAGCACAACAATGGGCCCCTCCGTTCCGACGACGCGCGCCGAGAGATCACCAAAGTCACGTACAGCCAACATTTCTCTGTGCTGGTGCCGTCCGTAGAGCTTCGCACCTCATCACGTGCGACTTCTCACGAACCGATGGAATGAAATCGGTAGCGAAGCGAGCCGTTACGATCTTTACCCCAACGATCATCCTGAGTTTTGGGATGATCGAACCGGTCTCAAGCGCGTGCGCGCCAGACTGTCGCGATCCGGAAAAACCGTCTACTTTCGGATCTTTGGCCAAAACGACTGCGATCATGGGCAGCTTCCCTCGTATTCAGACCTGGCACGAACGTTGCGTTAACGTTCCGTGAACCCCAGTTCCATTGAATTCCCCGTGTGCGTGCCTTGACGCACCTTTCCCCGGTGGCTATGCCGCCGCACTTCTTTCCCGGTTTGTTCCTGCGTTTTCAACAAAGAACATTCCCGTTATCGGTTCACGAAATCGGCGCTCAATCTCGAGTTCGATTTCCCCGGAGGCCCCCCGCATGAAGCGTTTACTTACGTTGCTCACCCTCGCATCCCTGTCCTTGATGGGCTGCGAAGAACAACCCGCCATCAACCAGGTTGGTGTCAACGTCGTCGACAAGTCCTTGTTCGCCGGCTCTTGGTACTACTCGACCGTCGTCATTGACGTGGACTACGCCGCTTCCGGCTTGGGCACGTACCCCGGTGATGCAGCGTATGACTTCGCCGTTGGCGGCATCACTTCGATGCCCCGCGTTCGTTGGGTCATCGACGAAGACACGCTCTTCGCGTTCCGCGACTACGAGCTGATCGAGGGCGCCAACATTGGTCGCGACGGTCAGACGGAAGATCCTGGTGATGTCATTCACCAGCCCGTCGCTGCCTTCGCCATCGAGTCGCACTTCGACATTCGACGCGACTACAACGCGGCAACGGGTGAAGAGAACAACGTCCTCGTCGAGAACTCGACGGATGACTTCTGGTACGAGCGCGACTTCATGCGCGTCGACTGGTCGCTCAACCTCCTTCCTAACTACTACGGTCAGGTTACGGAGCTTTACGAGATCCTGGGCCTTTACTCCCGCGAGCCTTCGACCCTCTTCGTTCAGGGCGCTTCGGACTTCCCAGACAGCTGGCGTCCCCAGTTCGACTTCATGTCCTGCACCGACCCGAACGACGAGAGCTGCGGCGCCGAGCGTGACCACGCTGGTGACTTCGCCCAGGGCGAGTTCTACCACTTCAGCTTCGTGACGCAGGACCTCCTCTCCCCCGGCGTTGTGGCCAACCCCTTCACGGGCCGCCCGGTCAACTACTGTCTCTCCCCTTACGCCGGTATCCCCGACTGTGCCTCCACGGCCGTCTACGTGCGTAACAGCTTCCTGAAGGTCAGCGACACGCGCCAGTACGTTGCCGAAAACTGGAACCCGTCGCGCTTCGACCGCCACGGTTACTTCAGCCTCGAGCGCACCACGTACGACCGCTCCTCCGATGCTGGCGACGCCCAGATGGGATACACGGACTTCCTCAACTACAACGTCAACCGCCACAACATCTGGCGCAACTGGGTCGACGGTGAAGGCAACGCAGTTCCATTTGGTGCTCGCGAAACCCGCCCCCTCGTCTACTACACGTCCAGCGAGCTTCCTGCTCACCTCGTGCAGCCCAGCTTCGACCTTGTCGGCGCTTGGAGCCAGGTCTTCATGCGGATGGTTCGTAACCTTCGCGGCCAGCCTGACGCTGAGCTTCCACGCATGGATTGCCAGACCACGGACCCAGAGGCGTACTGCTTCTGCACCGCCAACCCCGAGACAGGCGACATCCTCAACCCAACTTGTGACGGGCACTGGACGCCTTTCACCACTCCTGACGAGTACCGCGCCCAGGGCGTCACCAACCCCTACGACTGTTGGGTCGACGTTCCAGAAGGCGCGCAGCCCGACATGGAAAACCCAGCTCTCTCCGACGAGAACTTCTACGGCTGGTTCGGCGCTTCCTTCCAGGGCTCCGAGTGCATGGTTGACCTTCGTATCAACACCTGCACCCGCGCATCCATCGCCGAGAACGGCGGAACCACGGACGGCCTCCAGTGCCAGGAGCGTGGCGACATGCGCTACAACCTCCTCAGCTACGTCGACCAGCCAGGTACTCCCTTCCTCGGTGTGGCCACGCTTCGCGGTGACCCGGTCACCGGTGAGATTCGCGCTGGCGACGCCAACATCGGCGGCCCCGCTCTCGACGGTTACCGCACGAGCGCTCTTCAGCAGTACGACCTGATCAACGGCGGCGTCACCGACCGTAACTTCCTTCTTGGTGAAGACGTCCGCGACTACCTTGAGAACGTCGACCGCATCCAGCAGCCCGCTGCTCCTCGTGAGCCCTTCCTGATGGCTCAGCAGGCTAGCATCGCTCGCCCAGCCATCGTCAGCGACGCTATTCGCAGCCGCATGGGCGACTACGCCGCTCGCGGTCAGCAGCTTGCCGGTCCAGAAGGCCGCGCACGCACCTTCATCGACCGCATCGAGAGCCTCGCCGGAACCGACATTGAGCGTCGCTTGATGGCCAACGAGGAGACCCTCGCAATGGCCGGCATCGACATCCTTCCTCCCGGAATCGGTGCTGATGACGTCAACGACGAGATTCTCGACCGCGTCTCCCCGTTCCGTGTGAGCGCCTCCGAGCAGCTCGAATACCAGCGCGACCTCGAGACCCGCGTCTCGTCCGCCAACATGATGATGCCCAACGAGTTCGTGGACGCTTCCGTTCTCGAGTTCGTCAACCGTCACCGTGACTGGAACCGAGCCAAGCTTGAGATTGTTATCAATCAGCTCCTCTACTACCAGACGCAGCTCCACGAGCTTGGTCACTGCCTCGGTCTTCGACATGACTTCGGCGCATCCGCTGACATCAACAACTACGACGATGACTACTACATCATCAACGACGCTCTCCCGAACGCCGACCCGGCCGACTACGACCTAGACGGCACACCTGGCCTCAACGCTGACGAGCAGCTCGCATACGCAGCGGCTTACACCGAGCGTAAGGACCTCCGAGAGCTCGCCGGCATCGACCGTTGGATGAACTCCTCCATCATGGAGTACACGGCGCAGTGGTACGAGCGAACCTCCACCACGCGTGGCGCTGGTCGTTACGACCACAGCGCAATCAACAACGCGTACGGCGACCTCACAGAGGTTTACGACAACTCCGCGGGCGTCTCCCTTGCGGACATGAACCCAACGAACACGGACCGTATCTGGGTCAAGTACTACCACGGCGGCGAGTCCTGCACCGTGGACGACGACTGTCCTTACTCCACCGGCGGCGCCAACGGAGGCCTTCTGCTCTCCGGCAACGGAGCCTCCGGCCTGGTTCAGCGCTGTGTCACGCACCCGAACGGTGCTGAGCGCGGCAACATCTGTTCCAGCTACGACGACGACGTTGCAAACCTCACGGCAGCGGGCGGCGACGCTCCTCGCTACGTCGCGGTCAACTACAACTTCTGCACCGATGACCTCGCTGGCCTCCGAGCCGACTGTCATCGCTTCGATGAAGGCGATTCCTACCGCGAGGTGGTCGCCAACATCTCCGAGCAGTACGACCGTCAGTACATCTTCACGAACTTCCGACGTTACCGAAGCGGCTTCAGCTTGGGTGGATACCTGTTCAACCGCTTGGTTGGTCGCCAGTACAACATCCTCCAGTCGATCTTCCAGAACCTCCTCTTCAAGTACGTGAACGACCCCGAGTACCAGAACACCACGGGTAACTACGGCTTCGAAGACCATTTCTTGGCCACCGCCGACACGATGAACTTCTATGCTCGTGTCATCGCGCAGCCTGCCCTCGGCTCCTACTTCTACAACGAAGGTTGGGACCGTTACCAAAGGGACACCAGCTCCGACCGAGCCGACATCCCCGGCGCTCATCTCTCCTTGCCTCTCGGCATGGCGCGATACGCCAGCTCTGAGTACCAGTCCGGTCTCACCGGTATCACTCGCCTCGAGCGCGTCGGTACCTTCTACGAGAAGTACTTCACGATGCAGATGCTCACCGACCGTGGTTACACCACGCGGTACACACGCGACGTACCTTTCTGGACGAACTACTACGACCTCTTCCCACAGGAAATGCAGGACCTCTTCCAGGGTATGATCCTCAACCAGCCAGAACGCATCGCTCCTCGAGTGTTGTGTGGTGGTGGTGCGGGCCGTACCTGCGAAGACCCACAGCTCCTCTACATGGACTACTACGCCGGCGACTGCTCCAACCCAGCCACCTGCCGTCCAACCACGGAAGAGCGATACGCGGGTCTTGAGCACGTCGACACGGGCGCTGGAGCCACGCTTCAGTTCCTTGCCTCAGCGCTCACGCTCTCCAGCTTCCCCGTCTTCTTCGACACGACGTTCCAGAATCAGATGTTCGTGTGTGTCGCCGGCGAGGGTAACTGCCCAGACGCAGCTGACGGAGACGTCATCGGTGACGACTACATCGAGTACGCATCTGCCAACTACGGCAAGATCTTCCGGGCCTGGCAGGTCGAAGGCCAGACTGACGTTCCGAACCAGCGCTCGATTGGTTTCGAAATGATCCGCGAAGCAAACGACCTCGCCTTCCTTCTTGAAGCACTCAAGGCCTACCGCGGCGACTACGGCGGTCCGAGCCTCAGCGCTTCCAACCTCTCAGCAGAGCAGCGCGCGGAACTCCGTGCGCAGGACTACACCCTTCCGGGTGATGCCACCGAGCTTGTTGAAGAGGTCCTTCGAGTCGACCGCCGCCTCCGCGGCATCGAATCCTTCTTCTTCCAGACTCAGCAGCTCCTCCGTCAGTACGGCGTTGCTAGTTACCTGCGGTTCTAATGGAGGCCAACATGAACAACCATCAGAACAGCATTCTTAACAAGGTCTCATCCTTCATGCGTACTCGAGTCTCTTCTCTTCTCATTCTTGCCCTGGCCACCAGCTTCGCTGCGTGTACCCAAGGGCAGGGCGAGGTCAATCGCGTCCAGACCAACCTCGTGAGCAAAGACATGTTCACGGGTGAGTGGTGGGTGAACCAGACGGTTCTTGACGCTGACGCCGAAGCTAGCTTCGAAGGCCCTGGCTACTCGCTCTACGCGGGTGGCTCGGGCTGGACAGACTACGCCGTCGACCGTGGCCAGTCCCCGACCGTTGCGCGCATTCGCTGGGTCATCGACGAGGACTTCCTCTACGCATACCGTTCCTACGAGGTCATCGACGGTGGCAACGATGACGGCGACGACGCGGACTTCCGCGGCCAGCCCATCGCTGCCTACTCCATCGAGAACCACGTCGATGTCCGCACTCAGTACTCGGGTGTGACCGGCGAGCAGACCAACGTCATCGTGGAAAACACGACTGACCAGCGTTGGTACGAGCGCCCTTACATGCGCGTTGACTGGTCCATGAACCACGTCAACTCCTTCAGCTTCCTCGTCGACGACGTGACGATGGGCGGCGCCTGGCGACAGGAGTCGGTTCCTTTCTTCATCCCCGACGCGGACTCCCACAACGACTTCCCAGACCGATACGCACCACAGTTCGTGCGCATCGGCGAGGACGAGGAATACCGATTCCGTCACGAGTGGCCTGAAGGCACCGAAGACACCATTCACTACATGAGCTTCACCACCATGACGCTCTTCTCGCCTGGTGAGAGCTGCCTTCTTATCGGCGGCGGTCGATGCAACACGATCTCCGTGCCGATGCGAACCGCGTTCCTGCGTATCCCACCAGAGCACACCTTCGCGTCGCAGACTCAGAACCACGACCAGTTCGACCGCTTCGGTCTCTTCCGCAGCTACCAGCGCAGCTACATTCGTGGTGGCAGCCGAGAGATCGCTTGTGAGAGCGACGCGGACTGCGGTTCCAACGGCTACTGCCGTCCGGACGAGCAGCTCTGCTCGGGTCTCTCCGCCGACTACGGCGAAACCGACTTCCTCACGTTCCTCCGACCCGTTCACAACATCTGGCGCGGCGGCCTTACGGACACGCCATGTGGCGCAGACTTCCAGTGTGCGGAAGCAGGCTCCGAGTGTGACCTCTCCGCGAACGTCTGCACGATTCCAGTTAGCCAGCGCGAGCGTAACCCGGTCGTCTACCACCTCAACGAAGGCTACCCCGCCTACCTCGTGAAGCCTGCCTTCGAGGTTATGGGTAACTGGAACGAGGTCTTCATGCGTGGTTGGCGCGCCGCCAACAACGAAGCTCTTCCGGACTACACGACCGGAACGATGGCTTGTCAGAACGAAGACCCCACCGCTTACTGTGCGTGTGGCAGCGCCGACGATGTCGGCGGTTCCTGCAAGACCGAGTTCAACCCCTTCATCTCCCCCGCCGAGTGGGCTTCGATGGGCGTCACCGACGCTTTCGATTGCTACGTCACGAACGCGAACGGCGACATGGTTGACCCAGCTAGCCCTCAGAGCTTCAGCGACTACCCAATCCCAGCCACGTACGAGTACGAGTTCGTTGGTACGGAGTGCACCTTCTACCTCGAGTCGAACAACTGCGACCTTTACCGAACCGACGTCAACCAGACGTGCGAAGAGGTCATGGCCGAGAACGAGGAGTTCACGAGCTGGCAGCAGCACGGTGACCTTCGTTACCAGTTCTTCAACTACATCCACCAGAACGGCGTTCCATTCGGCGGTCTCTCCGAGGTTCGCGGCGACGTGAAGACCGGTGAGCTCCTCGCGTCCGACGCGAACGTCAACAGCGGCTCCATCGACAGCGTTCGAACCGTCGCCATCGAGTGGTTCCCTGTTCTTCGATGCGCCAGCCCAGCTGGTTGCGCTCCTGGCGAAGAAAACGCTGACGTTCGTTACCTTGAGGGTGAAAACGTTCGCGACTACTTCGACAACCTCGGCCGCACCGAGATCCCCGTCAGCGTCGCACCTTCCGGTTCCGATGGAACTGGCGACGGCGAGGGCGGACGACCAGAGCTTCCAGCTGGAGCTACCCGAGGAATCCCTGCCGGTTCCGCCATGATCGACGGAATGCTTCAGACCGTCGTCGACCGGATGCCACGCATCGAGGCCCTTCACGGCCAGGACGCACGTTTCGGCATCTACTCGGACCGCATGCGTAACCTCGCGGGCACCGACATCGAGTCCTCGATGCTCGAGTCCCTCGGCAACCAGGCCATGCAGGCCAACTTCCGCAACACGCCACAGCACACCACGAACATTCCTGAGGGAACGAACGTGATGGACCCAGCTGTTGTCGGTCAGATCTCGCCCTTCCGCGGACAGAACTTCGTCGAGCAGCTCAATGCGCGCGCCGAGTTCGAGGGCCGCATGGCTCTCCGCAACGCTTGCTTCACGGACTCCGTGGACGGCCAAGACTTCCAGCGCTCCCGCTACTGGGAGTACTGGGCAGAAGCCTTCCGCGGTCGCACCAAGGAAGAAGCCTCGATTCGTATGGCTCAGCAGTACCTTCGCGCGGTCCAGCACCACGAGGTTGGTCACTCCGTCGGTCTTCGACACAACTTCGCCGGCAGCCTCGACCGTAACAACTACGGCGACGGCTACTTCAACCTCACGGTTGGCGAAGGCATCGAGCTTCCTGAGCTCGAGGACTACGACCTTCCTGAGAACGGCGGCGACGCCGACGGCTTTGTTGGCGGCGTCGAGGTCACCAACTACCAGAACGACCAGAACGACGTCCGTGACCAGCGCGCAGCTCGCGGTGCTCACAACTACATGACGGCGTCCATCATGGACTACAACGGCGACATGTCGGACAGCTACGGTCTCGGTCGCTACGACCAGGCTGCGATTCTCTGGAGCACATTCGGCAAGGTGGAAGCCTACGACCGTGACCCACGAATCAGCTCCACGGGCAGCTCCAATGAGCTCCACGCGCGCTTTGACGCTGACAACAACGTCATTCCACGTGCCCTCTGGACGAGCTACGAAGGTGGCGAGTCTTGTGACACCGACGCTCAGTGTCCCTACACCGTCGGCTCCTCGCTCCTCAGCACCGACCAGCCGGTCTACCAGCGCTGCATTCGTCACCCACGAAACACACGCTTCCAGGAAGTTTGTGGCGACGGCGAAGCGGATTGCATCTGCTCAAACTTCGACCGCGACTTCGACGACTACCGTGCCCAGGTTGCTTACGACTCGGACATCAACGGTGACGGAGAGCTCGACCACTTCCCAGTGAACTACCTCTTCTGCTCCGACGGCCGAACGAACGACATCTCTTGGTGTACCCGCTCCGACGTGGGTGAGTCGTTCCAGGAGACTCTCGCTCACTACCGACGCACTTGGTACGAGAGCTACGCGAACGTCTACAACCGTCGCTTCCGCTGGGCTTCCTCCGGTGGTTCGGTTCGACTTGTGAGCGCTGCTGCCAAGATCTACCAGCATCTCTTCTTCCGAATCTTCTTCGAGCCTGGATTCACGTCCAACGAAGGCCCACTCGGCTTCCGCGACCAGTTCGCGGCCTCGGTTGACTCGATGAACTGGTTCATCGAACTCATCAACCTTCCGGACGAGGGTTCCTACGAGATGAACGCGGACACCAACACTCTTGAGCTTGTCAGCTCGGAGCCCGGCGTGGCCGGTTCGGACGTCAGCATGGGTCAGGGCCTCGGCTTTGGCATGTGGTCCGAGTTCCAAGAAGGTCACGTTGGCTTCTCGCGTGTTGAGCGCGCAGGTGTCTTCTACGACAAGTTCTTCGCTCTCTACGCACTCGCAAATCGCGACTGGAACTTGAACTTCAGCGTTGACGAAGCGTACCGAATCAACTTCTACGACCTCTTCGAGGTTCCAATGACGGAGTTCTTCGGCGGCATTATCACCGACCAGCCAAGCTGGTTCGCACCTCGCTACGACATGGACACGGGCGAAGTCGAACACATGACTTGGTACCGCGGCATGCTCCTCGGCGAGTGTGGCACCACGGGCGCACGTATTCCTTGCCGCCCATCCAACGAGGTTGAGTACCCCGTCACCGCCGACCGCCCTGTGATTGGCAACACGACGAACGTCATCCTTCGAAGCTGGGCAACCATCCTCGCCCTCGCTCAGTTCCCAGTGTTCTACGACGCCAGCTTCGAGCAGCGTCTGATCATCTGGCGCCAGGGCGACGGCAGCGGTCACACGCTTCCAGCTGTATCTCGCGACCGCCGCACCGGTGTTGAGCGACCATACTGCGCATACGGAAACGCTGTTGACCCGGCTCATGTCGAGGTCGGCGACGCAACCTGCGCGACGCCTGAAGACGCTAACTACGTCGTCTTCCAGTCGGACCGCCTCCACTTCGCATACGTCGCGGAGAAGGTCTTCACTCGTGACGCCTTCAACCTTGAGGAAGAGCAGCTTGGCTTCCAGATGCTTAGCCGTCTCATCGACCTTCAGGATGAGGTCCGTGCGCTCGAGGGTGCAGGTCCTTCGGCTGAACTCACGGCGAAGCGCGAAGAGCTCTTCTCCAACGAGTCCTACCTTGAGTACCTCATCGACCTCCAGGGCCAGTACGGCATTGGCAGCGCGGGCTGGGCTCTGTAGCCCAAAGAGGTAAGCCGCTCGCGTAGCGGCACCACAGACCAGACCCAGGTGCTTCGGCATCTGGGTTTCGTCGTTAAGGATTGAACTTTAAGATGGGTCAGGAGCGGCGAATGCTTGCCCCGAAGGCCAGGGCTCACTACCGTCGCCAGCCAGGGCTGATCTTTCTAGAGACTTTTCCATAAGTCTCCTCGCCGCCGATGGCGGCTCACCTTCACTCACCTTCAAACTCTCTTCCCAAGGAGGAAGTCGATGGCTTCAGGACGTGACGAGCTACTCGCTCACTACCGAAAAATGTATGAGATTCGGCGCTTCGAAGAAGAAGCGGCTCGGGCTTATGCGCAGAGCAAAATTGGCGGCTTCCTGCATCTCTATATTGGGCAGGAAGCGATCGCTGTTGGTACTAACGCTGCGCTGGAAGCCGACGACTACGTATTCCAAACGTATCGTGACCATGGCATCGCACTTGCGCGCGGCATGACGCCAAACGCAGCGATGGCGGAGCTCTTCGGCAAGCACACTGGTTGCTCCCTTGGGCTCGGTGGCTCGATGCACTTCTTTGATGTGGAGAACAACTTCCTCGGAGGTTGGGGCATCATCGGTGGCCACCTGGCGCTCGCTGCCGGAGCAGCGTTCAAGTCAAAGTATGAAGATGATGGCCGGGTGACGGTCTGTTTCTTCGGCGAAGGCTCCACCAACATCGGGGGCTTCCATGAAGCGATGTCGTTGGCTGGGCTGTGGAAGCTCCCCGTCGTGTTCATCTGCGAAAACAATCAGTACGCCATGGGCACACCCATGAGCCGCACCACGCCATTGCGAGACCTGACGCTGAAGGCTCAGGGCTACGGCATGGCTGGCGATCGTTTTGAGGGGTATGACGTCAAGGTCGTTCAAGAGCGCGTAGCGCAGGCCGTCAAACGCGCACGCCGCGGCGAAGGGCCCACCTTCATTGAGGTCGAGACCTACCGCTTCCGCGGGCACTCGATGAGTGACCCGGCGAAGTATCGCTCACGAGCGGAGCTGGAAGAGCGGAAGAAGAAGGACCCTCTCGCGATTTCGCGGACTCAGCTTGTGGACGCTGGCGTGAGCGACGAGCAGTTGGACCAGTTGGAAGAAGAAGTGGATGCACTGATCGAGGACTGCGTGAAGTTCGCTGACGAGTCGGAACCGGCACGTGAGGAAACCATGTGGAACACGGTCTACTCGACACTTGAGGTGGAGCGATGAGGGAAATTCGATACCGAGAAGCGCTGCGTGAGGCGATGGTCGAGGAGATGCTCAGCGACGAGAAGATCTTCCTCATGGGCGAAGAGGTGGGCCATTACCAGGGCGCCTACAAAGTGTCCGAAGGACTGCTCGCGCAGTTCGGGGAGAAGCGCGTCATCGACACGCCCATTGCAGAGGCCGGTTTCGCCGGCATCGGTGTGGGCGCCGCGATGGTCGGGCTTCGACCGATCATCGAGTTCATGACTTGGAACTTCAGCTTTGTGGCTTTTGACCAGATCATCAGTAACGCCGCGAAGATTCACCAGATGAGCGGCGGCAAGCTCAAGGTCCCCATGGTCTTCCGTGGTCCAAACGGCGCGGCGAAGCAGGTCGGCGCTCAACACAGTCACTCGGTGGATCCATTCTACACGAGTATCCCCGGCATCTATGTTGTGATGCCGTCGACTCCTCGCGATGCAAAGGGCCTGCTGAAGGCCGCGATTCGCTGCGATGACCCCGTCGTGTTCCTCGAGGGCGAGACTCTTTACAACGTGAAGGGCGAAGTCCCGGACGCGGACGACGATGAGATTCTTCCTCTTGGTAAGGGACGTGTCGCTCGCGAAGGCAGCGACTGCACCATCGTGACTTGGGGCGCGCCGTACTACACGGTGATGGAGGCCGCTGAGCAACTCGCCGCCGATGGCATTGAGTGCGACGTCATCGACCCACGAACTCTCCGTCCCTTGGACACGGAGATTCTCGTCGAGAGCGTCAAGAAGACGAACCGTTGCGTGGTCGTGCATGAGCACTGGCCTTACGGCGGACCGGGCGCCGAAGTCGTCGATCGCATTCAGCGCGAAGCCTTCGACTACCTGGACGCTCCCATTGAGCGCATCGCCTCACTCGACGTGCCGATGCCGTACGCGAGCAACCTTGAGACGCTGGTGCTTCCCACCGTCGAGCGTGTAACCAAAGCCGTCCGCGGCGTGACGTACAAGGACTGAAGATGGCGAAAATCATCGGATTGCCCAAGCTCTCCCCCACCATGGAAGAGGGCGTACTACTAGAGTGGTCAAAGAACGAAGGCGACGCCGTCGAGATCGATGACCTGCTCGCTGAGGTCGAGACCGACAAAGCGACGATGGAGTTCCGCTCCTTCGACAAGGGCGTGCTGCTCAAGATCCTCGTCCTCGCGGGCGAGTCCGCAGCGCCCGACACCCCGGTGGCGATCATTGGGAAGGCGGGCGAGGACATCACGGCCCTCTTGGCTCAGGTAGAATCCCGAAGTGCGGGAGCGCCAGCGGCTTCACAAGCGGCTCCTGCCGCCTCTGCCGCCTCTGCTCCACAAGCTGCTCCACAGGCTGCTCCACAGGCGGCTCCTGCAGCGGCTCCAGCGGCTCCAGCGGCGCCCGTTCGCGCGGATGGGGAGCGAGCGTTCGCTTCGCCTCTTGTTCGACGACTTGCACGTGAGCAGGGAATCGACCTCGCGACGATCCACGGAAGCGGACCGCGCGGTCGCATCATCAAGCGAGATCTTGAAGGTGCGTCAGCTGCTCCTGCAGTTGCCAGCGCGAGTTCGTTTCAGCGTTTGCCTCCTCGTGTGGAGAAAGCCAGCGGGACGCGTAAGACCATCGCTCGGCGCCTGACGGAATCCAAACAGACGGTTCCCCACTTCTATCTCACCATCGACGTCGACGCGGGGCCCTTGGTGGCTGCACGCAAGATGATGAACAGCGCGCTGGACGGGGACAAAGTCTCCTTCAACGACATCATCATCAAAGCGGCGGCGATGGCGCTTCGGAAGTTCCCCCAGGCAAACGCTTCCTGGATGGGCGACACGATTCACTATCATCAGGTCGTCGATATCTCCGTCGCCGTCGCCATCGATGATGGTCTCGTCACGCCGGTGGTTCGTGATGCGGATCGCCTCGGCGTTCTGGAGATCAGTCACTCGGTCCGCGAGCTTGCGGGCAAGGCGCGGGACAAGAAGCTTCGCCTCGAAGAGATGACCGGCGGGACCTTCAGCATCTCGAACCTTGGAATGTTCGGCGTCGAGGAATTCGCTGCTGTGATCAATCCACCTGAGGGTGCGCTGCTCGCTGTTGGTGCTCTACGTGACGCACCGGTGGTGCGCGACGGTCAGGTCGTCGCTGGGAAGAAAATGAAGGTCACTTTGAGCTGCGACCATCGCGTCGTGGACGGCGCTGTGGGCGCCCAGTGGCTCCAGTTCTTCCAGCGCTTCATTGAAGCGCCGATGTCGATGCTGCTCTGACGACGGCGCTCGCTGAGCGCTAACAGGACCCATGTCCGACCCGTGACCCGAAGATCTTTCCTGGATTCAGGATGTTCTTCGGGTCAAACGTTTCTTTGACCCGACGTTGGAGCTCGAGCTGCGTATTGGAGAGCTCAAGTGCGATATAGGGCGCTTTGGTAAGGCCGATGCCATGCTCTCCGCTTAGGGAGCCACCAAGCTCCGTGACGCTCTCAAAGAGAGAGCGAACGCCGGCGTCGACACGGCGCTTTTCGTCCGCGTCGTCCCAGAAGAAGTTCACGTGAAGGTTCCCGTCGCCCGCGTGGCCATAGGTCGCGTTGCGCAGTTCGAGCCGTTCGCAGGTCTCGCGGACGCGGGCCAGCAGGGGGGAGACTTGTGCGCGGGGAACGACGACGTCCTCGGATAGCTTGTGCTTGGCCAGGCCTCGCAAGAGCCTGCTGAGCTGGCGGCGTGGCGCCCACAGCTCGGCTTGCTCGCCAGTGCTTCGCGCGCTCCTTACTTCGAGAGCGCCTGCGTCCATCAGGAGATTGGCTGAGCGCTCTATGGGCGCGGAGAGGTCGGCGCCGTCCAGCTCAACAAGCAGAAGGGAGCGCGCGCTGGCTGGAAAAGTCCCGGCGCTCTGGCCGGAGAGGACCTGAAGTGCCTGTCGGTCGAGAAACTCGAGGCAGCGTGGCCGGACACGTGCTTTCTGCAGCGCGAGGATGGCGCCCACGAGGTCCTCTTCGGCTTTGAGGCTGACCAAGAGCGTCGCGACTTCGGGGGCAGCCGGGATGAGGCGAAGGGTCGCTCCACAGACGATGGCGAGGGTGCCTTCGGAGCCGGTGATGAGAGACTTTAGATTGTAGCCGGTGACGCCTTTTGTTGTTCCGGCCCCGAGCGTGAGGAGTTCGCCGCCCGCTGTGACGACCTCGAGTCCAAGGACCCACTGGCTCGTTGAGCCGTACTTGAAGGCCCGTGGACCTGCGGCGTTGCACGCGACGTTGCCGCCGACCTGGCATTCCGCGGAGGAGCTGGGGTCAGGGCCGTAGAAGAGGCCGCATGATTCGGCGGCGTCGTGGAGGGCTTTCGTGATCGTGCTGGCGCCGACGTGAGCCCGCGCGGATGCTTCGTCGATGTCGAGATGAGCGCCGAAGTGCTCCATCGCCATGACGATGCCGCCGGGACAGGGAACAGCTCCGCCCACTCGGTTCGTTCCAGCACCACGTGGAGTCACCGGGATACTGTGTCGGTTGGCGATCTGCATGACGGCGGCGACCTGAGGGCTCGTCCGAGGAAACACCACGGCTTCGGGAAGAACTGGGGCCGCATCGCCTTCGTCCACGCTGAAGCGTTCCAAGAGCGCCTTCTCTCGGACGAGCTCCACGACGCGGTCCATTTCAAGGAGGCCAGCTTCAAGTCCCACGCTTGCATCATGCGGGGGGCGCCCCGCCCTCGTCCAGGATTCTTGCTTGGCTCATGGCTGCTCCTTGACCCCGGCCGGCGGACGCATATGCTCCCGATTCGTGGCAAAGCAGTCCGAGAGCGCGCAGGCCACAAGCGAGAAGCCCACCCGGGAGAAGACCCCACGCGCGGTCTGGTGGGTCGCTGGGTTTCTGGCCCTCGCGACGGTGGAGTTTTTCGGCGCGTTCGTTGTTGAGGCGCGCGTCGTCCCTGAGTCTGATTGGGCGTCTGCGGCGGAGTTCGTGGGCGTTGAATGGCACGACGGGGACACCGTGGTGAGCTCACCGGGCTGGACGGACCCGCTCTTGCGTCAGCACTTTGCCGGTCGGCTTTCGGTGCAAGACGCCGGACGCGCAGACTTCGCGCCCTACAGCCGGGTGTGGGAGCTGTCGATTCGTGGCCACTCACACGAACACTTCGCCGAAATGGAGCCTGATTTCTCCCGACGCTTTGGGCGTGTGACCTTACGACGCTACACGCTCCAAAGCCCGCGTGTGCTCTACGACTTCACGTCGAACATCGGCGAGGCGGAGGTGAGCGTTCCTGGGCGCGAGTGTCCAAAGCAACAGCGTGCCCTTGAAGGTGGCGGGCTCTTTCGTGGGCCTATGTGGCCGGCGGAGCGCTTCTTCTGCGGACCCGATGCCTGGCTTTGGGTCGGGCAGACGGTCATCGAGGATCTCGAGATGCAGAATCGCTACTGCGTTTGGCAGCATCCACAGGGCGGCAACGTGCCGACGACCACGACATTTAGAGACGTGCCGCTCGGCGACGAACTCGTTCTCCACGCAGGCATCTACTACGAGCACGAACGGGACCTTGAGAACGGACCCGTTCATGTCCAGGTTCTCGTGGACGGCGAAGAGGTGGGGCGCATGGTCCACCGTGATGGCGACGGATGGGAAGGCATGAGCGCTGACCCGACGCCCCTCGGCGAAGACAAAGCCCGGGGAGATGTGAGCATCGTGGTCTCCGCCGAGAACCCTCATCTTCGAACGCTCTGCTGGGCTGCGAGTAGTCGCGAGACGGCTGAGAGGGCTGCGCGGTGAATCGTAGCCGTGGACCTCGCGTCGGGCCCTGGGATCACCTCCTAGGCTTCTTGATCTGCGCCACCTATATCGGCGTGCTCTTGGCGGGTAGTCCTGACTTGGGCATGTCGCGCGATGAGAGCTTCTACGTCATCGCCGGCCAAGACTACGCAGGCTGGTTTCAGCTCCTCGCAGAGGACTCGAGCGCGGCGATGGAGCAGGAAGCCATCGACCGTGCGTGGGACTACAACCACGAACATCCAGGGCTCATCAAGAGCCTCTTCGCTATCAGTTGGCTGGTTCAGCAGAAGTGGGAGGTCTTTCCGGACCACTCCACGGCGTTTCGTTTTCCCGGCATGGCGTGCGCCGGATTGCTGCTCTGGCTCATCTACATTTTTGGGGCGCGCGCTTTTGGAAGGCAAGCGGGGCTGTTTGCGGCGCTCGCATACGCGCTCATGCCGCGCCCATTTTACCATGCACATCTCGACTGCTTCGATGTGCCGATCACCTTGATGGTGACCTTCGCCACCTACGCGTATTGGAGGGCGCTGCGTTCTAGAACGTGGGCTATCGGATTCGGCGTGGCGTTTGGGTTAGCCCTCGCCACCAAACACAACGCCTGGGTGCTGCCAGGGATCTTCTTGATTCACTTCGTGTGGATGTCCCTCTCGAACCGTTCACGGCCTGCCAACGCGCGACTGTCCACACGGCCTTGGTGGCTGCTTTCTCTCTCCTTGATTGGGCCCCTCATCTTTGTGGGAACCTGGCCGTGGCTTTGGAACGAGACGCTTCCCCGCCTCGGGTGGTACATCCGTTTCCACACCGGGCACGAGTACTACAACATCGCGTATCTCGGTGAGACCTGGTTCCGGCCGCCGTTTCCCGTTCACTACCCCTTCGTAATGACGCTCTTCACGGTGTCCATCGTCACCTTGGGTTTGTGTTTCTTTGGTCTCGCCCATCGACTCAGAGCTGCGGTGCCGGCGCGTTTGACCAAACGTTTCTGGAAGAAGGGCGCGTCTCCGGACCCCTCGCACACGGACGTCCTTCTCATCGGGAGTCTGCTCGCGCCGATGGTGGTCATCGCGCTCCCGAGTTCGCCGATCTTTGGCGCGACGAAGCACTGGATGCCCTCGTATCCGTTTTTGGCCCTCTACGCGGGTCTAGGCTTTTGGCATCTCACGGAGCGCCTGAAGGACTGGATGCGCAGCCGCGCGACTTTGAGTCGTATGCAAGAGAGCGCCGCTGTCGTGCTCCTCGCTGCCGCCCTCATCGCGCCCTCGGCGGCGGACACGATTCGCTCCCACCCCTTTGGCCTCTCGCACTACACGTTTGCTGCGGGGGGTGTTCCTGGCGCTGCGGACTTAGGGATGAACCGCCAGTTTTGGGGGTTCACGACCGGGAGCCTCGTCGACTTCTTCAAGGAAGAAATGCCCGATGGCGGCACTGTTTGGCTCTGTGACACCACGGACATCGCGTGGCGCATGCTGCAGCGCGACGAACTGATCCCAGCGAACATTCGCGGGACCTACAACATGGCGCGAGCGGACTTCATCATGGTTCATCATGAGGAGCACTTCGCGGAGGTCGACGCCCAAGCCTGGGTGGCCTTTGGCTCGCCTGCGCCTGCTTACGTTTTGACGTACGACGGAGTTCCCATCGTGTCTGTGTACGAGAACCCGCGCCGGAGAGAGCAATGAAGCGACTTATGTGGATATTGGCGTGCGCAGTTCTTGGCGCATGCAGCACGACACCGGACTTCGAAGTGAATTGCGCTGGCGAAGTGGTGACGAACTGTCTCCCCTTTGAAGCATCGATCATCGAGAGTGCGAGCGTGACCCCAGACGCCGTCGTTGTGGATGACCTGACCGAGAGGCTCGCAATCCGCGTCCAGCTTTCGATCTGTCCGGACTCACCGCGTCCACATGAGGTCGTGTTGGAGCTGCGCTCCGGTGAGGGCGAGGGCGCACGCCTCATTGAACTCTTGATGCTCCGTGATGACGGGATGACGGAGGGAGACTCCATGGCCGGCGATGGTTTGATCGACGTGGACCTCGTCAATCCCCTCATCGGTATGCGAGTGCCCGAGAATGAAGATGTCTTTTTGCGTTTCACTGCCCGCTCGCCTGCGGACTGCTCCAGCGGGACCTGCCGAGGCGGGACCTGCCGCTCGGACGAGCTTGAGATTCCTTACCGTACCGGCCCGCGCTTTATGATGCCCTGATGAGCGACTCTTCCCAGCGTCGTGTCGTTCAATCAAGCACGCCCGTGGATGACGCCCTGGCGTTGATCCTCGAAGCTCTCCGTGACGTGCAGACCCCACGAATCGCCATCTCCGGTGGCAGCGCAGGGGCCTTGGTGGGGCCCCTTCGGCGCGCTCTCGGAGAGCGTTGGTCGCAGGTTCGCCTGACGTGGGCGGATGAGCGTGCTGTCCCGTTTGAAGAGGAGGCCAGCAATCGCGGGGCGCTCTACCGAAGTGGCGCGTTGAGCGCTGCTGACTTGCCGCGACAAGAGCTCGCGCTCTTCGCCAAAAACCAGACTCTCCAGCAGGCCGCTGAACACGCATCGACGGTCTTTGAAGAAGATTTCGCGGGGCTTGACGTGGCGATTCTCGGGATGGGCGGAGACGCTCACATCGCTTCGCACTTTCCCGGCCTCCAGGCTGAAGGCGCGGGCGCTGTCCAGACGGTGCTGGGGAGCCCAAAGCCGCCCAGCGAGCGCCTGACGCTCTCATTGCCGGTGCTCGCGTCAGCGGGGCTTAGTTTGATCTACGCCTGTGGAGAAGCGAAGCGCGGGGCGCTCAAGGCGACACTCGCCGGCGACTCGCGGACGCCAGCCTCGGCTCTGGAGCGGATGGTGATCGTCACGGACCTGACTGGGCTCGCGCTCTAGTCCTCGTCCTCATCTTTCTTTCTGGATCGCTCATCCCGCACTAAGGTGGACCGCATGAGCCTCGACGATGAAGCCCTCCGTTATCACACCAAAGGGCGGCCCGGAAAAATCGAAGTTGTTCCGACGAAGTCCGTCGGCACGCAGCGCGAGCTGAGCCTCGCGTACTCCCCGGGTGTGGCGGCGCCGTGTCGCGTGATCGCCGAGGAGCCTGGACGGGTTGGAGAGTTCACCGCGCGGCGCAATCTGGTGGGTGTGATCACCAACGGTTCGGCGGTCCTTGGTCTCGGCAATATTGGTCCACTGGCGGCGAAGCCCGTCATGGAGGGCAAGGCGGTGCTCTTCAAGAAGTACGCGGACATCGATGTGTTCGACATCGAGGTGGACGCCAGCGACCCGCAGCGCTTCATCGATGTCGTCGCCGCGCTTGAGCCGACCTTTGGCGGCATCAACCTCGAAGACATCAAGGCTCCCGAGTGTTTCCTCATCGAGGAGGCGCTCGAGAAGCGAATGTCGATTCCTGTCTTTCACGACGACCAGCACGGGACGGCGATCATTAGTGCAGCCGCGCTTCGCAACGCCTCGGAGCTCCAGGAGAAAGAGCTCAGCGAACTGCAGGTGACTTGCATCGGAGCGGGCGCTGCGGCCATTGGCTGCATGCGTTTGTGGACCCAGCTTGGCGTGAAAACGGAGAACATCACCCTCGTCGACCTCGATGGGGTGATTCGCGAAGATCGCCCTGACCTCGATGACTACCGCCGTCGCTTTGCGCGTCCGACGAGTGATCCGCGCAAGACCTTGAGCGAAGCCATCGTGGACGCCGACGTGCTGATTGGGCTCTCCGCCGGAGGCATTGTCTCCCCAGCGATGATCAAGACGATGGCGCCCAAACCCATCATCTTCGCGCTCGCCAATCCGGACCCCGAAATTGGCTACGAAGCCGCGCGCGAGGCTCGTCCAGACGCCATCGTTGGTACCGGCCGGACTGACTTCCCAAACCAGGTAAACAACGTTCTTGGGTTTCCGTACCTCTTTCGGGGCGCTTTGGATGTGGCGGCGACACACATCAACGAGGAGATGAAGATCGCAGCGGCGCTCTCGCTCGCGCGCCTCGCCCGTGAGGGGGTGACGGATGACGTGCTTGAAGCTTACGGCGACGAGTCACTCAAGTTTGGCAAGGACTACATCATCCCGAAACCGATGGACGATCGCTCCCTGAGTTGGGTCGCCCCAGCAGTGGCGGAGGCCGCGATGAAGTCCGGCGTGGCGCAAGAGCCGTTGGATATTCGCACGTATCGCCACAGCCTGATTCGTAAGCTCAACCCAACTCGTCGCGTCATGTGGCATGTGACGGGCCGTGCGCGAAAAGACCCACGTCGCGTCGTATTTCCCGAAGGCGAAGAGGACGCCATTCTTCGCGCAGCGGACATTGTGCAAAGCGACCACATCGCGATGCCCGTTCTCATCGGACGACCCGACACGATTCGGACTCGAGCCGCGACTCTCGGGGTAGATCTCACTGGTGTTGAGATCGTATCGCGCGAAGAGTTGCCGAACATTGACCGCTACGCGGAGCTCCTCTGGCAACTACGTCAGCGAAGCGGCCTCACGCGCGTTCGGGCGCGACGTCTCCTGGAACGCTCGCGTACCCATTACGCCATGATGATGCTGGAGTCCGGTGATGTGGATGGTGTCGTGTCGGGTCTCACGTCGCCCTACGCCGAGACGATTCGCCCCGCGCTACAGATCATCGGCACCTCAGACCATGTCTCTCGTGCGTGCGGTTGCTACATGGTGATCACGAAGGAGGGCGTTCGTTTCTTGGCCGATACGACGGTCAATATCGACCCCGATGCGGAGACGCTCGCGGAGTCTGCGATTCTGACGGCTGACCTCGCGTTGGAGCTTGGCGTGACTCCTCGCATTGCGATGCTTTCGTTTTCGAACTTCGGAGACGCACCCCACCCGGCACAGAAGAAGGTGGCCAACGCGGTGAAGATCATTCGTTCGCGTCGACCAGAGCTTGAAGTCGATGGCGAAATGCAGGCGGATGTTGCGCTCCTCGAAGAGGCACGGGAGCCCTACCCCTTCTTGACGCTCACGGGGCCGGCGAACGTACTGGTCTTTCCGAATCTTGGGGCTGGCAACATCGCGTACAAGCTCCTCGCATCGACAGGCCACCAGGTGGTGGGTCCCTTGGTTCTTGGGATGGCCAAGCCCATCAATGTCCTGCAGCAGGGCGCCAACGTTTCGACCATTGTGCACATGACCTCCCTGACGGTGGCCCGGGCACAGCGCGTCGCGGCAAAGTCCGCTCCATGAGGATGGGCTGGACGAACACGTCGTTGCGCCCGATAGAGGCGGCTGAAATCCGAGGGCTAGCTGGAGGGCGAAGTCTCGGGGCTCACCTTGAGACCCTTGAAGTACTGGTTCAGAGCCCAGACTTCGAGCGCGCGGAGGCTACCGAACTGGACACCGACTCCGTCGGGTTTGACCCAGCGAATCGTTCCGGCGACGGTCGCGTCTTTCTTCATGGCGGGGACGCGGAAACGCACGTTGACGAGCGAGCCGTAAGGCATCGTCGCTTCGGTCACGAGGTACACACCGCCCAAGGAGATGTTCGTAGCGACAGCTTCGAACTCTTGATCGTTGTGCAACAGCGTGACGGGCAGGTCACATTCGAATCGCTCATGGACGCGGCGGCCGGTCACCAAAAACTCCTTGCTCTCACGAGTGAGAAGGAAGGAGAAGTACACGTTGGCGAGTGATAAAGTCAAGTCACGCGAACTGAGCGGCCCCGGAACACGTCTCATTTTGACCACCGTCGCCGCGGGCTGTGCGGCCGTGGTGCTCGCCTTGCCCCAAGGGGTATTGCCGAGCTCCGGGCCGGCTCTTCGCTTTGACCCAAACGCCCTTAGCGCTGCCCGAAGGGCGACGTCCGCGAGCGCAGATGCTGCCACCGGGTGGTCCACAGATTCACCGCTTTGGCCGCTTTATGAAGCTCAGGGCCTCGCGGAAATTGGGGAGGGAGAGTCCGAGGAAGAGTTCGAGACTCGCTCCCAGTCGATACAAGCGACCGTTGCACAGGTTCGCGAGGAGCACGGTGATGAGGCCATCGCCTCCTTGCGTGCCCAGGTCGTGGAGGGTCTTGATGGAGCTTTGCGCGGGGGCCGCGACGACGAGGGGGCGTTCCTGGGCTCCTTCCCCCGGATGCTTGAGCGATATGGCGCGATGCAAGACGGCGAGCGCGTCGCCCCGGACATCGTCCTCCGAGCCCTCTTCGCGGCTCGTTTCAACGGCATCATGGGCCTTGAGCTCACCGAGGGACTCTCGGATGTAGAACTCCAAGGCTATTGGGGCTGGCTCGCCCTCGGCGCCGCCGACGTACCCAAGGAACGACGCACTCAGGCTCTGGGCGCCTATCTTGAAGCCGGCGGGTTGGATGGCGATGAGGCGCTTGGTTGGTTTGCCTACCAGGACGGAGACTTCGCGAGCGCGGCGCGTTTCTACGGTCGCGGAGGAGACGCGGGCAACTTGCGACTGCGCAACCACGCCCTCGCGTGCCAGACCCTCATCGAGTAAGCGCTTTTCCGGACGGTTCGAGCGCGTTAGGCGTGGACGCTTGAGCCGCGCGTCGCGAGGTCGGAGACGGCGGCGTCTTGAAAGTGGTCCCGCAGCGCAGCGTTGATGGTGTCCGCGCGCTGGAAGATGGCGCCGTGACCAGCATCGTCGAGCTCGATGAAGGTGGCGTGGGGGATGCGACGTCGAAGTCGGTCGCTGTTGCTCGGCGGAATCAGAATGTCGAGCTTCGGCTTCACGATGAGCGTGGGCATGCGCAGCCGATGGAGGCGGGGGCCGGTTTTGTGGCGGATGACGGCAGATAGCTGTCCGAGGAGCGTCTCCCGCGGAGCGGGTCGCCCCACCTGGTCCATCATGCGCTCTTCGAGAGCGTCCATGTCGCAGCTGGCGACGTAGGCTTCCGGGTAGAGGAGCTTTCGAAGGGCAGCGATGCGCTCACTGCCGCTCTTGGTTTGTGCCTCAAGAAAGCAGCGCAGGCCCTTGGCGCGTGGTGCCCAGCGCAGTGGATTTCCGCCTTCGTGGGTGGCGAGGAGGGAGAGGCTGAGGATGCGCTCTGGCGAATGCAGTGCGACCTCTTGGGAGACCATGCCGCCCATCGACACCCCAACGAGGTGGAAGCGGTCCCAGCCGAGAGCATCCGCGACTTCAAGGGAGTCGCGCGCCATGTCCGCCATCGTCCAGGTGCGGGTCGGGCAAGGCCCGCTCTTCCCGATGCCGCGATTGTCCAGCCATGCCAGTTGATGACCGTCCTTCAGACCATTGATCTGCGGGCCCCACAGAGACCCACGCATACCAAAGCCCATGAGGAGGAGGACCTTCGGCCCCGTGTCTCCCAGCCGCCAGTAGTGAATGGGCGTTTGTCCGGCGGTGAAGCCCTCTCGTGCACCTTGCATTGCGACATCATGGGTGAGCTGGGGGCCCAGTGCCAGTGTTGCCACGTTGAAAGAACCGGCAGATGACGCATCTTTCAGAGCGTGAGGAAAGAAATCGTGGTGACGCGAGATTCGCTGGAGAAGAAGGCGCTTCGCATGCTGAGCCGGCGTGACGCGAGCCGCCAAGAGGTCGCGGTGGCGCTCCAGCGAGCCCTTGCAAAGAGCGGCGACGCTCCAGACGAAGGTGGTGAGTGGATAGAAGCCATCCTCGATGAGTGCGAGGAGCGGGGCTATCTTTCAGATTCGCGCATTGCGACCAACCACTTCGCGAGGCTTCGCGGTCGCGGAAGCTCCCGGCGCAAAACCGAAGCGGCGCTGAAGAAAAAAGGCATCGCCGAGGAGACCGTGAGGGCGCTCTTTGAGGCGGAGGAGGAGGGCGCCGAAGCTGTCGCGGCGTCTCGAACGGTGGCGCGCCGTCGCTTCGGTCAAGACCGCGAGAAGCGCGACAAAGAGCTAGCGTCCCTCGCGCGCGCCGGTTTCGGTTACCATGATGCTCGACGCGCTCTCGACGAGGCGGCCAAGGAAGAAGAATGACGCGAACAATTTGGGCCCTGAGTCTGGGTCTCTTGCTCGGATGTGGTCCCAGCCGCATGCAGGCACCGACGTATGCAGAAGAAGAGCCTGAGCCGGAGGTTGTGGCCGCCCCTGTCGCGCCGCCGGTCCCGCGCCGACAGCATCGCTCTGTGGCCCAGCCTTACCTCTGGCGGATCGATTCCGGCGCGCGACCGTCGTACATCTTTGGGACGGTGCACGTGGGCGTCGCGTTCGATGAAGCGTTCCCGGCGGACGGACTTCAGTACATCGACGAGGCGCGCATCGTGTTTCAAGAGATCGACCCTGAAGCCGGCACCTTGGCGGCGCTCGCGACGAACGCCAGCTTGCCTATCAACAAGATCCTCGAGGACTACATCACGCCGCGCGCGATGTACCGCCTTAGCAACGAACTGCTTCACGTCACGGATGTCGCGCGGCTCCCGAGGCTTCGCCCATGGGTGTCCATGATGTTCCTCCAGCAAAAGCGCGCAGACGCGATTCGGAGGGGAAGCGCAGCACACAGCATGGACCAAGAGTTTCATCGATATGTGCAGCAGCAAGGTGTCCAGTTCCGGCCTCTGGAGACCGTTGAGGACCAGGCGGAGGCGCTGGGCAGCGTGAGCGACGAGATCATGGGTCACATCGTTCGCGACATGGTGCTTGAACCCGAACGACTCAATACAGAACTCAACGCGCTCATCGAGGCATACCTCTCGGGGGACGCCAATCACGTACGCGGTCTCCTTCATGACAGCGGTGACGCCGGCGTACGTGCGTTCCATGCAGCGCTCTTCGATGGTCGAAACGAGCGCTGGCTTGAGGTCGTTGAACCCGAGCTGGAAGAAGGCGGCCTCTTCATCGCCGTGGGTCTCGGCCATATCCTTGGCGAAGGCGGGCTCTTGCGTCGGCTTCGGCAGGCGGGTCACGCCATTGAGCGGCTCTAGGGCGTCCCGGAAATCGGAGCGTTAGGGCCCGATGAGGAGCCATAGCGCGACGAGGAATCCACAGGCGATGAGCGCCACGGGTAAGCGCGGGATGGGCGAGCGCCGCTCGTCCATGTCTGCTCGAGCGGGCAAGGGTGCCAACTCGCCGCTTGAGTCACCACTGACTCCGTCGCCGCCTAAACTCTGCATGCACTCGCGTACAAGCAGTTCCTGCTGCTCGCGCTCCCCTTCGAAGGTGTCACCGACGAGCGCCGCGACGTCCTCTTTGACGACACGCGTGGTGCGCTGGGCGAGCCAATCGTCGAGGGCGACGGCCATTGCGTTAGCGCTTTCATAGCGCTCGCTGGGGTCTGCGCGAAGCGCACGGTCGACAATCCCCGCCAGGACGTCATCCACGCTGGAGTTCTCTTCTTGCACCCTTGGCGCTTCACCTTCGACGAGGGCTTGGAGCGTGACGACGTCGTTGTTGTTCGGTCGCAAACGCTTTCCGGCGAGCATCTCCCAGAGAACGACGCCCAAGCTGTAGATGTCGGCGGGCCGGTCGACATCGCCTCCCGTGACCTGCTCTGGAGCGATGTAGGCGAACTTTCCTTTGATCACTCCGGAGTCCGTGTTGGCTCGACGCATGGCGGCTTTGGCAATGCCGAAGTCGATGAGGCGGACCACGCCATCCCAGCTGACGAAGATATTCGAGGGGCTGACGTCACGGTGGACGATGGAGAGGGGCGTGCCGTCGTAAGACTCAAGGTCGTGGGCGTAGTGCAGCCCGGCGAGGACTTCACGTGCGATGAACGCCGCGACTCCCGGGTCCATTTTGCGATCGCGTCGTCCCAGGCGAGAGAGCAAACGGTTGAGGGGGATGCCCTCAAGATAGTCCATGGCGATGAAGTGGCTTCGATGCGCCACGCCGACTTCGAAAGTCTGAACGATGTTCGGGTGGTGCAGATGTGCCGCCAAACGCGCCTCATCCATGAACGACTCGATGGAGTCCGGGTCATCCTCGAACTCTTCGTGGAGGGTCTTGAGGACGACGAGCTTGCGGAAATCATCGGAGCGGCTGACCGCTAGGGAGACTTCGCCGGAGCCGCCTTTGCCCAGGACCGCGAGCACTTCGTAGTGACCGATACGGCGCTGTCGGACGCGGCGAAACCCTTGCGTGGGAACGCGTAGACGCTTGGCGTAGGCATTGGCATCGGCCACACGTCAGTCTAACAGGTGAACCTCAGGGGTAGCCGACCATCTGCTCAGCTTCTGGATCCCAGAGCTTGCAGCGGAAGCACTTGGCGATTTCCCAGGGCCAAAGGTTGGTCTTTCCTGGGTTTTGAAGCTCTTCGATGGCGTTCATGGCTTCCGGCAACCGATAGAACGGGATCGTCGGGTTCAGGTGATGAACGTGGTGGTAGCCGATGTTCCCGGTGAACCAGCGCATGATGGGGCCCAGCTCCATGTAGGACGAGCACTCAAGGGCGGCGCGCGTGAAGCTCCAGGTGTGACGGGGCTGCACCATCATCAGCTCGAAGTTGTGCTGTGCGTAGAACAGGTAGCCGCCGGCGGCGCAGGCCACGACGAGGGGCAGCACGAGGCTGTAGAGCGCGATGTCCCAGCCGAAGACAAAGCCCAGCGTGAGCAAGAGCGCGATGTGCACCACGAAGGCGAAGATGGAGTCCCAGTTGCCTTTGGGTCGGCGCAGGAAAGGCGACACGCACATGCCAAAGCCAAACACCGTCAGGTAGCCGATGAGGATATTGATGGGGTGGCGGGTGAAGCGATACATGAAGCGCTGCATCGGCGTCGCCGCCTTGTACATCTCGACGGTGAGCAGGGGGAATGAACCAACGTGAGAGCCCACGATCTTGGAGTTGTGCGCGTGGTGGTAGTTGTGCGTTTGCTTCCAGACCTTCGGCGGCGTCAGCACGAGGATGCCGTAGACCCAGAAGAAGGCCTTGGCGACGGGCGAGCGCTTGAGGAGCGCGTTGTGCATATGGTCGTGGTAGAGGATGAACCCGCGCACGATGGTGAGGCCGGCCCCCAGCGAACAGAGCGCCCGCGCCCACCACTGGTTCAACAACACGGTGCCCGTCACAAATGCAGCGATAACCCCCATCGTCGTGATGACGTGAAACCAGGAGAGCGCGACGTTCTCCTTCGCGAAGGGACGCGTCTTGTTGATGAGCTCCTTTTCCTTCGCCTTCGCTGCTTTGCGCGCGGCGGCGGCATCGGTGGCTTTGGGGGCGACTGGAGCGGCGGATTTGCCGGTGCTGACCGATTCCATACTCATCGCTCGGAAACCTGGCCCCATTCAGGGTCAAAGTCGAGTTGCGGCTGTGTGCCTTCGCCCATGCTCGCCGAAAATCAAGCGAGCAGTAGAAAACCGGCCGTTTGGCCGGCTGATCAGGTCTCCATCAAGGAGATAAGGTCCGAAACTTCGAGTTTCGTGGCCGTGTCGCCGCCTGCGAGGAGGGCGTCGGCGAGGTCGCGCTTGCTGCGGTGAAGCAGAAGCACCTTCTCTTCGATGGTGTCTTGGGCGACGAGGCGGACCACGGTGACCGGTCTTTCTTGCCCGATACGGTGCGCACGGTCGCTGGCCTGGTCTTCGACGGCGGGGTTCCACCACGGATCCAGGTGGATCACCGTGTCGGCTGCCGTGAGGTTGAGACCAGTTCCGCCCGCCTTGAGGGAGATCAAGAAGATTGGGTCGTCGCCGTCTTGCCAGTTGTCGATGAGCGCCTGGCGTTTCTTCGAGGGCGTCTTCCCGTCCATGTAGAGGGAGGAGATGCTGCGGAAGTCGAGGGCTTCGCGGATGATCGCAAGATGCGAGGTGAACTGGGAGAACACCAGGGCGCGGTGGCCGTCCCGAATGAGTTCGCTCGTGAGCTTGAGAAACGCATCGAGCTTCGCCGAGGACTCGCTCCAGGAAGGAACGACGAGGCGGGGGTGGCAGGCGAGGCGTCGAAGTCGCGTAAGCGCAGCGAGCACAGCAAAGCGCTCGGGTGAACCCAGCGAAGCGACGGCTTCGTCTCGCGTGGCGTCGTAAAGACGTCGCTCTTTTTCGCTGAGCTCGACGGGGACGACGACCTCGGTGCGTGGCGGAAGCTCGGAGGCGACTTCGGCCTTGGTGCGGCGAAGCAAGAAGGGCCGAAGCCGTCCAATGAGCTTCTGTTGAACCTCCGCGTCCCCATCACGTTCGATGGGCAACGCGTAGTGACGACGAAAGTGCTCCCACGGCCCGAGGAGTCCGGGGCTGACGGTGCGGTAAATGCTCCACACTTCGCCGAGGTGGTTCTCGAGAGGCGTACCGGTCAGCGCCACGCGCCACTTCGCGTTGAGCAAGCGAGCGGCCTTGGCGCGACGCGTTCGTGCGTTCTTGATGGCCTGGGCTTCATCGAAGACCACGCTGCCGAACTCGATCTCCGAAAGCACTTCGCCGTCTCGGGCGAGCACATCGTAGCTCGTGATGAGGACGCAGCCGGGGCCCAGGTCCTTGAGCTCTTTCTCTCGCTTCGCACCGCGGTACATGCGGACGTCGAGAGCCGGCGTGAACTTCGCGGCTTCGCTCTCCCAACCTGGACCCACCGAAGTGGGTGCAACGACGAGGCTTGGACCATCTTCGGAGCGGTCGAGGAGCATCGCGAGGGTCTGAACCGTCTTACCCAGACCCATTTCGTCTGCGAGGCAGGCGCCTGCGCCCCAAGAGGCGAGCCGCGACATCCACTCGAAGCCCTCTTGCTGGTAGTCACGAAGCGTGGCGTCGAGGCCGGTGGGGAGCGGCGGCTTGATGTCTTTGGCGGCCTTGGCGCGCTGAATGACATCACGCCAGGCGTCGTCCGCTTCGACGACGCCGAGCTGATCGACGACCTCCACGGACCCGATGCCGACTTTGACTTCTGCGCCATCGACGATGAGGGCGTCCGACGTCGTCTCGATGCGTGCTCGAAGGTCTTCTTCGATCTTCGCAAAACGTCCCTTGCTGACTCGGACGTAGCGCTGACCGCGGCGGACCGCCTGCAAGAGCGCCGTGAGAGGCACCTCTTCGCCGTCCACTTCAACGCCGCCTTCAACGCCAAACCACTCGCCGGCGCGAAGCACGCGCACGCGAAGGTCGCCGGTGGCACCTACGCTCCAGGCCTTACGGCCCTCCGGCCACTCGAGCTCAATGCCCTGCTGTCCTTGGAGGAGACCGATGACGTCGAGTGCGCGGTCGAGGCCTTCGATGCGCTGAGTCGCCGAGAGAGGAAGGTCGATGGCGTCGAGGAGTCCGCGCATGCGCGCGCGCTCGGCGTCGAAATCGCGGAGAGCGTGAACGCGTTCGTTGTCTTTTTGGCCAAAGGCCAGTCGAGGACCGTCACCCGGAGGCCAGGTGGGCCCACCTTCAAGGGGGCGGGTGCAGACTTCGAGCTCGAGGCCGCTCTCGTCGGGCGTCAGGCGAACGACAAGGGTCTCAAGTGCGTCACATTCAACTCCACGAAGCTCCGTGGGAATGACGAGGCCGGCGTCGGGCTGGAGACGCGGAAGAAGGGAGAGCACGCGCGCGCGTGCGGCCGCAGGCAAGAGCGCCGGAAATGACTCCGTGGCCCGAATAAACGCACCGAGCTTGTCCGTGACATCTGCGACATGGAGGGTCTCGTCGCCGTCGTAGGCGACGAGTCGTGCATCCGACTCGTACTTCGTGATCTCGTAGTCGTTGACGCGAATCGTCAGCTTGTGCCCGGACTCGAGAGGCTCAAGGGCGACGGTGGGCGGCGTCCGACGCACGCGAATTCGGTCTTTGGTTTCGCCATGTTCCACGCGCGGGTGGCCACGCAGGGCGGCGGCGGCTTCGGCGAAAGCCGTGAAACGATTCGCGCTGGCGTTCTCCGCAATGGAGATGAGGTCCAAGGCAACGAGGTCCTCCCGCCGTGCCGCGCTGTGCTCGATGAGCTTCTGGGCTGGCTTGACGGCGCCGGCGGACCAGCGGCCGTTTTTGCCGCGCTTTTGCACCGCTGCGCTGACCTCGATGCGGGTGAGTCCGCTGTCGTCGTCGAGGGGATCGATTCGGAAAACGATGCGCTCGGTGACATCCTTGCGCGAAGGCTCTTCGGCCTTCTCGAGGACAGTCTCAAGTTCGTCGACGAGGCGGGCCCAGCTAGGTTCCGAGAGCACATCGAGGAGAGCTGGACGAATGGGGCTCTTGCGCTCGTGGATCGCGTCGAGGGTCCACTCGAGCACAACACGGAGCTCCGCGGGGTGCTCCATGTCCAAGCGAAGGGGGAGGTGCTCGTAGCCAGCGAAAGGCACGCCGACGCTCTGCTGACCATGTTCTTGGCTCTTGAACATGGTGGCGGTGCCGCCGATGTCCGGAAGAACCACGATGCCGCCTACCGGAACGACCGGACGAATGTGGGAGTCGTCCAAGATGCGCAGCGCCGCCTTGATGCGGTGCGAAAGCAGCTGAAGCTGTGGCTCTTTGGGACGTGAAGCCCAGGTCTTTGCGCGCCGTAGAGCGAGACGGTGGCGTCGCTCAGCCCAACGGAGGTACTGCGTCGCGGCTGTCTTCGCGGCGTCTTCGACGGCTCGGTAGCCTACCTTGGCGCCTCGAACGAGGTCGCCGACGGTTCCTTCGTAGTGATTGCGAAGGTGCCAACGGACGTGCTTGTCCGAGAGCGGCGCAGCGTTCGCGGCGGGGTGCTCCAGGGCGTTCACCACGTCGTGATCTTCGGCCCACTTCACGGCTTCGTCGGCGCGGCGTGGACCCTTGATAGCGGGAACCTCGCCGGCGAGGTACGCGTTGACGTCCCAGCGCCAGACATGTTTGCTCGGCGCATCGAGCCAGGCCGTCAGCCCGGTGACAACACGCTTCTGCGTGGTCACGGGGATGGAGTGGTTGAAGAGGCGTTGCGCCTCCGGGTGTCCGACGAGCTCTCCGAGCTTCGAGACGGACACGTGATCCGCCAAGTATGCGACGAAGTCAGCAACGTCGGAGTCAGCAAGTTGGGCGACCACATCGGAGACCTGACGGGCTCCCTGACGCTTGGATCGAACTTTTTTTCGTAACTCGTCTAGGCCTGGCACGGCGCGGAGGCTAGCAGCCTGAGGCACATGAGGCACGGCTTCATTGGTGTCTGCGAAAGACGGTGGCGCCCGATGAATCGCGAACTCGCGGGCGAGTCTGCTAGGCTCGCGTGTGCCCTTTGAGTTCGCCAAATACGAGGGTCTTGGGAACGACTTTGTCGTGGTCCGGGATGTCGCGATGAATGCTGCACGCGCGCGAGCGGTCTGTGACCGCCACCTTGGCGTTGGCGCGGACGGAGTGCTCGTCATCGACGATGCACCTTCCATGGTGGTCTGGAACGCAGACGGCAGCCAAGCCGAGATGTGCGGAAACGGTCTACGCTGCGTCGCTTGGCATCAGGCTCGCCTTCAGGACCTTCAGCGAGCGATATGGAATACCGGCGCTGGGCCCCATGAAGCCATCGTTCATGGGCCAGAAGACGTCGAGGTCTTCATGGCGGTGCCGTCGTTTCGTCCCGAAGACGTGCCTTTTGTGGGAACGGGGCCCCTCATCGAGGCTGCCGTGGATGTCGCTTCCGTCACCTGCTTGGTCACCGCCGTAGGGATGGGAAACCCCCACGCGGTGCTTTTCGAACAGTGCGACGAGCGTCTCACACTCGGACCCGCGATTCAGACAGCTTCACTCTTTCCACAAGGCGTCAACGTCGGTTTCGCCACATCGCTGGACGATGGTTTTGTCCTCGATGTACTCGAACGTGGGGCAGGTTGGACGATGGCCTGCGGAACGGGCGCCTGCGCCTGTGCAGCCGCTGCGGTTCGAACGGGACGCTGGGAGCGCGGCCGCCCCATGAAGGTGCGGCTCCCAGGAGGTGAGCTCACCATCACGATCCGCGGCGAAGGGAAGCCGGTTTCGATGCGAGGTCCTGCGCGGCATGTCTTCGACGGCGTCTTCGCGGACTGAATCTTCGTCTTCGGAGAGCACAGCGAACTTGACGTGTCCGCCTGTGCGTCCGAGTGTGCGCGTTGGTGTATCGCGATAGTACCGACGCGCACTACCGTGCGTATTCCCGTCTTGTCCGGGCGATCGTCATCTTGATGGCGACGGTGGCAGCAGGAACGATGAGTTTCTACCACGTCGGCGACGACCGTTGGTCGCTCTTCGAATGCTTCTATATGACGGTGATCACCGTCTCCACGGTGGGCTTTGGGGAGTCCCTCCCAGGCATGGACGCGATGCCTGAGGCGAGGGTGATCACCCTCTTCCTCATCGTTCTCGGCAGTCTCACGCTGCTCTTTTTTCTTTCCACCTTCACCGCGTTCATCATTGAAGGCGACTTACAGGGTATTCTTCGACGGCGACGTATGCAGAGAGCGATCGACAAACTTAAGGGCCATATCATCGTGTGCGGCGCTGGAAGCACCGGCGAGCACGTCGTCGCAGAGCTGATTCGCGATGGGCACCCCTTCGTGGTCATCGATACGGACGAAGAGCGAATCATGACGCTCTCCCAGGACCTCGGCTCCGAGATTCTCTACCTTATTGGCGACGCGACGGACGACCATCTGCTTCTCGCCGCCGGTATTACGCGTGCAGATGGCGTGATCGCAGCGCTTCACACGGACAAAGACAACCTCTTCGTTGTTGTGTCGGCGAAGGCGCTCTCCGAAGAAGAGCATCAGGCAGACGACGAAGCGCGCGACAAACCACTTCGTATCGTGACCAAGGCCATCGACTCCTCCGCGCGAGGCAAGCTCCAGCGAGCGGGAGCGACGGCGATCGTTAGTCCCAACGAGATCGGCGGTTTGCGCCTCGTGAGCGAGATGATCCGCCCCAACGCCGTCGAGTTCCTCGACCGCCTCCTGCGGACGGATCGTCAGCTTCGCGTAGAGGACGTGCAGATTCCGGCGGACAGCAACCTCGTGGGCCGGACTTTGAAAGATGTGAAGATCCGGGAGACCGGCGCGCTGGTCATCGCGATCAACCATTCCGATGGGGAAACAGCGTATAATCCCGGCGGAGAACAGATTCTGGACTCCGGCTGCTCCCTAGTCGTCATCGCCCACCATGAAGACTTGGTCCGGCTGCGCGAAGGCATCGCCGACGACCGGCTCCTCGCGGTTTAACGCTCAATAGTGGGTGCGATACATATCTTATGAAGCGATGTCGCGGCTTTTCCGTGCAAAAGACGCCCCCCAATCATAAAACGGGCCCGTCTTAGGCACTCACAATGCATGAGCCCCAAATCGTGCCACGTCGCGCGGCTAACGTTGAAGCGTCCACAAGCCTACGGGTTACTGTCCGCTTTGTTCATCGCGCTCTTCGTGATGGGTTGTCAGGGCAGGATTGTCGACGAGACCGCCGATCCAACCAATCCACCGCTTGAGCCGGGCGACCCGAATGAACCACCGGGGCCTGAAGTCTGCGATGAAAGCCGGCGCGGCTCCGGCAACAAACACGCGCGGAGACTGACGGAGGTCGAACTCCGAAACACCTTGCGCGATCTTTTTGGACCGTCGCTCTACGATGTCGTCGCCACTTCAACGGCAGTGCTGCCGAGCGAGTCGTTCGGGTTTCACCCGGAGCGCTTCGCCTCTTCACTATCTGGATCGCATGTGGACGCGATCGTCACGGTGTCGAACGCCCTAGCTCTCGCCGCCGCTTCCGACGCGAGCTTTGTGGACCGCTACGGTGAGTGCGGCACTCTCGAGTCCGAAGAGTGCGTCGACGGATTTCTGTCGCAGTTCATGCCTCGTGCACTCCGTGGTCCGGTGAGTGATGAAGAACGTGGTCGGTACCTCGACGCTTGGCGTTCCGAAGGAGACGTCGCGATGCTGATCCAAGCCGTCCTTCTTTCGCCACGCTTCTTGATGCTCGTGGAGGAGGGAGAGCCTCAGAACGAGCGATTCAGACTCACCGACTTCGAGATCGCGTCGCGCATCAGCTACCGGGCTGTCTCCACCATGCCCGACGATGAGCTTTGGGCTGTCGCACAACGCGGGGAACTATCAACGCTGGGCCAGGTTCGAGTTCAGGTGGAACGGCTGCTTGGAAGCGACGCAGGAAAGGCGCATATCCGCTCGTTCTTTCACTCTTGGTTTGAAGTCGAGGACCTCCCAGCCGTTTCCGTTAGCAATGCATACCGTGGCGATCTGGATGTATTGCCGCTCTACAGCGACGCACTTCAGGATTTCGACCGTTTCATCGACTACATCGTCTGGGAGGCTGACGGTACGTTTCGAGACCTCTTCGTGGACAAGTCAGTCTTTCCGACGACGGATGCCTTGGCGAGCGTTTATGGCGTCAGCGCATCCGAAGACGGGTCACGACGGACGGCGACTACTCCGCATCAAGGGATTTTCCTTCGTGCCGCTTCGCTGATGGGAGGCACAGACCACTCACCGATCATTCATCGCGGCGTCATGATGCGACAGCGACTGCTCTGCGACGAACTCGGTCAGCCGGACCAAGAAGTAATCAGCGCGCGCGACGACGACGAGACGCCCGAAGACACCGACAGGACCACACGCACCAACCGTCAAGTCATCGGGCACATCACGCGTCGCACCACGTGTATGGGGTGTCATGCGCGGATCAATCCGCTCGGCTTTGCGCTCGAGAACTTCGACTCTCTCGCTCGTTGGACGACAGAAGAGCAAGTGTTCGAAGGCGATGAACTCGTCGCTACACATCCTATCGACGCCCGATCGGACGAACTTGTCATCGAAGAAGGCGGCGTGAGCGAAGTGGACGGCGCCGTCGAGTTGGTCGAGGCGTTCCTGCAAGGCGACAAGCTGCGACAGTGCTTCGCTCGAAGTTTGCTGCGCTACCAGCTGTACCGGTTCACCGCTGCGGACGATGGATGTCTCTTAATCGAGCAAGACGCCATCCTCGACGCCGACGAATCGGTCTACGAGTTTTTTGTACACAGTATCGCCAACGACGACCTGTTTTGGAGGGCGCGTTAATGCTCAAGACGATCAAACGCAGACAGTTTATTCGCGGTCTCGGTGGCTCGCTCCTCGCGATACCGTTCATGCCATCGGTGTCTCGTGAAGCACAGGCGCAAGAGCATTCCCCAAAACGCTTCGTTTCTGCCCGCTCGCTCTACGGTCAGCCCGAACAGCTGTACTACCCGCGCAACCGTCCTTCGACGGAAGTAGGTCCGAATACGTTCCACGCGCCTCTCGCAGCGGGCGAGCCGATATCGCCCTTGCTTGGCAGCGCGTTCGCGCCGGTGGCCCACAAGCTCAGTCTGCTTCGCGGCATTGGCTTGTGCGGTTCAGGGCACAACCATTCGACCATGTTGGCACCTGGTCCATTCAATGGTGAGAGTCGCGTTCCCGACCTGGGCACTTCGATGGATGAGGTTCTTGCGACCTCGTCCATCTATGACACACCGCCTGCGCATCGTATCCTCCGGGTCAACTCACGCACTGGTTTTGACTACTCCTGGAAGGATGGCGAACGCCAGCCTTACGACGACGTCTTGGGACTGTACACAAAGCTCTTTCCGGGGGGCACGGGAGAGGACCCCGACCGGGACCAAGCGACGAATCGAAGCCGTAGTGCGCTCAACTTGGCGATGCCGGGCGTCGTCGACCTTCAGCGGAGTTCGCGCATCAGTACGTTGGACCAAGACCGTCTGTCGAACTACCTGGACCTTTTGGCGGATTCTGAGCGTCGCCTGGCGGCGCGTGCGGAGCTGCTTCTTCGTTGTGAACCCCCGACGTTGGATGCAGCCGTCCAGGCTGGCTACAGCTACGGGAACTTCATCGATGAAGAGCGGTTCCATATTCACCTCGCCTGGATTGACGCCAACTACGACACTATGATGGACCTGGTTGTTGCTGCCCTCGCGTGCGACATGACCCGCGTCGTTTCCCTATCGCTGGCCAGCTTCGGTGGAGTCTTTGGAGAGACGGGCTCCACATTTCACGAACGTGAGGGTGGTGGCTCTCACTGGAACTACCGTCATGAAGATGTCGACGAGGGCGACCCCATCGCATGGCCCCGCGGCAGTGAAGCCGAAGCGGTTTCTTTGCGTATGTACAGCTTCATGGCTTCGAAGGTCGGCCGTTTGATGAGCATGATGGACTCGATTGTCGAAGCAAACGGCGACACGCTTTTGGACAACTCAATCGTCTACTTCGGGAACGAGCAAACCGGCGGCGCTGGGCATCACGACTACTCGATGCCAATCCTCGTCGGAGGTACCGGACGGGGTCAGTTCGAACCGGGGTACTGGGACTTTACCTCTCGGCCATTCGCTCGTCATGCTGGCAATCCGTTCTACGGACCCGTTGGAACGAGAGTCTACGCGAACTTCTTGGTCACGTTACTTCACGCGCTGGGCCTTGAACGCAACGAGTGGGAATCGGTTCAGGGCGGTGCCGGGTTTGGCGGTATCCGCATTGCCGACGCCTATGACTTCTCCGGCATTGGCGGTCGCTTCACCTTTGAAGAGGTGTACGGCGACGTGACAAGCGCCGCGCGTCGACGGGAGCCACTCCAAGATTGGTACCGAGCCTGACGTCACGACGAGGAATTTCGACTGATTCTCCTTCATTTCTTCCCTTGGGGTTGATCCAAGAATTCGCGTGCTTAGGGTGGTGAGAGCACTGGCATGGGGGCTCTAGCCCCCAACTCTCGGCGCCGAACTCGGCTGCTGAGCACCCTCGGAAGGTTTTGGAGACGAACATGGGC
>JBGCFM010000098.1:0-11174 GCA_045106895.1 Polyangiales bacterium | reverse complement strand
GATCCACCCCAGCACGCGCTTGACGGGCCGGGGGATCAGGGGCTTTCGCTTCTTCTTTTCCTTTTTGGGCTCAGGCGGCTCAGCGCCCAAAGGCGCTGGCATCGGTTGAGGAGCCACATCGAGGCCCGGAGGCAGAGGCTCGCTCACTAGATGAGAGGCGCTTCGGTGGTGACGCCTGCGCCCCAGAATCCGTCTTCGGAACCAATGTCGTTGGAGATAACGGTGCTCGCGCCCGTGTCCGCGTTGATCTCGACGAGCTGTCCGCTCTCCGTGAAGCCGTAGAAGACGCCAGCCCAGAAGCCAAGGCCCCAGATATCTTCGACGCCCGTGGGTCCGATGATCGTGATGCTCGCCGTCATGACGTTGAGCGTGGCGAGGTAGTCTTGGGTGTCGTCATCCGCGCAACGAAGCGTAATGAAGGTGCCAAGGCCGGAGATGGAGGTGATGTCGCCGGAAGTCTCACAGTCGCCGGAGAAGGTCGCGAGGTCTTCGACGCGGTCCGCCTCCAGGTCGACGCGAGCAAGCTTCGCGCGGTCGTCATCATCTTCGTACCCGACGATGAGTTCTTCGCGCGCGCTGATCTCGCCGGCGGGAACAAAGCTCATCGCCGTTCCAAGAACGTCCGTCGTGACCACCGAAGTGCACTCGGCGGTCTCTGGGTTGATGCTCCAAACGCGCCGACGGCCCAAACCGAAGAGCGCTCCGTCCGAGCGGACCGCGATGTCCGTCATCGAGAAGAAGTCAGCTGCGTCGGGATCTTCGGTGGTGTTGAACACGGCCACGGACGTCACGCGGTTCGAGAGCGGGTCGAAGCGAAAGAGCTCGCGTCCCGAGTGTGCCCAAACGACGGCGGGCAGCGCTGGCCCTGCATCCGTTCGAGGGCCAACGTCGGGGCGCGGTCCGGCGTCGAGGGGACGGCTTGTATCAACACCAGCATCGGCGGGCCCACTGTCGCGGCCACCGACTGGGCGACGGTCGTCGTCTCCGCATGCCACGGAGAGCGAAAGGGCCAAACAGATCGCAAGAAAAGAGAATCGGCTCGTCATCGTGGGCAGCTATAGCAGGCGAACGGCCGCGATGCCCGCCCCAAGGACACGCGAAGCGCCGGGTTTGGCTTCGCGACTTAGGCTGCTATGCATGGATATGCTCCGCCTGGTCCTCGCTTTCACGCTTGTTTCCCTCCTCGGCTGTGGCCGCGCTCGATTGGTCGACGACCCACTCCCCGATGCCAGTGGAACACGTGACGCTGGAGCCGCCGACGTTCCAACCTTCGATGTGGCCCGTTTTGACGTTCCTCGTGTCGACGCCTTTGTCCCCCGAGACGCCGGCAACGACGCGGGCGCCCCGGGCAACCGACTGGAAGAAGCCCTGACCTGCGGCATCGACAACGAAGGCGCGGTCCGAGCGGCTCTTCGAACCTCCGAGTGCGCGGGCATCCCCTTCAGCCAAACCTACGAAGCCTACGAAGCGTTCCTCTTCGCTCGCTCGGCCTTCCACCTCTCGAACTTGCCCGAAGGCAACTGCGAGTACTGGCGCTGCGTTGCCGAGGCAGATAACTGCGCGGACTTCAACGTCTGCTTCGAAGAGCAGACTTGCCCCCTCGAGCCGCCGATGCCTTTCTGCGAAGGCGACTCTGCTGTCTCGTGTGGGGGCCACCCGGTAGCCCAGGTCATCGACTGCGCGAGCTTTGGCGGCAGCTGCGAACGAGGAATATGTGTCTTCGAGGATGGCTGCAGCGCGAGTTTCACAAGCGACAACGACCTTCGCTGCCGCGATGGTCAGATTGGCGTCTGCGGAGAAACCCTTAGCTGCGCGACGCGAAGCGACTTCGGCTGCAACCGCGTTCAGGTTCAGGGCGAGATCCCCGTCGCGTGGTGTGGCCAAGCTGCGGCGGGTCTCTATGGAACGCCCAATGACTGCTTGAGCGAGACCCGTCTGCTCTACGTGAGCGCCTCCGGCGCCGTCGTTGAGTTTGAATGCCCGGACTTTGGCTATCGCTTCTGCAGCCCCGAAGGCTGCACAAGCCTCTAACCATAGAGGTATCAGTTCTCGAGAGCATCGAGCGCATTGGAGCGTTCGATGCAGGTAGCGGACCAGTCCTTCAGAACCTCGTCGGCGCTGGGGGCCTCTCGCACGCACACCGCGTAGGCACGACGCGCCTCACCCACGGCCTCGGCGCGACGTTCCGGCGATGGAGCACGCGACGCGAGGTCGTGGTAGAGAAGCCCGCGCGTGACGGCGGCAAAGAGGCGCTCGTCGACGTCGCCTTGCGCTAAGCGACCCCACTCCGGGTCGAGGCGCTGAATAAGCTGCGCTCTCTCGCGTGACCACGCATCCACGTCCGTCACCTCTGCGGCGAGCGCTTCTTCGACGAGGGGCCACACCGTCGACACATCGTCTGGCGCCACGTCGAGCGCTGCTGAGTAAACAGGTCGCCCTTGGAGGGATGGAAAATCGTCCGGCGAAGAGGTGTGGAGTTCACCACCGCCACAAGCCACAAGCAAAGCCAAGATCGCAAAACGCATGAAGCGATCATAGACCGCCGTGGATTTCCCGAGGAACATTTCCGGAGGCACGTTGTCGGAACCTCCATGCGCATTCTGGCCCTCGTCGCGACCCTCCTTTCTCTCCCGGCTTCCGAAGCCAGGGCCTGTCACAACGGCGTCGAACACGCCGTCAATCCGCTCGTCTCCCGCCTACGGCGCGCCGAGCGTGCGCTGACCACGGGGCACCTACGTCGCGCATTCCGCACCGCCCAACGCGTTCACCGCAGCGCAAGGCGACCTCGCGACGCTGCCCTTCGCGGTCGAGCGGAGCGGGTCATGGCCGTGACAGCGGTGCGCCTGCGCGGAGACGTCGACCTCGCAAGCTCCCGCCGAAGTCCCGAGGAGCGACGCGCGGGAGAGAACATCGACTGGGCGACGCAGACACTCCGGCGTCTCCACGCGGCTCGACCCCACGACGTGGTTCTCGCCGCACGTCTCGCCGAAGCCCTCACGCTGGACGCCGCCACGCAGCGTGAAGCCTACGACCTACTCACACCGCTGTCCGACGTTCTCCCGGACACCTTCGCTTTTCGAACGATGGCGATCCTCCTAGAGCGCTTCGGCGAAGAAGGACAAAGCGAACGCGTCCTACGCGAATGTATGCGACGGACCCACGGAGCTGGTCGTGGCGTATGTCGTCCCATCAGCTAGCAGTCGCGTTATGCGCTCTGAGCGCTTGTTCCACGTTGCAGGACACGACGCACGCGCCGCCACAGAAGGAGGTGGCCGCGAGCCACGTCTCTAGCGCTTCGCAGGTCCAGCAAGGAACAGCGCTCCTCGCGCGTTTCGAGTGCGCGCGTTGCCATCAGGGCGCCGGCGAGGTGAGTGCCATCAAGAACTGCACTGGATGTCACCAAGAGATCTTGCGCGGCGAGTTTGACGCCGACGCTTCGATCCTCGCTCGCTGGCAAGAGCGACTCAGCGAGACGGAGAGCGCGCTCATAGACACCCTAGATCTTGGCCGCGTCCGTCACTTTCGCCGCGCGTGGGTCTCTGAATTTCTGACAAACCCGCAAGACCTGCGGCCAAACCTTGGCCCCATGATGCCTCGGCTGGCTGTCACGCAGGAGCAAGCGGACCTCATCGCGGATGCCTTGGTCCCCGAAGAAGACATAGAAGCGATCGAGCGGGGCGACGCCGAGAGAGGCCAGGCGCTGCTCACTGAGGGTCAGTGTGGTCGATGCCATCAGCGGGGCGGAGAGGCGCTCCCGGGAGGCATGCTGGAGGACGCTGAGTCCGCGCGGCGAGCCCCGGATCTCGCGCACGTCGACCGTTGGCAGCGCTCACAGCTCGTCCGCTGGCTGATGGATCCGCAGGCGATGGACGGCGATACAAGCATGCCGCAGACGGGCTACTCACGGACCGACGCAAACGATGTCGTGGCGTTCCTCATGACGCCGGTTCCCACCCCTGCTCGCGACACCGCTGAAGCACGTTTGCCCGTTCTTGAACGCGACGTGTTCCACGACGAAGTGGAGAGCCGGGTCTTTCGTCGTCTCTGTTGGCACTGCCACGGTGACCCCGACTACGCGCGCTCCGAAGGCGGCCCAGGAAACACCGGCGGGTTTGGGTTCCCGGCCCGACGACTCGACCTCTCAAGCTATGAGGGCATCATGAGCGGCGCCGTGAACGAAGAAGGTCGCCGCTATTCTATTTTGTTCAACGACGAGGTCCCGCGTGTCGTTGAGGTCCTCCTTGCGCGACATCGCGAGGTGTCTTCGCAGGCCGCCGAAGATATACGCGGGATGCCGCTGGGAATGCCGCCGCTCTCCTATGAGGACATTCAGCTCGTGGAAAGTTGGGTCGCCCAAGGCGCTCGTCGCTAGGGCGAGGGCTAGAAAAGGTCGGAGACAATGCCGTCTAGGAGGATCCACCGCTCGTGGGGAACGCGGATCTGCGCGCCCTCTTGTACGAGGTCGCCGGAACGCACCCGCGCCTCGAACTCGCGCCGACGCCCTTGAAGTGGGTCCACGCCCACGCGTGCCTCCAGTGCCTCCAGATCGACGCCTTCGCTCATGCGCAGGCCAAGCATGAGCGCTTCGCGGATGCGTGCTTGCGCGTCGAGTTCCTCCGCCTCCGCCTCAAGCATCCCGTCCGCCGCCATGTACTTCTCCGCGTCCGCGCTGCTCTTGTAGCGACGCGCGACGGGCCCTGTGCTGAGACAGCCCACCGCCGCCGCTCCCAAACCTAAGTAGTCGCCACCGCGCCAGTAGTGCAGGTTGTGGCGCGCTTCTTCGCCGGGCTGCGCGTAGTTGCTCACCTCGTAGTGCGAAAACCCGGAGTCCCCGAAGAGGCGCTCGGCGTCGCCGAAAAGACGTGCGTAGGTGTCGTCGCTCGCCACCTCCAACTTTCCAAGGCGCTGGCGTTCTCCAAACTGCGTCCCCGGTTCGATGGTGAGCGCATAGGCCGAGACGTGTTTGACGCCGGTGGCGACGGCAGCGTTGATCTCCGCCGCAAGCTCTTCTTGCCCCGGCATGCCGAACATGAGATCCGCGCTGACTCGGTCGAACCTCTTTTGAGCGCGCTCCAAGGCGGAGAGCGCCTCGGCGCGGTCATGGAGGCGCCCCAAGTACTGCAGCTGCGAGTTACGCAAGGACTGCACGCCGATGCTCAGGCGGTTGATACCGACATCGGCGAACCCCTGGATGCATGCATCCGTGAGGGAGTTGGGGTTGCACTCGGCGGTGATCTCCAGCGCGTCCACTTCACTCGCGAACGCAGCTCGAATCGCTTTCAGAACACGACCCACAGCCGATGGCGCCCACAGGCTGGGAGTCCCTCCACCAAAGAATACGCTGTAGAGCCGACGGTCATCGAGGGGGCCCCGACTCCGCAGCTCCTTGATGATGGCGTCCGCGTAGTCGTCATGAGGAATGTCCCCTGGCGCCCGCTTTGTGGTCGCAAAATCGCAATACGGGCACTTCTTCGCGCACCACGGGAAGTGCACGTAGACGCTCGTCTCTCGGAGCTTCATGGCTTGTTACTCAGTGAAGAAAGTCGGATCACTCAGGAACAGTGCGGATTTCAGGATCGCGCGTTCGATAGTTCGCGTCGATATAGTCCATCAGCTCGAGGTTGAAGTTCTCCATCTGAGGACCTCCGTTCGCTTCGGGGCCGTTCGTGTAGAACGAACCTCGAATGCACTCGTCACCGCTACAGCTGCCGTCGGGGAATACAAAGATCATCTTCTGAAGTCGGTCGGCGTGCGGGATCACGCGACTCGTCATCAGGTTCCAGATGATGATGCCCGTCGCCAAGAGGTCGCCGGGGCTCATGCCGTACCCATGAAGCAAGTACACGACGGGGTAGGTCTTGTCGGCGTTCTCCGGGTAGAAGTAGCCCGGGGGCAAGACCACGGACGTGGGTCCCACGCGACCATCGCTGGACTCGAAGTCGAACTCGATCTGGTTGATGTTCTCGCACAAGACGGATTCCTCGACGCAGATCCTGTCGTTGTCCTGCTCGCGGTCGCCGCCGGGCCATCGGTCACTCATCCACGCCATGGTGCCGAGGAGTCGGTTGAGGATCTGTCGGGTCGTGCCGACGTGGCCACCATCGCCGATCTCCTTGGTTCCTTCGTCCGCGTCAATGTCGCCGTAGCGGATGTGAACGTACTGGCCAACCTGGCTCCAATCGACGCGTGTGTAGTCGAAGTCGTTGTCGCCGCGTAGCCCGTTGAAGAGCAAGCCCGCGTGAGCGTTGAAGAGCCCGACGGGAAGCCCACGTCCTGCGAAGGCGCCTGCAAGCTGGTTCTGATTGGAAGCGAAGCTGAAGAGGTCGCGGATGCCGCCATCGCTGAAGAAGTCAACGCGCCGAAGCTCGTCGAGGGGCCGCGTCTGAACGAAACCGCGAGGGTTCGTGTCGAGCATTTGCTGCGCGCCGCGAGCGAGGGTCCAGCATCCATCGCCTTCACCAGCGTCGTAGCCGCCTTCGCCGAGCTGAGGGGTGCCCGCAACGCCGTCCATGCCGGTGTCTTCAAAGCGCTCACCCATGCCCGCGGGGGGGTTCGGTGTGGGGCTCGCGCATCCTTCGACCTCCGCGCCGACGTAGTCGCGGACCCAGTTCGCTTCGGTTCCGTTCGGGTTGTACTGGTAGTCGTAGTCGTCGCCGGCGGGGTCGGGGTTGTTGACTGCGTCGTAGCCGGCTTCGTCCGCGTTGCACAACTGGTCGAGACCACAGTCCTCAAAGTTCTCGCGAATCTGACGAACGACGGGTTCACCAGGATCACGCGTACCGTTGGCGTTGATGTCCACGGCCAAAGCCACCTCGACGGGGTAGTTGTTTCGGGGTCCCGGCTCCCAGAAACCAATATCGCGGTTTCCATCGACGATGAGCTCGCCTGCATCGCAGAACGTGATGACCGGGTACTGGCCCTCGGAGTTGTACTCGTCATCGTAGAACCCCGTCGCTGGGTCCCCGTCGCCACCGGAGGGCTCCGGCGGAAGAACGACCGGGTTCGCGCAGCGTTCCCCGTCCGGCATCGCGCGTCGCGAGTTCGGAACACCCGGGGGTGTCACGTGGGCTTCCTCTTCGCCGAGGGCGCCCGTCGAGTTCATGTTTCCGTACATGATGGAGAGGTCGCGGAAGATTTGAACGTACTGACGGCGGTCGAACGTACCGCCCTGACCCATGTAGTCGTCGTCGTAGTTCCAGTGCTCGAAGTCCTGAGCCGTCTCGAAGAGCCCGGGCGCCGGCGTACGTGATGTCTGAGCTGTCGTGCAGGCTTCCGGCGTCGCGAGACGCTGCGCTTCATCGCAGAATCCGGCGATGTGGTACTGGCGGATGTAGTTGAGCATGTGAAGCCAATCGACGGGTCCGCCCAAGGGACCGATGAAGTCGAAGCGGTCGGTGTTGTTCGTGCCGATGGTCGCGGCGCCGGCGCTACCCATCGAGACACCCATGATGCCGCGGAAGGAGAACTCACGTTCCCGGGTTCCGCGAACGCCAGCCACAACCACAGGCTGGTAGGTACCGAAACGTGGGGCCTCGAAGGTGACGACGCCTTCTTCGACAAAGTTCGGGGAAGCCACAGGAACGATGCGCGGCTCGGAGACGCCGGGACCGGTATAAGCCATTTGAACGTCACCGACGGAGCGGCCCTGGGGGATGAGCCCTAGACGAACCGGCACCGTGAAGAAGAGCTCACGGCCGAGACGCGTGGGTTCCGGCGCGAAGCGAACAGCAGGTCCAAGCGCCGTGAAACCGTCGGGAACTTGGTCCGCACCACAGTCGATGGCGACGTCCATTTCGTCGACGTGGTACTGGTCGTCTCGCTCCGCCCCGGCGGGGAGCATCAGCGCCGAACCCGCGAGGGTCCCATCCGTGACCTCTACCTCTGCGCCGTACATCAGACGGCCGCCGCCGCTGCCGGAACACGTCTCGAGCACGGGCTCTTCAACACGCACCGTCAACGTCGCTCTTCGCGTCATGCCATCTAGACGGTCAACGTAGGAGGCGACGACCTCGACTTCGCCGACGGCGACGCCGGTGATCGGCACAACAACGCGTGTGCGGCGTGCTTCGTAGGCTGCAGTTTCGATGGTCGTCGCCACGGAGGAGTCCGCGACGCTAAACGTCAGGTCGATGCCTTCGCAAAAGTCGCGCTCCAGGTCGAGGCGGATCTCCCGGGTCACTCCCGGTGTCATCGCGAGGACGCTGGTCTGCCATTCGATCTCCGGCGGCAAGCAAAAACGCTCGCGGGAGCCATCCATTCCGCCGTCCATTGGCTGCACCACATCGACGCCGACGTCCGCAGGACCTGAGTCCGCCCCCGAGTCCGGGAAGGTGAGGTCATCGTCGCCGCAGGCCGCGACTCCAACAAGGAGCGAAAGGAGGATCAATGAGCGCATATCGCCGGCATCATACAAGGCTCATGGCCTCTCCGCCCGGTTTTGCGGCATGACGAGGCGCGATTCCAAAGGCCCTGGCAGCGACTGAAGTGGTAGAAGGCTCCATGCCCGTCGTTCGCACCTGCGAGATGATCCCCGCTCCCCCTTCTATTGTTTGGCGCCACCTCGTCGATACAGCCCGATACCCGGAGTGGAACCCGCTCATCCGGTCTTTTCGAGGCGAGCTACGTGAAGGCACCGATATCGCCTTCCAGATCGTCCTCGGGACGCTTCAGCTGCCCATCAAAGCGCGGGTCGTGCGAGCCGGAGGGAACGAGCTGCGCTGGGAAGGCCCCGCAGGTAGCCGCTGGCTCTCGCGCATCGCCCACGGCAGCCACTACTTTCGCCTGACGAAATGCGAAGGCGGCACGCAGCTTGAGCACGGCGAGTACTTTGGGGGCCCAGCCTTCGAGCTGGCCTGGCCAGCAATGAACCAGCGCCTCCACGACGGGTACTCCGCGTTCAACCGTGCCCTCAGAGAACGAGCGACCGGCCGATAAGTAGCCGCTCAGGTAAACGCGCTCAGTAAACACGCTCAGGAAACGTGTTCAGGTGACGTAGATTACCAAGACCACGGCGACGGCCCAGAGCGCCAGGTTAAGCAAAAAGGGCCAGTCCTTGAGCATCTGTTCCGTTGGGCTCTCGGAGTTCCCGGCCTTCACGAGGTCCATAAATCGAATGACGCCGAACTCCGTGAACACGATGGTCGCCGCCAGGTAGTCCGTGCCGAAGAACTCACGCACGGCCGGATCGAGTGTGTACACGACATACGTTCCAGTCGTGGCGAGCGCCGTCAGCTGCAAGAGCACCGTGAGCGTGCGGGCGTTGTAGCTCTTGAGAACGGCGCGGGACTTTGTCCCCGAGGACATGCTCAGCTCGTGCATTCGTTTGCCGAAGCCCAAGAACGAGCTCAGCAAGAACGTGACGATGAGCAGGTAAATCGTCGGCGGCAGGTCGAGGGCAAAGGTTCCGCAAAGCACGCGCAGCTCAAACCCCGTCGCGATGCAGAGCACATCCACGTAGGGGACCTGCTTGAGCTTGTAGGTGTACGCGACATTCAGCAGCAGGTAGCCGCCGAGACAGGCCGCGACGAGTGGTCCGAGGAACGCGCCTCCGACAAGGGCCGTGAGGGCGAGGCCCGCCATGGCCATCCGTGCTGCGCGCACGGGGACAACGCCGCTGGCGATGGGCCTGTTTCGTTTGACCGGATGAACCCGGTCCGCTTCGACGTCCGCCACGTCGTTCAGCAAGTAGATCGCGGAGGCGGCGAAGGAAAAACAGAAGAACGCCGCGATGGAGCGACCCACCATCTCGACGTCCGAGAGCCCTTTGGCGAAAACCAAGGGCGCGACGACGAAGAGGTTCTTCACCCACTGGTGCGGGCGGGCCGTCTTGATGAGGCCTTTCAACATGGCGCGACCTTAGCGAGCCTGGCGGTGGGGATTGCGTCCATAGGAGTCGAAAAACGAGCGCTCAGAGAAAGAGCTGAATCACATCAAGCATGATCGGCGAAGCCCAATCTCGCGCTCCATCGTAGCGAAAACGAATGACGCCGTCGGCATCAACGATCCATGTCTCCGGGTAAAGCTGCGTGCCAAACACCCCTTCGACGATGGCTTTGTCTGGGTCAAAAAGGTGATTGAGCGTCGGGTCGGACGGCAAAACACTAGAAACCGCGTCCCACCCTGCGTCCGTGGAGACAGCGACGACTTCCACGTTGCCGCCAAATCGCTCGTCCGCCATCTGCGCGAGCATCTCGACGGAAGGCATCTCTTCGATGCAGGGGCGACAGGTGATGGACCAGAAGTTCATCACGACGACCTTGCCGCGCTGTTCGCGGAGGGACCACGTGGTTCCATCACGACGGGTAAACTCGACGTCGGGGGCTAGGCGCTCGTAGCCCAGGTAGTGAGGTGTCCCGCCTTCGCCAGCCATGAGCTCGTCGAAGCGTGCGGACCCGATGGCGGCTCGCAGCGGTCCTTCTTGTTCGCGTTTGTATCCGTCGAGGAGCGCGTAGGCGAGCAAGACAAGGAGCGGTAAACCAATGAGCGCGACCAAAAAGTCCGCCTTACGCCGGCCGCCGGCGGCCGGCGCTTCCGTGGCGTCCGCGTCTTTCGACCCGGCGGCGCTGACGGGTTCCCGCACCGCTTCCTTCGCCTTCGCTTTTTTGGGGGTCGCCTTAGCCATTCGAACTCTCCACGTGCCCGTGTTCGGGCAGCCACGCATTCATCGGATCTGCGCAGTCGGCAGGACTGTACGTCTCATCACCGAGGCGCAGCAAGAACTCGCCATTCTCTTCGTGAAGATGCGCGCCAAGCTGAAGCGCCGCATGATTCTCGAAGCGGGCCGGAACCCGTCCACCGCGGACGTTGCACCAGAGCACCCCCTCCGGATCGATGCAGAGCGAGCCCGCGTCGAAGCGCTCCTCAACATTGCCTGAGAGCTTCAGCCAGGGCCCGTCGTCGCGGAGCGCAAAAGCGCGAACCGAGTAGGGAGGCCCCTGAATCTCGACGAAGGCCCAGTTGATGTTGTTCTGGAGACAAAAGCGGCCATCCGGCGCTCGGTCGATCCAAGCGTCGAAGCTCGCACAGAGCCCCTTGTGCTCCAGCTCTTCCCCATCGTGGAACCACCGGCCCGCCGCATCCCGGACGATGGTCGTTTCGCGGGTAAATCCCTTCGCCAACATCTCCGCCGCGTCCATGCCCTCCGGTCATACCGCCACGCGCCACAATAACAAGTG
>JBGCFM010000097.1:0-76604 GCA_045106895.1 Polyangiales bacterium | reverse complement strand
TCACGGAGCTCGGCCTCGTTCTCCTGCATGGAGGCGCTGAACTCCTCGAGGGTGATGGCGTCTTGGGTATCGTCATCGAGGAGGGCGTAGGCAGCACTCGCGTCACCGGATTGGGTGGCGGCCAAGTACGCCCGGAGCGCCGCGTCAGGACCACGCACGCCTCCGCCTGCACACGCGGTGAGCGCGCACACGAGACCAAGCAGACCGAATCGAGCGCCCATCAGGGAGGGTTCTACCAAGACGGGTTGCGTTAGAGCAAGCTGCCCGAAATACGCACGCGCATCCGGACTGCGACCTCAAGCTCGCCGTCGGGGAATGCGCCGCCCGGCTCGAGATCGAGGTCTGTTCGGGCAAAGAAGCGAAAGCGATGACCCACGGTTTCGAAGTGCTGGGTAAACGCAGCAGCGCCGACGGCGTCGAGGGAGACGTCCCCTTCGCCTGTTTCCCCAACGGAGAGCATCGGAAGTGTTCCAATGCGCCTGGGTCCAGTGCTCTCGTCGATGGCGACGGATCCTGCTGGTCCCCAGAAGACATCCACCGGTGTGGTGGCTATGGTCAGCGTGTTTCGGCGAATCTGGTATTCCACCGAGAGAATCTCGATGGTGTCGACCTGGTTGAAGATCTGGTCGGCGTCACCGGCCAGTTCGTCGAGGTCGATGACCTCCCCTATGTTGATTTCGAGGGTCTGCGGCGCGGGATTGCACAGGCCAGCTTCGCACGCGATGGCGACTTCATCGTTGCTTGGGCACATGCCCATGGGGCCGCAAGGGAGCTCCATGATGCGTGGGCCGCTTGGAGTTTCTTCGCGAAGTTCGTCCGGAAGAGCAAAGTCAGAACCGCCAAGCTCCGCCTCCACGCCCACCGTGAAAGTGGCCGATGCCAGGGCTTCACAGCCGGCTAAAGCGAGGAGCAAGAGGGGAAGAAAGCGAATCATTGGGTAAAGGGTAGCCATTCCGCGTCGTGGGGCACGAAATTGACGCAAATGGGGGTCAAATGAATCTGATGTGCTGTTTGATTGTTTGATCTCACAACGGTCGCTATGCTCGCGGCCATTAGAGAGGCAATCGATTGAGTGAAACGACACCCCCACCGCCCATCACAGGCGGCGGCGCTAAATATGGACTCGTTGGAATCCTTCTTATTCTGCTCGCCGTCGGCGTGTACTGCGGAACGATGCCCGATGATCCGGAGCCAGAACCGACGCCTGTAGTGGAGACGCCTACGCGACCCACTCAGTTCGAACCTGAGATCGAGATCCCAGACGAGGTTGAAGATGCAGGTCCTCCGGACACTGGCTTCGATGCGGGTGAACCCGAGGTCGCGACGATGATGTCCACGATGCGTCGTGTGCCTCGCAATTGCGAAGGCAACTTGGACGTCTCGGCGGTTCAGCAAGTTGTTGCGCGACAGCGCCCCCAGGTTCGTCAGTGTTACGAGCGGGCTCTCAAGCAGAACAACATTCTGCAGGGAACGGTCAGCGTCCGAATGATCATCGGCAGCGATGGCAGCGTCGATCAGGTCAACGTGGGCGGCTCGCTTCGTGACAACGAGGTGTTCGGCTGCGTGCGTCGTCTCGCTCGCAACTGGCGTTTCCCGCGGCCAACCGGCGGGGCGTGTGCCCAGGTGAACGCACCGTTCACGCTGACTCCGCGTCCCTAAGACTTCGGCGTACGAACGAACTCAACGAGCCCTTCAGCGAACGCGCTGAGGGGCTTTTTGTATGAGAGGGATGGGAACAGCGGCGCTAGCGAAAAGCCGGCGGGTTGCTGTTGAAGTCCGCTCGAAGGCGCAGCGTTTCGCCACCGTCGAGGTCGATGGTGCGCCGGAGCTCCGAGCCAAGGGCGGGATTCACGAGACGAATCACATGACGGCCCCGAGCGAGGCGCTCGCGCATGGGGGTTACGCCTATGCGTCGACCATCGATATAGACCTCGGCCCAAGGTGTGGACGCGAAGACCACAACTCCATTGCCTGCGGGTGCAGCAGGTTCCGGCTGCATCGTCGTCTCCGCGGCGGTCATCGGCGTGGCCTCCATCGGAGCTGGAGCAACGTCAGCGGAGCCCTCGGAGAGCTCATCTGGCTGGTCCTCTGGCTGGCCTTCTGGCTGCTCTTCCGCCCTTGGCGTCGGCTCTGCGTCGCCGACCTCGCTGGTCTCCTGCCTGGGCTGAGCGATCTGCCCGCTCGCGAAGAGCCCGCCAACAACGAGTCCGGCGATGAGAAGGAGGAGAACGACGATGGGAGCTTTGGATGGGGGGTCGCTCGGCGCCGCGGAGATGGCGGTCTTGTCGGAGACATCTTCTGAGCGAGGATCTTCGACCGGCTCGACTCGTCCTACTCGTCCAACCCGGCCAGGCAGCGGAACGGTTCCGCTCTCGGCGGCTTCGCTGTCGAGGATCTCGCCGCTGCTCGGAAGAAGAGGGCTGGTGGCGAGGGAGCGGGTTGTGCTGGTGTGTCCTGTTTCGGTCTTGTCCGGGTCGATGGGCTGCGACGACTGAGACTCGCGCACCTCGCTGACGAGCGCTCCAAGCTCCTGGGCGACACCTTCTGGGCGCGACTTTGAGAGCCAGGTGCGGAATACACGGCCGGCTTCCCGCGCGTTCGGTCGCTTCGATGCAGCCAGGGAGAGCATCGCCTCGACGTGGTTCGAGAAGGGGCCCTCCGCCGTCGTTGAGTTCTGAATGAGCTCCAGTCCCTTCGTTTCGAAGGGGACGTCGCCATAGAGCGAGTGATGGATGGCGCAGCCGAGGGAGAAGACGTCACTTCGCGGGCCCAGCGCCGCCCCTCTGAGCTGCTCTGGAGACATATAACCGATGGAGCCGAAGCCACCTTCGCCTTCACGAGCACCATCGCGCGGTACGGCGATGCCGAAGTCCACGAGGCGTGTCTGTCCTTCTTCATCGATGAGGATGTTGCGCGGCGTGACGTCGCGGTGGACCAGGTCGAAGCGTTCGTGCGCATGGTGGAGGGCGTCGCACACTTGGGAGGCGATGTGCGCCGCGAATTCTGCGCTGAGGGGGCCGCTTTCAATCAGCGCGTGGAGCGTGACCCCTTCGATGTACTCCATGGCGATGAAGTACGTCTCATCGACGACGCCGAGTTCGTAGACGGTGACGATATGAGGGTGCGTCAGGCGAACGAGCGTCTTGGCTTCTTCGGCGAACATCGCGACGAAACGTGGGTCTTGCGCGAGCTCCGGTCTCACCTGTTTGACCACGAGGGGCTTTTCAAAGCCAAGGGCGCCACGAAGACGAGCGCGATAGACCCGCGCCATTCCGCCAACGGCGATGAGCTCGTCGAGGAGGTAATTGCCGAAGGGCACCGGACCTCGTCGGCTTTTGGGAGCGTCTTCGCTCTTCAATTGCTCCGCTGTGCTCATTCGTGAAACAACATAGTCTCTCATGTTTCGTCCCTGGTCCAACTGCCGGTGCATCAGCGCGCTTTGCCTGCTTATGGCGTGTGCGCCGGAAGACACCGTTCGCGTCGCGGACGTGGAGTTGCGCTTCAGTGGCGCCGCGAGTTGCCGTCCAATGGACCCCATCGACCTTGTCGTTGTGGAAGCGCTGGGGGACTTCGCCGCGAGCGACGCTCGAACCATCGAGATTCTTCGGCCGAGCGAAGAGCCGGGCATGATCGATCGTTTCCCATTCGACACAGCGGCGCTGGTGGTTCGAGCGACGACGCGACGGTGGGAAGGTGTCGGGATTCGATACGCCATCGGTGAGAGCACTGCTGGACCCATGCTGCTTTTGCCCTTGGGCCAAGACTGCGCGATCGGTGACCCCGCATTGGCGTCGGGGGGCGCTGCGTTGGTCCCTACGCCCGACGGAGGCGCTCTTGTGGTCGCCGCAGAGTCCCAGCAGGTGTTGCGACTCGGCCCGGGGGAGACGCTGGCGCAGCGCGGGAATGAGCTCTCGGCGTCGCGCCTAGGGGCTGCCGTCGCCCTCGAAGGCGAGGTGTTGATCGTGGCCGGAGGTGGCGTCGCGCGTGAGACCTTTGAGGTCTTCGATATTGGCGGCGCGCGAGTCCGGTCAGGAGCATTGACCAGGCCTCGCCGCGAAGCGTCGGCGCTTGGCCTTGGGGGAGGCGAGGTGCTCGTGCTCGGCGGCCGCGGAGAAGATGACGCGACGCTCGCGGGCGCGGAGATCTTGAGCGCAGCCGACGGGACCTCGCGCGTGGCCGGCGCCATGCCCATCCGTCGCGCAGGCATGTCTCTTGTCCGCACGGATGATGGCGCGATCCTCGCGCTGGGCGGTGTGGCAGATGGCGACAACCCCGTCGGTGACGTCGTCGCCTATGACCGAGCGAACGATGAGTGGGAGCTTCTGGACTCGGTGCGCTTACCTGCGCTGCCCGACACGAGCGGCGTCGCTTTGCCCGGCGGCCGCGTAGCCGTCGTCGCGAGCAGTATTCCCGGTCGCTCCTCGTCGATGGTGCGGGTGCTGCGCCGTGTCCCACCCACACTCTCAGCCATTCCGACTTTGGTTTATGACGATGTGCTCATGATGAACGCGCCACCACTTCGCGAGGTACGAGCGACGGCCCTTCCAGATGGTCGTCTATTCGTCAGTGGTCGTGACGACGCGGGCGCGCCTCGGGCGTTTGCCTTCGACGTCGGTCGAGCAAGGGCGGAGGAGCTCGCCATGAGCGATACGCCGGACGCCGTGGCGACGCTCGCAGACGGTGTGGTGCTCTCAACGTCGCCCCGAGGCGCTTCGATGCGGCGTGTGGTGGCGCGCACGCCGTTCCACCAAGCTCCGGCGACGCTCCTGGCGGATGACTTCGCCCTCGATGCGGAGGGCCGCTTCGATGCAGCAGGGACCACGCTTCGGGCGCTCGTTTCCGACGCGCGGGCCGACCTCGCCACTCTTCGCTTTGCCGATTTTCGCGTCGAGTTCGCATACGAGGGAAGCGTGGAGCTGCTTCTTCGGCCTGAGGGTGCGGCTCCGGTGCGCGTCGTGGCGAACTCCAGCGAGGTGGGCCCGGCGCTCTGCACGCTCCCTCGCACTCCAGGTCGCCTTTACGTTCAGCGCAGGGGAGACGACGTCACCCTCGGGATCGGAGAGAGCGAGCAGGGGTGCCGCTTGGATGGCCTGGGAGAGCGTGTGGGGGTCGGGTTTCGCCTGAGCGAAGGCTCGACGCTGACGAACGTTTCGCTCGTCCGGGAGTGAGCTCTCATTCGCCATGGGCGGCCGGCGTAAGGTAGACTTCCGCATGCGCACCTCCCGACTTGCTTTGCTCGCCCTCGTCTTCGCTTGTTCTACGGACGACCCCGTCGAGCGTCCGTGCGGGTCGGATTTGGACTGCCCGGGTGAGATCTGTCTTGACGGCACGTGCCAGCCCTCGGTGGATTCGGGGCCGCGCCGGGACGCTGCGAGCGACGCTGCGATGGACGCGCCCTTCGTCGATTCACGTCCCACCACGCTGACGTCGCTTCGCATCGAGCCAGAGATGGCCGAGCTGAACGCCGCGCCAGGCGAGATGCCGAGCGCGGACTTTACGCTCATCGGGATCTTCGAAGACGGGAGCGAGGCAGAGCTGGCTGGTGGTTTGTTCGAACTCGACTCCCTCGCCATCGGCCAAGTGGACGTCGCGAGCGGTCAGTTTGTCGCGAGCGGTGCCGCGGGTGGAACGGTGATGTTGCGGGCGACGGCGCCCGGGCGCGTGGAAGGCATGGCGGAGGCGATCATCACGGTCCGTCTGACGCAGACCTTGATCGGCGAAGGTGTCGCGGACGATATTGCGGACCGATTCGAGGCGCCGGTGGAAGACGAGGCACGACGTGCGGAGCTCGTCTATCCCCTCGATGGCGCGGTGATGCCCCAGAACGTGTACCCCGCGGACCTGCAGTGGCTCCGAGGTGCCGCCACGGACGTCTACCGCGTGACGATGAGCAAGGCGTACTTCGATTTCGTGGCTTACGTGAGCTCGCCGGATCGGCACTGGCTTGCGGACTCCGGCGCATGGAGCGTACTTGCTCGGACGAGCCCCGGAGAGGACGCGACGATTCGTGTGGACCGTTTCGACGGGACCGACGCGGTGATGGGCGTGGCGCGCAGCGTGCACTTCGCTTCGGCGGCGGTGACGGGTTCGGTGTACTACTGGGACATCGCCGCGGGTCAGATCTTGCGCATCGATGACGGCACGGCCACGGCGGAGAGCTTCATGCCCACGCCGCCCCTCGCGATGCGGGGCGAACAATGCGTGGGCTGTCACACGGTGTCGAACAGCGGGCGCTACATGGCGGGGAGGCTCGGCGGCGGCGAGAACATCGGTGCGATCTTCGACCTGACGGAGGACCTCACCGGGGCGACACCTCCGACGGAGTACCCACTGGTTCGCGCAGAGCCGACCTCTGCGCGCTGGTGGTTCAGCTCCTGGTCGCCGGATGACTCCCGCATGGTTATCTCGCAGTCCGAAGGCGCCGTGCGATCGATGGGCTTCATGGACCCCTTCAGCGGCGCGGCGGTTCCCGTGACAGGAACGCTCCCCACGAACATCACGCACCCCGCGTGGTCGCCGGACGGAACACAGATCGCGTATGTGACAGACGTGAACGCATGGGGCGGCACCTTTGTCCAAGGCTCCATTGGCACGATGGACATGACCGGGCCGGACGCTGTGGGTGAAAACCGCGTCATCCACCCGGGGGCGGACTTGAGCGGCAGCTCGCCGGGCGGTATCGCGGATAGTTACCCAACCTGGACGCCGGACTCCTCACGCATCGCCTTCAGTCACGGCACCGGGACACGAAGCGAAGACCAGCAAGCGGCGCTCTACATCATGGGTCGCGATGGCAGTGACGTGGTTCGCCTCGATGCGGCCAACGGAGACGACACGACGAGCTTCCAGCCACGCTTCTCGCCCTTTGAAGGTGGCGGCTATTTCTGGCTCTCGTTTCTCACGCGGCGCGACTACGGAAACGAAGTGGTCGGCACTCGCGGCGCGGGCCTTCAGCAGATCTGGGTCACGGCGATTCGTATGGATGCCGACGGCGGCGTCGACCCCAGCTCGGTGCCTTATTGGATCGCAGGACAGCGCACGACAACACGGAACATCTCGGCGTACTGGGCGCCGCGTCCGTGCCGTGACGACGGGGACTCGTGTTCCGTGGGCTCGGAGTGCTGCGGCGGCGACTGCCGTCCCGACGACGACGGCGTGCTGGTGTGCTCGCCGCCGCCACCGGAGCGATGCCGCCAGACAGACGAGACCTGTTCGACGGACGATGACTGCTGCGATGGGCTCGCCTGCACGCAGCGGGTCTGCTTGCCGCCGATTCAGTAGTTAGGGGCGCGCATCACCGAAGGTGAGACGCGTCTCGCCGCTGGCTGGGTCGAGCGCGAGCACTCGGCTCCCGACGTGGGCAAAAAGCTGCTGGGCGCCTCCAGCCATCCCATTGAGATCGTCGTCCAGGGCGCGGGTCCAGCGTCGGGCTCCGTCTTCGAGGGCGAAGGCGCTGAGCATGTGTACGCGGTCTGTCACATACCCAACGACCACCGAGTCACCCATGAGCGTGGGGTGTCGAGGTAGTCCCATGCCTGCACCGATGTGCGTCTCTTGCACCTCCGAGTGCCAGCGCACCGCGCCATTCGCGAACACGCCCACCATGGGCAGTGGCCTGCCCTCCATCATGCTGCCCAAGAGGAGCCATTCGCTCTCGACTTGCCAGATGCGGGCCAAGCGCATGTCTTCAATGAGGCTCGCGTCTACGTATTCTGCGCAGGCGTCGGGCAGGACCATGTCTCCACGGGATCCGATGAGTCGCGTCGTGCCGCACTTGTACGAATCAACGCCGAAGGGAGCGTCCCAATCTCGGCGGTCTTCGGGGTCGGGGTGCTCCGCAGCGTGGACGCATGTCGCTGGGCCGACTGTCTGCACTTGAGTAGCGAGGTCGATGGAGATGGTGCGCTCATCGGCGGTCAAAAGAAGAACAGCGCCTTCGGCGGCGTTCTCGCAAAATGCTTCAGGTTCTTCGGTCAGCGTCGCGGTCCACTGTTCATCCCCCGAGCCAAGATCGTAGGCGACGAGCTGACCACGGTCCCCCGCGATCAGCACATGCATGCCAACGCGTGTGATCAGCGGATAGCGACCGAGCGAGATGGGCCTTGTTTCCAAGCGAAGAGCGCCGGTGGCGCCGTCGTAGCCTACGAGCCGATGGGTGTGGTTGACGCCTTCCACGTGTTCCACGTAGGCGAGGAGGTCGAGGGAGCCATCGCCGTCGAGGTCCTCGAAGATGGGATCTGGGTTGGTTCCAAGGTGACGTAGCGCCGGGGCTGGGGGCGGAGTGAGGCTCGTCGCGCTTGGCCCGCTGGACTCGCCAGAGTTCATCAGCGCGGTGCCAATCCCGGCGGCGACGAATAGAAGCGCAGCAACGCCGCCGAGGACGAACGCCAGCTTCGAGCCCCCTGCTTGGTGGGTCGGGACATGCATCATTGTTTGCGGATGGGCCGGCTGACTCCCCGTCGCCTTCACCACGGCGACGGAACCACAGTACACGCACGTATGTGGCTGTCCGACCACGGCGTTCGGGGCGGCGGCGCCGCATTGGGGACATGTTTGAACAGACAGACTCATGGCCGCGAGCCTATGGCTTGACGTCTCGCAGGTCTAGTCGCAGGGTCGCCGCAGGCTCTTATGCTCACCGGGCGGCTCTGCGTCTATGCAATAGGAGCACTCCTAGGACGACGAGCCACATGCCAGTACTGCATCGCTAGATGGCCTGCGCCCGATTCTCTTCCTTGAGCGCTCAGTATTGGACCGGTGGGTCCACGCGGAGTCGAAAGCCGTTCCCGTTTCGGACGACGATGAAGCGCTGCAGCACCCGCGTGGGAGCCTGGACGGAGAGCAAGATTCGGCCCGGCGCAAAGTAGTAGCGCGTCATCTCGAGAAGGGTCTCGGGCGTGAGTTCCTCGAAAGCTTGGTAGCGAGCTTCAAGCTGCGACGGGATGAGGCGACGGCTGAAAGCGAAGGCGAGGGTGTTCGTCGGGTCGTGATCGAAGCTCGCTTGCGTCTTCGCCCACTCAAGACGTCGAGCGTAGTCGAGGGCGCGCGGGCTGAAGGCGCGCGTAATGAGTTGCCGGTAGTATCGGAACAGACCCTCGAGGATCGCCTCGGCGTCTCGTGTGTCACCGCCCGTTGACAAGAACGTGACGGCGCCGGGCCGCTGGTGGTCGAAAACGGCGCTCACCTCGGGAGCGGGGCCAGCGAGGTTGTCGGAGGGAAGAACCGGCAAAGGCTCCTCGGCAAGGGAGAGAATTAGGTTGAAGACGTCGAAGTGAGGATGGGAGGGCGCGGGCGCGCCAAGCGTCAGGGAGGCGGCAAAGGACCCACCCGGGCGGGCCACGGACACGCGCTCGACTCGAATGAGGTTGAGCTCCCCAGCATCGGCGCGAGGGAGCTCATGCGCCGACTCGAAGGCCTCGTTTGCGGCGGTGACGATCTCATGTGTATCGAAGTCCCCGACGACGGTGACGAGACGATCCGAGCTCGCGAAGCGCTCGTTCCGGCAACGTGTCAGCGCCTCGACGGTGCGAAACGAGAGGGGTTCGCTAGATACGCTGTAGAGATGCTGGCGTAGGTGATCAGGGGGCTGCAGAGAGTGGTCGGAGCGAGCGAGGAAGCGGCGGGCGAAGTCCTCGTTGATAGGACCATCGAGCACATCGTTGATGGCGAAGAGTGCAGAGGGGGAGTCCACGGAGCGCACCACGACCTCGAGGGCCATGAGATGAGCGTTGAACGCTAGGTTGACCTCGTATCCTGGGAGGCGATCCCTCAGCATCTCTCGCACGGTCAAGAGCATCGCCCCGAGGTTGTCTTCGGTGTAGGCCCCATCGTTGCCACGTCGAGTGACCACGCGGACTCTCACTTGGTTCGTCGTAGGTCTCTCGACGAGCCATAGTTTGGCACCTGGCAGGCGACGTTCGCCGACGTTTGGAAAACGGGGTGGGGTGGCGCCCTCGGCGGAGATCGTAGGTTCGGGCAGGGGCGCTTGAACCGGCTGCGCGCGCACGGGCCGTGCCGTCGGCCATTCGGGGGCGGTACGAGTTTGGGGCGCGCAGCTACACAGCGCGAAGAACACGAGGGTGATTCGCCTCATGGCGTTTCCCGCTGAAGTCGAAAGCCGCGCACGTCGCGAACGAGCACGGGCAATGCACGTACGTGTCTCATGGCCGGCTCGTACCACAAATGTGAGTCGCGAGCGCAGCGAAGGTGAGCCTATTTCGAGCCCTTGTCGCCATCTACCCAGCGTTAGGGAGATCTAGCGGATGTCTTCGAGGTCTTCGCGGAACGCTTCGTCGGCGAGGCTCTCGAAGAGCGTCTCACGTTCGACGGAGTCGAGTCGTGCATATGCTTCTAGGCGGCTCTCGTGCTCTTCGCGCACGTCGAGGGCGACACGCACCAAGTTGTCACTGGGCCGCTTGATACCCGCGCGGTATCCGACATGAGCTTCGCTCTTAAACTCCTCGCGCAGCTCTTCATTCTGCAAGTTCTTGTGAAACGCTCGGCGCTCGGAGGCGTCACGCACAAACGCCATAGGATCCATGACGCGAACACGCGTTGTGTGGCTGCTGATACCGATGACGATGACGTCGCCGGAGGTCTTTTGTGTCGGCGAAGGGAGCTGCTCGGGTTCGACGTAGCGAACTAGCGTCCATGGGACAAAGCGGCCGTCCGGAAACTGAATACCGTCGGCGCCTAGCGCGCACGCAGGCTTTTGAGGGATGAGCTTCCCCGGAAAGAGATACTCGAAGCCCGCAATGCAGACGACGATTGCGGCGAGGGAGGCAAGGGCCGACGAGATGACAGGCCCGAGGTCCAGGGTGATGGTCGCCGCGGCGGCGAACACCAGGATGAGCACCGCCGGCAAGGAGAAGCGCTCCGTCAGAGAGCCGGGCTGCAGGTACTCTGTGCGTTTCCAGCGCAAACCGTGATCTCGTTTAGACATCTTCGGCCTCGCTCGAAGACTTCGTGTTTTCGCTGCTCTCGGCGAGGCAGCGCTCCGTTGCGAGGACGGCTTCGTGCACGCTGAAGAAGAAGTTGTCCTCGCCGATGGCGTCGCGGAGTCCGCCGAGGGCCATCACGTGTCGCACGGGGCCTTTGACGTTGGCCATACGCAGGATGATCCCCGTGTCTTCGAAACGTTTGACGATGCCCTGGAGCATGGCTTCGCCGGAGGCATCGAGGTCGTTGATGCCGCTGGCGTCTAGAACAAGTGCGCATACCTCTTCGCCAGTACCGCTCGCGAGAAGCGCGTCGACCTGGTCACGGAAGAAGTCGGCGTTGGCAAAGTAGAAGCTCGCGTCAAAGCGCCAGATCGCGACGCCGGGCGTGACGATAGCGTCGGGGAAGTAGCGCAGGTTGCGGTAGTTCTGCGTACCTTGCAGTCGGCCGAGGACGGCGTGGTGAGGCTGCGTGGTTCGCTGCACAAAGAGCACGAGGGACGCGACGACGCCCGCCGCGATTCCGCTCTGCATGCCTACGAAGCAAGTGACGGTGAAGGTGAAGAGAAAAAGAAGCGCGTCGCTCTTGCGCACTCGCCACAGACGTCGAAGCCCTTTGACATCGATGAGGCGCACGACGGCGGTCATCACAATGGCGGCGAGGACTGTCAAAGGCAGGTGATAGAAGAGCGGCGTCAAGAAGAGCAGCGAGAGGCAAAGGGCGATGCCGGTGACCACACCGGCCATCTGCGTCGTCGCACCGGACTCTGCATGCACGGCGGAGCGACTGAGGCCCGCCGTGACGGGGTATCCACCGAAACAGGAGCCGACCATATTGCAGGTGCCGAGGGCGAAGAGCTCTTGTCCGGCGTCGATGGCGTAGCGTCCTTTGCGGGCGAACTCTTTTCCGACGCCAATGGCTTCCATGTAGCCGACGAGGGCGATGCCAAACGCAGCGGGCAGCAGCGCGAGGACCGAGGGCGAGTTCACGGCGGGGAGCGCGAAGGCCGGGAGCCCGGCGGGGACCGTTCCCACCACAGCAACGCCCATCGCCTCGAAGCCCAAGGCCCATGAGAGGAGTGTGCCCACGACAACGACGGCAAGGGCGCCGGGGATCCGCGACTTTCGTTTTCGCAGCACGACGAGCACAAGAGATGCACCGATGCCGATGCCGAGGGTCAGGGCGTGAGTGCTCGCGATGTGCGCAGCGGCGCCGCCAGCCCACTCATGAAGCCGCGGCGTCGAAGGGATCGGCGCGCCGAGGAGGTACTTGGCCTGCGACGCAAAGATCACGAGGGCCGCCGCGGACATGAAGCCTGTGATCACGGGTTGGCTGAGGAAGCTGACGAGGCGCCCAGCACGAAGCAGACCCAGCGCGAACTGAATCGCTCCAACGAGCGCACACAGAACGAGGACGAGTCCTGCGTACTCGTCTGTGCCTTGCTCCGCCATCGCCATGACCGCGACGCCAACGAGGAGGCTATCTGCGGCGACGGGCCCGATGGCGAGTTGCCTTGAGGTGCCAAGAAGCGCGTAAATGAAGAGAGGAACCACCGCCGCGTAGAGCCCTGTGATGGGCGGCAAGCCGGCGAGCATGGCGTAGGCCATGCCTTGGGGAATCAGGAGGACCGCGGTGGTGAGGCCCGCGGGGAGGTCTTTCTTTAGCTTCGCGCGCTCGTAGCTGGGCAGCCAGCGTACGATCGGGAGAATGCGTGAGAAGCCCACGAGGCGACGTTATCAGGGGTTTCATCGCCGCGTCTTGTTTCACGTCGCCACGTCTCTCGACGCTCCGGGATCTGGCCGCGCCCATCGATCGACACTAGACTCCCGCCCCTATGCGATTGCTGCTTGTTTTCTCCACGCTCTCCCTGGCTCTCGGCTGCGTTGCGGCCAAAGAAGAGGTCGGGTCTCGTGACGACTTTGTTGTCTACGGCAATGACGACCGCGTGGAGGTGTACCAGCACCCGGACCTAGAGCTGCGAGAGCTCGCGGCGCGTTCCATCGTGGCGCTCATGGGCACCAATATCCTCGACGTGTCCAACCCGAGTGACGTGCGATTTCGAGGACAAAACCTCCAGCAGGCGCGGAGGCTCTGCACCAGCGAACGTTTCCTGGACCAGCCCGCCGTCGCCGACTGTTCAGGAACGCTCATCGACCTCGATCTGGTTCTCACCGCGGGGCACTGCGTCACGAGCCAGGCTGCCTGCGAGCGCACGAGCTTCATCTTCGACTACTACTACGAAGATGACGGGCCCCGAAAATCCATCGACTTGGAGGAAGACGTCTACTCTTGTTCGGAGCTCGTGACGCAGCAGCTCGGCGGTGGCCTGGACTACGCCGTAGTGCGCCTCGACCGCGTCGTGCACCCTGACCACGGGCCGGCACCGGTGCGAATGGGCGACCAGGTACTTTCGAATGGAACGGACCTCGTCGTCATGGGCTTTGGAAGCGGACTGCCACTCAAGATCGACGACGGCGGCCAGGTGACGAACGAGCGTTCAGGAACGCGCGATTGGTTCGGCGCCAACGTGGACACCTTCGGAGGTCACTCCGGCTCCGGCGTGTTCAATGACGCCGGCGAAGTCGTGGGCATCCTCGTCCGCGGCGAAGGCGACTACGAGTACAGCCAGGGGTGCGGTCGAGTGCGTGTCCTTCCTGAAAACCCGGGCGCTGGCATCGAAGAAGAGTGCACCTACGTGGCGCGCGCCATCGAAGGTCTGTGCGCCGTGACCTCATCCATCGTGTGCGAAGGCACCGGCGTTTGCCAAGCTTGCCGCACGGACATGGACTGCGGCGACCTCGTCTGTGACGAGGGAGCCTGCGTACCTTCGTGCGCGACGGGCGAAGAGTGCCCCGCCGGCACGGCTTGCGCGGCGGGCCTTTGTCAGCCGGCGTCGGAGCTGCGCTGCGACGGAAACGATGTTCTTGAGACGCGTTGTGGTCGAAGCCAGGGCGTCGTCGAGAGCTGCGGCGGAGAGACCTTCTGCGATGAGGGCGCCTGCGTGCCTCTTCCCCCAGGCGACAGTTGCGAGACGCCCATCGAGGTGGAGGCGGTGAACCAGACGCTTATCGGCGAGCATGTCTTTGCGACCACCAACACAGCCCAAGGCACCTGCGGTGGCCGCGGCCGTGACACGGTCTACGCCTTCGAGGTGGACGTCCCGACGCGCATGGTCGCTCGTGGGCACAACCAGGACGCGGTGCTCCACCTGCGCAGCAACAACTGCAACCTGCAGCGAGCGGAGATCGCCTGCAACGACGACGCCGAGGGACCTGTGCGCACGGACAGCTTGCTCGATGAGTTGCTGGCTCCAGGTCGCTACTTCATCTTCATGGACAACTTCTCACCACGAAACGGTGGTGAATTCGAGCTCATCTTGGAGTTCACACGGCTCGGTGATGACGCGGGCCCGGTTGGCGACGCTGGACCTCGAGAAGATGTCATCGTGGTGCCGCCTCGGGACGCGGGCCCCGGTTTCGATGCCGGTTTCGATGCCGGTTCCGGCTTTGACTCGGGCCCCGGCTTTGACTCGGGCCCCGGCTTCGACTCGGGCCCCGGCTTCGACGCCGGCCCAGGAAGCGACGCAGGAACGCCAGGCGAAATCCAGCACCTCCAGTGGGGCTGCGATTGCGGAGTCGCGAACTCGAGGCGAAGCCCGCCTCTTGCCCTCCTGCTCTTCGGCGGGCTCTTCGTGTTGCGTCGGCGCCGGCGCGCCTAGTAGGCCCGCTTGAGCTCTTCGAGCTCACTCTCTCGCACATCGGCAAAAGCCTCGGCCTCGTCAACGCGATGAGGGCGCGGCGGCCCCAGCTGTCGGATGTCCACCATCGCAGGTGGAAGCCAGTTTGGGTTGGCGGCAGGCGCCGAGGTGTTTCTGCTGGCGCGTATCACGCTGGCATCGACAACGGGCAGCGGGATCTTCGTCGACCGTGTGAAGGTTTGTGACTCACTTCGGGGTTCGACCTGACGTCTTGGCTGTCGCCGGAGGAGAACTTGGCCAAGGGGGCGTGTCGCAACACGCCGGCCCGCCGCCGTCGTCTGCCGGTCTGAGGTGACGTAGCCCTTGCGAAAGAGCTTCGCGAAGAGCTCGCGTAGCTCCGTCGGGGAGATCCCAGCGGCACTCGTGACCTTGGACAGCTCCGCTTCCGTGACTTCCTTCGCATCGGCTTCCATCCGCATGATGGCGCGCAACAGCTTTCGTTCTGTGCTCATAAAACAGACAACCGGCGGCCAGTGCGAATCTTGAAGGTCTTTTGCACTTCGATGCGCGTCCTATTCGCGTCCTATTCGCGTGGAAGCCACAGCCGAGCACCTCGAGGCTAGCCGTTTGCTTAGCGGGGCGAAGGGGTTCAGGGCTGCGGCCGAAGGCTCAGGATCGCTGCGGCGATAATGCACGAGCCAGCCACAAACCCAAGGGCGATGAACGCTGCGGCGTCTTCGTTCTCCGCGCCGGCCAAGAACACGCTCGCGAGTCCACCGAGAAAGCCGAGAGGGAAAAGTACCGAGGGCCGAAAGATCTTCTGCATAGCGCCAGCCTACGAGTTTCCACGAGCCGCTGTCGACCTGGCGATGAGCGTTGCGGCGAGGGCGTTTGGCGAGGTGTACTCTGGTAGAGTCCGGCATGACCTTCCCGCGCGCCGTGCTTTGCCTTTCCTTCGCTCTCGTTGTTGGCTGCGGAGACGACGACAGTTCCGCGGACGCCGGGGCCCCGTTGGACGCCGGCTCGACGGACACGTCCGCTCCCGATGCCGTGTCCGCGGATGGAGCCGTTGCGATGGATGCGGCCGCCCAAGACGCCGGAGCGCGTGATGCTGGGACCGACGCGACGGCTCCAGACGCTGCGTCGGATGCCGGGGGACCAGACGCCGGCGAGCCAGACGTTGGCGCGCCGGATGTTGGCGCGCCGGATGTTGGCGTCGATAGCGGGAGCAGCTGCGACACCCGCATTGAAGATCGTATCGCCGGCGTATGCGACGGAATCGGAATGCAGATCTGCAACATGTGGGCAAGCGAAAATGGTGGAGGTACCGCCGTTGCTCAGTGCGTGCCGGCGGACGGTCGTTGCGCGCGCGCCAGCACATGCAGCGGTGAACGATGCATGTGCGGGAGTGAAGAGGAGTGTGGCGACACGGAGATGTGTATCAGCGGCTTCGCCGGCTTCAGCTGCGTCTGTGCTCTCCCCCGTTAGTCGTCACTCGCTAGTTCGAGCCTGCCGGGGGAAGTCGCGTCATCACTTCGGAGAGCGCGCTGAGCGTGCGCGAGTCGATGTCTTCGCTGTCGACACGACCGCTTGCCCAGCCTAGCCAGAGAGTTCGCATCGTTCTGCGCTCTTGAACGAGCACCAAGAGGACCTTTTCCTGAGAGGCCTGGTTCAACTCTTGAGCCTCATCCATGTGAACGTGCTCGACGAACACCTGGGCGCCTCCGAAGTTCCCGACGTCACCGACAGGGGCGAGGAGAGGCTCCTGCAGAGGCGCGACGGCGACGTGGCGCTCATCGGATAGGAGCAGTTTGTAGCTGACGAGGAGGTCCGCCTCCGCCGCCGGCACGCGCTCATATTCGAGCTCCCCGAGCCGTTCGTGGATGGCGGCCTCGAGCTGGTCATCGATGGAAGCTCGCTGACCCACCGCGTGGTCGAGGACGGCGTAGCTTCGAAGAGAAGAGTGCACGTCGAGGGCGGACTCATGGCCTGTCTGTGTCTGCGAGACGCACGCGACCAGAAAGAAGGCAGACAGAACTGGCAAAGTTCGATGGGTCATAGGGAAGGCCTTTGTGGCCGGGTGACGCTCACGGGAAGTCGTGTTTGGGCGTGGAGCGCTCGAAGGCTGTCTCGTCGAGAGTGGCGCTCATGGAGCTGGCGGACGTGTCGCATCGTCTGCGCCGCTGTTTGGCTGTCGATGCCGAGGCGGCGCTGTAGTCGAGCGAGGAAAATGGACTCGCGTCGATGAAGACCATCGGCGTATGCCATCCAGACGGCCGTCGCGTAGGCCAGGTCTGCGATCTCCTCGGGCACGTCCGGAATGTCCGTCGGCATGAGGCGAAGCGTTGCGCCCGCGAGGGAGAAGGGCCCGTTCAAGGAGAGTTCTTCAGCGACGACGCGTGCCGCCTGGACCTCCTCTGCGCTGAGGCGGCCATCCGCCCACGCGAGGACCACAGAGGTCTCGTAGATCGCCCATCGGTCTTGGAGTGTCAGCTGGTTCGTTTGTCCCATATACGAACTATGGGCTCGCCGTTTGTATCGGCAAGGGCGATGCTGCGCACAAAAGCATCGATAATAACGAATAGTGTCTGCGGTATTCTAGCGGGCGCCGTGGGCCGCCTAATACGCGCCCCGGTGCTTCTCAAGAAACGCCAAGACGGTCTCGTACCAGGCGCGCACGTTGCGCGGACGCGTGATCCAGTGGCCTTCGTCTGGGAACACCGCCAGCTCGCTCTCGATGTTGTGCGCCTGGAGCGCTTCGAAGAGGGCGAGACCTTCGCCGATGGGAACTCGGTAGTCCTTCTCGCCATGAAGGACCAGCGTTGGGGCCTTCCACTGGCTGATGTTCGAATGAGGGGAGTGGGCTTCGAGGTCGCTCTCTCCTTCATTCTTGCCCCAGGGGGTGCCGCCGATGAAGTCACCGAACACCGCAGGGTAGTCGGTGGCGCCGTAGAACGCGCGAAGGTCGTAGAGCGACGCGTGGGTGACGAGCGCTTTGAAGGTGATGCGGGGATCGGGGTTCGCGCCGATCCAGTTGGTCATGTAGCCGCCAAAAGACCCGCCCATCGCGAAGGCGCCGTCGATGGTGTCGCGTTCGCAGAGGGAGGCGGCGAACTCGATGAGGTCTTGGTGAACGCGTCCGCCCCAGTCGCGATAGATGGCGGACATGAAAGCGTCTCCGCGGCCGGTGCTGCCGCGCGCGTTGGGGATGGCGACGGCGAAGCCCGCGGCGACAAAGGGCGCCACGTTCCAGCGCCAGTGCCACTGATCGGCAAACTGCCCGATGGGGCCGCCGTGAATCCAGAGCAAGAGTGGGTGGGGGCCGGAGCCCTGGGGCCATGCGACTAGGCCTTGCATGGACTCTCCATCGCTGAGGTCGACGCGCACGTCTTCGACGCGAAAGTTCGGCGCCTCGACGTCGGCGATGCCTGAGAGGTCCGCGAGACGGGTGACCTCGCCCCTCGAGATTCGGCCGATCGTCGGCGGGCTCTTCATGGACGAGACCAGCCCGAAGAGGCCGCCATCGTGAACACATGCAGAGAGGAAGTGTCCTTCGGCGACACGCTCGACACCGCCGCCCATGGAGAGCGCGAAGAGCGGCCGCTGGGATTCATCATCCGCCGCGGCGATGAGTGTGTCCTCGTCGCGCCAAACCAGAGGAAGAGGGGAGCGGTCGAGTCCCGGCGCGAAGCGCGTGGTGGCGCCATCGGCGAGGTCGACGACGGCGGCGTAGCGTTCTTCGAGGGCGCCCTCTCGTCCGACGTAGAGCGCAGCGGCGACTTGAGCCCTGGACGGATGAAAGACCAGGTCTGTAAACCGCGTGTCTTCGAACTCTAGGACACGTTCGTTGCGGGTTTCTAGGTCGCAAACCCAGAGCGAGTCGTAGCGCATGCGCCCGAGATTGTGAGCGCGAACGGCGACGAGGGTGCCGCCGTCTGGCGAGACCTTGAAGGGCAGCTCGCTATGCTCGAGTGGCGCGTTCGGCGTGAGGTCGCGGCCGTCTGCGACGAGAAAGAGGTGAACCGGTGCGCCACGCCAGTGGTCCCAGTGGCGAACAGGCATCGATTTGTAGTGGCGCATGGAAGGCCCGGCTTTAGCGAGCTGCGCGTGATGGGCATGCTGGTCCTTGACGCCTGGATAGCGCGCCGCCGCGATGACGATGTGCTGTCCGCAATCGCTCGCGGAGAAAGCGCTGACCCCTTGGGCTTCGTCCGTGAGCGCTTGTGGTTCGCCGTGTGCAGGCAAGCGCCAGAGCTGCGGCACTTTGTTGTCGTTGCGTGAAGGCAGCGGGCGGGAGGAGAGAAAGAGAACGCTGCCGTCGCTGGTGCACTTTGGCGCGCCGTCGCTGTGCTCTCCGCCGGTGAGCCGTGACGCCGGAGCGCCGTCTGCCGGAACGTGCCAGAGGTCCGTGACGAACTTGGATTCATCACGCGCGACGCGGGCCACTTCGGCGATGAGGCCGCCGTCCGTGGAGATGTCCATGCGTTGAACGCGGCGCAGAGCGAGAAGTGAGTCCGTGTTGAACATGGGCTGGGTGTACCAGCTTTTGTATTGCTCTATACTGGGGGAATGGATGAAACGAGGGCCTTTCGCCACGTCGGGAGCGTGAGCTTTCCGGAGCCAACCGGCATCGACATCAACATGATGCCGCTGAAGCTTGGGGACGCATCGACGTGGACGAAGGGTTGCGTCGCGTATAAGTCGATCCTGGATCTCTGCGAGTTTCCCGCGGACGAGGTCTGCTACGTGAGCATTCACGAGGCCCAGCTGAAGATTGGCGAGAGTCTGCGACGACCTGGCGTGCACACCGAGGCGACGCCGTTTGGCAACTGGGGCGGGGCCGAGTGGAACGGGAAGAGTGGCATCTACCAGGCGAGCACGGATGGGCGCTGTCGCATTTGGGACGAGATGACCGATTCGATTTCGCTCTATGGCGCGCTCACGCGCGAGCCGGAGGGTACCGCCACGATCATGGAACCCGGCGAGCTCTACTGGATGACGGATCGAACGCCCCACGAGTCGCTGCCCGTCGAAGTGAAGGGCTGGCGTCAGTGGTTTCGGCTTGTGTCACCGGACATCGCGCTTTGGTGGGCGGGAGATTCCACAGCGAACCCGACAGGCTTGAAAGTGCCAGAGGACGTACGCGTGATGCAACGGAGCAAGTTCCGGAGCGAGATGGATCCACTCCACTCCCGCTAGTGCGGGAGCGAGTGCTGAAACGCGCCCGCTAGTTTCCGACGATGACGCGCTTGGCGCCTTGAGCGCTCAACCACTCGGCGCCGCGATCCGTGAGCGTTCCGTGGAGAAGCACATCGTCTCCGTCGACGGAGGCGCCGCAGCCGAGGGACTTTTTCATCTTCTTGGCGACGATCTCGAGGCGCGCTTTCGGCAGGCCGGTGATGCGCGTGACGGTCTTGCCGCCGCGGCCCTTTTTCTCGCGCGAGAGCACGAGTTTTGTGCCCCAGTTCTTTGCGTCCTCCGCCGACGCGGCGACTTTCGGCTGCTTCTGCGTCTGCGTCTGCTTTTCCCGTGCGGGCTGTCTTGGCGTTTTGGGTTCCTTCGCCGACTTTTGAGCGGGGGACGGCTCAACGTCGGGGGTGGAAACGCTCGTCGCGGGGGCCAAGGCGGCAAAGGGGTTGTGCGCAAGCGGTGTCGTACCCGCGGCCGGCTTTGTTTCTTCTTTCTTTCGCTTGCCCATGGCCGAGTCTATCGATTCTAGACGTGACCGCCAGCACACGGCAGTCTTCCTTCGTGGGCCGCTTGACGAGACTTGGGATGTGTTTGCTTCTGGCGGCTTGCGGCGCAGTCCCAGGGGAGCCCGCGGCGGTGCCGGCGCCGAGTGAGGACGGCTTCCCGGCGATTCCTTTTGGGCCGAGCGAAGAGCTGGCCCAGCTTCATGAGAGCGCTCGTGAGCTTGCCACGCTTCGGCCGCCGCGCGGGTCCGAGGACGTGTGGGCGCGCGACGTGTACACGCCGTGGATGCAAGAGCGCACAGAGCTCATCGCGCTGGCGATGCGACTCCGGCGGATCGCGCGCAGTCAAAGCAACGCCCCGGCGGTTGTCGCCGGGCTGCACGCAGAGCTGCTCCGTCACACCGCGGATTCCTTGGACAACTTGGACTTGAGCGAGGCGCTCGCGGAGGCGGTGAAGGAGCCGGTGTCTTCGCTGCGTGAGCGAGCCATTCGGACCTACGAGGTGTGCTACGAGGCGGCGCTTTCGGCGGGGCCTGCCTACGATGGCTGGCATCGTCTTTGTGGCGCGGGGCTCGCTGCGCTCTCAGAGGAGCCCTAGTGCTCGACGTCCACGAACTGACCTTGCCGATGCACACCGGCATGTTGCTCTCGTCCGTGCTCATGCTCATCGACTTCGTCCTTCTATGGCTGGTGTTCTCCAAGTGCGTCTCCCAGATTCGGCGTTTGCGCAAAGAAGGGCGGGAGGCGGACGCGCTGGCGGAAGAGCAGCCTGGCCTCATTGAGGGGCCGGGTTTCGTTGCGGGGACGGTCGAGTTTGAAGAGGACGCCGACTACGCAGTGGTCGTCGAGATACGTCAGCGCGGCGCACAATACCGGGGTCGCCACAGAGGGAAGAAGGCCGGCTACCAGCACTCATGGACCGAGGTCGAACGGCGTTGTTTTACGCATGCGTTTTGGATCCGGCTGGAGTCCGGCGAGCGGGTGCGCGTCGAGCCCGGGCAGGACGTTGAACTCGTCGACCGCCTCGACATCGTTGTGCATGACGAAGAGCGCGAGCGCTTTCGCATCGCGGAGCTCTCCGCCGGCGAACGTGTTGTCGCCAAGGGAACGCTCAGGCGGCGCGCGCTTGAAGAGTCCAACTACCGCGAGGCCGGCGAGAAGACCTGGGTCCTCGTTCCGAACACGCCCTCGCGCCTCCATCTTAGCGCGGACGCCCTGGGCAAGATTCATCGCCGTGACGCGAATCGCCTGTTACGCCGCTTGGCTTTCGCTTGGCTTCCTTTTGCGGCGTTGGTTACGTGGCTCTACGCGCCGCACCTCGCCCGTACAACGTTGGGTGAGTCCGTCACTGTTCCCGTTGTCTCAGTTGTGCCCGTGGCACAGAGCGAATCAAACGCAGGCCGGGTCTACGTGAGCTACGTTGTAGACGGCGAGGACCACCGGGATGTCGTCGAGGTGGACGATTGGTCTACGATTCGTGAGGGCGACGAGCTCGCCTACGTGCAGGTCCGCGCTTGGCCTGGCGCAGGACAGCTTGGAGCGAGTTCGACGGAGTCCATCGCCGTGTTCTTTGTGACGCTTATTCTTCTGCTCGCCGCCTATGGGATCGTCTTCTTACCACCGAAGAGGGATTGGTATCGCGTCAACAAGCTCAAGGAGCCCGGAGGCGGCAAGCTCCCAAAGCCGAGGCCTTCGCCGCGCAAGGTCCTGTCTCGCGGCTCCGAAGCGTAGTCGTAAGACGCATTAGGGTTCGTGGTCTACGACTACGACGCTGGCTTCGCCTATGGCGGCGGCGCCGTTGGATAGCCGTTTGGCGCAAATGGCCAGCATCCGAGTCGTCATCTTGACTACAATTCACGGTCCAAGACCTTGAATCGAAACATCACATTATGAGCGCGCCCATGGACTTCGTCGAAATCATGAACACCTACTTTCGCGGCGAGAAGATCGAGTCGGCTTTCTTCGTAGTCCCGGTCGGGCTGCTCCTCTGGGCCATGGCGTTCGGCGCATGGCGCACAGAACAGGGCGGCTTCATGTGGGGCGTCTTCGTGCCCTCCGTTCTCATGGGTTTGGTCTACGTGGGCGCGGGCATTGCCGTCGCCGCGCGAACAGGCGATCAGGTTGCCGCCCTTGAGGCCGGCTTTGGGAGCGATGCCGCCGCGATGCTCTCCGAGGAGGTGCCACGCATGCAGCAGGTCGTGCAGAACTTCCACGTGGCGCTCGTCATCTTCGGCGTGATCGGCGTGAGCGGACTGGTGTTCCGCTTCGCCGTGCCGACGGACTGGGCGATCGGGCTCGGCGCCGTCCTAGTCTTGGTCAGTGGGGTGGGCCTGCTCGTCGACGGCTTCGCTGAGCGTCGCTCCCGTCCCTATATGGCGGCCCTTGAGGCCCTCGCACTTGAGCACGGTGTTGCGAGTCAACCCACGGGCGATTAGGAGTCATCGGCGGACGCAGGCGCCGATGCGAACGCGCCCAACGTCTTTGATGCTCGCGCCTTCGATGCGGCTAATGAAGGAGACACGTGCCCTGACGGCGAACGCGTTTAGTCCATCACGCCGTTCAAGCGCGCGCTGGTGTCTTCGTCCCTGTCGCCACCCGCCATCTTCAGAAAGGCCGCGCGCCAACCTTCTGCGAGCTCGGGCATCACGCTGAGAGTGGCCGCGTCTTCCTGGGAGACGCGTCGGGAGAGGCGAGCCGCCGTCACGCGTTTTACGGACCACTCCGGCTGGGGCCTCTCTAGAAGCGCGATGACGTCACCGACGGCGACGACGCCCGGCTCGAGGACGCGGTAGTACCAGCCGGTGCGCCCGGTCTTCTGAAAGAGAGCGGCCATCGTTCGGTTGGCCGTGTGCGCGTTGACCTTCCAGCAGGGTTGCCGTCCTTGGCTGATCTGAACGAGGGCGCTGCCCAAACGGAGCGTGTCACCGATGCACACAAGCTCCTCGGTGATGCCAAAGGTGGCGATGTTTTCGCCGAAGGCAGCGGGCCTCGTTCCGGCGGGCATCGCGCCTTCGTTCATCCAGTCTTTGTAGTGGTCCGCCGGATAGTGGTGGATGGCTTTTTCGATGCCGCCGTGGTGTCGAAGGTCCGCTTGTTCATCGGCGACAAACCCGAGCTCGTTGATCTCGTGTTTTCCCGGCAGCGCTGTCTTGGCGATGGCCGAAGGCGCTCTGCCTTCCCACGGCGTTGTGACCTTTCCGAAGAACAAGCCGTCGATGCGAGCGCTCAGAGATTCCGTCGTAGGCACACTCGTTCATAGCAGTTGGTGGGAGCGGGGTCTTTGTGAGACTGGGCCGAGCTGGAGCGTGACTTGCTGACGTCTTTGACGGAGTAGACGTCGGAACGCTTGCGCTGCATTCTTGAGTGCATGAGAGGTCCGCTTCTATGACACCGAGCGCGGTCTTGGACGCTACCCTCGACATCGCACCGAGGGATCATATGGGCCCGCTGATGTCCTTGGTGCTCCTGGGCCTGCTCCTCGTGCTGCTCATCGTCGCCCTGGCTATCGCTATCACGCGAGCGCGCAAATGGCGCCAGAAGGGACGCGCCGCAGACCGTGCTCTGGACCCAGAGGCTGCGCTCCGAGAAGGGGAGGGTTTCGTTTGCGGTGTTGTCGAACTCGACGACGCCGCGGACTTCGCCGTCGTCGTGGAGATACGTCAGGTTGGAAAAGAGACGAAGCGCAAGGGCGGCGTCTCTCACAAATGGACAGAGGTGGAGCGTAAAACCCTGAGCAACCCTTTCTGGATTCGACTCCCCGGCGGCGAGCGTGTGCGCGTCGAGCCGGGGGCGGACGTGAAGCTCATCGACAAGCTCGACATCCTTGTCCACGATGAGAAGCCCACCGAGCGTTTTCGAATTGCGGAGCTAAGCGCCGGTGAAATGGTGATCGCGAGTGGCGCGCTGACCAGCGAGAGGTCCGGTGCGAGTGCAGAGAACTACCGCGAGGCTGCGCCGCGGACCTGGGTTCTCCGCCAAAGCGACGGCGCCCGCCTTCACCTAACGGCGGAGAGACTCGGCGACCAGCATCGGCGCGTGGGCAATAGCTACCTCAAGAGCCTCGTCTTCGGTTGGATTCCGAGTGTGCTCCTCGTCGCTGCGCTGTGCGGACCCTTCATGGGGCGTTTGGCGTTGGGCGAGGTCACGACCATCGTCGTGTCTGGCAAGTACTACTCACCCTCTCACGGAAAGAAGGGCCCGAGCTGGGGCGTGAATTTCGAAGACCCGAGTGGCCCGTATCATTCGACCCGCCTACGCTCGGACGACTGGGGCATCGTCACGGAGGGCGACAGGATGGCGTACATCCATGTGCCCAGGTATCCCTGGATGTCGGGTCTCGGAGGGCGAGCGACGCTGCCCGTCTTCAGCTGGATCTTCAGCCTCATTGTGGTTCTCACTTGTTTGAGCGCCGTCGCGATCCCGCCAAACAAACCTTGGTACGAGGCGAAGAGCCAGTTCGACTCAGGAGGAGGACGCCTGCCTTCGATGAAGCCCTCGACGCGCCGCGTCTATTCACGCGACTCCTAGAAGTCGTCTGCGACCCGCCTCGGCTAGCCGGTCCTCAGGTGAGGGTGTTCCAAGGAAGCCGCTCGTCATGATACGAGCGTGTCGTGGAACATCTTAAGGGCGCGCTTCTTTTCCTGATCATCCCGCTTCTAGCGGCCTGCGGCGCGCAGTCCTTGCGACTCCGGGAGGTAGTCCTCTACCAGAACGGCATCGGCTACTTCGAACGTGAGGGCAGTGTCTCCGGAGGCTTCGCGTTGCGACTTGCGGAGCACGAGGTGGATGACGTCATCAAGACACTCACCGTTGTCGGAGCGGACGGCTCCGCCACGCTCGCGGCGGTGATCCCCAACGACCCGCCGGAGCCTATCCGTGCAACGGATTCGGAATCCGGTGAAGAGCTCCCTCCGCCGCCGAGGCGTACAACAGAGCTCGAAGTGAGCGTGGGCGACGCGCAGCAAGATGTCCGCGTGAGCTACGCGGTGCCGACGCCGAGTTGGTCCGCGGTGTATCGGGTCGTGCTTCCGGAACAAGGAGAAGAGGCCCTCCTTCAAGCGTGGGCTGTCGTCCACAACGCCTCCGGCGAAGACTGGGAGAACGTGAACCTCACGCTGGCGACGGGTAGCCCTTTTACCTACGCCGTTGACCTCCGAACGCCCCGCTTCGTGGCGCGTCCCGATGCGAGCGGAAACTTCGTGACGCCGGTGCTACGCGGGACCGTTGGGTCGACGCAGAGCCGCGACGACGGTGACAACGTCGCGGCGGAACAAGATCGCTGCCCCTTGGAGCCGGAGGACGTCGACGGCTTCCAAGACGAGGACGGCTGCCCGGACCCGGACAACGACGGCGACCGCATCTTGGATGTCGACGATATGTGCCCAGGCGACCCGGAGACCTACAACGGTATCGAGGACGAAGACGGTTGCCCCGACCGGGGTCGCGTCGTGGTGTCGGAGAGCCGCATCGTCATTCTCGACAAGATCTACTTCACGAACGGCTCGTCACGGATTCAGTCCCGTTCGCTGCCCATCGTGGACGCCGTCGCTGCCACGCTGGTTGGAAACTCCGGCATCCACGTTGCCATCGAGGGACATGCCCACACCGGTGAACGCGGCGCCGGCTCTCTCGCCCGCCGCCGCGCCGAGGTGGTTCGTGATGCGCTCGTGTCTCGCGGCGTGACCGGCGCTCGGTTGAGCGTCACGAGCCACGGCAGCTCACAGCCAATGGGCGACGCGGAACGCAACCGGCGCGTCTCTTTCAACGTCACGCGAAACGACGAGTCCAGCGCCGACGCGACTCGGGCTGGCGCTGCGCGGGCGCCAAGTCGCCCCGCTCGGCCTAGCGCTGCCCCTGCAGTTCGCTCAGCGCCAGGCATCAGCGTGGCGTCCCTCTCCCGCCGCCCCAGCGCCGGGGCGTTGAGCTCCGGTCAATCGGACGAGACGCGTTACGCGCTTCACGCACCGGTGACGGTCCCGGCGGAGAGCTCCACGCTTGTCGCCATCGTCAACGAGCGCGTACCGGGCCAGGAGATTCTCCTCTTTCGGCCCGATCCGAACGCTCCGGCGAGCCGGACCGCGCCCTTTCGCGCTGCGCGGCTCCAAAACCAGAGCGGTCTTCAGTTGGTTCGCGGGCCCGTCGCGCTCTTCGCTCGCGGAACCTTCGTCGGCGAAGGCGTCATCTCGACGCTCAACGCTGGCGAGAGCACGTTTATCCCCTTCGCCATCGATGCATCGACGCGCGTATCGGCGGTCCCGGAGAGTCATCGAGAGCCACATCGGATCACTTCCATCGTGCGCGGGGTAATGACGGTGTCGGAGTGGGACATACGAACGACGCGCTACGACATCCGGGCAGGAGAGCGAACACCGAGTCGACTGGTAATTCACCACGCACGGACGCCGGGCTATGAGCTTATCGACGCGCCGACGGGAACTGAAGAGTCAGGAGGCGCCGTCGTCGTTCCCATCGACATCACCGCCGGCGGCAACGCGGAGCTGACGCTGGTCGAGCGGCGCGCGCGCCCCGGTCGACACGCGCTCTTGCACGGGTCCGTGGATGCCTTGGAGGTCTACTTCAGCGGAGAGCATCTCCCCGCGGAGTTGCAAGCTCAGCTCGCGGAGCTTCTGACGTTGCGCCAAGACGTCGCTCGTATGGATGACGAGCTCCGGGACATTCGTGCGCAACAGTCGATCCAAGGACGCCGCCTCTCGGAGCTTCAAGGGAGCCTCGGCGCCATCGAGCGCTCCACCGGTGCTGCTCAACTTCGACGTGATCTTCAACAGCGGCTGCGCGAAGCCACGGCTGCCAGTGAAGCCCTCACCGTTCGGGAGGCGGCCCTCGCCGCTGAGCGCGCCGAAGCCAATGTACGACTGACCGAGGCCGTCGCGGCGGTGTCGATGGAAGCGGAAGAGCCCTAGGTCGCGGTCTCGTTGAGGCAAATCATGTAGAAGGCAACAGGCGGCGTGGCTGGGTGCACCTCTTTCAGGTCGCCGGTTTCTCGGTTTCTCGATCGTCTCGAAAGACCTATAGGTTGAAGATGCCTGAGCATCAGCCCGCCGACGTCCTCGGCCAGTCTATTGCGCTGCCGTGTGGCGCGCGTCTCGACAACCGCATTCTCAAGTCGGCGATGAGCGAGATTCTGGGCACAGCGGACCACGCGCCGACGCCGCGTTTGGCCCGCCTCTACAAGACCTGGGCCGAAGGTGGCGCAGGCCTTCTCGTGACGGGCAACGTCATGGTGGACCGCGCTGCGCTCGGCGAGCCTGGCAACGTCGTGCTCGAAGATGAGCGTCACATGGCGCTCTTTGAGGCGTGGGCGAAGGCTGGTCGGCGCGAGGGAGGACACCTCTGGATGCAGATCAACCATCCGGGCAAGCAGTCACCGCGCTTCTTGAGCGCGGAGCCCGTGGCGCCCTCGGCCATCCCCCTCGGTGCAGGTCTGGAGCGCGCTTTTAATCCGCCGAGGGCGCTGAGAGAGGCGGAGATCCTGGACATCATTCAGCGCTTCGCGACGACGGCGCGTTTGGCGAAGAAAGCGGGTTTTACCGGCGTTCAAATTCACGGCGCCCACGGCTACCTCGTCAGCCAATTCCTCTCGCCGCATCACAACCGACGCGAAGATGATTGGGGCGGCAGCGCGGAGAAGCGCATGCGCTTCATGCTCGAAGTCTACCGAGCGATGCGCGCCGCCGTCGGGCCGGACTTCCCTGTGTCCATCAAGCTAAACTCCGCCGACTTCCGGAAAGGAGGTTTCACCCAGGAGGAGTCTGCTGCCGTCGTCTTGGCCCTCGCCGCCGAAGGCATCGACCTCGTCGAGCTTTCCGGAGGGACCTACGAGTCCCCTGCGATGGTCGACGGACGCGCTGCTCGCGCAAAGGAAGACACCCGCGAGGGCTTCTTCTTGGCCTACGCGGAATCGATCCGAGAGAGCGTGGATGTGCCCCTCGCGGTCACCGGCGGTTTTCGTTCTGACACCGGGATGGCGGACGCGATCCGTAGCGGCGCCGTGGACTTCGTAGGGCTCGCGCGCGCCTTTGCCCTCGAACCAGGCTTTCCGGCCCAGATCCTCGCCGGGCGGCCGTTCAAGAGCATCGTGAAGCGCATGTCCACCGGGTCCAAGGCCGTCGACCGCCTCGCGATGTTGGACATCACCTGGTACGAGAATCAGCTCGCTCGCATGGGTGATGGAAAGCTGCCCAAGCCAGACTTGAGTCCGTGGCGCTCGATTGCCAGCAGCCTCTACCACATGGGTTTTGGCGCGTTCAAGCAGCGTCGCGCGGGATCGTCGCGCCGAAAGAAGAGGTAGTCGATGCCTCTTGAACTCACGCTCGACGCTCTTCGAAAATACGGTCAGGACGAATTGGACTACGGCGTGGTTCGGGGCCTGCGATTTCCCTATCTCTCACGACTAACGCGCTCGTCTCATTTTCGAAAGTCACAGCCCGGCTCGACGTTTCGGGTGGAGTTTGACGAGATGCCCAAAACGCTGCTCCTCGAGACGCTTATGGGGTTCGCGTCCCTCGGACGTGACGAACGCTTGAGTCACTCGCGGCATGTGTTCGCGTACTTCCGGGAGATGCACGAAGGCATCAGCCCGGAAGAAGCGGCGGAGGAGGCCGCGGCGTTCGTGGCGCCGATCAAGAAGCCACGAGACGTCTGGCGGAACGTCTGGGTGCACAGCCTCCGTGTGAGTGAACGAGAGGGCACCGCTTGGATGCTCGTTTCCTTCGGATGCGCGTGGGAGCAGGAACACGGGATGTCCATGAGTTTCGAGGGCGGCCATGTGATCACACGAGTCGGCGGCATCGATGGACACGCATGCAACACCGTGTCTTCCGGGAGTGGCAGGAGTCGCGTGTACAAACGAAGCCCGCTTGTGCACGCCGGCAGGCGCTACCCGACTCGGCTGGATTAGCGTGCTTAGAAGACAGTGATCACCAATCCGCCGCCGGCGGCATACCCTGAGTCGAGGGCGTCGTGAAGAACGCTCATGAGTTCCATCGCCGGCCCCGTGCGGAAGTCGCGCTTCGGGAGTTCCACGCGCAGTCGCCGAACCTCGTCGAAGGTCCACCATGACACCCGGCTCACACCATCGTCAGAGTGATACGGCTCCACTCGGCTCGGGCCCACTGGCCGCCCCGCGATGGCAAAGTTCAGTAGCTCCGCAATCCCGCTCGCAATGTGGGGGGTGAGCGCATCGAAGAGGTCCACGTATCCTTGAACGTTGAGGACCGGAACTTCAGGGAGCGCCGCCGCGTCCTCCTCGAGGAAGAAGCCGTAGAAGTCGGACACGAGTCGGTCGGAGCTATGAGAATGCGCTGCGTTCTCGAAAGCCGAGGCTCCATGCTCACGCACCTTTCTTGCGAGGCGAAGCACCTCGGGGCACCCCTCCTCCGCGACTTCCTCCTCGTACCAAGTGACGAACGCGGCGGCGCGCTCCACGAGCTCTTCGATGGGCCCGTTCGGTGGACAAGGTCGAAACTCGACTCGCGTGCCCAAGGGCTTATGGACCGCGCTCGAGCCAGGTGGCTACGTCATCAATGAAGAGGCCGCCTCCTGCGAGGGCCGGGGCTTGGTTGACGGCGATGCCTGGATGCAGGAGCGTGCACTGGACGGCGGTAATGCCCGCGTCCGGCTCTTCGGTTCGGTAGTAGGTCTCAAGTGTCCCGATGAACGGGCGGAGCGCTGAGGGGACTCCATCGACGGTGATCGCGACGGTATCGTTCATCGGTCCGTCGGCGAATGCGATCTCGATGCGGATGGTGTGCCATTCGTCGTAGGAGAGCCCGTCGAAGTGAATTCGCCCCGCGAGGTCGATGATCCGAAGTCCTGTGCCGACGTCGTTGATGACCATTCGGCTCTGCCTTCGCCCGTGGCCGTCGTCGGCGCTCAGCTCCATCCACAGGTTCATCTGGGCCGCGCCGGTGGCGGAGCGGAAACGCATCTCGTGCACAAAGCGATTGTAGGTGACGGAGAGCGATGGTTCGCCTGCGAAGAGGTCCGGGTTGGTCTCCCAGGTGCTCGGCGTAATGCCTTCGTTGCCCGCCGGACAATCCGACACGATGGAGTTGATGCAGCTCGTCGCTACGGCGTTGGAGAATCGAAGCGCGATGTTTCCGGTTCCGTCGTCGACGAGCTCCTGGTCGTAGGGCGCGCACTCGCTCGCCCTCCAACCTTCGAAGCCGGTGACGCTCGAGCCGGGCACAGCGCCCTCGAAATCCGTGTAGTGACCAGAGCGGCAAGGCGCGGCGAGGCACGGCTCACAGGTGGCGCCGGCGCAGCGGTTGCCCGCGTCGCACTCGCCGCAGTCGAGGTCGCGCACATCTCCGCAGCGGTCTGTGGCCGTCGCGCGTCCGCACACGCGGCCGCGCGACGCGCAGAGTTCAGCGCCGGTCTCGGGTTCGCAGCCGGCGTCAGGTCCAGCGTCGTTTCCGGTATCGGGCACCTGCGCGTCCGTGCCGGCGTCCATCCGATTCTCGCCGGGCCGCGGGAGGCAGCCGATGTCGGGGCTGCAGTAGAGGCCTTCGCCGCAGCTTCCGTCGTCGCTCCGAAGACACGCGCCGCTCACGCACGCGCGCCCTCCGCAAAGCGACTCTGGGCAGGTCGTGGCGCTCGTGCATTCCGGCGGTGGACAGAACATCGGGGTCTCCGGCGTGCACCGGTTGTCCGTGCAGGCGCCGGACAGGCAAACTTCATCTTCGCCGCACGTCACGCGCTGACAGGACCGCTGGAAAAGGAACGTGACGCCGATGTCGGTTTGGAGCGTCACCTGATGTCTCTTCTCAACGACGACGCGGCCATCGAGCGTCAACGCACCGGTCATGAGGAAGTCGCCCTCGGAGCGCACAAGGTCCGCGAGGCGTGCGCCCATCGCGTAGTCGACGCCTTCGGACGCGGGGAAGCGCATCGGGGCCTCGCCGGGCAGCGTGAGGAGAATGGAATCGAACTCCGCGCCGGGAACGAACTCGGTGAGCACGTCCACGGCGATCTCGTGATCGTCTCCACAGCCGACGACGAAGGTGACGAAGGCGAGAGCCATGAAGAGCTTCGGGTAGGTCGACACGCCAGGAGTGTATGCGAGAAGCGATGCGAAAGCACAGGAGGAGCGAGGGCGTGCTAGTAAGCCAGCGTGATCCAAAACCTCGCTTTGGCATGCCTCGCCTTCAACGTTCTCGTGGCGTTATGTTTCGCCTACGACAAGTGGCGAGCGAAGCGCGGCTCGTCGCGCATCCCCGAGAAGACCTTGCTCCTACTCGCGACATTCTTTGGCGCCGCCGGCGCGTTGATCGCGATGCAGCTGGTCCGCCACAAGACACGTAAGCCGAAGTTCCGCTTTGGTGTGCCGGTGTTGCTCGCTCTTCAAGTGGGGCTCGTGGCGGCGGTTTTGTATCGACGTCTCTAGCCCACGCTATCTCTGTGGGGCTGACGCCAGTGTTGACAGCGAGCGCTTGTGTGCGGAAGGGTGCGCCATGAAAAAGAACCTCGTCTTCGAGAGCGACACTTCGAGCAAGTTCTGGAACGTGAAAGTGACAGGTTCGGAGATGACCGTTGTTTTCGGTCGCACGGGAAGCAAAGGGTCAAACGAAAACAAAGAGCTTTGACTCGGCGACGGAGGCGAAAGCCGCAGCGGAGAAGCTTGCCGCGCAAAAAGTGAAGAAGGGATACGCGGCGGCGGGCAAGGGCTCTGCGAAGAAGCCTGCTGCGAAGAAGCCTACTGCGAAGAAGCCCACTGCAAAGAAGCCCACTGCAAAGAAGCCTGCCGCGAGGAAGGCATCAAAGGCGTCGGCGCCCTCTGAGCAGCCCGGAACGGCGCGGCGATTCAAAGGTCAACGAATCGCATTTAGCGGTCGCTTTGAGCATTTGCGAAAAGACGAGCTCATGAAGCTCCTTGCGAAAGAGGGGGCGAAGTTTGATGACAAGCTCGGCGACAAAACCACGCTCTTCGTTTTTGCCGTGTCCGGATCGGCGAACCACGAGCGCGCACACAAGCTCAAGGACGCCGGCCAGGACCTGAGCATCGTGAGTGAGAGCGTGTTTCGCCAAACCTGCCTCGTGCCGACACCCGCTCAGGCGACCGAGATGCTCGCATCGCACAAGGACACGAAGCGCCTCGCAGCGCTCTTGGAGCAGGCCCGCGAAGAATACTCACGCGGGACCGATGCGTTCTCAGAGGTCCGCGTGAAGGAGGCAAAACTCGGAGCCGTCGATGTATCCGGCGCTGAGCTCTACGGCGTGCGCCTCGAAGGAGCCGACCTTCGAAAAGCTACGATGAAGAAGACATGTGCGAGCGGCTGGGTGGGTTGTGACCTTCGCGACGTTGAAGCACCCGACGCTGAGTTTTACGCGCTGAAGAAATGTGACTTCCGAAAGGCGGCGCTCACCAGCGCGTCCCTCCACGAAATGAGCGACTGCGTTTTCGATTCGGCGGACCTCTCGAAAACGCACTGGTATGAAGAGATGCGTCAGTGTCGCTTCGACAAAGCCACCTTAGATCGCGCGAACATCACGCGCGTGAAGGTGAGTTCCTGTTCGTTTGGCAAGGCGTCCCTCAAGAGCGCAAAGCTCCACAACTCCACGTTCTCGAAGTGCAACTTTCAGAGCGCGAGCTTTCAAGAAGCGAGCTTCGCAGGAGAGGTGGTGGTCTTCGAAGACTGCGACTTCGGAAAAGCAGACTTTCGCGGCGCGTGGCTCTTGAGCGTCCGTTTTGTGCGCTGCAAGTTCGACGGCGCGCGCTTCGACGGCGCTCACTTCGACGAGGTTGAGTTCGACAAGTCGAACACCGCCAAAGCCAAGAACCTAGACTGGACGCCAACGCCGATGGGTCCTGCTCTGACGGCGCTCTCGAGCGCAGCGCCGACGTTCAAGAACGTGACCATCGAGGTGACGTTGAAGTCGGGCCGAAAGAAACTGAAGTGCCTCCTCTATCAGTTCGATCACGGCACAAACAGCTCCAAGCGACAAGCTTTCCTTGCGGAAGAAGACTTGGACGCGCTCTCATTGTGGGGCGCGATGAAACGAATTGCGACACTGCACCCGGATGCGACGCTCGACGAAAAGACGCTGAAAGTGAAACAGACGAAGGGAAAGACGGCGCCCTCTCACAAGCCTGCGGCGTTCAAGACCTTGGTCCAAGAGGCCTGGCAAGAAGCGCTGGCGTAGTCTCACCGCGTCAGGAAGTCTTCCGGGTTCTATTCGGGAGCGTCTGAATCTGGCGCGCAGCCGAAGGCCGCGTGGGGGTTGGGCAGCAAGCATGAAAGTTCCGCCGCGCGCTGTATGCGTGCCAACGAAGGCGGTGTGTTCTCGTCCCACACGAGCGAGCCGTCGTCTGCCACATCGACCCCGAACGACCTGTGGTCGGCGACCTCGTTCGCCGCGTTCACGGCTTCTTCCGCCGCGGCGATGCGGGCAGGAGTCACGTCGCAGCGTGCGATGTCTTCGTCATCTTCGTCGCCCCCGCCATTCTCCAATAGGTCGCCGACGCGCCCGAGCGTGGTGTACGAGAGCTGGTAGGTGGTCAGGTGGGCCCAGCACACAGGAACGTCGCCGGCGCCGAGCCCGCAGAGTGTCGTGATGCGGGTGTCGCCGGCCCATCCTTCGCACCAGTCGGGGTCTTCTCCGCCTTCTTCGGCGGTTGCCACCAGCTCCATCGGGCCGCCGGCGACGAGCTGCGCCAAGGTAAGCTCGACGCTGCCGCTCACCATCTCGCCGCCCCACATGCCGCGCCAGTCGCGCGTGAGGGCGCCGATTTCGTAGAGACCGGTGCGCGTGCGCGCCCACAGTGAGTAGACCGTCTCTGTGGAACCGGCGTCCGTCGTGGTCGTCACTAACATCCACTGCAGCTCCGGCGAGCTTCCTTCGACGAGAACGACGTCACATTCCATGTCTTCTTCGTAGTCATAGTCGTCGCCGTCGTCGTCGCCCTCATCTTCTTCATCGCCCGCGGCCGGCTCAGGGCAGGGCGACTCTTGATCCATGAGCGAGCCGACGGAAGTGGAGAGTCTCTGGGCCAACGAACGGGTCTCGTCGGTGAAGTCCGCGTCGCCACCATTGGCGCGCAGACGGTCGGCCACGGCGGTCGACGGGCGCAGCATCAACGACGCTTGGTAGAGGTTTGCTGCGGCCTCCTCGGGGCCGTTCGACGCCTCCGCGATGCGACCCATATTGTAAAGCAACATTGCGCGTCGCCGCGAGTCGTACGTCGACGCCAGCGCTTCCTGCGTACGCGCGGAAGCCTCGTCGAGACGACCCGCGTGGAAGAGCGCCCAGCCGAGTTCGCCAAGTGCGGGGCCATCGCCGGGGTCGACCTCGAGTGCACCCTCTAAGGCGCGGATCCCGTCGGGGTATCGACGTGCACGTGTCGCACGCCGACCTTCTGCGAGCAGCTCCAGGTAGCGCTGATGTGCGTCCGCATCGTAGCCCGACTGACGCTCGTCGGCTTCGGTCGCCTCGGCCTCAGTCGCCTCGCCCGTTTCAGCCGTCTCGTTCGGGGCTTCGGCGGGTGCTTGGGTGGACTCGTTTCGCGCTTCGGAAGGAATCTGCGCGCTCTCGGGCCCCGTAGACGACGAGGCTTCAGGTGCGCCGCCGCACGAACCCTCGCAAGCGATGAGAAGCGTAAGGGCACAAGGCGCGATCCAGCGATTCATCGTCGTAGCGTCGCGCAAAGTGAGCGACCTAGTCCAGCCCCCTCGCTGAAGAAGAGGAGCTCACGCCGGACAAGCAGCGCCCATGTCGAAGGCAGGCGCGGCCTCGCTGGCGGATTCGTCCGCGACGGGGAACTGGTGATCGTAGGCCCAGTTGAAGACGAAGGCGTACACAATGTAGAAGCTCGCGAGGGCGGCATCCATGAGGAACGCGTCCATCAACGAGACGTCCAAGTGCCACGCGACGAAGGGCAGCATCATAAGCAGCAGGCTGGCCTCAAAGGCCACGGCGTGAACCACGCGCTGGGTCATCGTCTTCTGCGTTTTGCCCTGAAGACGCAGGAGGGCCACATCGAAGAGGTAGTTGTAGGCGTAAGCCCAGACCGCCGCGATAAGTGACGCGACCATGGCGACGGCGCCGACATCTTCGGCGGGTTTGTTGAAGAGGAGGATGCCCGCCGACATGACGATGAGCAGTCCGCTCAGCTCAAAAGAAATCGCGTGGCGTACTCGGTCGGCGGTTGTTCGCATGACATTCTCCAGGGGAAATTTCGGGTCGTCCCGAAGAATGGTGTGAGCGCACAGGTCGTCCTGGCTGCCCTAAGAATGAAGGCTTACTCGCGCTCCCGCAAGTCGCGATGGAGGCATGCTTTGTTAGCTGCGGACGAGCCCGGGTTCGCGCCATGAAGACGTACAAAGAGACCAATGCGTGCCCGCAGTTGACGAGCCAGTAAGGACGTTGCAAAGACCGCTTCGTCGTCCGGTTCGTGTCAGCCCCGCGATGCGAACGCGACACCCGCTGCGCATAGGCACACGCCCAGCACACGTTGCCACGACAGCTCAAGACCTTCGGCGACGCGGTCCCATATGAGGCTTGTAGCCATCTGAGCGAACACAACGCCGACAAATACTTGTGTAGCTCCGATCTTACCAACGGCCCACGGCAACCCCGTGATGAGAAGAAAACCAAGCACGCCAGGCAGCAACCACCAGAGCTGCATTTGCGAGAGGCGTGCCTCACTGCCGATGGCGTCCACCCAGCCGCGTCGAGCAGCCACGTAGAACGCCACGCACATCAGGATTACGACGCCCCCATTGAGGAAGATCGTCGGAGCGAGGCCCCATTCGGTGGAGATTCGCCGATTGGCCGCCGCCTGAACAACGGCGAAGGAGCCAAGCGTTAACGCGACGACTGCAGCTGGGTGCATTCCCAAACGCGTATCACGAAACATGCTCCGCAACTTGCTCAGAACAGGCCTACTCGCGTCGCTCCGTTCTTCGTCCCACGACTTTCAAGGCGCTCATTCGCGGCGGTGCATCGCGTTGTGAAAGAGCACGGCGTACCGCAACAGGGTGACCTCTTCTGCATTCCGCTCATGACTTCGAGCATCGCTGCCATGTCGCGCTGTACCTCAGACGAGGGTCAGCGCAGTGCGCGGGCCAGTGCGCGGGAGCGCGTGTGAAAAGCTGCTGGGTGGTCGGGGAGTTGCCGATTTTTTTGGCGATGGAAATTCGCTTGGCCGCTTTCGTGCGATGAACGCTCGTGTGCCGAACGATTTGAACAAGCGCGGAACCGCCAAAGAGCACGCCGCGTCCGTCGCTGAGCTGAACCGTCCGAGTCACGTGCCGTGGCGCGGGCGAACGACGAAGCCCTTTGAGCCCTGCCGGCACGTTTCAACGAAGGAGTGTTTCGATGAGGATGGGGGTACATCACCCGCGATATAGCCCCATCCACATCCGATGGCGCCCACGAGTCTCTGGAGCGTCTTGAGTGCCCGGTCGCTGCGAATCGTGAGACCCAACACCAAAGATGAATCGTCATTGAAGTAGACCCAGCCGCCGGTGTGGAGCGACCCCGGCTCGTAGATTCGTGCGCCGCCGTACGATGTACCCTTGGTGCAAGCGAGGGAGACAAAGCGCGAGAAATCATGGCCACAGTAAGCGAGCGATGAGTCTGCCCCGCGGAGGTTGTACTCATATTGCCTATCGCCGGTGGAGTTGTCTGGAACGAAACGAGCGATGAACGTCTGGATGATCTCCGGCGTGCGTTCAGACGCGAGGGCGTAGATATCGTAGTACTCGGTCAAAGGTCTCCACTCCTCTTTCGCTAGTAGTCGTCCACGAAACAGTAGGCTTGCAAGCCGGCCGCGCGTCGCAATGCAGCGTCGGCATAGGGCAGCCAGGCGTCGGACCAGCTCAGCATCTGATGTGCGATCTCGTCGTCGAGAATGAAGAGCGGGTAGGGCGTGTCGTATTTGACTTGGCCATGTTCGTCTCGCGGGTAACCCACGTGAGCGATGCGCTGCGACCACACGTGGTGGACTTTGACGTCGGCAGAGAGAGGCAGCGCCGATTCGAGCTCTCTCGCCACATCGTGAGCGCTGGGTCCAGTAACAGGGTTGTCGGGGAGGTAGCCGATCTGCCACACCTCTTCGTGTCCATCGCGAGGCTTGTCCCTTCCTCTCGGCCAAGCGCCGCACACGCGCTCGATGAACGTCGGTGAAGTGACGATCAAACTTCCTAGAGTGCTCACGAACGACACGCTAGCATGAGGGATGTCGACTTCGGCTCCACGTCTCTCGGATGTTCACGAGAGCATCGCGTCCGGCGACGAGGTCGAAGTCGTGACGCGACTGTGCATGCTGCCGGAGGTGAGCGCCGGTGAGCTGACGACGTTGTTCGACGCCGTCTGCAAAGCAAAGATGGCCGTCGCGGCGCACTTGGTTTTTGAACGCGGCCTGACGCCGACGCTTGAAAGGTACGAGCAAGCGCTTCTTTGCGGCATCGAAGCCATCGCGCGCCAAGTCATCGTTCGAGGGGCGCAGGACTCGGACTCGAAACGCGCGCGCATTCGAACAGCGATTCGGCTGGGTTACCCGAAACTCGCATCGAGATTGCTCAATCGCGGTCTCTGGGATGGTCTCTATACCCGAGCCGAGTTTGATCAGCTCAAGAGTGAAATCTACGCCAATGATCTTCGTTGAGGCGCTCTTGGCCGAAGGCGCCAAGGTAGAAGCCGGAGCGTTCCTCACCCACGCCGCCGAGCACGAGCGCCCGGTCATCATACGCGCGCTTGTCGCCGCGGGCGCAGAGGTCAACGCCGCGCGCTACGACTGCTGAACCGCTCTTCACGTCGCAGTCAGCCGGGTGTTCAGCGAACGCATCGCGGATTGAGTATCGGGAGAGTCTGCGAACCTCCTAAGGTTCTCTCGGTCGCTCTACACAGGTCGGCCAACCTTGGACGCCAAGGTTGCATGCGCAGGGCAGCGAGAATGGCTCGAGTGAGTCTGAAGTGGCGGCTTGGTGGCAGAGGTCGTTTCGTCACTGTCGGACGGCTGCGCTTCTTGGGCCACGAACGCAATAGCAACGTCGAAGACGCGCCCGACTCGGGCGCTTCAATATACCGAGAGACTATTCGTGAGCCGCCGACGAGAGCTCAGCCACGGCGCCAGACCACCGAGGAGACAAAAGGTCTGGGTTGTCCAGAAGGTGTTGTTCGAAATCACGAACGAGAGACCAAACGCCTCCTATGGAGTCCGCTAGCTCGTCGCCGATCGTGTCGCATGAGCGATTCAGCGCGATTGAAAGCTCACCCAGGAGCAGCCTGGAAACGTATAGGTTGCGAACCTGCTCTTCTCTCCACGTTTTCTCATCGAGCGCCGATAGGTAAGCACACAAAGAGCTAGCGCTGCCGTCGTCAAGAGCGCTCTTCAAGTCCAGGGCCTGCGTCGATGACGACTCGAGGAGCCCAAGAATAAGACCTTCGGCAGCTTCACGCGTAAGCGGACTTCGCCAGTTCCGGACTAGGGGTGACCCGTCCCGGATCATGCACGGTTCCACTTGCCAGTTCGTCAGACCGTAGCCGCCTTCGACTAGACCCGGGACGAGCACCTGGAAGGGCACGCATCGAAAGGACATGCCATCAAAGCGAACATCCTCCGGCTCCGAACGAACTCCGATGCCCAGTGGCAGGCAGACCGCATAGGACGAGCGATCGTTGGGTGAGCGGTTCACGACTCGTCCGTCCAGAAAGAGATGACGGCATCGCCCCTCGCATGCGCAGCGTCAAGGTGCGCGGCGAACGCTTCGATACGCGCGGCGTGCGATTCGTGTTCGTTCTGAACTCTCAGCTTGCGCTCTCCGTCGGACATTGAGTCCCAATCTGAATCGTCGTTTGATAGATGGGCATCGATGTCACAGGTGGAGACTCGTTGCTTCAAGATGTACTCGCGACAAGACTTGAGTTCGGCCCATTCAATGAGGTCCGCATCGCGGATAGGTTTGCCAAATCCCCCGTTGAGAAGCGTTCCTCCTATACCGAGGTCTTTGGCGCCCGGTCCAATGCAGATGTCGAGGGGGTCCACGCTCACCAACTCAAACAGCTCGTCGGCCATAGACCGGTTGCCTGCGCTTGCGCAGCACCCAGCGCGTACGATGAGTTCGACTCGACTCTGGTCCTGCCACCTGACGACCCACGGCGCACGAAGGACGGTCAGATGTGCCAGTCGCGTCAGTCGAGGGACCAGGTAAGCCAGCATCTTAGGATGGGTCCACGCGCGCTTCTCTAGAAGCAGGGCGAGTTTATGAAGAGGCCCCTCCGATGGCGCGATCTCGCGAAGAAGCCCCAGTGCTTTAACTGTGAGCGCTTCTGGTGGTTCACCGGCCTCGAACATCTCATCGACGAAACGGGCGTAGTGGGCCTCCTCATAAGAAGCGAAAGCGGCGGGGAACTCGTCCGTGTAGTCCCTCTTGAATGGTGGCCAGGGCTCTGCTTTGAGAAACAGGCCTTCGAGGCTCGGGTCAAAGGTGACCAACGGACGGAGCTGCTCTTGAGGCCCCCACCCGTCCCAAGCGCGTCGCCGGAGGCTCTCTGAAGCGAGTTGATACGAAAGCTGGACTACGTCACCCAAACCTCTGGTGCGTTCTGCGTCCACGGCGAACGCGGAGTGTCTGTTCGGCCAATACGTTTCGCTGCTCATCCTGACGTCCTAACTCAGCCGCAGGTTTTCCACGGTCTCATTCAGCGTCTCGCAAACACTCTCGATATCCGCCGTGGGCCCGTTCCACTTCAGGTCCTCGAGGGACGCGTGCACCGGCGCGTCGATGCGCAACGTCGCGAGCTTGCGGTAGAGCTTGGCGTTCTCACGTTCGGCGGCGAGGTTCTGCGCGAGGGCTTCGGCGCCGCGAACTTTGATGTCCCAATCTTTGGCGTCGTCGGGGATGGCTTCGAGGCTTTGGTAGTGGCTCAGGACTTGGCTCGCGCTTTTGGCGCCCCAGCGCGCGATGCCTGGGATTCCGTCGGCGGTGTCGCCGACGAGGGCTAGGTAGTCGGGGATGGACATGGGCGGCACGCCCCACTTTTCGAGGACTCCGTCTTCGTCGATGATGAGCTCTTCGCCCTTCTTTCGGTGGAGGAGCACGACGCGGTCTCCGCGGACGCACTGGGCCATGTCTTTGTCCGGTGAGCGGATGAAGATCTGATCGACCTCAGGGTACTGCTCGCACTTCGCCGCGGCGGCGGCCATTCCGTCGTCGGCTTCGAAGGCCATCATGGGCCAGACGGCGATGCCCAACGCGTTCGCGAGCCACTCGGCCATGGGGAACTGCGCGAGAAGCTCGGGTTCGATGCCTTCGCCGGTCTTGTAGCCATCGAAGAGATCGTTTCGGAACGACTGAATCTCGTGGTCGAAGGCGATGCCAACGTGGGTGATCTCGGGTCGTCGTAGCAGCGACGCCAGCGATCGCAGGAGCGCGCGGCAGGCCCCGATCTCGATGCCATCGGGGGATTTGCTCTCCGGTGCACCGAAGTACATGCGGAAAAGCTCATAGGTTCCGTCGATGAGATGGACGTTGATGCTCACGTGGGGAGCATACCCGGACCGGGACTACGCGTGGCGTTCATTCGCCGGGCGGTTCAAGCGGGCAAGAAACGGAGCCCGGGGCGGCGCCGACGGCTCCGCGACAACGGCAGAACATGAGCTCGGCGAATGAGAGCCAAACGGACGGCGCGCTCATCGCCACGAGCAGCTCGATGATCGCCCTCGGAGAACGTCACAAGTTCGATGACCTGTGCGGGGATTTTCATAGACATGACCCGGAAGGAAACATGCTCTACGGCCTCAACCTCGCACTCGATCCGGGCACGGCCCACGAAATCGCCAGACGCCTGTACGACGCACGAGAAGAGCTAGGCGGCGCCGGCCGGCCTGCGAAAAAAATCTGAGCGAGATGGCAAAGTTCCTGTGGGTCGCACAACCACTTGGAGAGGGCGTGCTTTCGCCCCTCATTCTTTCCCTATTCCCCTTGAGGTCTTGCGATGACATCGGTTCTGACAGTACGTGCGCGAAGAGCGCGATTCCACACGCCCGAACCCCCCAGCGTTCTGCGAGTACTGCTGCTCACGCTCTTGGTGGCCTGCGGCGCGGCGTGTGGCGACGACGCGGACCCCGTGACGGATGCTGGGACGGCAAATGACGGTTCCGTCTCCGGCGCGTGTGCCGCCGAGCGTGCGCAAGAAGGTTCGGGCTCTTGTGAGTCTGGCTGTGGGGTCATCGCTTGCAGCTGTGCCAATGCGACGGTGAGCAGCCGGTCCTGTTTCAACGGGCGCTGTCTTGGCGCCGAGTCGTGTGAAGACGTGTGTGCAGACGATGGTGGCTGGCGATGTGAACCGAGTGCGTGCGAGCCGAGCTGCGCCGGCAGAGCATGCGGCGAGGATGACGGTTGTGGTGACTCGTGCACGACGTGCCCGGCGGGTCAGACATGCAACACGTCGTCCGAACAATGCGAGAATACTGGGTGCGTATCGCAGTGCGAGGGCAGAGCATGCGGCGAGGATGATGGCTGCGGCGCCTCGTGCACCGGGTGTCCCGCCGGACAGACGTGCAACGTGGCGGAAAGACAATGCGAGGAGGTCTGTGTACCCTCGTGTGACGGTAAGTCTTGCGGCGACGACGACACCTGCGGCGGCTACTGCCGGGCGTGCCCAGATGGCGATCGATGCGACTCGTCGACGAGGAGCTGCGTCTTCTCAGGTGGATCGTGCTTCGCCATCTCAGGGTCAGGCGGCGTCATGAGCTGCATCTCCGACCGGGGCGAATCTGCCTGCATTACCGTCCGAGCAACGCTCGGGAGCGATTGGACTGTCACATATGTGGACGGCTGCGAAGCTTGCTCGGATTCGTGTGCGCCCGAGGGGTGGGACTGCGAGGCCGCGTTCTCTTGCCGGATCGACGGTGAGGAGATCTGAGTCGAACACCATCCACCCCACGGGATCGTTGGCCTTTTGGGACGTGAGGCTTCTGGAGCTGTGACTTTACGCGCGGACGCTCGGCGCTCCCGGCGCTAGACACCTGGCTCATTCCCAGCGGAAATTCCGCAGAAAGCAGGATAAGAATGCCTAAGAAACTCAACAAAGAGATCTGGATCGTCGCCGCGAAGCGAACGCCCTTCGGCGCCATGAACGGCAGCCTCAAGAGCATCAGCGCCATCGACCTCGGCGTCCTCGCCGGCAAAGCCGCCATCGAGCAGTCCACGCTCAAAGCGGACGAGATCGACCAGGTCATCCTCGGCAACGTTCAGCAGACCAGCGCTGACGCCATCTACGGCGCACGCCACGTGGGTCTCAAGGCCGGCGTTCCTATCGAGACGCCCGCTCTCACCGTCAACCGCCTCTGCGGCTCCGGCTTCCAGGCCGTCATCAGCGCCGCCGAGCAGATCCTTATGGGCGAAGCCAACGCGATCCTCGCGGCGGGCAGCGAGAACATGAGCCAGGCGCCGCACTCCATCTTCGGACTGCGCGACGGCCAGAAGTTTGGTCGCCCACCGAAGATGGTCGACACGCTCTGGGAGTCCCTCACGGACAGCTACAGCAACACGCCGATGGCCGTGACGGCTGAGAACCTCGCGGAGAAGTACGGCATCAGCCGCGAAGACTCCGACGCCTTCGGACTTCGCTCCCAGAAGAAGTGGGCCGCCGCGCAAGAGGGCGGTTTCTTCGCCGACGAGCTCGCGCCGGTGACCATCGAGACGCGTCGCGGAAGCAAGACCATCGACAAGGACGAGCACCCTCGTCTCGAGACGACGATGGAAGGCCTCGCGAAGCTCAAGCCCGTCTTCAAGAAGGACGGCGTCGTCACGGCGGGCAACGCCTCCGGCATCTGTGATGGTGCTGCGGCGCTCATCGTCGTCGATGGCGAGTGGGCCAAGACACGCGGCCTGACGCCGCTTGCCAAGATCGTTCAGTGGGGCGTCGCGGGCGTCGAGCCAACGCTTATGGGCATCGGTCCTGCACCAGCGATTCGCATCGCTCTCGAGCGCGCGGGCCTCAGCATCGGCGACATCGACCTTTTCGACGTCAACGAAGCCTTCGCGCCGCAGTTCCTTGCGGTTCAGAAGGAGCTTGGGCTCCCCGAAGAGAAGACGAACGTCAACGGCGGCGCCATCGCTCTCGGTCACCCCCTCGGTGCCACCGGCGCGCGTATCACCACGAACCTCGTCTACACGGCGCGCAAGATGGGCAAGTCCCTCAGCGTGGGTTCGGCGTGCATCGGCGGCGGTCAGGGCATCGCTATCGTGCTCGAATCGATGTAGTTCAAGTCCACTTCGGACAGAGCCCTTCGTGCGAAAGCGCGAGGGGCTTTTTCGTGGGTTTGCGTCGCTGAAACGAAACGTGCACTCCGGTCTGCTTCCTGTAGTCTCCAGCCTTCATGGACTTCTTAGCTGAGTACGGGATGTTTCTCGCCAAGGCCGTCACCCTCGTGATGTCGTTTTTGGTCGTCGCCTTCGGCATCGCCGCACTTGCGTTTCGGCAGCGGAAGTCAGGCCGCCCGGAAATCGAGCTCACGGTGCTCAACGACGAGTTCGACCGAATGGAGTTTGCGTTGAGCTCGGTGCAGCTCGGGCCCGCCGCCCAGAAGACGCGCTTGATAGCTAAGCGCAAGCAAGAAAGCCGGAAGGCCAAAGAAGAAAAGCAGATGCTGAAACGAGGCGGCGAGCCGGAGCTTCGCCAGCGCCTGTTTGTGTTGGACTTCGACGGGGATGTTCGCGCCAGCGCCAATGAGCATATGCGGCAAGAGATCAGCGCCATCCTGACGAGCGCGACGGCGAAAGATGAAGTGCTCCTTCGCTTGGAGAGTGGCGGCGGCATGGTCCACAGCTACGGGCTTGCCGCAAGTCAGCTGCAGCGTGTCCGTGACAAGGGCATCCCGCTGACGATCTCCGTGGACAAGATCGCCGCGAGCGGTGGCTACATGATGGCATGCGTCGCGAATCAGATTATCGCCGCGCCCTTTGCCATCGTTGGTTCCATCGGCGTCGTGGCGCAGATTCCGAACCTGCACCGCCTGCTCAAGAAGAACGACGTGGACTTCGAGGTCCTCACCGCCGGCGAGTACAAACGCACGCTGACGGTGTTCGGGGAAAACACGGACAAAGGCCGCGAGAAGATGAAGGCCGAACTCGAAGAAACCCACGGGCACTTCAAGGACTTCATTCGCGAGCAGAGGCCGAAACTTGATGTGGATGCAGTCGCCACCGGCGAACATTGGCTCGGCACCAAAGCGCTCGAACTTGGCCTCGTGGACAAGCTGCAAACCAGCGACGACTACCTGATGGAGTCGTGCAGCGCGCGCGACATTATCCGCGTTCGTTATCGCCAAAAGCAGAAGGCTGGGGCACGTCTGGCGCGTCTCCTTTCCAGCTTTCGGAGCGAGCACGAGAAGAGCGCACGCGACCTCGACAAACCGCTCTTGATGTAGCGCGCTCACACCGAGGGACGGCGACGGAATAGACAGCGCTTGTTGAACATGGCAAGCCGTTCGAATGTACTGGGCAATTGGTGTCGCGTTTGTGGTGGTGCTCGGAGCCATCTATTGGTTCGTGAGCTCAAAGAAGATCGACCGCGAAATGTTAGGAAGCCAAGTCCGCTACCTGATCCGCCACAACACACCCGGCTTCACCGCGACGCAAATGGCGGGACGGGTGTCGAAGCCCCTCGCGAAGGTTGAACAAGCGCTTCAAGACCAGGTCGATCTGGGTGTACTCCGGACCGAAGAGTCCCCCGATGGGAAGCGCTACTTCGACTCTCATGCACCCGCGGCGAAGTCGCAGAGAGACGAGGAACCAGCGAGCTCAGGCGCGCTGACTTCTTCGCCGAACTTCCAGCGACTCAAAGAAGTCCTCGTGCAACACGGCGCACCTGCGGCGCAGGTTACGGAAAGCGCGTCGATGGCCCAGCTCGGCTTCGACGGTCTCGACTGCGTAGAGGTTGCCATGGCAGGTGGAAGAGGAGTTCCAAAAGCTGCTCGGAGACCAGGAACTTGTCACAGTCGCCGACCTTCTCGTGCTCTTGGAGAACGCTCCGCCGCTCATCGGCGACGCTGCGCTTTGAACGTTGAAGCGGTGGCGAAAACGCGGATGAACTTCTCGGCGTGAGACGAAACCCTCGTTTGCTGCTCAATCGCCTATCGGGACTCTGAGAATCGACTACGGTTCGCGCCATGGAAGAGCTCGCGACGTGGGATGGAGTAGAAACGGCCGAACGAATCCGTCGAGGAGACGTCAGCGCGAGCGAGGTGTGCGAGGCCGCCATCGCCCGCGCGGAGGAAGCGACGGAACTCGGCGCCATCGTGACGCCTATGTACGAGCGGGCGCGCGAGAGTGTGCGAACGTTGGACAAGTCCGCGCCCCTCGCCGGCGTGCCTACGGCGATCAAAGACCTCTTCGAAGTGAAGGGGTTCGCGACATCGTGGGGCTCACGCGGCGCCGTCCATATGTCGAAGAAAAGCGACCCGGTGGTGAAGCGTTTCGATGACGCTGGCTTTGTTTCCCTCGCAAAGAGCACCACGCCGGAGTTCGGACTCACAGCGACGACGGAGCCTCTGCTCGGACCCGTCTGCCGCAACCCTTGGAATCTGGAGCACTCCTCCGGCGGCTCCTCCGGCGGAGCCGCAGCGCTCGTGGCGTCCGGTGTGGTGCCCATCGCTCACGCCAGCGATGGCGGCGGCTCCGTGCGAATCCCTGCATCTTGCTGCGGCCTCGTAGGCCTCAAGGTGAGTCGCAAGCGTCTCGACATGCCGGGCTCCAATGTGCTCCCCATCAACGTCGCGGTGCACGGTTGTGTCTCCCGCACGGTGCGCGACACCACCGCCTTCTGGCACTCCATGGGCTTCGACTTTCACGCGCCGGCTCCTAAGAAGCTTCGCGTTGGTTTCTACACGAGGTCCGGACTCTCCTCCGATGTTCATGAGGACAACCAGCGCGCTGCGCGTGACGCCGCGAAGCTCTGCGAAGAGCTCGGGCATCACGTGGAGGAGATCCGCTGTCCGGCGGTGGGCTCGTTGAACGACGACTTCACGCTCTACTGGGCGATGATCGGTTGGGTTCAGGTCGCCGGAGGGAAGGTGCTCGTGCACCGCGACTTCGACACGAAGAATGTCGAGCCGTGGACAAGCCAGATGGGTCGCTTCTTTCGCAGCCAGCCCCTCGAAGCGGTCCGAGCGATTCGGCGCTTGCGACGTTTCGAGCGCGACTACGCGAAGCTCATGCACCGTTACGACGTCCTCATTTCTCCGACGATGGCAGCGCCGCCGCCGCAGCTCGGTTACTTAGCGCCGGACCTTCCGTGGAAGACCAAGCTCAAACGCATCGTCGAGTACTGTCCGTTCACTTTCGTGCAGAACGTGACGGGCGCTCCAGGCATCTCATTGCCGATGGGTCAGAGCGCGAAGGGACTCCCTCTTGGCGTGCAGTTTGGCGGGCGCGCCGGCGATGAAGCGACGCTCCTTGCGCTCGCGACGGAGCTGGAGAAGGCGGCTCCTTGGGCTGGCCGAGTCTATGGCGATGACCCGCGGCTCAGTCACTAAGTCTGACAATACCGTCAAGGCAAAGTAGTAGTACGGGCGGACTTGTCCGTTGCCGTCAAACGAACGAGATCGGTTGGCCGTCACCCATGGAGAGGATATTCTCGCGGCCGAACTTGGCTTTGGTACGGCCACATTGAAAGAATCTATGCCTACTTCATCTCGACCGCACAGACCCACTCGTACGCCGGAGGAGATCTCGGCGGTGCAACAACGATACGCCGCGCGGATCAAAGCACGTCTCGGGTCACCCAAAGTCGACGCGAAGTCCGCGCGGGATGGCATCCTGGATTGCTTCGTGGCGACCTACTTCGGTGGTCTCAAGCAAGGCATCGGTGGATACCTGGGTATCGATGCGAGCGAAGAACACGTTGCGCGTATCGCCCAAGCGCTCTTCAGAAAGAAGCTCGTCAACTACGGCGCGACCTTTGATGAGCCCACCGTGGACGCTCTCGATCGAGTGCGCACGGAGGTCGATCAAGAGCTGCACTTTCAAGCGCTGCCTGCGGAACTCAAGGGAGTGCATGACCAGGTGTGTTCCTTGATGCTCTCGAAAGCCGAAGGCACCCTCGCGCACGATGGGAAGAAGAGCGCGGTCACAGGCCGTGGGTCGCATCCCCCGCTCACGATTGGGCGCATGTCTCGTCCACCGGAAGCGCCGCCGGCGACGCGTCCAACGCCGCAGCCGGCGTCGACGGTCTCCTTTGGCCTCCGAAGCGCGCTTGCTGCTTATCTCGAGGAGAGCGCCGCGGCAGTCCGAGAGGGCGCAAGCGATGATGAACTTGCGAAACGTCTCGCGCGCCTTGAGCGACTCTTTGCGACGGTCCGCGACTTCGAATAGTTTCTTTGTGGCCGGCGCGAGTCGAAGTCTCGCGCGGTGGTTGAAGATGGCGCTTTGTCGGGCGCGGCATGGCGGCGACAAACTTAGGCCGTAACAAACGCACGACTCGCGCATCTACGGGGAGTGCATGGAGCCACCGAACGCTACGAGCTTGGAGCCATTCTTGGTCAAGGAGGAATGGGGCGTGTTCACCGCGCATACGACCGAGTTCTCGACCGCACCGTCGCCATAAAGACACTGAGCGCCGCGTTTGCGGAACACCCAGACGCGTTGATTCGTCTGCGACGTGAAGGATTGGCGACCACGCGCCTAGCGCATCCGCACATTGTAAGCACTTTTGAGGTACTCACGGACTTCGGTCAGCCGCGGCTTGTCATGGAGTACGTCGAAGGGCCTTCCCTCGATGCAGTCATCGAGCAGGGTTTGCTCTCCGAGGCGAAGACCGTGCGGATCGCCCGCGAGGTCGCCGACGGGTTGGCGGCGGTCCATGAGCTGGGACTTGTTCACCGCGATATCAAGCCGGCGAACGTGCTCATCGAGGCGGAAACGGGCCGAGCCAAGGTCGCGGACTTCGGGCTCGTTCATACCCCGGACGAGCCCGGAATCACCCGCGCCGACTTCGTCATCGGCACACCGGAGTACATGGCGCCGGAGCGCTTCCGCTCGATGAAGACGAGCGCTTCCTCGGACGTCTACAGCCTCGGCGCGATGATGGTCGAGATGCTGACGGGGAGCCCGCCCGTCGATGGGACACCCATCGAAATCGCCGTGGGTCACGCCACGGGTGCGTTCCCCCGCCCATCGCTCGCGGGCGTGTCGCCCGAGCTTCGCGACCTGATCCTCCGCTTTCTGGAGGAGGACCCGCAGCGCCGGCCGGTGTCGTGCATCGAAGCGTACGACGCGCTCGTCGCGCTGGCGCCGACGCCGCCCGAGCGACACACCAGAAACGCAGCGATCTGCGCGATTGGCGGCGATGCGGACTTCGAAGAGATTTGTGTCTCAGCCGCGGAGCACGGCGGAGTCGTTGGCCAGCATATCGGCGGCGATCTCATCGTGGCTTTTGACGCGCCGGAGGCGTGTTTCCGCTGGGCCCGTCAGTTCCGTGAAGGTCGCGCCGGGGTGCGCGCCGCGTTGACCTTCGGACCGGCGGCTGTGGGTTCAGTCATCGCTGGCGAATGCGTCAGCCGTGCCGCTCGTACGATGCGACTTGCGCGCACCGGCGATATCCTCGTGGAAGACGCGATGCGACGCGAGGTCGGTGCCGGCTATTGGGGGCACCTCGAAGATCTTGGGAGCGCACGTCTCGTTGGACACTCGTCCGCGGAGATCTATCGAGTCCGCCGTTCGAGCCCCGATCAGCCGCTCATTCACCCGGAGCATGGAGAAGACGCTTACGTCTGCCGTTGCGGTCACGCGAGTCTCTACCGCTCCTTTGCCGATGTCGCGGTTCGAGTCTCTTGCCGTCAGTGCGGTCGCGCGCTTCTCGTTGAGCCGCCACCGCGCTCACCGAGCTCACCCTCTCTTTCATCGAGTTCACCGGGAGCGGGGCGCGATGTCTTGGCCCTCGACCACGAAGAAGATGTCCTCCTCCTCGAACTCGGCTCCGTGTAGTTCCTTCGTCAGAAAGACCGTCATGCCTACTCCAACCCGCCCTCAAAAAACCGTTACCCGCACACCCGAAGATGTCGCCGCCGTACAAGAGCGCTACGCCACGCGTATCAAGGCGCGTCTTGGTTCGCGCAACGTCGACGCGCAGTCCGCTCGTGACGGCATCCTCGACTGCTTCGTTGCGACCTATTTCGGTGGTCTCCAACAAGGCATCGGCGGCTACTTGGGCATTGACGCAAGCGAGGAACATGTAGCTCGCATCGCCCAAGCACTCTTCAAAAAGAAGCTCGTGGCCCACGGCGCGACCTTTGATGCTCCCACGGTGGACGCCCTCGACAAGGTGAGGATGGAGGTCGACAAGGAGCTGCACTTTCACGCGCTTCCGGCGGAGCTCCGCGGCGTCCATGATCAAGTATGTTCCTTGATGCTCTCCAAAGCAGAAGGCTCACTCTCTCACAACGGTGCAAAGAGCGCTGTGAAAGGTCACGAAGCCAAAGCGCGAGCCGTTCCCGCGCCGGCTCCCGCGGCCACCAGCCGCGGCCAACTTGCCCACGCCAGCCAACCTACGCCTCAGCCGGCAGCGCTCGGAGGGTCAACGGTATCCCTCGGGCTTCGAGCCGCCCTCGCAGCTTACCTGGAGGAGAGCGCAGCAGCAGTTCGTGAAGGCGCGAGCGGCGACGTCCTCGTTCAAAGGCTGGCCCGTCTCGAGCGCCTCTTCGCCACGCTCCGCGACTTCGAGTAGCGCGGACGGCGCGCTAGCGACAGCGTTGTGCCGTCCGGATTCGGAGCGCCGCCTGTCGAACTTCGCGCGTCGCGTCGTCGAGACCCATCGCGGCTTCCTCACCGCGCGGCGCGACGAAGGCGTCGGGGGTGTCGAGGACGTCCCAGAGCTCTTCACCGGCTTCAAGCAGCTCACAGTTGCGTCGTTGGAGCACCTCGATCATCGCGGGGAAGGCCTCGACAACGCGGGTGTTGGTGTCGTGGAGGAGAACGATGCCGCCTTTGCCGCGTGAGTGGTGCTCTCGAATGTCGAGGGAGCGCTCGAAGGCCTCGACGATGTCGCTCGCGCGTCGGCTGGTGGTGTCACCAGAGGTGATGTTCCAGAGCATGTGTGTATAGCCGCGACGTAGGAGCTCTCGATTGACCATGCGGTTTCGGGCACCGAACGGTGCGCGGAAGAGGGTGGGGCGGCCGCCGAGGACGTCCTCGAAGGTGGCTTCGGCGGTGTCGAGCTCGTCTCGGCGCTCCGCGAGCGAGAACGAAGTGAGGTCACGATGGGTGTGGGTGTGCCCACCCAAGATGTGTCCGCGTCGAATGATGCCCTGGGCGGGAGCCGCTTTCGCTCGGTCCACACGATTGCTCCCATCGAAGCCGCGGGTGACCACGAAGAACGTTGCGCGGATGCCGAGCGCGTCCAGGTGGTCGAGGAGGATCGGTGTGGTGTCGAGGCGCGGACCATCGTCGAAGGTGAAGTGAAGCTCGCGGTGAGGGACCATGCCGCGAGTGGTGCGGCCGCCGGCGAGGTGCTCGGCGAAGGCGTCGTGGGGCTCGGGCTCTTCGGCGTCGGGCGCCGGGGTCTCATCCTCATCACGCTGAATCGCCGCGCCATGGCTCGTGTGGGCATCGCCCGTTCGGCGGCGGAGTCCATGGGCCTCGCTTGAGAACACGAAGGGGGAAGCCAGGAGAAAAGAAAGCACCAAGAGAGAGACAAGCGTTCGCATGACCCGCTCGTGTTACACGCGCCGTGCCAGCTCCTTTCCGTGCGCCGCAACACGGGCGCGCGTCGTTTTCTTCCCCGCGCTTGTGTCTCGCTGGCCGCACTCTTGTGGGCGCTCTGCTTCACGAAGGCGGCCCTCGGGCTTCGCGTGAGTTCTCTTCGCGTCAGACTCGGGTGGGGGCCATGAGTTCCGCGCTCCACTGTTCGCAACGCCGGAGCGCCTCCGCCCGCGTCTCGACATACACTGTGTTCTGGATGTTTGTGCCGGTGACCCAGTTGAGCGCCGTAAGCACGCCACGTACGACCGGAGAGCGAACCACGTACGCGGCTCCGTGGACGGCGGATGGAATCAGCCTGGCGTTTTCTTGTCGCCAGTTGGTCACAAGACGTCGCACATCTGCTTTGACGTCCTCCACGCTCAGGTCGAACACGACGCAGCGCGGATATGCCCATGACTTGAAGGCTGCTGACGTCTCTTTGAGGGCAGAGCTGGCCTCGGGTGCACTCGGGCGTCCACCGATGGTGAAAAGCACAACCCCTGAATCGAGATACTGAATCGAGAAGTTCATTTTGCCCGGCAGAGCGTTCAAGAGCGCCCGCCTCCCTGAAGAATACGGGGGCTGAGCGCAAAAGTGTTGCCTCCGGAGAGCGTTGCGCCGGCATTGACGCTCAACACCCGTTGCAACTAAATTGGGGGGTCAATCATCCCATCTCCTCCCGGAGTTCTAAGTGCCGGGAATCAGGAGTCTAAATGCCAATTCGAATGATCCTCGCTCTCGCTATCACCCTCTTCGTCACCGCTTGTGAGGAGGAAGATTGCACCGTGGGAGAGACCACGTCCTGCACCTGCGCGCCGGGAGTTGTAGGAACTTCGACCTGCCAGGCCGGCGGTATTACCGGCGTCTGCAGCTGCTCGGCGCCCACAGATGGGGGCGGCGTGGACAGCGGCGAGCCGGACACAGGCCCGGGTGAAGACGCGGGACCGCGGTGTGATTCCGCGTCCATTAGCACCGAGCCCGTCAATGGACGTAGCTCTGATCGAGGCATGTGGACTCAGGCCGAGACGCTCTGCCCAGGGGACCGGCACCGCTACGGCCTTGGCGTCGGCTGCGGAGGCGGAGGCCGACCTGCATGCGGCACCTGCACGGTGAGCGCAGCTTTGACCTACGAGAACTCGGCGTCCGACATTGGCCTCCAGATCTATCTCAACAATGGCGAGGTGCTGCGAGACGAGAGCCGTGACTCGAGCAGCCCAAAGACCGCATCCGCACGGGTGGAAGATGGTGGCTCCTTCTCGGTCCGCGTGAACCACGAGGGCGGCCCGTCCACCCCTTACTCGGTGGACATTACCTACGCCTGCGACTGAACCTTATTCGCCCTGGGCATGAGCTCAGGGCGTTGGCGCCTGTGACCCCGGCGTCACCGCGTAACCCATGCTCTCGATGCGCTCGACGACGGCGCCTCGGGCATCGCTTTGGTCAAAACCAACAGTCGCGGACTTTTCGTCGAAGCTGACCCGTGCGGCGTTGACCCCCGGCACCTCAAGGATGGCCCGCTCGACTTTCTTCGCGCAGCCGCCACAGGTCATGCCCTCGACGTTCAGGACGAGGCCCTTCGGTGCTCGCCGGAGCCGGCGCGCGGCGGACTCCATCGCGAAGAAGGCCATGGTAAAGGCCAGGGCGATGGCGCTCACCGCGGCGACGGGGGAGCTGCCGTGCACGTGAGCCTCCACAACAGAGCCCTCGAGTAGAAAGTCGAAGGCGCTCCCGAGGGCGACACTACCGATGATGATGGTTCCGAGGTAGACGGCGACGATGCGCTTTCCGAACGCGCCGTAGACGGCCCCGAGCGTCGCGACGTTCGTCGCCGGCCCGGCGATGAGGAAGACCAGGGCAGCTCCCGGGGGAAAGCCTCCCGCAACGAGGGCCGCGGCGATGGGCACGGAGGCTGTGGCGCAGACGTAGAGGGGCACGGAGATCGCCAGGACTGCGCCCATGGCGAGGAGCCCGCCGGCGGCGTTCATGGACGCCAAAGAGCCCGTCGGAACAAGCACAGTGATAGCGGCGGATGCGACGACGCCGAAGGCGAGCCATCCCCAGATGGAGCGCAGCATCTCGACGGAGTGCGCGACGCCGGCCCTCCAGGTGGGTCGAGGCTTCTCCTCCACTTCGGCCATCGCCGCCTCACCTTGACCAGGCCCGCTAAGGAGCCCGCCGACGATGCCGAGGAGAGCCGCGCTGACCACTTTGAAGAGTGCGAAGGGCCATCCCAGCATCGAAGCGCTCACAAGCACCGAGTCGACGCCGGTTTGAGGCGTGCTGATGAGGAACGCGACGCTGGCGCCGTCGCTGGCGCCGTCCTTCTTGAGGCCCAGTCCCGCAGGGATGACGCCACAGGAGCAGAGAGGCAGCGGGACGCCGAGGGCTACGGCCTTGAAGACGCCGCCGCGTCCCTGGAGGTTTCTCCGAACGAACCCAGAAGGGAGCAAGACGTGAAGGAGACCTGCCACCGCCGCGCCAAGCAAGAGCCAGGGCGCGAGCTCCAGCATCACCGTCCACATCGCGCTGAGAAACTCGCTCACCTCCCCTTTATGCGGCTGAAAAGCACGGGATCAAGGTCCTAGGCGGTCCTTAGTTGTTTGGCGCGCCGCCGCAGATCCAATTTTCGATGACGGCGAGCTGCTCCGGCGGGAGCGCTGGTGCCCTCAGAGGCATGGAGTTGCCCCGACACATCTCAATGCCGAGTAGCTTCGACATGAGATAGCTTTCCGAAGGGTTTCCAGGGACGACGAGCACTCGCCCGCCGCAGGTTGCGGACACGCCGACGAGCGCCGCATGCGGGTCTACTTCGAGTTCGAGGTCACCCGCCGCCCGGCGTTGCGTGTGGCAAAGGGAGCCAGCGCACGTGTCGTCGAAAATCGGGCGTACATCGTTTTCAAACGACACGCCGTTTCCGCAAGAACCACACGACCCGTCGCGGCAGACTTGACCATCGGCGCAGCTCACTCCGCACGCACCGCAGTTCGAGCCGTCGTTGGCTAGGTCGGCGCAGGCGCCATCGCAGAGCACGGTCCCATCGTCGCAAACGCAGCGGGAGTCTTCGCACAGCGCTCGCTGGGGGCATTGGTTTTCGCACGACCCACAATTGAATGGGTCTGACGTGGTGTCACCGCAGGCACACGCGCCGGCTTCACATTCAGTTCCGGCGCACTCATTGCCGCAGGACCCGCAGTGAGTCTGGCTGACTTCCGTGTCGACGCATGAGCCCCCGCAGTTTGTGATGCCGCTGGGACACCCCCCTGCGACGCACGCTGAGTCGAAGCAAACGGTGCCCTCTCCGCATCTCACATCGCAGCCACCACAGTGCTCGGCGTTGTTGGATAGGTCGACGCATTGGTCGTTGCAGCCCTCAAAAGGGGATGAGCACACGGTGGAGCACGCGCCATCGGCGCAGGGCTGTCCGACGCCGCACGCGACCCCGCATGCGCCACAGTTGGTTGCGTCTGTTTGAACGCTCACGCACCGACCATTGCATTCTGCCTCGCCCGTCGCGCAGTTGCCTTGGCGACTCAAAATTGCGCCCACGGGAACCACGCCTTCCCTGCGCGCGCTCGTACGCTCAACAACGGGCGCACCACATGCGAGCCAGTTACGCAGGATCTCCTGACCCTCGTCGCTGGTCAACGCAGGCAGGTCGACGTAGCGGCGGCCGAGGGCCACGATTTCCGCGCCCTGAAGACCCGGCGGCATGCTGCCGCTTCGCTGGGTTCGCAAGATCGCACGACGCCAACGGAACGTGGTGAGTTGGTCCGCTCGTAGCCGTTCCGTATCAACGTCATTCGTCGCAAGGCGAAGGTCAAAGTTGAGCCCTTGGGGGGTGCCGAAGCGGTCTGCGCCAAGGGCGCTCGACGCGTGACAGAAGCTTCCATCACCGCAGGACTGGGTGATAAGCGCTTGTCCTCCGTAAGCGGGTTCTCCTTCCGCATCATCAGATACGTACACTTGTCGTGCAGCGGCCTCGTCGCAAGGCCCAACGCTCGGGTAGCAAGCGACCACGATGGGGGCGATCATCGCGAGCAGACTCGTACGCACTTTCATGTGCATTCTCCCGCGTCGCACCTTCGCCCCATGATGCAGCGATTGCCGCAGCGCCCGCAGTGAACCTGACTGGACTGCACGTCAACACACATACCCGCGCACAGAGCTTCCCCTACCGGGCACTGCGCACAAACGCTCTCCGTGCACGCGATGCCCATGCCACAAGCCGCATCACACGCGCCGCAGTGTACAGAACTCGTCGTGGGATCGACGCACGTGTCGCCGCACATGATTCTCGGTGCGTCACAAGTGCCTCCATCGCTCGTCGAGGCGTCAGCGGGGGGACCTGAGTCGCTGGTGACGTCGGGCGCGATCAGAACGTCGTCGGGCCCTCCAGCGTCTGTTGGCGTCGTCGCGTCGCGGGATGCTGTCGCGTCCGTTGGCGCCGGCGCGTCGACGATTGAGGCGTCCACAGGTGCGGGAGGGCCGGCAGGGAACCCATCCTCGCAGGACGGGCCACAAGCTATGCATAGTAAAAAGAGAAGGTGGCAGGGTTTCAATGGGGTCTCGTTCATCGACACCAACACAGTGGCGCTCTGACTCACTTTCGTCGCAAGAGAGTTATACCTTCGGCCGAATTCGCGATTCGCAGAGATTCTTGCGACGATTTCGTGCCTCATCCGCACAGTGTCTTTGGCCCGCTGAGTCTTGTTCATCGGCGGTTGAGTCGTGTTCTAAAGAACACGTCGGGAGACACTTATGACCAACAAAATGACCTTCGGGCCCCTCTTCGCCTTGTTCCTTGCAATGACCCTCGCCTGCGGCTCCGAAGAGGAGGCGTGCGATCCCAACGCACCAGAGTCTTGCGAGGGGGCTCAGGTTTGTGCAGGACTTCCGAGTGGCACGTTCGCGTGCGTGGAGACCTTTGTCCTCCAAGGCACGATCAGTGACGCTCTCAGCGGCGCACCCGTTGAGGGAGCTCGCATTATCGCGCGCGACGCCAATGGTGCAGCGCGTTCGGACGTCGCCCGGAGCGACGCAGCCGGCCGCTATTCGCTACCGGTCGCTGTCGAGCGTAGCGAAGAGGGGGAGCCGGGTGCCGAACTGGGGGCTGTGACACTACGAGTGGACGCGGCTCGATATCAGACGTTCCCATCTGGCCCACGAGTCGCTCTGCCCATCGATCTCGGGGCATGGATGCTCCGAGAAGAGGAGGGCTACGTCGTCCAAGATGCGACGACAGACGTCGCTCTCATCCCGTTAGGTGCCGAAGACAGCACGATCATGGGTCGCGTCGACCACCCCGAGGCCGGCGGGGTTCTCATCGTCGCGATCCAAGGGGGAACGTCTGTTTCAACGTCGGTCACGAGTCGGAACGGAGAGTTTCTTCTCTTCAACGTACCGAGCGGCGAAACCACTGTTCGAGGTTATCGCGAGGGCATCAGCATCGTTCCACAGGATGTGGACTCACCAGCAGACAACATCGTGCTCGTAACGGACAGCGCGAGGCTTGCTACTGTCTCTGGCTCCATCAGCATCGTGAATGCTCCAGGAGGTGCGGAGACGTCGGTGATTCTTGTACCGGAGGAGACCTTCGACGCGACGGCGATTCGCGGAGAAGCTGTGGCCGGACTTCGCGCGGCGCCTGTGACTGGTGCCTTCGAAATCGAGTCTGTAGCGCCCGGTCGCTACGCGGTATTGGCCGCGTTTGAGAATGACTTTCTGGTTCGCGACCCCGACGAAGGCATCTCTGGAACCGACATCGTATTCATCGACGTTGCCGCAGAGGACATCACCCTGGACACATCGTTCAAGGTGACGGAAGCCCTCCGCGTCGTTTCGCCAGGAGCCGAAGGCCTAGAGAGAATCACGGCAGCTCCCACGCTCATGTGGGCGGACGACTCGTCGGAGGACGGCTACGAGTTGCGCGTCTACAACGCGTTCGGCGACTTGGTGTTCGAGGACCTCGACGTTCCTCGGGTGAACGGTTCTGACAACGTGGAGTACCCACTGGAGCTCTCGTTCGAAAGCGGGATGGTCTACCAGTTCCGCGCATACAGTTGGCGTGAACAAGGGGGAAGTGGCGAGCGCACGTACATCTCCAGCAGCGAAGATCTGCTCGGCGTGTTTTCATACGAAGAATGACGCTGCTCGTAGTCTTGTTCTAGAAGTGACGAGCAAAGCGCGCGCGGCCAGCCCTTCAAGAGTTGGCCAAATGCACCGATTGCGTAGGGACCGGCTCTCTCCCCTGTGGACAGAGCAAAGGATCACTAAGTATGGAGATGTCGTTCAGCCGGAGGATCGCGAACAAAGCAGAGCCCCTTGGGCTGACACCCGATGAGACGCGCCGGCGCGTACTAACGGTGCTCTTCTGTACAATCGGGTCCCTCTGTTCGGTCCTATTCGGGCTTATCAACATAACAACGAAGCCGCGCACGGCCCTCGTTGAGGTTGTCCTCGGTGCGCTGTGTTTGTTCCTGGTTCCGTGGGTCGCGCTTCGCTTCAAACGAAGCTACGCCGCCCATTTCCTCCTCTTGGCCATGAGCTCGGGGCTCATGGCGGCCTCTCTTCTGAAGGGAGGCCTCAGCTCATCACCGGCGGGGTGGTTAGCGCTGGGTCCGGTGATGGCGGTGCTCTTGTTGGGCCCTCGGGCGGCTCTCTTCTGGACCGGCGTATTCGCTTGCCTCAACCCTATGCTTGCCTACGCGAGCGCTCACTCGTGGGATCCGGCGTCGGGTCCCATCGCGGTCTATGCGGGTTCCCGAACAGGTGCGGTCTTGATGGGCTACATAGTTGCTGCGCTCTTCGAAAAGGCGCGGACTCGGGCGCATCAGAGGCTCGAGCGACGGCGCGCCGAAACCCGTCTTCTACTCGACCATTCCGATCAGGGCTTCGCGTCGGTTCACGCCGATGGGGCCGTAGGTCTTGTGTACTCGTCGAGGCTCGTGGACTGGCTCGGTCCAGTCCCTAAGAGCAATGACATCGGTGATTGGATTTCGTCCGCGGACCCATCGATGGGTGACTGCGTTCGTCTAATCCTCGAAGACATCGCCGACGACATCTTTCCCATCGAAGTTCACCTCGATCAGCTAAGCCTCAAGCTCAAGGCATCCGGGAAGACGATCGGCTTAGCGGCGAAAGAAGTCTCCGAAGACCGATTTCTTTTCGTGTTCACTGATTTGTCCGAGAGCATCGCCCTTCGTGAGGTCGAAGCTATCCAGCGGCAAACACACGCGATCATCGGACATATGATGACCGACAGTGAGTCCTTTCGTCTGTTTAGCGGTGAGACGAACCGTTTGTTCGCTTCCATCCATGATGACCTCCCCGACGAGCTCCTATTGCGGATCGTCCACATCAAAGGCAACTGCCTCTCCCATGATATTCGCGAGGTGGCGGCCGTCCTTCACCAGGTCGAAGAAGACTTTTGCCCTCAGGAGCGTTCTCGTGGGGAACGCATTCGGAGGACCGCAGGTGCCTTGGGCATTCCCAACTCAACGCGGGAAGAACTCGAAGAGGCGATGTTCACAGACGGCGTTTCCACGCGTGACGACGTTGATGTCGTGAGCGGTAGAGGCGTGGGGACCGCCGCTCATCGCCACGAGGTCGTGCAGCTCGGGGGCTCCATCGTGGTGGAGAGTGAGAACGGTGTGGGCACATCTTTCTGCCTCACGTTGCCGCGCGCCGGGACCGCGTCCGAGGTCGCTCATCTCGCGCCTGTTCTTCATGAGTCGCCCCCGCGGCTTGTCTGCCTGTAGTGGAAGTTAGCTATTTAATGAACAAGAAGACCGTTTTAGTTGTCGATGACTCTCCGAGCGCGCGGGCGTGTATTCGGTCTGTTCTCGCCGAAGGTGGATTCGATGTCGTGGAGGCCGTGGATGGTGTCGATGGGCACAGCAAAATCTCGACGATAGACGACCTCTCGCTCGTGGTCTGCGACATCAACATGCCGCGCATGGGCGGGATCGCGATGCTCCGCTTGGTCAAAGCGAACCCGAAGCATGCGAACCTTCCGATCATCTTGCTTACAACGGAGGGGCAGCCTGAGCTCATTCGCACGGCGAAGAAGGCCGGCGCCAAAGGCTGGATGGTCAAACCCTTTCGTCCAAAGCTCTTGCTCGCTGCGGTCACGAAACTGACCAGCTTAGACAAAGCCGGATGAATACGAACGACAGTGGGCTCCTCGAACTCGTTCTTTCAGCCTCGAAAGACGGTCTCGTCGATCATGACCTTCTGGGTGGGGGAGTCTCGTACACGGAACGTTTCTGGATGCTGCTCGGCTACGACGAGCCTCCGAAGGAGCAATCAAGCTGGCAAGACCTCGTTCATGCCGACGACAAAGCCCGCGTCGCAGAGGCTTGGAGGGAACATGTCGACGACGCATGGCCCTTCGATGAGACGTTCCGAATGCAGTTCTTCCACGGCGGCCATCGATGGGTTCGTGCGCGCGGTGTTGTCATCATGGGCGAGGCGACCACTCCCGTGCGAGCTGTCACACTCATGACGGACGTGACCGAGCAAGTCGCCGAGGCGGCCCGGCATCGGGCGATCGTCGAAGCGATGCCAGACACTCTGGTTCTGATGCGCCTCGACGGCCAAGTGGAGGAGTTTAGGCCAGGTGTCGCGTCGAGCGTCAGGGAGGTCGTGGGGGCAGATGACGTGCAATCGCTCGAGTCACTCTTTGGTACAGAACTAGCGCAAGCGATTCGAGCTGCCGGGGAGGACGCCGCTCGGTCCAAGGCGCTTGTTCGTCGCGAAGTGTGCATCGCCGCCTCCACCTGGTTTGAGCTCAGCGTCTCGCCCGCCATCGCGAACCGGCTTGTGGTCGTTATCCGCGACTCGACGGAACGAAAGCTCCTCGAGGCACAGCTGGTTCAGTCTCAGAAGCTGGAATCCATCGGCCAGCTAGCCGCGGGCATTGCGCACGAGATCAATACGCCGCTCCAGTACATCGGAGACAACGTTCGTTTTCTGCGGAAAGCAAACCCGCGCATCATGGATGTGGTCTCCAAGTACGACGAACTCGTCGCGCTCAAAGCCCCTGAGCTCACCGCCGAGTTGGAGAAGATCAAGAAACGAGGGAAGTTCGGGTTCCTCGAGAAGTCGATGTTGCCGGCCATCGATTCGTGCATCGAAGGAGTCGAGCGCGCGGCCGAAGTGGTGAGCGCGATGAAGTACTTTTCACATCCCGGCTCCGACGACGAAAAGGAGCCCGTCGATTTGAACAAAGCGATCACCGCCACGGTGCGCGTCTCAAGGGGGGAATGGAAGGACGTGGCGGAGGTTGAACTGGAGCTCGGCGACATACCTGAAGTGCCCTGCCTTGCGGGGCCTCTAAAGCAGTGTTTCCTCAACCTGGTCATCAACGCGACTCACGCTCTCGGCGATGAACACGGGGACTCCGGCGCTGGCCGGCTTCACATCAAGACTCAGGCCGTCGACGACCACGCTGAAGTTCACATCACGGACAACGGTCCGGGGATTCCAGATCACGTTCTACAGCGCATCTACGATCCGTTTTTTACGACGAAAGCGCTTGGCAAAGGAACGGGGCAGGGGCTCGCGCTCTGCCGCGAGACGATCATTGATCGACACGGGGGTGAGCTTTTCTGTGAGACGAGCTTGGGCGGAGGAACGACCTTCGTCGTTCGACTTCCGCTCCAGATCGACGCTACTTCGTCTGTTGCGTGCGCCGAGCCACCGACCGCTCAGAAGCACTCAAGGGAGCCCGCCGCGTATCCATCTTCGTAGCCATCCGCGTACGCGTCTTCATACGCAGCGTTGAAGAACTCATCGTAGGCGCTGAGGTATCCGTCTTCGTATCCCTCGTCCGTAGCGAGGGCGTAGCAAGCCTCGTACTCGTCGGCGTCGCCATCGGCGAAGCCAAGGTCGGCGCCGTCTCGGTACCCGTCAGCGAAGCCTTCGCTGCTCCCGTCGGCCTGCCCCGCGATCATGCCATCTTGTTCTCCGAGCGAGAGCCCGTCCTGGTAGGCGGCGTTCGCCGCGACGGCCGCCTCAAAGGCTGCGTTGTAGGGGCCGCGAGAGTACGTGGCGTCGTAGCCCTGGAGCGTACATTTGCCTGGCAAGCTGGGGTCGAGGTCGACCTTCTCGACGAAGCAAGTGTCGTCCTCTCCATCCAATCGGCCGTTGGCGTAGCCGTCGTCATACCCCTGGTCGTCGCCCTCGAGCAGGCCGTCTTCCTCGCCGTCCTCGAGTCCAGCGTCGGAACCGTCGGCGTATCCATCGAGCTCTCCTTCGAGGCAGGCGGCGGCGGATGCGCCTTCAGCGTACCCATCCTCGTAGCCTTGGCCGCGCCCCTCGTCGTAGGCTGAATCGAAGGCCGAGTCGTACGCCACGTCATAAGAATCGTCGTAGCCATCTGTGTATCCATCGTCGCCAGTGAGCGCCTCGCCGGCCGCCGTCGCTTCGACGATATCGAGGGCGATCTGAGCTTCGGCGTCCGCGCTGCCCATCTCGAAGGAGCTCATGTAGTCTTCGCGTAACGAGCAATCGAGGACGCCGAGACCGCTCACCGAGAGCGTCGTGCGAAAAGCCGCGATCCCGTTTTCGGGGCGGTAGTCGACGTGCAGAGAGTCGCGGTAGGTGATGTCGTTTCCCGGCTCGAAGGCGACGCCGATAGAGCAGCCTTGCCCGACGGCGAGGGTGAGGCCCGGCACACAGTCCGTGACGCTGGCGTCGATGCCGATTGTGCCGCTGTGGCCCAGCTCGAGTCCGACGCCCTCAAGGGTGACGGGCTGCTGGCCTGTGTTCGTGAGGCCGATGTCCACGACGCTCCGCTCTGTGATGCGGACCGCTCCCAGCTCTTCGCCGCTCGCAAAGTCGACGCGGTGCTGTGGGGTTCCGTCGCAGGCCAAGAGGCCCACCGACAAAAAGCACAGAGTGAATGAGAGCCGCATCGCTCTACGAAGAGTAAGGCCAATCTTGCCGGGGCGCGAGGGCTGCCGCCTTGCTTCCGCCGCCTATTGTCTCTGCAGGCACAGAATGGCGTGGCACGTCCGTGGGCGAAGCGATATCCCCTCGAACCCATGCGCCAGACATTTCCCTTCGCCCACCCCAAACACAAGCCTGCCCAGGCCCTTGCAGCGCTGAAGAACCGAGTTCGGAAGTATCTGAAGCGCGAGCGACGAAAGCCGCTACCGGAGGGCGTCGACTATTGGGACTTTGATTGCCGAATCGGTCCATCCGAGGACGCCGCCGAGCCGGTACACGTCGCCGAGATCGTGCCACGCATGGACGCCTTTTCGGCGGAGGGGTGCAGCCACGTTTATGTGGAGATCTTGGCAAAGCCCGGAGTGCGGCTGAAGCGCGCGCTCAAGGCGCAGACAGCCCCCGGGAGCGAAGCGTCGGAATCCGTCGACGAAGAGGAGGAATGGGGGGGCGACGCGCCGGCATGGGACGCGCCGGAATGGGACGTTGAAGCCCCGAAATCGGTCGACGACGAGGAGTGAGCAGAGCAGGTCGACGCGTTTAGCGCGACCACTGCTCGAGCCACGTCAAGACGTTGTCCGTCGCATCGAAGCGAAGCCCCGGGATGTGCCCGCCGTCTTCGATGGTCCAGAGCTCGACGCCCAGCCCTTCGTCACATCCTTCGTAGCGGGAGACCTGTGTCTGTGTGCCTTCGGGGTACGTGAACTCAAAGGGGTCGCCGTCGACGGTGTCGCCGCATCCCGCGATCGTCGCGTGACGAGCGAGGGTCTCTGAAACGCTCGGGAAGGGGACGCCGAAGATCTCTCCGCCTTCGAGGGGGATTCTCTCGTCGTTGGTGCCGTGAATCTGCAACACGCTCGTCGCGAGGGAAGGAGCGCAGTCGGCGTCGTTGATGGGTGTCGAGCCCGCGAGAGACACGATGGCTGTGACCTCTTCCGGCGCTTCACAAGCCACGCGGTAGCTCATGAACGCTCCATTGCTGTGGCCGTAGAGGTAGACGCGATCGCGATCGACGTTGAAGAGTTCGTCCATCTCTTCGATGAGCGAGACGATGTACGCCACGTCGTCGGGGCTCTCGTCCACGGGGTTGCAGCATGTTTCGGGTGCATGCCAATAGAGGCTGCCGTCTCTGTTCTCCGTCCCGTCGGGGTAGACGAGAAGCATACCGTGTTGAGAGGCCCGCAGCTGCGTGTTGAAGTAGACGTCCTGGAGAGGGCCGCTGGCGCCGAAGCCGTGCAGGAGGATGAGCAAGGGGGTGGGCTCGGCGGGGTTGTAGTCGCTAGGAACGGAGAACATTGCAGGGCGGTCGCCTCCGACAAAGCTAGGCCCCGCGTCGACGGAGGGGACGTCTTCGCCAACGTCTACGCCGACATCGTCAGGTCCTGCATCGCTCCCGGCGTCGAGCTCCGCGGACGCGTCAAAGCCGGCATCAGGCCCCGCCGAATCATCGCCGCATCCGAGTGCACATAGGACGGCCACGGCTACCTGAATCATCTTCATCAAGGCATCGTAGGCTTGAGGTGGCGGGACCGCCAGAAACGTTGCGTCGAACCTCGCGTCTGGCGACGAGCGCCGGCGCCGAAGTATTGTGGACTCTCACCAACTAGGGCATCTTGAACCCGATGAGCAAGCTACCCAGTGTCACCCGCCGCGCCTGTTCTGTGTCCCTTGGCCTGCTCTTATCGTGTCTCGTTGCCCTTGAATCGATGTCCCTGATGGGCTGCTTGGGGCCTGAGCCCGAGCCGCCACCACCGTGCGAGGTGACACCTGGTTTGGCGACGGAAACCCGGGTCTTGGAGCTAGGAGTTTGGGTGCAAGAGAGCAGCAGCACTCGTGTATGGACTCCCCTCGTCGCGAACCAAGAAGTCGAAAAAGTCCAGGGCGGTCAGGGAGCGGACATGCTTTCCCTCGAAGCGCGTTTTCCGGCGCTGCCGGAAGACGGGATTGAAGATCGCTGCATGCTCATCACGTACTCGCGTCAAGGCGAGGTGGGCGCAGACGGCGAGGCAAACGATTTTGAGTACACGGTGACGCGGCAAGCCAGCGTCCGCGACGGACGCTGGGGCTTTTCGGTTCAGGACATAGACGCACTCGGCGGCGTCGACGTTCTGGTGAGCGTCGAAGACAATGTCTTGATGGGAAGCGCCGAGGCGTCGCTCGTTGTCATCCCCGTTCAGTTCTAGCCGCGCCTCGCGGGCGGCCGAAGTTCAGTCCTGCAAGTCGCCACGGGCGAAGATGCTCGAGACGTAAGCCAGCACATCCGACGCGGACTGTTCGTTGTAGCCGTAGTACTTGATGAGGCGGCTCTTGATGCCGTCCATCTGGTCTTGGGTTTCTTTGTCGACGAGCTTCGAGGAGAAACTTGAGAAGGTGATGGTGTCCTTCTGGTCTTCGAAGAGCTTCTTCTCGAGGCCGCGGCGCAGCCGGTCGTTGCTGTCGTAGGCGAACTTCTTTTGTTTGATGGCGTACTCGCCGATGAAGTTCAGAATCTCGCGGCGGAAGTCGTCCTTGAGGTTCTCATCGATGTCGATGGTCGCCTCGATGGAGCGCATGAGTCGTTCGTCCGGGTCTTCGTCTTTGCCCGTGTACTTGTTCTTCACCTTCTCCTTCATGAGATAGGCGCGAAGGTTCTCGGTGTAGTTGTCGCAAAGCCGCGCGATGGCGCTCTCGTCGGCGCTGATGGCGCGCTGGACTTCGTTTTTGACGATGTTGTCGTACTCTTCTTTGACGACGCCGATGAGCTCTTGGTAACGCGTGCGGTCGTCTTCGTTGCTGATGAGACCGTGGTGCTGGAGACCCTTCTCAAGCTCGTTGAGGACCATGAAGGGGTTGATGTAGCCCTCGTCGCCGCGGCCTTCGCGAACGAGCGCGTTGCTGATCTTGTCCTGGATGAAACGCGGGGAGATGCCGTCGAGGCCTTCGCGGCGCGTCTCTTTGCGCAGCTCCTTGACGTTGTCCTGGGTGTAGCCCGGGAGAATCTTTCCGTCGTAGAGCTTCATCTTCTGAAGCACCGTGAGCTGGTGCTTCTTGGGCTCTTCAAGGCGCGTGAGCACAGCCCACATGGCGGCGACCTCAAGGGTGTGTGGCGCGACGTGCTTGCCGCGCAGGCGCTCGGCGGAGAAATCTTTTTGGTAGATCTTGATCTCCTCGGACATCTTCGTGATGTAAGGGATGTCGATCTTGATGGTTCGGTCGCGGAGGGCCTCCATGAACTCGTTGTTCATGAGCTTGCGGTACTCGGCCTCGTTGGTGTGGCCGATGATGACCTCGTCGATGTCCGTTTGAGCGAACTTCTTGGGTTTGACCTTCTGTTCCTGCGTCGCGCCGAGCAAGTCGTAAAGGAATGCCACGTCGAGCTTGAGCACTTCGACGAACTCGATGATGCCGCGGTTGGCGATGTTGAACTCGCCGTCGAAGTTGAAGGCGCGCGGATCCGAGTCGGAGCCATACTCCGCGATCTTGCGGTAGTTGATGTCGCCGGTGAGCTCCGTGGAGTCCTGGTTCTTTTCGTCCTTGGGCTGGAAGGTGCCGATACCGATGCGATCTTGTTCGCTGAGGAGAAGCCGGCGTACGCGCACGTGCTTCGCCACGACCTTGCCCCAGTCGCCTTCGTACTTGTCGAGGAGCGCCTTGAAGATGTAGCGGCAGGCGGGGTTGAGTTCGCCTTTGACCTTGATGCGGTGCTCGTCGTTGCCGAGCTTGAGCTCCGTCATGACTTGGTCGCGCCACTCGGGTGGGATCAAGCGAAGAGGTTCGTCGTGCATCGGGCAGGGGAAGACGTCGTCGCCGCCCGCGAGGCCGGTGCCTTCGAGGTTGGTCCAGCTGTAGGTGTACAGCGCGCCGGCGTCGGTGCGGGAGTAACGTTCGACGCCCTTCTTGAGGAGACGCGCCACGGTGCTCTTCGACGAGCCGACGGGTCCGTGGAGAAGAATGATGCGTTTTTCAGGGCCATAGTTTTGCGACGCTGCTCGCAAAACGTGCACGAGGCGCATCAGCGGAATGTCGAGGCCGAAGATGCCGTCTTTGCCGTGGTTCGTTGGGTCCGTAAAGAACGGATAGCGAACCAGTCGCTTCTTGTTGTCGATGTATTCTTCTTCGCCGTAGCTGACGATCATGTCGTAGAGGCGCTGGAACGCGTTTCGAGTGACATGGGGGCGCTCGCGAACGACCTGAAGATACTCCTCGAAGGTGCCTTCCCAGTGGAGGTCTCGGTATCGGTCGTAGTCCTGAAGCGCCGCAATACGGGCAACCATCTCACTCATGATTCGTTGGCCTTTCGAGGCGAGAAGCACAGCGCTCCTCGTCCTCTCAACGCTAGCATTTTGTATCAGGGTTTCACAGGTGGGGAGCGCTGCGGCTCGTTGGGTCCCAACGCCACGTTTCGATCCGAAGCGAGCAGCGAGCGCTCAAAGGCCTGCAGCGGACGATAGCGTGCGATCCAGACCGTGCTACCGACTCGTCATGCATTGTATTCGGTTGGTTCTCCTGCTCGCTTTGGGTGCATGTGCCTCAGCAAACGCAACACAGCACACGCCTTCATCCGGAGGCGAGCACACTCAAGAACATCACGGTCATCATGGCCAAGGACACAACCACGACTTCTCAGACGTGGAGCGTTTCGCGGCGATCTTCGACGCGCCGGACCGAGACGAATGGCAGAAGCCCGAGGAACTGGTGGCGCAGATGGCGCTGACACCCGGCACCGTCGTTGCGGACCTGGGTGCGGGGACCGGCTACTTCTTGGGTCGTCTCTCTGAAGCCGTTGGGCCCGAAGGTCGTGTCGATGCCCTCGATGTCGAACCAGCGATGGTCGCACATATGCAGGAGCGGGCGGCGCGCGAGGGGTTGGAGAACGTCACCGCCCGCGTCATCGGGATGGACGACCCGGGACTGGACGACGCATCCGTTGACGCGATTCTGATCGTCGACACCTGGCATCACATCGCGGAGCGGCCGTCCTACGCGGCAAAGCTCTTGCGCGCGCTGAAGCCCGGTGGGGTCGTGTGGGTCGTCGACTTCACCCTGGATGCACCCCAGGGCCCGCCGGTGGAGATGCGACTCGCCCCCGAGCAGACCATCCGAGAGCTGACCGAAGGTGGCTTTTCGGCTCAAGTGGTGAACGAGACGATGCCTCATCAGTATCTTGTACGCGCGGTTGCGCCCTAGCTCGCGGCGTCCCCGACGATGAGCAAGTCTCCATAGTTCAGGGCTATGGAGGCTCTGTTGGATGCGTATTGGTGGCTATGCGTGGGCGCGGCATGATGTTCCCATGGCCGGCCGACACTCCTCCCTCGCTCTTTTTCTGCTTCTTGCGCTGACTGCCTGCAGCTCTTCCAACGTCGTGGAGGTGGCAGACGCGTTCAGCTTGGATGCATCGTCCGCGGACGCTCGCTCCCCTGAGTTCGACGGTGGCCATGATGCGGGCCCACCGCCGCCCCCTAGGGACGCAGGGGCCGATGCCCCGGACGCAGGCCCGCCAGCGCCCGCCGAGATGGCCGAGTGCCTCGAAGCGGGTGGCGCGCTTCACATCGTGCACACCATCGACAACAACGACACACGAGACCACGGCCCTATCCTCACCTTCGACGTCTCCGCCGAACGTCAGATCGTCGTGTCCACCGAGGACGCTACGCTCAAGTTCTGGACCCTCGACTCGTTCCAAGGAGAGACGGGCCTCGCTCAGCTTACGTACGGCCCCGAGATCACCGCGACGTCCGTGGCCCTCGACTTCTGGGACGAACTCGCCGTTGCCGGCGACAGCCAAGGTGTCATCGCGGGCTGGTCCCCGGAGCTAGGCATGGAGGCGATTCTCGGCGGAACGATGCCCGGCACGGCGCTCGTGGCCCTCGCCATCGACGACGAGCGCGGCATGCTCGCGCAAGCAGACGCCGAAGGCACTCTAGTTGTTCGGCCGCTGCCAGGGTTTGAAGGAGAGACGGCACAGCTTGAGGGTGTCCACGCAGCAGATCTCGCCTGGGGGAACGGCGTTCTCTACATCGCCACGGCAAACGGCGTCGAAGCGCGCGATCTCGGGCTCAATCTTATCGCCGAGGCGCTCACCTCAGACGCCCAGCATCACGTCCACGCGGAAGGAGACTTCATCGTGGCCGGAGGCGCGCAAGTTCGCGTCTTCGACACGTCTTTGAACATCGCCGGAGATGGCATCCGCTCCTTTTCGGAGCTCAAGAGCATCACCCTCATCGGCGATCACCCAGTGGCGCTCTTCGGTGGCGCTCCTTACCTTGCAGTACAGATGGCCGGCGGCCGGGACATCGTGTTCAACTTTGAGTCCGCGCCGCCTCGCATGCCCGTGCAGGTGGTCGCCGATCCCCAAGGCGAGCTTCTGTTCGTCGCCTTCGAAGACGGCGGTATCGAGCTCCTCAGCTGCGAGAACTGAAGTCACTTGCAGCCGACGATCGAGCCTCGGCCACGCGACGCGACCATTCTGTGTCGGAGCGCTCAAAGGCCGCACCGTTGCAAACGTAGGGCAACCAAGTGTGCGATGATGCCGCCATCGAGCACGATGATGAAAGAGTGGTCTGGGAGGCGACGAGAAACGGGGAGAGCCTCGCGTCGGCGCACACGTTTTACCTTCTTCTTACACTGCTAGGAGCCCTGGCGCCGTTTCCGCTTTCGTTCATCGTGCCGATTGCTGGCATGGCAGCCCTCGTGCTGGGCTCTAAGAGGATCGCCGACGGCACGTATCGCTCGGACCGCTTTACGACGCTCACGGAGCGCCTGGAGCTCTTGTCGCTTCCTTTGCTGGATACGGACTACCGGGGCCCTCCTCCGGAGCGAGAGCTCCGCATCGATGGGGAAAATGTGCCGCTACGTTCGGCGCGTTATGTGGGAACGTGTGAAGAGACCAAGAGCGGCGCAGCATTCAAGCGTTGGCCCGTGTATCTCGTCCTAGACGAGCGGGTGGTGCTCGTTCGAACGTGCACGAGTCTCGCGGATGCAACGAAGCTCCGCGGCGATATCGCGTCTAAGCTCGCGCTTCCGGAACGCGACCTGGAGCCCCACAACGAGTGGCTCGTCGCCCACCAGTTTCCGGGGATGTTCTTGCCGGCGCTCGGCTCGGCGCTCTTCTACGTGGTTGCAATAACCCTTCTTATGGTAGCGAGTATTACGTCCCTCTTTCTACTCGGCGAGTTTGGGGCATTGGCGTTCGGTGGAAGCACTCTTGCCGTCTTGGGGATAGACCGTCTTCTCCGTGACGCGACCGTCCGTGGCATCGAGCGCGACCTGGATCCTGTCGTCGAACAAAACCTCGACGAGGGCGTCTTCTCCGATCTGCGAATCCGAGTCGAGACGGCGGAAGAGGACGACTCGGAGGAAGAAGAACGTTCTGAGCGTGAGCGTTCAGAGCAAGAAGCGGGGCGATGAGGGCCCATACCGGACCGGGGATCTGCTTGGAGTTTTAGCGCTCGACGAGCTGTCCGCGGCTCTCGACGCCGCGCAACGACACGGCGCTGATGGCGTAGCGGCCGGCCTCGAGGGTCACGCTCGTCGCGTCGCGGGGAAGCACCCGATCGAGCACGAAGTCACCGCCGACTTCGCGGTACACGGCGTAGCCGCGCAGGCGATCGGAGTGCGAGAGCATCACCGGGTCTCCGGCAACGACGGTCGGCGCTGCGATGCCTTCGGCGGCACCGGCGTGCGGCGGACTGAGAGCAGGATCTGCGTACATCACGTCGCGAAAAGCGTCGGCGACGCCCATGCGGTTCTCCATCAGAGGCGCGATCTGAAACATGATGTTGCCATTCACTTCGGGAGCGTTGGCGCGCGTGATGCGAATCTGCTCGCGCACCTCGTCGAGGTCCCAAGCCGCGGAGCTGCCGAGCTGGGAGAGGTAGTTGCCGACCCAGATCGAGCGACCGTCTTGGGCCAGCGCGCCCCACCACTCCGTCAGCGGCTCGTAGGCTTGGCGCGTTTGCGTCGAAGGCCAGTAAAGCTGTGGCGCCAAGTAGTCGACCCAGCCTTCGCGAATCCACACGGGCGGGTCTGCGTAGATGGCGTCGTACTGGTCGAGTCCCGTGGTGCCCTCAGGAATTCCCGGCCGGTAGATTCCAAAAGGCGAGATGCCAAAGCGTACGTTTGCGTTCACCTCTGCGACGACTTCCGACACGCGGCGCACCATGCGGTTGACGTTGTCTCTGCGCCAATCTCCGCGGCCTAGCGTTCCGCCGCCGCTTTGGTAACGGGCGTAGCTGGCGCCGTCGGGAAAGTCGGACTCGTTTGGGTACGGGTAGAAGTAGTCGTCGAAGTGCAGCCCGTCGATGTCGTAGCGGCTCACCACATCACGGACGACGGCCAAGGTGTGCTCTTCGGCGGCAGCGCTGCCGGGGTCGAGCCACTGGAAGTTGCCGTAGTCGACGACGGCGTCCGGGATTGTATTCGACACGTGGGAGGCGTCGGTGGGTCGCGTGCGACTCGTCGCTGCGCGGTATGGGTTGAGCCACGCGTGAAGCTCGAGACCGCGCTGATGCGCTACGTCGATGGCGTATGCAAGAGGGTCGTAGCCGGGGTCTTGGCCTTGCGTTCCCGTCAGGAAGCGACTCCAAGGTTCGAGTTCGCTCGGGTAGAAGGCGTCGGCCTCGGCGCGCACCTGGAAGAAAACCGCGTTGAAACCGAGCTCCGCCGTGCGAGCGAAGAGCGCGTCCAGCTCGGCCTGCTGAGCCTCTACGCTAAGCCCGCGACTCGATGGCCAATTGATGTTCGACACCGTCGCGATCCAAACGCCGCGCATTTCTCGCGAGTGCGACACGGCGACCGTGGTGTCGGGGGCGTCGACGGGAACATTCGTGTCCTCCGCTTCATCGACATCCGCGGGCGCCGCATCTCGTGCTGCGCCGTCTCGCGCCGCGCCGTCTTGCGCCGCTGCATCGTCAAGCGCGCCGCCGTCGTCTCCGCTCGGAGAGGTTGGGGAACACGCGATTCCAAGGAACGCGATGATCATCGCCAATGAGCGCATTCGATCGTTCTAGCATCAAACGCCCGCGGATGCGCTGGCGGGCAGCACGTAGTTCACCCGAACGACGTCGCGCATGGAGGCGCTGGGTGCTTCATCGAAGAAGGAGTCGCCGCGCCAGCGAACGTCTCGTTCGCGAAGGAGGGGCGTCGTTTGCCCCTCTCCATGAATCGGCCTAAGTCGGCGCATGGCGACCTTTCGGCGCATTTTTCTGGGTCTACTCACGCTCGCGCTCATCGGGGTTGTCGCCTTCGGCAGCATCGGCGCATGGGAGGGCGCGGCGACCTTCGTGGACCCTCGCAACCCGGAGACCCCAGGTGAGCAACCGGAAGAAGTCGCGGACCACTATCTCTTCGAGTGCGGCGACGTGGAGATCGATGTCTTCCGCGTCGACGCCATCGGCGAAAAGAACGAAGGCGCCGTCGATACGGCGCTCATCTTGCACGGCAAAGCCGACCAGAAGACGTCCATGGCAGGACTCGCTCGGCGCTTTGCCCGCGCCGGCGTCCAGGCGCTCCTCGTAGACCTACGCGGACACGGCGCCTCGAGTCGCACGGAGCTTACCTACGGCGCTCACGAACGCGAAGACCTCAGCTGCGTTCTCGATTCGCTCGAAGCCGAAGGCGTCGAGGTTGGCGAGCTCGGCGTGTTTGGTTCGTCCTACGGCGGCGCCGTCGCGCTTCAGTTCGCCGGCACCGACCCGCGTGTGGCTCGCCTCGTCGCTGTGGCGGGTTTTCGCAGCTTCGACGCCATCGCTTCGTCGATGATCGAGCTGCCGGCCATCGCCCAATGGGCGGTCATCACCGCCGCGGGTCTACGCGCCGACTTCGACCCCGACGACGCATCCCCCGAAGCCACCATCGGCGGGACGCAGGCCGACGTCATCCTCGTTTACAGCCGCGACGACGAGATCGTCCCTTATGCGCATGGCCTCGCCGTCGCCGAAGCCTGCGGAGAGCACTGTCGCCTCGTGACCCTCGACGGCTACGATCACCTCGGCACGCTGTCGAACCCCGAGCTTCGCGATTTGCTGCATCGACATCTGGCCGCGGCTCCGTATCCTTAGGATCGGAAAGGATGACGCTCTTCCTCGCCCTCAGCTGTCTCCAGGGCAGGCCTCGTTCAAGCGCCGCCGCGGAGCTGATGAGCCTCGATGTGGACGGCCTTCAGCTGACGCCGGGCAACCCGCCGGACCTTGCGTTTGAAGGCGAACTCCGCGCCGCCGGGACGCCGTTTCGAACGCACCACGGCTACATCGAGACGTGCCTGCGCGGACCTGTCTGGGACGGCGTTCGCTGCGTGAGCTCAAGCGATTCCGTTCATCCACCGCGTTTGGACAAAGGCAACGAGAGCCGGGCGCAAGAAGCTGAATGGAGGCGCGCGGAGACGCCTGGGTGCGCCATCGAGCTGATGTACCCGGGCTACATGCTTGGCACCGGCGAAGGCGCGGAGTGGGCGATGGAGGCGAAGCTCCCACTCGTGGTGGACGTCAGCCACATTCACATTCAGCGGAGCCAAGGCGTCATGGAAGAGCGCACTTGGCGCAAGCTTCAGGATTACGAACACATCCTTGAGGTGCACGTCTCGGCGAACGAAGGCCAGCACGATTCGCATCGTCCTCTCGGCGCCGGCTCCTTCGGCCTGGACTGGGCGCGTGCAAAGATGCGCTCGGGCACACTCTGCGTTCTTGAGTGCTACATGCATCGACTCGAGATGGACGCACGGCAGCGCCAGGTCGCGCTGCTGCGGGGGCAAGCTTCATGAACGAAAAACAACGCATCCGAAGCGCCAACGAGCTGCGACAGTTTCTCCTCAACGACTGCGAAGAGGTCGTGCAGGCCGCGTTCAAGAAGCACCGCGCCTTGAAGTCCATCGCCCTCGTCGTCGCTCAGTATTGGAACGACGAAGCGGACGACGCGGTTCATGGGCGCCTCCTCTGTTCGGAGCTTGAGACGCCGGATGTCGGCGCGGCGCTCATCGCGTTGGACGGCGGCGAGGGTGATGACGACTACTATGACGAGATGGACTATGTGAACTTGCCCTCGTTCACACTCGATGGCCGTCCTGAGATCTATCCCAAATGGAACTCAAACGAAGCGGGCATTCCCGCGTTTGCTGCCTACTGCACGGAGGGCGGCGACCAATGCAGCCCCGCGCAGGACAACTATTCGCTCTATGCGATCTTCTATCGCGATGGGCGGGTCAAAACCGTGGGAACAAAAGTTCGTCCGTACTTGGACGGACATCCTGAAGAGATGCTGCTTCAGAACCTTGAGTGGCTGTCGACGCGTTCGACCGCACGTTCAACCAAGCGAGCCAAGAAAAAGTGACCGACGAAGAACGAACCCGCTGTGCCGATGAGCTGCGACACATGCTCTTGGAGGACTGTCATAAAACGGTGCGTGTCGTGTTCAAGAAGCACAAGCCGCTGCGCTCCGTCGGGCTCCTCGTGGCTCAGTACTGGGACGACGAAGCGGAGGATGCGGTCCACGAGCGTTTCATTTGCTCCGAGCTGGAGACGCCGGATGTCGACGCCGCGCTGGGGCGAGGCGACGTGCATTCCCGCGAGCGCGACTACGTGAACCTGCCTTCCTTCAAGGAGAAGCGCATTCCTCCACACGTGACGGCCCCTTGGGACCCTGCCGCGGCAGTTCCGGCATTCGCTGCGTACTGCACCGAGGGCGGCGACCAGAGCAGTCCTGCGCGGGACAACTACTCGCTCGCCGCGGTCTTCTCAAGAGGCGGGGGTGTACAGCTTGTGGCGACCAAGCGGCGACCGCATTTGGACGGCCATCCCGTGGAGGCGATGCGTCTGTGTCTCACGCGCGGGACGCGCTAGCTCATTCCTTCGCGTTCGCAGGCCAGTCAGCGCCAACGTCTCCAACGAGCTCAGGTATGCTGAGGACGATGGACGAACAACCGAAACGCCGCGCGCGAGTTCGCTTGGTTCTCCCCGCGTGGCTCGAGGGCTGGCCGCGTGGCCTCCGTCCTGAAGCCGCGTATCTCGACGAGGGCCGCGTGGAGTTTCTCTACAAAGCCCCTCCAGACCGCTGGTTCCTCGTCGGGCTGTGGACGCCGGCCCGCGTCAGCGAGGGATGGGGTCCGGACCCGGCCGACTTGAGCAGACTGGCTGGCGCGCTCCAGCATCGCCTGAAGCGCTCCCCGGACGCCGTGCAATGGCTTCGGGAGATGGTTCGCTTTCACCGCTCGCTCTTGGCCTTGCCTTCGTTTGGTGGCCCGCGAAGCCATGACGCTTTGAGGCCGCTCGATGAGCTGCTTCAGCAAAGCGCGCAGATTCGGAGTTCATGGGATCCATCGCCAGGCGTTCTCGCCACCCACTCATCCGGACCTAGCCACGGATGCGCCAAGGATCTGCGAATCGGAATGCGGCTAGCGAGTGCTGATTTCGAAGAAGCCCTCGCAGAAGCCAGCGACGCACAGGCGGCCACGGACCACGCGAGTTATGTCCGTGCGGCGCTCGTCGCGTCCCTCGAGGGGCGAGTGGAGGAGGCCCGGCAAGCGGCCTTGAGCGCGAGGGAACACGCGGGCGCGCCAGGCGCCTTTTCATCCACACAGCTACTCGAATGGCTCGGCCATACGAGCGAGGCCATCGCGTGTTTGTCGACGTCGCTCGCGCTCGTGGAGAGCCAGCCCCGGGTGGTGTTTGAGCGTGCCAGTCGTGTTGCGATCTTGGCCGCCTCGACCCACGCCCGACCCGCCGCGGCACATGCGGCGGCTCGGATGGAAGAGGTGGCCACGAGCGACGCCGACCGACGTGCCTGCGCGGAGGCTTGGGTCGGCGCAGGCGAGTTCGAAAGAGCGGAGATTTTGCTCCGCGAGCTACTACGAAGCGAATCGAGTGGAGCAGCGGACTTGGCTCACGAAGACGGTCACGCCGCCGCTACGTCGCTCGCGAGTCTCCTGGTGTGGAGAGGCGCAGCCGGCGAAGCCGCCGAGCTATTGCGCGCGCGAATCGGGCATGCTCCATCGCCAGAGATGCTCCGCACCCTTGGAGCCGCGGAGTATCTGCTCGGCCATCTGCCTAAGTCGCAGGAGCACTTCGACGCGGCGCTTGAGCTGGACCCGGAGGACCATCAGGCTCGTCTTTGGCGGGCGGAGGTGCTCGGTGCGTCCGGCGAGCTCGATGCCGCGTGCGCAGCCATCCGCGAGGTTTCGCTCGGAGACCAGGTCGCTTGGCAACTCGTTCGCGCCTATCTGGAAGAGCAGCACATCCCCGGCCGGCGCGTCACGGGCGACACCTGGTTCATCGTCGACGCGTTGCTGCAGCCGCTCCTCGGCGAGGAGGCGCCGCCTTCAGCTCCTACCCACGAAGAGGCCATCACTGCGATGCGCCGCGGACTCATCCTCCTCGGCGGAAACCGGAGCGTGACGCCAACCACGGTGAGAGACGGAACACTGCGATGGGAAGACCAGCTCAGCTCGCCCAGGCGACGCGCCGAGCTCCTTCAGGAGTCCCTTCTGCATCGACCCATCCGCGACGTGCTCGCTGAGTTTAGTGCGCTCGCCACCGCCCACTCCGAGGTCCCCTTCTACCAAACCTATGCTGCCGAGCTCTCTCTCTGGCTCGGTGACTACGAGCGCGCCTACGAGTGGTTCGGTCGCCTATGGCGCGACACTCGAACTCGTTGGGGATACGTGGGCGCGGGCGCCGCTGCGTTCTTCCTCGGAGAGGAAGAGCGTGCCCTGGCGCTGTGGCGGGAGGGACTCGACCACTACACCTATCTGGAGGCAGAGGCGACCTATTGCTATCGAGGCGAGCTCTATCTCGCGCGCGGCGATCTGCAGGCAGCGGAAGCGGATCTCACTCGCGCGACGCATGCTCAGCCGGCTCGACTGGGCGCGTGGCTCGACTTGGCGCTCTTGCAACATGAGCGAGACCAAATGGAACGCGTGGATGAGTCGATGGCCCAGGTCAAAAGACTGGCTCCGGGGTTTTGGTTTAGGGCTTGCCAGCAGAGTTCGTCGACGGTCGAAGCGCTCACCAAACTTCGGGGCATGATGCGCGGGAATCGCGCGTCGAGGATGTACTCGCTCGTCGATGAGACCGGGGAGTTTCGACTTGTGGGAACCGGCGCCCCTGCTCGTCTCGCCGAGGCGGCGAGGAAGCAGCTCCGCGTGTTGGAGGGCGCGCTTATCGCTGAACTCGCGGCGGGCCGCTCATCGGACAGTTGACTCCGAGGGGAGCTATGTCTCACTCGCCGGACGAGCCAGCGTCCGAAAGCAGTTTGAGGGCCCCCGCCTCCGCCTCTTCGGGTGTGGCGACGACCACGTAGGGCGTATCGTACTTCGTCGAGCGGGCTGTTGATGACGAAGGCCGTCCCTAAGGTGTAGCGCGTCCGAACGGTTCGGGTGGCATCAATCCACTCAGCCTGACGCTTTCGCTGCGCAGCGGGCATCACGAGGAACTCACGACTATCGATGACGATCGCCGTCGGTTGCTTCCGATCGAGGTTAGCGCTCAGGAGTCGCAAGTATTCCTCGAACTCCGCCGTGGTTGCGGTCCCGCGAAAAGTCACCACGACCAGCGGCAGGCGTGATTCGTCGAAGGTGATGTTCTCCATAGGAACCATGGACCGGCCCGATGCTAGTGCCTCGTCGGGCGAAACGGAAGAGAAGCAAAGCCTAGTGCGATT
>JBGCFM010000096.1:0-50552 GCA_045106895.1 Polyangiales bacterium | reverse complement strand
GTGGCGACTTTGACCTTCGCCTTCTCGATTTTCTCTTCGACCTTGGCGATGCGCTTGGAGTGGGTTTCGTGAACCTTGTCCACCTTGGCTTGCTTCACCTCGTTCGCCGCCTCCGCGAGACGAACCCCAAACTCCTGGCGGTCTTCGTCGATGCGAGACCAGAACTTGAGGGGCCGGCAGTAGCCGATGATCACCGGGTGCTCGGCGTAGCAGTGACCTTTGAGTGCCGCTTTGATCGAGCGAATCCGTTGCTTACCGAGGGAGCCACGCGGAATCTCGCCGTAGGTCGCCCCTTCACTCTCTGGAAGCAGCGGCGTGTCCGCCGAAATCGTCGTGCACCCCTTCCAGATTTCTCCTGGAGAGCAGTCGCGGAGCTCGGCGAGCATCGCCGGGTGAAACCAATGGTCCAGGCCCGCGGGCGCTTTCGTGTAGTGAAGATCCGTCCACGCCAGGAGCGCCGGAACGAGCTCTGGGCCAGCGTCGAGGAAGACCTCTTCGACTTCATCAGGCACGATGGGGCGAAGGTTCACGGCGGCCGCCGGCGCTTCGGGTTCAGCAGCCGCAGCCGCAGCCGCAGCGGCGACGGGCAGCGCGCCGGTCATCACCGGCGGTCCGCTGACGATGGTGTCCGACGCGCTTGCGCTCCTCGCTGGAGCAGCTTGCGCTTTGGGCTCCGCCGGTTTGGCTGCGTTGGCGCGCTTGTCCGCCATGAGCACGCCGATCTGCTGACGGGTGAGCGGGCCGCGCAGGTAGGACAATGCCCAGCGTGTGTGAAAGAGCTGAGGTCCTCCTTCGTGCACATTGTTCATCAAGAACACGCGGCTCTTGAGCCCGGCGAGGGTGGCGCGTGCTGTCTGCGGATCAAACGTGGACCCGGCGACCTGGGCGGCTCCTTGAAGACCATCGATGACGCGGTCCACGTCACGCTCCGTTTGCAGTCGCCCGAGGAACCAAGTCCCGCAGTTGCTGAGCGCCTTGTAGTCTACGTCCACCGGGTTTTGCGTGGCCAAGAGACAGCCCACGCCAAAGGCACGCGCTTGCTTGAGGAGCGTCATCAGCGGCTTCTTTGACGGAGGCTCAGCCACCGGCGGCAGGAAGCCCACGACCTCGTCCATGTAGATCAGCGCCTTGAGTCCCGAGGTGCCTGCCTGGGAGCGCATCCACGCCACGACTTCGCCGAGGAGCAGCGTGACGAAGAACATCCGCTCCGCTTCGCTAAGGTGCGCGATGCTCAGAATGCTCACACGCGGCTTGCCTTCATCGGTGTACAGAAGCTTCTGGATATCGAGGGGCTCACCTTCGAGCCAGCCCGCAAAGCTGGGACTCGCCAGCAGGCTGTTGAGCTTCATCGCCAAGCTCTGGCGGTCTTTGGACGGGAAGAAACTCTCGACGTCGAGGACCCCGATTTGGTTGAAGGGGGGCTCGAGAATGGAGCGGATCAGCTCGCCGATGGCGAGGTCTTCGCCCGCCTGCCACGCGCGATGAACGATGTTCGAGAGGAACACGTGTTCGCGGCTCTGAACGGGATCGGCGGCGATGCCGACGAGGGCGAGGACGCCGCTCACGGTGGCGAGAACGCGTTCGCGAAGACCTTCGGCGTCGAGGTCTCCTTTCGGTGCGCTGAGTCCTTTGAGCACCGAGATGGGCAGCCCAGCGCTGGAGCCCGGCGTGTAGATGCTGAGGTCCACGGCGTCGCGAAAGCGCTGGATGCGTGCGCCGTCCTGGCCCCAGTCCGCGAGGCCGCTCTTCCACATCTCCGCGACACTCACGGAGCGTTCGGCAATGGTCTGCCCTTTGCGCTCCGCATCCGAGGGGTCGATCCAAGGCTCGAAGTCCGCCGGGAGCAGGTCCGGGAAGGTGAGCAGCAGGTTTCCGAGGTCGCCCTTCGGGTCGATGCAGATGGCCGGCACTCCATCGAGGGCGGCCTCTTCGAGGAGCGAAAGACACAGGCCCGTCTTGCCGCTGCCCGTCATCCCCACGCACACGCCGTGCGTCGTCAGGTCTTTTGCATCGTAACGAATGGGCTCATCGAGAACCTCTCCGTCGTACTTTTTTCCAAGGTAGAACTCGCCGCGTTTCTCTTCGATCACGCCGCGTTCTTAGCAGGCCTACCCAAGTTTGCGTAGGGCCCAAGTTTTCCCGAGGGCAGCACAAGACGCAAAGCTGATAGCCTCTCCACACATGCGTTTTCCGCTTCGTCTGCTTTTGGTCTTCGCCTTCGCGTGTGGATCCTCCTCAGACGAGACAGAGCCCGCGACGCCGACGACGGAGCCGGCCCCGGAAGTCATGGCGGAGCCCATCGCCGAACCGATTCCCGAACTGCCGTGCGAGCTTGGCTACGCGACGCCGTTTTCTCCGACTCGCGCAAACCTTCGCTCGAGCCGGGCGGCCCTCGCGATGCATCGACGCGGTGAGTTCGCGGAGGCTGCCAGCGCTTTTGCCGCCCTCGCCGCCGAGGCGCCGGCATACGGCTCGGCGCGCTTCAACCTCGCCTGCGCCCAGACGAAACTAGGCCAGCTCGAAGAAGCCAAGGCGACCTTGGCGCAGCTCTTCTGCGAGGACCTCCCGACGAACCTTCCACGTGCTCTTGGCGATGAAGACCTCGAACCTCTTCGGGCAGATCTCGCGGCCCTCGGCTCCGACATGGTGGAGCGCTACCGAGACGCGAGCGCTGGCGCCGTGCCGATCCTCGCCTTTGGCCAGACGGGTTTCGGCGATGGTTTGCCCGCAGAAGGAGACCCCGAGACGCTGCTGCTCTGGTCACAGCCTGGCTTTTGGACGGACCAGCGCTTTGTCCCCGCAGGTCCGAGGCAACAAAGTCGACGTTCGGGCTATGAGTCGACGCCGATGTTTCCTTCGTTCATCGCGGAGGACCGAGTCGTCCAGGTTCAGACCATCAGCTCGAATGCCGAGGGGGACTTTCTTCCGCCGCTGAGAGTCGTCGAGCGGAGTCTCTTCGATGGTGTGGTTCGCAGCGACGAGCGTTTCGACGAGAGCCAAGACGAATACTACGGCGTGTTCATCGGCGTCCACGAAGGACAGACCTACGTTCGTTTTGACCCGCGCCACGACTTTCTACCGCACCGTACGCTGAACCTTGCCACACGAAGAGTGATGCCGAATCCACCGATGCATAGCGCCCGCATCGAGTTCGGCATGAGCCACTGGCGGACCGTGGATGTCCCGGCGGAGCTAACGCTAAGGCGAGGGAAGCTGCGCGTCGGCGAGCGCTCCATCGACCTCGACTCCGCCCACCGCCGCATGTTTGGAAAGCACCTCATCGCCGATTCCGGCGTCGCCTTGCTGCTCTCTTCGAGCACGGGTGATTGCGGCTACCCCGACCGCTTCCTCATTGAGACCGTCGACCTCGAGACAGGCGCGACGCTTTGGAAAGAGAGCGGCGAAGGGCAGCGTCTTGTGCGCTTCCAGAATGGGCGGCTTTGGGTCCAAACGAACGACGCGCTCTTCATGTGCGAAGACCCGCGGCAGAACGTCTGCACGGAGCTGCCCGCGGGGTTTGGGCTGAGCTCCCTCTTCTTGGCTTTCAACCCGATGTGTTGAGTACGCATGCCCCAAAATCGCTATTCGTTTATGGCTGCCCCACCTGTCGACTGAGTGATTGACTCCGTGTAGAATCCAATTTCGTGAATTGCGCAGAGGACTATCTTGCGGCGCTCCCGAACGGGCTGGATTCTTACCCAGAAGCCAAATGCAAAGCGTCCGTCTTCAATAGGTTCGCTCAGTCGCATCGAGCCCTTTTGATGGAACAGTTCGAGGACCCGACCCTGCAGAGCCTGGTAGCAATACCTCCGCCCTCGTCGACATGGCTGCCGGAAGTTCACTTTCAGTTCATGATCGAGAGCCTTCGGCAGCACCGTTTCCCGAAGGACGAAGACTTCGTGGACTATGCGCGTGAGATCAACAAAGAGATCCTCTCCAGTCGCCTCTACTCCATCCTCTTTCGTTCGATGAGTCATTCGAGGGTCGCTCGATTAGCCAGCTCCACGTGGAGCCGCTTTCGTCGTGGAACAAGCCTCAGCGTCGTTGAGTCGGCGACCGATTCCCACGTCGCTCGAATGGACTTTCCGCGCAACCTCATGACTCCAACGAGCGTTAACGGCATCATCACAGCGCTCGAATACGCACTGCATCTGGGCGGGGCGATCGGCGTCAGCCACAAGATCCTCGAATCATCGCCTGAGCACCACACTTTCGAAATGACTTGGGCCGACGGTGCCTGATGTCTGAGTTGCTTTCGCTCCTTCGTCTAGAAGTGACGAGCCAATAAGTGTGTGTTATACACTAAGCAAATGAACGCAAGAACCGGCTTCCTCGAACGTGTTGCTCTCCCTTCGTTGCAGGGGTTGCCGGTGCAGGTGCCGATGGCGGACAAAGCGCCGGTTCACGTTGAGGGGTTTGCTCGGCCTTTTTCGCCGGCGCTCACCTTCACCCCCTTCGCGTCCGTACGTCCGTGCTCAGGACGCTGCATTTTCTGCTCGGAGACCCTTCAGCATCGCCAGCAGAAGCGTATGAGCGCGTCCCTCAGGCCGGGTCCGCGTTACTTTCACCAGCTTCAATGCGCCCTCCATGACCTCCGCATCTTGCCGATGGGCTTGTCCCTGTCGGGGCTTGAGCAGACCGACGACGCAGACTTCTTCGAGGGCATCATGGACTCCATCGTCGCTCATCGACAGAGCGGGGGCTGCATCCGTGACGTCGTCCTCTACTCCAACGGTGCCGGTCTCGCGCGCAGCACCACCGGCGCGCGACTGGTCCCTCGCCTCGCCGAGGTGACTCGCGTGGAGCTGTCCCGCCACTCCAACCTACAATCGCGCAACGACGCCATCATGCGCTTTCGCCCTGAGGTCTCCGTTGCCAAGCAGGCTGCGTTCGAGGAGGTTGTTCGCGACGCCCACGCCTTTGCTCACGTGCGCCTCGTCTGTGTTGTGCAGCACGGAGGCGTCGACGACGCTCGAACGCTGATGTCGTATCTCCGCTGGGCCGCGAACCTTGGCGTCAAAGACGTGGTCTTTCGGGAGCTCTCGCGGCTGGGCGATACCTACCGCGCCAACCGTACCTTGCGTCTGGTGGAAGAACGTCGCGTGGGCATCGAAGGTCTCTTCGAAGGCGTTCATCAGGAACTTGAGCTCCATCACGTCGTCGATGGCTACTACTATTGGAACGTCGCCTGCGCCTTCGAGGACATGCGCGTGACCTTCGAGGTGGCGGACTACATTCAGATGAAGAAAGAGCACGCTTCGGACGTGGTCCAGAAGCTCGTGTTTCACGCCGACGGAACCCTCGGCGCCGACTGGGACCCCGACCGAGAAGTGCTCAAACGCTATGCGTGAGCACCTTCAGGTCGCGAGGTGGGTGGCTCAGAGCGCGCCGGCGCTCCTCGTCGGGAGCGTTGCGTTGCGTCTCCTTCATGGCGAGACGCGGGCGCCGAACGACGTCGACTTCGTCGCGCCGCTCACGTCCCTCGACGGCATCGCAGCTGCGCTTATGACGAAGGGTTACACATGGAAGAGCTGGGAGCGTTCCGTGGAGCCTCCCTTCGACGTGGCGGCGTTGCCAGGACGCATCTACTTGCGCGGGAGTCATGCGAGCTTGCCAACCTTGGACCTCACTTACGAGTCGCCGATGCACTGGACCGACGCTTGGGCGCGCCGCGACGAAGTGCAGGGGCTACAACTGGCGAGCGCCGAAGACCTCGCTACGATCATGCGGGCGCGAGGGACTCCTCGGGACCTCGAGTGGTGCGCCAAGCTCACACGCTGAGCGATTACAGCTTTCTCCCAAACGTGAGACCCTAAGGCATGAGCACCCGAATCGTTGGCCTTGTCATCTTTGTCTTGTCGTTTCTGCCAGGGTGCGCCGACGACGCCGCCTTGCCCGAGTGCCGGCCCGGCGAGTGTGAATGCAGCGCCTCAGAATGCGCGTGCGTCACCGACTGCATGGCTCAGTGCACAAGCGAAGGGACCTGTCCGCTTCGGTGCTCTGCGGACGCGCGCTGCGAGATCAATCAGGGCGGTGAGGGCATTGCTGCACTGACGTGTGAAGACGACTCCGACTGCAAGGCCCACAATGTCCTCGATGGGGCGACCTTGGAGTGCCAAGGCAGCGCGGACTGCGACTTCAAAGCCGACGGGCCCGCCGTGGCGGTTTGTTCGGGCAACTCCGAGTGCAAGGTTGAGGTCGGCGAGGGCGGATCGATGACCTGCGCGGACAGCGCGAACTGCGACTTCAAGTGCGTGGGAACATCCTGCGATATTCAATGCGCGGAGACCGCCACGTGCGAGGTCAAATGCGGTTCAGCGGACACAGACGCGACGGTCTGTGACGATGGCCGTATCACCTGCGGAAGCTGCTAGCCACGGGCACGGGTTGTCCATGAAGCGGGGCAAGTGCGCCTAGTTGCCGGCAAGAAATTGCCGTATCGACTATGTTCCGAAGCGGATAGAGATACCGAACTCGAAGGCGAATTCGCGGAACCGTACGCGTGTGTCAGCGTCGGATTCTGGCCAGAAGTGGATGCTCTGGTGACCCACGCCAAAGCGTGCGCCGAAGGCGTGATCGAACCAAAGCGTCGCCCCGGCACGAATGCCCAAGCCCACGCCAAATTCAGTGTCCTCACTCAGCACGCTCTGATCTGAGTCGGCTATGGAGAGTCCGATCGTGAACAACACGTAGGGGTCGATGGCGATGGAGTCTGACAGCACAACGGCGTAGTGAGCACCGAAAGCCAGGTCAAAACCGTACACATTTAGACGATCGGAAGCTCCGCGTTCACGAAGTGAGCGCAATGAAAACGCAGGGCCCACGAGCGCATATTGGCCGAGAGGAACGAGACCCTGGGCCTGAAGACCAAAGGTGGTTGCCATGCCGGCGTTCTCTCGCCCTTCCGCGCTCAGGACGGTGGTGCTGCGTCCAGCGCCACCGAGGTAGCCTTGGATATTGAGTCGAAACGACCCAGCACCGGCAATATGGTTTTCCGCTCGAGCCCGTGTCGGCTCGTCGGGCTCAGGGGAGTATTGAGCGGAGCCGCTTTGAGCGACGAAGGTCAGAGTGAGGGCGAAGAAGAAGGTCTTAAGGAACGGCATGCATCCTTGTTCTGCATGGCATGTGCCAAGAGCTCACCTTGGATCGACCAAACCACGTGGGGCTGAGCGACCTAGCTCATTGAACGAACATCGCTTCACTCTCCGAGAGGAGCCGAAGGGAAAACTCCGTGAGCGCGTCCTCGGCCGTCATGTCGGAGAACGGAACATCATCCAAGGCTCGCGTCGGGAAGCGAGTGACGCGGACGGAATTTCGCTCTTCACTTCGACTTGGAAGACGCTAGCGTCGATGGAAGCTCGCGGGTCGTCGAGACCAACCTCGGCTACCGCGTGGGTGTCGACCGGCTCTACGTGGCTGTCGGCGCGCTGGAGCTTGTTCCCTGCGACCAAGAAGCGACGCTCGAAGCCTCGTGGATGGACCTATTCGCTGCATCGCGGGCCTTCGCCGATCACGGCTGGGTGTCCGACTCCACACGCCTCGAACCACTGCTGGTGGAAAACGCACTTGGAGAAGAGTCGTCTGTTGCAGCACAGTCCGCTGGGACCTCCTACTGTGAGCTCTCCTGGACGCTCACCCCCGTCGAAGGGGCGGCAGCAGACGGGTTTGAGCTCTTGCGCGCCTCCGTGCTCTTCGAGGGCTGGTTTCAGGCCCCCGGCGACACAGAGCGAACTCCGCTGTCGGCGGAACTGCGCGTAGGGCGCGGCACGATTGTCCCGTTAGTAGGGAACTGGAGTCGAAGCGGTAAGGGATAGGAGTCCCCACTGGCACCACCGGCCACGCCGAGCGCCCCAAGAAGCGGAACCTCCGATGTTTCGGCCGCGACCGCTGGGTTCGATGGGACGCGGTACTCCGCGTCCGTTGCGGCCGGAAGGCCTGGAGATGTCTCGATGTAGGGAAAGTCCGGAATCGAGTTGGAGCTGACGACGACGTCGTCTCCGTCGCAGGCCGCGCTGAGTTCAGGGTCCGCGAGGTCCGAGTTCGCGGACCCGAGGGTCACGAAGTTGGCAGCGATGGACTCGCACTCACTGGGCGCGCCACTAAAGAAACCCGCTTTGGAGTCGTTGGTCTCTCAAAGTTCTTCTAAAGTAGATTCATCCCATCCCCCAAGTTCGATGACACAAGAGTCCCAAGTCAGTCTCTGGGTCGCGGAGGAGATTGCGACCCCCGCCGCCGAGCCGCTTCTCATTCGGCCCATGGACTTGGGCTGTGGAGCTAGGGGTGCGTTTCGAACGGAGGTGTCTCATCGGCAGAGCGGAGGGAGCTTTCGGCGTCTCTCCGAGGAGATCTCGGCGCTACGCCCCGGATGTGAGGTCCTTTCCCTCAAGAAGCGGCCGGGGGGCTTGTTTCCCCGTCAGATCGGCCTCGGGCGAACGGCCAATGTGGACCTCCGCATCGTGCACCCCTCGATCTCGAAGTATCATGCGTTCTTCGTGGCACGCGAAGGCGGGTGGCAGCTTTCCGATGCCAGTTCGAAGAACGGAACGTTCCTCGATGGAGAACGCTTGGTGCCAAAGACGCCCATCGTCCTTCCTGACCAGGCCCGAATACGATTCGGTGAAGTCGAGTTGTTCTTCCTTTTGCCGGAGGCTGTTTCTCGATACGCATCGGAAGCATCGCGGGTGCGAATGGTCTAGCGAGCTTGCTCATCCAGAACCGGTGAGCGTGCCGCCGTCAATTGCTCCAGCGACCCGATGCCTTCTCGCTGCGCCCAAGCTTCTACTTCCTCGATCAGAGTCGCACCTTCGTCGCCTCCGATGAGTCTGCCAAGTTGAAGCTGGGCGGGCATCGCGCTGAGGAAGTACTGGGCCTGAGACCAGGACTCCACAGTGGCTCTGAGGTGCTTTATCGCCGCCTCACGATGTCCATCGCCGGCAGCGAGGATCGCGAGACATTGACTCGCCCCGCCCCGCGCGAGCAACGGAAGTGCCGACTTGAGCTTCTTCAGTTGGCGCAGCGACCAATGAGCGCGCTTTCGGTGAGCGGATCCATCGACGCCCCCACGGATCGCCATCGCCGCAGAGGTCCTGGAAAGGCCCTCTAACGAGTTGCATAGAGGAGCCTTGATCGAGACGAGTGAACTTGCGCGATATCGTTCGACGAGCTCATCGTAGAGCTTCGCCGCGCCGGCCAGGTTTCCATCGTACTCCTCGATGAAGGCCCGTCCGAACTCGTACCACCACACGGTGAGGGTGAAGATACTCGCGTCCGGTGGGTTCTCCTCGACGATCTGATGCGCCCGCGCACTCCGATCTTGCGCACAGAGAAGTAAGGGGGCAACTTGGCGAAGAACGAGGTTTCTGGCTTCTTCGTTTCCCTCCTCTTCGGCGGTACGAAGGAGGGCTTTGTACCGCTCGTCGGCGGAGCGGAGAGAGCCGCCGAGAACGCACGAATTGAGGCCGTACGCCTGCAGCTGCAGTCCGTTGACGGCGTGCTCAGGAACGCGGACCTGTTGGCGTCCGCCCGTCTCCATAAGGTTGCCCGCATCGATCATACGATCGCCACTGCAGAAGAGCACCATACCCTCCGCCCCATCGATGAAACCTTCGTAGGCGGTCCGGCGGACCGAGTGGAGAGGACCCTCCGACGGCATGGAGCGAGTGGCCCGCCGAGCTTCCTTTAGCCAAGCATCGACTTCCTTCTTCCCCGCGGCACCCTTCATGGAACCGATGTAGATAGCTTCGACGCTCGCCGCCGCCGCGAGGAGCTGCGGATCGCCGACGTGAATGACTTCCCGGAGTAGTTTCGAGTGCATCGCGTACCCACGGAGGCTGTCTATGTAGCCCACCGCCGCAGACAGATTCGATAGCTTGGTGACTGCGTTTCGAACTTCGTCGTCGACTTCGAGATGAATGGTGAACGGCTTCTTCCAAGGAAGGTGTCTGGATACAAATGCGCGATCCCGAATGATCCCGAGCGTTGCCGTTAGCTTTGAGCTGGGGACGCGGCTCTTCGCGACGGCCTTGGACTCGATGAGGTTGAGAGCCGCCGTGAGATCGGACGCCCGCATGAACGCCGTGAGCGCCTGGCCGCGCAGCTCATCCGCTTCCGCCTCCGGCGAAACGCTCGCGAGCTCCAGATAGATTTTCGCCGCCCCGCTTGGTTGTCCGGCAGATACGCGTGTGTTCGCCCATTCCCGCATCACGGGATACCGCTCGTCGCCTTCGAGTGTCTCCCAGGAGAGTGTCTTTTCATACAGCTCGGCGGCACGATGAAAGGCCCCGACGGCGGCGGCGGACCTGGCGGCGCTCAGCGCGTAGGAAGTCGCGCGCACCAAGTCGCCGGCGGCGGCCCAGTGGGCCATGAGCGATTCGGAGTCCGGGCGAGGGGCCCGCTGAAGGGCCCTGGCGATGCGTTGATGGAGCTGCTTTTTTCGCTTTGGTTCAAGCTTGGCGATGACGGACTCACGAACGCGGTCATGGTACGTCGCTACGCGTTCGCCGTCGCGATGAGGCAGAATACGGATCATTCGTGCCGCTCGGAGTTCCGCGAGGGCGCCGGCTTCGTTCCGAACCCTCATCGCCCGGGCGAGGAGGGAGAGCGGTTGGGGCTCGGCCACGAGGGACGCTCCCTCTAGAAGGCGTCGAGCGTTGTCCGGGAGCTGCTGCGCCCGAAGCACAATGAGCGCGTCGAGGTCGGGCGCGTTGGCACCACTGATGTTCTCGAGCCCGAGCTTGCTAGCGGCTCGGGCAAGTTCGAGGACGAACATCGGGTAGCCGCCCGATTGTTGGACGAGGGCATCTAGTTCGCTTGCCGCCAGCGGAACAACGGATCTTGCGAGCTCGACGGCTTCGTCGGAAGTGAGCGGGGCGAGATCAATGGTCCGGTGCCGGGCGCCCAACTGCTGAACATCGTGGGCGGATTCATGAGTATGAACGTCCGAGCGGCGCGTGGTGACCACCAAGAAGCCAGGGTCGCCGGTGTGGGGCACGTCGGTCCACGCTCGAAAGAACGGCGCGCTGTCCGCGTCCCCCCATTGAAGGTCGTCGACGACCACGATGAGGGGCTTGTCCCTTGCCACGGTGATGAGGAGTTCGAGGAGTGCTGTTCGGGCGCTCGATACCACCAGATGCTTGGGTATTGTCTCCGTCTGGGTCGCTTCGAGAACGAAAGTGAGCTGCCGAAGCACCGGGAAGAGCTGAGCCAAGGCGCTCAGTCCCGGCGGCGCCGCGGGTACGCGGGCCTGGCGTTCTCTTTTCTGAAGATGAAGGTAGAGGGAGTCGATGAGGGAGTCGAGGGCTTTGAAGGGAACGCTCTCGGATTCGTAACATCTTCCTTTGAGCACGACGGCGCCGGCTTCCGCTTGGGCCTTTTTGACGAAGGCGGCCACAAGGGCCGACTTTCCGGTGCCAGAGGCCGCCCGAATGTCGACTTGAACCGGTCCCATGGTTCGCGCATCCCCCAGCGCGGTCCCGAGCGTCGTCAGCTCCGCTTCGCGTCCGACGAAGGGCGTGTCCGTTTCAGGATCGGGAGCGGAAGAGATGCCCACACTCCTGCGCTGATATGACTTGAGTGTGTCCTTGATCGCGGCGACGCTTGGCCGGTGTTCGGGATCAGGGTGGAGTAGTCTCAGCGCAAGGTCTGCGAGTGGATGGTCGCTGTCGATGGGGGCTATGGGATGCGTTTGTTTGGCGACGAGCCATTCGGATTGCTTCGTCGGCCAGATCGGAAGGCGCCCAGTGAACGCCTGGTAGATCATGACGCCCAATCCGTAGAAATCGGATTCCGCCGAAGGCGTGCCAAGGAGCTGTTCCGGTGCGGCGTACGCAGGAGTTCCGAGAAAACTCTTTTCGGAGGTGTCCGAGGTAGTGACTAGGCCGAAGTCGCAGACGACGACGCGCCCCACACCATCGACGAGCACGTTGGAGGGTTTGACATCGCGATGCAAGAGGCCTCGGCGGTGCACCGCGTCGAGACCTCGTACCATTTGCGTGACGGCCTCCGTCAGTCTTTGAGGCAGTAGTTTGGCTTCTATCAGAGCGGAGTTGGTGGGCTCTCGCGTGGGGGTGTTGTCATCGCGGTTGCCCCCCCCCATGCTCGTCGTCCGCGTTGCATCGTGCTCTGCAAGGAAAGCGGATCCGTTTGTTCCAAAGGCCGTCGACGGGTTCATGTCCAACGTTTTTAGATGCTTAAAGGGACGTACGAAGTCGAGGAACGTGCGCGCTCCTTCGATGAGTTCCATCGCGATGACCCAACGACCCTCTTCGACGGCCTTGAGCTCATAGAGGGAGACGACGTTCGGGTGAACGAGGTCCGCGAGGAGTCGGTACTCTTGTTTGAAGAGTAAGAGCCAATGAGGGTCGTCGGCGCGGAGCAAATACTTGAGAGCGACCTCGTGTCCGCGAACGCGGTCGTATGCGCGAACAACTTCGCCCATCGCCCCCGTGCCGAGGGCGTCACGAAGCTCATAGCGTGCGGCGGGTGCCGACGTTGGCTGGGGAGAGGTCATGGGGAAGCGACAGATTAGGCCCTTCTCAACGTCAGAGGGACGGAGTTTATGAACCCCCGCGTTGACGGCTTGTCGTGCTTGCCTCGCTCGTCGACATTGTCGTTCGGACCCACTCATAAGAGCTCTGGAGGGCGGCTAGACGGAACCCATGTCACGTCATGATGTCGATATGGCGAAGACGCGCTGGAGTAGATAGGCCCATGCATGGCGTGAGGGTGACGGCGGAGGCTGAAGAGGCGCGGGCTCACACAAGAGCTGCTGCGTCGGACGTTGAACCTTCACATGCTGCGCTACCATGGCGTCCTTGCTGGCCACTCGCCTCGCGCGCCTCAAGAGCGTGGCTAGACCTTCGATCGCAGGAAGCGGAGAAACTCTTCGTCTTCGAGGCTAAACAGATCGAAGCCGACTCGCGCAGACCCATCTTCCCTCGCTTCTTTGATCCGTCCCCTGCCCTCGTTCTCGCCAGCAAACTGGCTTTGAAGGTTGTAGAGCAACTGATTGAAGCGAAGGTCAGGGTCCTTGGACCACAGCTGGTTTAACACCCCGAGTATTTCCGGGATTCTGTCTGGGTCTCTCATCCGCGGGAAGCGCTACGCGTCTTCTTTGGGGAGGATCGCCTTCACATGGACTTCAGCGAGCTGGTCGGCTTCCACCTTGTCCGGCGCGCCGGTCATCAGGTCGTTGCCGCGGGTGCTCTTCGGGAAGGCGATGACGTCACGAATGGACTCCGTGCCGCTGACCAGCATGTTGATGCGGTCCATGCCCAGAGCGATGCCGCCGTGGGGTGGCGCGCCGTAGCTGAGAGCGTTGAGCAAGAAGCCGAACTTCTGCTGCGCCTCTTCGTCGCTGAGGCCGATGGTCCGGAAGACCTCGGCCTGGACCTTCGGGTCATGCAGGCGAATGGAGCCGCCGCCGATTTCGAAACCGTTCAGCACGATGTCGTAGCGGTAGCAGTTCACCTTCCCAGGGTCCGTCGCCAGCTTCTCGACGTCGCCGTCGTGGGGCCGCGTGAACACGTGGTGAGCGGCGGCCCAGCTGCCGTCGTCCTCGCGCTCAAAGAGCGGCGGGTTGATGACCCAGAGGAGGTTCCAGTCTCCGTCGGTTCCAATCTCGGGGATGAGCCCGAGCTGCTTGCCGAGGTGAAGTCGAAGGTTCGCCATGACGGTCTGAACGCGGGCTTCCGGTCCGAACTGCATGAGGATGAGGTCGCCGGCTTTTGCGCCGACGGCTTCGTTGATGGCGAGGCGCATCTCGTCGGTGATGGACTTGGCGAAGGGGCTCTGCGTCCAGCTACCGTCTTCGGCGACCTTGGCGCGAGCGAGGCCCTTGCTGCCCATCTGCTTGCAGAGCTTCTCGAGCTCGTCGACCTTCTTGCGGCTCATGGCGTGCTCAGCGGGCACGACCATCGCCTTGACGATTTCTTCAGGAAGGTCCTTGCGGTAGGTGCCGTCCTTGAACTTCGCGGCGATGTCCGCGAGGAAGGAGATGCCGCCGCCGTCGTGCTCGACAACGAGCTCCGTCAGCTCCGTGTGCTCCATGCCGAAGCGCATGTCGGGCTTGTCGTTGCCAAAGCGGCGCATGGACTCGTAGAAGTCGAGGCGCGGGAACTTCCCGTCCTTGTAGCGCTCCGAGAGGTCGACGCCGGCGACCTTGAAGAGCTCAAACATGAGCCCTTCGATCTTGGTGAAGAGGTCGTCCTGGTTGATGAACGACATCTCGATGTCGATCTGCGTGAACTCCGGCTGACGGTCCACGCGAAGGGACTCGTCGCGGAAGCAGCGGACAATCTGGAAGTACTTGTCGTAGCCGCCGACCATGAGCAGCTGCTTGAAGAGCTGCGGGCTCTCGGCGAGGGCGTAGTAGTGCCCGGGGTAAACGCGCGCTGGCACGAGGAAGTTTCGTGCGCCGCCGGGCGTGTATTTCACGAGGTACGGCGTCTCTACCTCGAGGAAGCCGTGGCCATGAAGGTAAGAGCGGACCGCCGCGTTCATGCGCGAACGCCTGATCAAGTTCTTCTGGAGCTGCGGGCGACGCAGGTCGAGGTAGCGGTGCTCAAGTCGCTTCTCTTCGCTCGTGTCGACGTCGTCAGCGATGAGGAAGGGAGGCGTCTTCGACTCGTTGAAGACATGCATCTCGTGGGCGATGACTTCGATCTCGCCGGTCGCCATCTTCTTGTTGCGAAGCGTCGTGCCGTCGTCCTTCTGGCCGCGGTCACGAACGATGCCGCGGACGGCGATGACCCACTCGGTGCGCGCGCGCTCTGCCTCGGCCACGGGTCCAGGGACTTCGTTGGCGTCAAAGACGAGCTGGGTGATGCCTTCGCGGTCACGGAGCGTGATGAACACAACTCCGCCGAAATCGCGCCTATCGTCCACCCAGCCAAAGAGGACAACCTCTTCGCCGTCATTAGCCAGCCTCAGCTCGCCGCAGTTGTGTGTTCGCTTCAGTTCGTCGATAAATCGGGCCACGTTTCCATCATCCTTTCGGATGGTGGACCTACGTTTGTCCCCTGCTTTGGTCAACCCATCGAGCGCCTTTGAGGCGCATATTTCCTGAAGTAATTCCGGGAGCTTATTTGGAGAACTTATTCGGAGAAAACGGGCAGCGTCTCGCCGTCGACTTGATTCGACACGCAGACGCCGCCTCGGCAGGTGTCTCCGGCGTCACACGGGATCTCGATGCAGGCCGTGTCCAGCAAAATCCCAAGGGCCCGCGTCGAGTCCGGAACGAATTGCGTTTCCGCGCTCGCCTCTACCGAGTCCGACCCGCCTACCCGGTCTGCTCGAACCACCACGGAAACCGAGTCGCCCTCGGCGTCGTCGGCCAATACGAGACTTAGGGTGATGGGAAAACCGCTGGGGCCGTTCGGTTCCGCGAAATTCGCAGTGTACTCAACACCCAGCTCACCACTCGCGCCACGAACGGTGATGAGAATGGGTCCGACGTCGTCCTCCGGGATGTCTGAGTTCACCTCGAGGACAATCTGCGTGAGCGGCTGCCCGCAGGACAGAAGGCAGAGCGAAGCGAGAAGTGTCAGGAGTGTTTTCATCGGATCAGTGCCCAGCCAGGAGGTGCGTTTCCAATGAAGGGGTCTTCGGGGCCACCTAGAAGCACGGCCGCTGTGACACCTGCGGCGGCGCCTACGGCGACAACGCCGAGGGTGACCCAGAGCCAGGTCAGAGACCCGCCTTCTTCCTCGTCTTCTTCGACTTCGTCGGGCCGCTCGTCGAAGCGAATCGTCGGGCTCCCCACGGCGTCCGAACGAGACCCGGTTTCGGCTGCGCTTGGCACAGCGCGCACTGTGAGCTGGACCTCTTCATGGTCACCTTCGTCGATGTTCACACGAAGGGAAGCGACGACTCGGTCGCCGCGCTCGACTTCAACCTCGCGCCAACCTGGGTTGACCTCGATGTCCTCGTTGGGCATGGCGACGTTGCCATCGATGAGGAGAGTGTCTCCAGGTTGCGCGCCACGAACCAGGACGTTGATGGAGGGTACAAGGGGTTCGAGCTCCTGGAGCTCCGCGCGCACCTGGCGGCGCAGCGGGCCTCGTGGCGGATCTCGAAGCCACTCCTCGTACGAAGCCTTGGCCTCAACGAGCATGCCCGTCTGACGCTGCGCGGCGGCCAGGTTGGCAAGGACGGACGCCCGTGGAGCGAGCTCGTAGGCGCGCTCAAAGTGACCACGTGCCACCTCCCAATCGTCGGCGCGAACCGCAGCGATGCCAGCGCGGAACTCCTCACGGGCCTCATCTTCTTGGGCGCCGGCCGCGGGTGGCACGACGAAGAACGACAGGGCCAAGGCCGAGAGGAGAAAGAGCTTCATGGGAAGGGCTTTGATACTTGATCCGTCTGTGTAGGTCACGAAGTAGCGAGTTAGATAGGTGTGCCGTTGCACAGACCGGGGCCCGTGCAGGAGCCGATGCCGCCCCCAGGAGGGTTGCAGAAGGAGCCGGTCACGTCGCCCGTGCAGGTTCCGATTTCAAACCCTGTTCCAGCAGGGTCACAGGTCTGAGCGGTGGTGCATGCCGAGGTGAGCGAGCGGTAACGGGTCCCAGCCGCTGGATCACAGGTGAAAAACACGCACGTGCCCCACTCGCCGTAGGTCGGCGTTCCACATGCGTCGCCCATGGTGTCAGGCCTCGAACAAGCCTGAGAAACCGCGACGCTCTCGGAATCGCAGGTGCCTCCGCCACACGTTGGCGTGGTCATGGTTCCCATTTGAGTTCCGCCGACGGCGCACTCGCTCGCGAACACGCACGCGTCGAAGGTCGTCGTGGAATCCCCACAGGCGTCTCCCTCGGTGTCGCGTTCGCAGGCCTCGCTGACTTCGCTCGGTACCTCCACGCACATTGCGCTTGCACAAGTTCGGCTCGTCACGGTGCGGCTGCGTTCACCGCTCTCGTCGCACATCGAGTCGAAACTGCAGGCCGACCATTCGCCGGCCAAGGGATCGCCGCAGGAAACACCTTCTCGCTCGCGGCCGCAGGGCATCTCTTCGAAACGAGAGACCGTTGTGCAGACACCTGCGACGCAAAGTGGCTCTTGGAGCTCTCGCGACTGAACGCCGCTCTCCGCGCAGGTACTGGGCCATTCGCACGCGCTAAAGCCGCCGATGACTATGGGCCCACAAGACGTCTCGTCAGGAAGGTTGTTCGTGAACTCGCAGGAAGGCACGCCGGTGTCTGAGCAGGAGATAGCTCCCGCCTGACAACCTGTGGGGTTGCAGGAGGCTCCCTCTTGGCAGAGCCCGCATGCGCCGCGTCCATCGCAGAATCCGCCGTTGCAGGCGCTTCCGATGGGCGACTTGTTGTCTGCGCAGCCGGCGCTGACTCCATCACACTGGTCCGCCAGGTCGCATGCGTCGCTCGCCTCTCGGCACACGAAACCTTCTTCACGGAGGCCCGAGCGCACACAGGTAGGCTGACCTTCGGAGCAGTCGTAGACGCCAATTTCGCAAGGGAGGGCGGTCTCGCATTCTTGCCCGCAGAGGTCGCCTCCATCGCCGCCGCCGTCTCGAATACCGGCGTCCGGGCCCGTCGCGGCGTCCGGGGTACCGCTTTGGCAGGCGCCGTTGATGCACACCTCATCACTCTCGCAGTCTGTGCGGGTCACGCATCCATCGGCGGGGGCCGAACCACAGCCTGCGAAGACCATGAATGCCGTGGCGAGTGTCAGACAGCGGCGCATCACCCACCAAAGGTATCACCGTGGGCCACGAAGCGCGCCTTTTGCGCGGGCTATAGTTCCCCACATCCGCCTTTGTTTGGGAGATCGCAACGGCTCAAGCTACACTCCGGGCGTGAGAGTTGGTGACAACATCGCGGGATACGACATCGTCGCGAAGATGAAGTCCGGCGGTATGGCGGCGCTCTATCTCGGACGGCGCTCGCGCAGCGGCGGCTTCGAGAAACACGTCGCCATCAAGGTGGTCCACGAACATCTCTCGGAGAACGAGGACTTCACGGTGATGTTCCTCGATGAAGCGCGTATTTCCGCGAGCATCGAGCATCCCAATGTGGTCCACACGCATGACCTAGGCACGACGGAGAGCGGCCGCGATTTCTTGGTGATGGAGTACGTGCCCGGCGTGGCGCTCTCCCAGGTCATGCGCGCGTTTCGACAACAGCAGCGAAGGCCCACGCCGGCCATCGCGACGTGGATCGCCATGCAGGTCGCCGCGGGTCTGCATGCCGCGCACGAGCTCACGGATGACGCGGGAAACCTCCTTGGTGTGGTTCACCGCGATGTGAGTCCGAAGAACGTCCTCGTGGCGTACAAAGGCTACGTCAAGCTCATCGACTTCGGCATCGCGAAGGCCGCCGACCGAATCCACCACACTCAGGGCGCCCTTATCAAAGGAACCTTCCGGTACATGTCGCCGGAACAAGCGCACGGGACGCCCCTCGACCGGCGAACGGATATCTACGCGCTGGGCATCATGCTCTGGGAGCTTCTGACTCAGCGGAAACTCTTCGACGCGCCCAACGACATTCTGCTCCTCGACTTGGTGCGAAACCCGAAGATCCCCCCGCCGAGTTCCCTCGCGCCGGACGTGCCCCCTGCCCTCGACGCCATTGTGATGAAGGCGCTTTCGAAGGACCCGGCGCATCGACCGCCCACCACAGCGGCATTCCAAGCGGCGCTCGCGGCGGCGTGTCCAGAAGCCCTCGCCGTGACGCAGGGCGAAGTGGCGGAGCTCATCGGTTTGGCCATGGAAGGCCACGTCGCCGGTCCCGAAGACCCATCGGTCCGCTCAGCGATGGGAGCCCCAAGGCAGCCGAAACCCGGCTCCGCCGAGCGACTTACCCGTGATCTTGGCGCAGCTCTGACCACCTCCGGCTCCGCCGCGCTCAGCCTGGATGTGGTTCCCAGCTTGGTCACGCCGACGCCTCTCGGGACCGTCTCCGGAGTGCGCTCGGCGACGGCGACGCCTTTGCTCGCGCCGGCCGCTGCACCCCAAGGTGGCTCAAAACGTAACCTCATCGCTGGGGTGTCTTTGGTCCTTGCCGCTCTGTGCGGCGTTGGCGGAGCCATACTTCTGAGCGGTGATGACATGCAGGCGGTTCCTCTCGAGCCTATGCAAGACGTCGCTCAGGCCGCCGAGCCGGCCGAGCCTGCCGTGGCTGAACCGACCCAAGCTGAAATCGAGGCGCGCCTCCGCGCCGAAGCTGCTGCAGCAGAAGCGCGCATCGCCGCCGAACGTGAAGCGAGGGAGCGCGAAACCGCGGAACGCGAAGCCGCCGAGGAAGAAGCCCGCGAGCGTGAAGAGGCTGAAGCCCGTGCTGCTCGCCAGGCCCGCGCGGCGGCCCGTCGCAACATGCGCGCGACGATGATGAGCTCATCGATGATGGGCCCGCTCATCGTCGACGACTTCTAGGGCGAGAGCGTTTCGTTTTCCTGGACGCAGCTCATCGTCGACCCGCCCATCTCGACGCCGTCGATGGACGAGACCGTAACGCCTGAGCTGCCCTCTCCGCTCGGACAGGTGTAGGAGAGTCTAAGCGTCAGACGTGTGTCGTTGACGCCGCCCACTTCCAGGTAACGAGCTGGAGCGTCGACGTTCGCGGCCAAAGCGCAGTCGCTTCGTACGGTAGTGATGGACGCGCTTGAAGGTACGGCTCCGGTGTAGTTCGCTTCGACCAGGACCTCAAAGCCTTGGTCCGCGTCGTCGGGCCAGACAAAGGTGCAGCGCGCTCTCTTCTGGGCGACATCGCCAGAGGGGGCGGGTGTGTCTGCACCGCCGTGGAGTGCGGCGAGGTCGAATTGAGCGAGCGGCCCGCTCTCTGTTGCGGATACGGCGCTTCCGGAGCAGCCGACAAGGGCGACGAGGACGATGAAACGAATATGCATAGTGGGCTCTTTCAAGAGTCGCGCTGAAACGCGTAGTAGCGGGGCCCTAGCCCAAGAAGCTGAGTCAGCGCGTCTAGGGTCTCTTCGCACTCCCGGACGAAGGCGGGATCGGCGAGGTCCGCGGCATGGAGCTCTTCGCGGTAGTGCTTCTTTGCCCACAACTTCAGCTGCTCATGCTTCTCCGCGGAGAATACGACGCCCGGGTGGACTCCCGCTTCCTCCGCCGGCGTAAGAGGAACTCGCAGGCGCAAGCAGGCGGGGCCGCCGCCGTTTCGCATGCTCTGCTTTACGTCCAGAAAGTGCGCCGCGGCGAGAAGCCCCTCATCCACCCAGCGGGCAATGATGGCCGCCGCCGCTGGGCTCTCTTCGCAATCGCTCGGCGCGATGAGCACGGGGCCCGCCGGCGTGGTCACGACCTGTGAGTTGAAGAGGTAGCACTTCACGGCGTCCTGGAGGCTCAGTTCCTCTTCAGTCACGACGGCGACCTTCAGCTCGGCGCCAGGCCCAAGCGCCGCGAAGCTTGCTTTGAGCGTGTCGATGGCGTTCGGGTCCGCAAAAGCCAGGCTGTGCGTGAGAAGCAGGTCACCGTGGCCCACGGAGACGACATCGTTGTGGAATGCGCCGGCGTCGATGGCGCCCGGAGCTTGCTGGAGAAAGAGAGCGCGCCGAACCCCGTGACGTCGCGCGATGGCCTGGCTCGCCTCGAGTGCCTGGCGCGCCACGAAGCGAACGGGGCGCTGGTAGTCGCCCAACATGCTCTTGCCCCACACGAACACGTCGAGGCCCTTGTCGCGGGTGCCATCGTCAAAGAAGAGGCGGGTGTGGTTTGCCGCGCCTTCATCGCCGAGGGCCGCAGGAAGCGGCGCGTGGTGTGCGAATTGCTCGCCGGGGAAGAGGGTCTTGAGGGCCGCGGCGGTGTCGTCGCGTTCCAGGTAGCGATGCATCTTGGCCGAGAGGTTGGCCGCCGTGAAGTGCATTCGGCCATCTTCGGCGTCTTCGCTCGCTGTCACCGTCGCGGCGTTCGCCGTCCACATGCTGGAGGCGCTGGAGACCGAGTTCAACATGCTTGGGGCATCGCGCTGCGCGGCGCGGAGCACCTCCTCGACGGACCCGCTGAAGCCAATGGCGCGCAAGAAAGCCAAGTGCGGTCGGGGGAGGGGCGGAAGAAAGCCTTGGGGAACGCCAAGGCTCGCGACGAAGGCCATCTTCTCAAGGCCTTGGAGCACAGCGTCGCGCGGGCGACTCGTGGCCAAGGCGTTCGACTTGGACGCCAGGTTTCCGTGACTCAGCCCCGCGTAGTTGTGCGTGGGCCCAACGAGACCGTCGAAGTTCATCAGCGCCCGGCCTTTCAGGGCTTGGCCAGCGCCATCCAGTCCCGAAGGTTCGGCCCGATGATGCGGGGAGCGCTTCGAAGCTGGGCGACGTTGCTCGCGCCGACCAGGAGCATTACGGAGCGAAGCTGGTGCTCGACGTTACGCAAGAACTCGATGGCGCCATCTCGGCCACCTTCGGTCAGCGCGATGAAGACGTTTCGGGCAAAACCTGCAGCCGTCGCGCCAAGTGCGATGGCGCGGGCGGCGTCAACGCCGGTCTTCATGCCGCCGGTGGCGATGGCGTTCATGCCGCAGCTCTTCACGTTCACGACGGAGGCGGCCGTCGGCACGCCCCAGTCCCAGAGGAGCTCACCGAGCTGTTTCTGGGCGCCTTCGGCGCGGAGCGTTTCCACGCCCACCCAGCTCGTTCCACCCGCGCCGCTCGTGTCGACGGTGGTGACGCCTGCGTCCCGGAGGGCTTGGGCGGTCTGGAGGCTAATTCCGTTTCCGGTCTCTTTGCCTACTACGGGCACGGGGAGCTCTTTGACGAGGCGCGCGATGGTCTCGCGTCCGCCGCGGAAATCACGGTCGCCGCCGGGCTGTACCAGCTCCATGGCTGGGTTGAGGTGAACGCAGAGGGCGTCCGCGCCGACGGCTTCGATCATCCCAGCGATGACGCTGGTTTCCATCTCGCGGGCCTGAACGACGCCAACGTTTCCAAGGATCAACGCGTTTGGCGCGTGCTCACGGACCTCGAAGGTCCACGCGGTGTCAGGGCGCTTCTGCATGGCGCGCTGGGAGCCCAAACCAAACCCATAACCACACTCCTCCGCGATGGAGGCGAGCTGCTGGTTCACCTCCGCGGCGCGTTCGTGGCCACCGGTCATCGCAGCAATGACGATGGGCGCCTTGAGCGTTTTCCCGAGGAGTTCCACGGACAGGTCGATGGCGTCCAGGTCGAGGTCTGGAAGCGACTGATGAACTAGGCGGACTTCCTCAAGAAGCGTGGTCTGACCACGAAACGCCACCGCATCGGTGGCGCAAAGGTCGAGGTGGTCTGCTTTGCGCTGCTTGATGTCGAGAACTTTGCTCATGGGCGCACCGTGAACCGCCATCCTCAAGATGCAAGCAGCCCTCGTTTTTGCCCCATAGCGAAACCCCGAGCTGCCTGCTACGACGGCCGGCATGACCGACCTCAAGAGCTGGATGGACGCCGTGAAATCCCGAGTGGATTCGCGCCTTGAAGCCTATTTCAGCGAGAAGCTCAAAGAAGCCGCCTCGATCAGCCCAGACTCTGTGGAGCTCGTCGAGGGCGTGCAAAGCCTCACGCTCCGTGGCGGGAAACGCTTTCGGCCGATGATGGTGGAGGCAGGCGCCGGAGCCGTGTCTCCTGGCTCCGCCGATAGCGTCGTTGATGCTGGGGCCTCCCTCGAAGTTCTGCAGAGTTACCTGCTTATCCATGACGACTGGATGGACCAAGATGATGAGCGGCGAGGCGGGCCGGCTGTTCATGCGATGTATCGTGGGAGATACGATTTGCATATGGCCAACTCCCTCGGAATCCTCGCTGGTGACCTTGCGTCGACCTACAGCCTGGAGCTTTTGACGGGGGGTCCTTTTGCTGCGGAGCAGCTGGGCAAGGGCATTCAGATCTTCCTGCAGATTCAGAAGGAAGTGCTTCTTGGTCAGCACCTCGACATCACGGCTCATCCCGACGTCGCCAAAATGCATGACCTGAAGACCACCTCGTACACGGTGCGCGGGCCGCTTCTTCTTGGGGCGGCGCTGGCTGGGGCAAGCGACGCGCAAAATGCGGCACTCACCGCCTACGCCAACCCACTTGGCGAGGCATTTCAGCTCGCCGATGACCTTCTTGGCACCTTCGGCGACATGGCGACGACTGGAAAGCCTGGAAACGACGTCAAGAACCGCAAGCGCACGAGCCTTGTGGGTGAGGCCGAGCGTCTGTTGGCTGCTGGCTCACGCGATTCCCTCGACCGTGTGATGGCCGGAGAAGACAAGGACGGCGACATCGATGCCGCCGTCGAGCTCTTGGTTTCCTCCGGTGCCAAGGCCAACATCGAGCAGCGCCTGCTCAAGCGTGCGGATGAGTCGAAAGCAGCTCTCAAGGGCGCTCCCCTCGACGCAGCGGGCATCGCGATCTTGGAAGGCTTGGCGGACCGTCTCGCCCTTCGGGCCGTCTGATGAGCGCTCCACGCGAGGCAAGCGGCAAATCCAGCGGAAAGGTCATCCTTTTCGGCGAGCACTCGGTGGTTCATGGCCACCCTGCCCTCGCAGCTGGGATTGGCCTCGGCGTGGACGCAAAAGCCCAGGCGTGCTCTCACGCCGAGAGCCGCCTCATCGTTGAGCCTTGGGGCCTCGACCTTGGGCCTTCGGACGAGCAGCCGCTGAGTCAGGCATTTGGGGCGCTCCTCGCCAGCTACGAGGGCGAACGTGGTGCCCGCATCAAGCTGGATGTGCATTTGCCTGGCGGCGCAGGCCTCGGATGTTCCGCCGCCATGGGTGTCGCGGCATGCGTGGCCCTGGACGGGCTCTACGAGATCGAGCGAAGCCCCGAGGAGCGCGCGGACGCAGCCCTCGTCTGGGAGCGCGTCTTCCACGGCAACCCTTCCGGCGTCGACAACGCCATGAGCGCCTGCGGCGGCGTGGCCATTTTTCGCCGAGGTGAGCCTCTCGAGCATATTCGAGTCGCGCGGCCCCTCCCGCTCGTCATCGCCCACAGTGGCGAGAGCTCCAGCACCAAAGAGGTCGTGGCGATGGTGGCCCGTCAGAAGGAGCGCGACCCCGAGCGTGTGGGCCAAGCCTTCGACGCCATCAGCGCCCTCGTTCGAAACGCTCGACTCGCCCTCGAAGATGGCGACCTCAAATCAGTTGGGCAACTAATGTCCATGAACCAGACGCTCCTCTCCGGGCTCATGCTGTCCACGGAGCGCATCGAGGCGCTCTGTCGCGCCGCCGAGTCCGCCGACAGCCTCGGTGCCAAGCTCACCGGTGCCGGCGCAGGCGGCTGTGTCATCGCTTTGGGCCAAGATATGGACCACGCCCGTGCGATTCAGCAGGCGATGGCTCCTCACGCTTCCATGAGTTTCACTACCCAAGCAGGACTTTGATGACTTTTCCACGGATCCAGGCCAAGGCCCGAGCCAACATCGCACTCGCCAAGTACTGGGGTAAGAGCGACCTTCGATACAACCTCCCAGCGGTTCCCAGCATCTCCCTGACCTTGGATGGACTCCTCACGGAGACCACGGTTCAGTTGGATGAGCGCCTCAAGGCCGACCGCGTCTTCCTCGATGGCCGCAAGGCGGGCGCCAAGGAGTCTAAGCGGGTTGTCGAGATGCTCCGCCGCCTTCGCAAAGAGTCGAAGAACAAGCTCTTCGCCCGCGTTGATTCCACCAACCATTTTCCCACCGCGGCAGGCCTCGCCTCCAGCGCGAGTGGCTTCGCGGCTCTCTCCGCCGCAGCCAGCAAAGCCTTTGGGCTTCGTTCCTCGGACAAACGACTCAGCGCCATGGCGCGCTGGTCGAGCGCCTCCGCCGCCCGCTCCATCTACGGAGGCTTCGTCGAGCTCCCAGCAGGTAAGCCAGGCGACTCACTTTTGGCGGCCAAGAAGATCGCGCCGGAAGACCACTGGGACGTTCGCATCGTCGTGGCCGTCACCGCGAAGGGGCCGAAGAAGGTTGGCTCCACCGAGGGCATGGAGCGTTCGCGTAAAACCTCACCCATCTACGATGCTTGGGTGGAGGCAGCGCCGGGGCTCACGCGAAAGCTGCGACGGGCCGTCAAAGCGAAGGACCTGGACCGAGTTGGCTCCATCATGGAGCAGAGCACGATGTCCTTTCATGCCTGCGCCATGAGCTCTTCCCCGGGCATCCTCTACTGGCAGCCGGGCACCATTGCGGCGCTCCGCACCATCGAGACACTCCGCGAGAAGGGCGTCAGCGTCTGGGCCACCATGGACGCCGGTCCCCACGTGAAAGCCCTCTGTCACGCCAAGGACGCGTCCCGCGTAAAGCGCGCTTTGGGTCGCACCGACGGCGTCCTGAGTACACTGGTTGCCAAGCCTGGAGCGGGCGTCGAGGTGAACGAGCTGTGAGAGTCGCGGCTTCCGCCCCCGGAAAAATGCTCATCGCGGGCGAATACGTGGTCCTCGACAAGGCTCCTGCCATCGTCTCTGCGGTCCAGCGCCGCGCTCTGGCGAGCTGGACGGATGACGCCGACGACCCAGGTGTGGCTCGGACGCTGGATGAGCCGGAGCCACGGTTTCCGGAGGCCGCCGCCGCACGACTTATGGCCGAAGAACAACTCGGCGTGAAGATCCCAGGGTTTCTGACCCTCGACGTGAGTGCGCTGCGAGGCCCCACCAAGAAGCTCGGCGTTGGCTCCTCCGCCGCCGCCGCCGCCGCCGCCGCCGCCGCCGTCTTCGCGAGCGCAGGCAAGGACCTCACGGATGATACGTGCCGCGGAGAGGTCTTGGACGTCGCCCTTCGCGCGCACATGGCCGTGGCGCCTCGTGGCAGCGGCGTCGATGTCGCGGGCGCGGTTCTCGGAAACACCACTCGCTACATTCGAGATCCCCTCAAGGCCGAACCTATCCACTGGCCCATCGATCTCATCGCACGCGTCGTCTGGACCAAGAAGGAAGCGAGCACGCGGGTCTTCCTCGACAAGCTCGCCGGCTTTCGGAGTGCAGACCCCGATGGTTACGAAGCGTGCATGAAACGCCTGAAGCTGGAGACCAATAGCTTCTCCATGTGTTTTGGCGGCCGCTCAGCCGAGTCGATCATTCAGTCGATTCCCGCCCTCGTGGCCGCTCTTAAGGCTCTTGGCGAGGCCAGCGGCGCGGACATCGTGGAGGATTGCCTCGAAGAGATCGCGGGCATCGCCCAAACGCACAACGGCGCCGCGAAGTCCTCGGGCGCCGGCGGCGGTGATGTTTGCCTGGCTTTCTTCGGCTCCGAAGATGATGCCAAGGCGTTTGATGCGTCGATTGCGGAGACCTCCTACGAGGTCCTCCACGTGGAACTGGGTGGCGAGGGTGTACGCGCCGAGGCGAACCCAACCTGAGCGCTAAGCGCTACTCACCAAGCGTCAAGGTAGCGAGCTCCGCTTCATCCGTAGCGCCGCTCGCCTCCTCTTGCTCTGGCTCCGACTCTCGAGAGCCTTCGAAGTCTTGAAGGTCTTCTGGAATCGCGATGAGTCGCTCGTTCCCGCTGGCGACTTCCTCGTTGATGAGGATGTAGCCGCCGACGACCTTCGTCCATTTTTGGCGAAGCGTGGTCTCCGCCACGAGCATCGTGCGCTGGTCATACCAGCGAATCATCACCATCGAAGTGGCCGTCGCGCGCTCCTCGCCGATCTCGACGTGAATGATCTCGGTGTCCGCGATCTGAAAGTCGCGGTGCCAGCTGTGGTGCGTGAGCCGGTAATGTCCGCGATAAGGCGGGGCGACTCGCTGGGCGGCGAGGTCAATGCGGTTCCAGCGCATCTCGTCATTGATGCCCACGACGGCGTCGCGCAGAACCTCTTCAGCACCCACGCCGGTAAACATACACGCGGAGAACAAGAGTGGGACCAGGGCAAGAAGGGCTCTCATTCGTCGAAGCTAGGCTCCGTGATCAAAAGGGGGCAACTTCTGTGCAGAGTGAAACATGCTTAAACGCGAACGCCGCGCCCAAAAAGGACGCGGCGTCGACGACGAGCCGAAGAGAAGCGTGGTACTAAGCGCCTGGGCTTTCGAGGCACATGTCGAGCTCTGGCGTAGAAGTCCACGCGCATTCGCCGTCGGCTTGGGCTTCGCAAACGCCGTGCTCTTGGTAACAAGCGTACTCGGGGAGGAACTCGCAGGTGGACGCGACATCTTCGCTCGCACAAATCTGTCCAGAGCAGCCCGTGGCGCGGCAGGTGTCAGGTTCCGGCGTGGGGTCACCGAGGCATTCGCTGAGCTCGGCGGTCTCTGTCCAGCCGCAGGCGCCGTCGTCCTGTCGCGTGCACTCCGCGTCGTCGTAGCAGGCGTATTCCGGCCGGAACTCGCAGGTGGTGATCACATCTTCGTCGGAGCAGATCTGCCCTGAGCAGCCTGTGGGGCGGCACGCTGCGGGCTCCGGCGTGGGGTTCAGGCAGCTGCTGAGCTCGGGCGTGTCTGTCCAGCCACAAGCGCCGTCCGCCTGCTCTTCGCAGGTGCCGACCTCTTGATAACAAGCGTACTCGGGGCGGAACTCGCAGGTGGACGCCATCTCTTCGCGGGCGCAGATCTGACCCGAGCAGCCCGTCGTGATGCAGCCACCGCAGTCGCTGTCTGGGCGGGTGCAAAAGCTGTCGCATTCACCGTCGCCATACCAATCGAACTCTTCGCAGTAGTCGCGGTCACCCGGCGCCATGTTGCGGACTTCTTGTTTGGAGAGTCCGACTTCAACGTCGGCGGCGCAGGCGACGAGCCCAAGACACATGAGGAGGAGAGGGAGGGTTTTCATAAGACTGACTTTCGAGGATTTGAGTTTCTAAGCTAAGTGGTTCGGCTACTAGAGTTCGAAGGCTCTAGAGATCTTCCGGCGGCGAGACGCGATGGCACTCGTCATCGCAGGCTTCAGCGACGACGGTGATCACCGCCCGCGAGGTGCCCATCGACACGACGACGTGGTCTTCCACTTCGCCGGCGCGTCCATCAAAGGTGATCGCAAGTGTGAGCGTGTCCTGCGCAGACTGAGTGGTGACGCCGCCGGTGGCGCCCCCGACGCTGAGACCCTGGTCGCCGTAGAGCATCGTCGCCGAAGGCGGATTGCCGCAGGGCCATCTCACGGTGACGTATCCGATGGCGTCCTCGCCGGAGCGCCCATCGATACGCACGAAGTCGACGTTCGGCACGGGTTGGCAGACCGCTGTGAACGCGTCACTGACAAAGTCGTGGTCGAAGACGTCCGAGCGCGAGCGTCCTTCGATGGCTTGCAGGCGAACCTCTGCCGTGAAGGGTTGCTCGATGAGGAAGCTGCCGTCCGCTTCGCTGACAACACGGAACGCCGGGCTCCCATCGAGGGGAGTGAACTGCACGTTCGCGCCGCCTGGCATGACCGCGCCGGCGGAACCCACCACCTGCACGCTCTCGCCCTCGTCGTTGAACGTGAGCAAGTTTCGGTCGAGCTCAACGGGCTCGAGGGGTGGGTTGCCGGTCTCCGTTCCGAGGCAGGCGGCGAGTAAGACAAGGGGCATAAGGCGTTTCATGGAGCGTCCTCTTTGACGTCCTCGTCGGCGCCTTCTTCGACCATGGCGATGTCGACGGGTGCCTGGGACAAGGGGAAGAGCTGAAAGTTGATCTGGATGACACGCGCCGGGTCCACGGAGTCGTCGGCGAGGGCCAGAAGCGACTGACGGAGCACGCGCAGCTGCGCTTTGATCTCTTGGAGCTTGCCCGCGTCTACGCAGAGCGTGAGCGAGGAGATGTCCCGCTCCGCCGCGGGGACCAAATCGATGGACTCGGCGGCGCGCTGCATCATCACGCGGTGGTACTCGCCGATGTGCACCCACTTCGTCTGGGGGCCGGTGGTGACCAAGGCGTCGGTGGGCGAGACACCTCCATCTTCGTCTTCCTGGAGCATCTGAAGCTCACTCAGCACCTGGAGCGCACGCTCCGCCTCGGACTCGGAGATGCGCGGCATCATCTGCGTGGCGATCCAAGCGGCATCCGCCCGAAAGTCCGCCCGGTGCGCGAGCTCGCGTACCGCGGGGATGAACCACTCGCTGTGGTACTCCGCGTGTTTAAGGTCGAGACGCTGAGCTTTTCGGAAGCTGCGATGGCCCGTGAGATCACGGTAACGCTCGGCGCGCTCTTCCGACGTCTTGGCTTGGTTGAAGGCGACGAGGTCGACGAAGAAACGAAGCCCGCTTCCCCGAAGTCCACAAGCTTCGCCAAAACGTTCCGCCATGGCCGGCGTGAGGTTGCGCTCTCCGTCGATGACGAGCTTCAGGTAGTTCGGCGACTTCAGACCTGCACGACGCGAGAAAGCCCGATACGAAAACCCCCGACCGGCCTTCTTGTGCTCGTAGTAGCCGCGCAGGAAATCTCGGTAGTCGAGGAAGTCGAAGACTTCGATGGGCGCTTTGGCCATGACCTAGGTGTAAGCGTCGCTCGGGGAGCTCGCCAGCCTCACAGAACACAATTCGTATACACTCCGTATACGTTTCGTGTTCCAAGCGCATGAAATCATTAGCAAGTTCTCTGTATACGGTTTTTATTGGGTGTGTCGTAGTATACGGCTCGGCTGCGGAATGGGGAACCTTCTCAGCACGTTGTTGTCATCGCCGTGGTGTATTGGCGATTCCTGATTCTGGCCCTCATCGCGTGCGGCCCTGAGAGCGCTCCGCAGGCGCCGAGTACGAGCGAGCCCGCCGAAACGCATGCGTGGCGCGCGCCGCAGGTCTCCTGGCAGCGAGCGCAGCTTGAGCCCCTTGGCACGGCCACCATTCAGGCCCGCCGGGTAGAGTTGTTGATCCCGTCGACGCCGCCGCCAGCGGATGGTTTTCCTTTTCTGGTTGTGACCGATGGGGACCTCGCTTTTGACGAAGAGTGGTTCGGCGTGGACAGCAGCCTTGCAGCGCTGGTGAGCGAAGGCGTCTTGGACCCTTGGGTCGTGATCGCGATCCCCGCGATTGACCGAACGCCGGAGATGACCCCCACCCTCGCAAGCCGGCGAGCTCTGCGCTCGGGCAGGCGCCTCGAGAACCCTCGTCGCGGCGTGGAGGCCTTCGCGGACTACATCGTGGATGTCGTGCTCCCGGCCGTTGAAGGTCAGGTGCCGCTGCAAGAGAGCGGCGCAGTGCTCGGCTACAGCTTCGGTGGTCTCGCAGCGCTTCATATTGGCCTTCGCTACCCGGAACGTTTCCCCCGTGTCGTCGCCATGTCTCCGAGCCTCTGGTTCTCCGAGCGCGCGGCGCTTCAAGCTGTCGCTCACGCGAGCGCTTGGCCCAGCCGGGTCTGGCTCGATGTGGGCACGCGCGAAGGGAACGGTCGCCAAGACGTCCCATACATGGTCGCAGATGCGAGGCAGCTGCGAATCGAGCTAGAGCGGCACGAGGTGAGCGTGGGCTACTACGAAGCCATCGGACGAGCGCACGGCTCGGACGAGGCCGGTCCTCGCATGCGGGATGCTCTCCGCTACGCGCTCTCGGACGAGGATTGCCAGCCAACGCACCTTACGCTCCACGCGTTTCGCCGGCGCTCACCCAGCAACCGCTCCGTTCCTACGACGGTCCTTGGGCATTGCGACGATGGGTCGCCTCGCACGATATCCCCGCGCGACGCCCGCCTCGAAGCCCGCGGCGGGGCTACCTCCATCTCCGTCGACGGACTCATTCGGTCTGCGCCCGGCGAGGTCTCACTCCGCGTCGCCTACCAAGGTCTGGAGGCATCGACGACGCTTCGTTTCACGCGCTAGTCCGCGAAGACCTGGACCCAGTAGTTTCGTCCGCCGCAGTCCGAGTGACCGACGCCGATACGGTTGTAGCGGCTATTCATGATGTTGGCGCGGTGACCGGAGCTGTTCATCCATGCCGTGTGAACAGCCTGAGGCGTGCGCTGACCCTGAGCGATGTTCTCGCCACCAGCGCCAAACATGACGCCTTGGGCGCGCATGCGGTCACCGAAGCTTCGGCCGTCTTGGGAGCTGTGACTGAAGTAGCCGTTATCGCACATGTCCTGCGCGTGTATTCGCGCCGCCAGGACCATCTGCGCGTCGCAAGCGAGTGGGCCAAGGCCTGCGCCTGTTCGCTCGACGTTCGTGATGGCGCGCTCCTCGCCTTCGGTGGCGGACTCACAGCCTGGGGGCGCGGGAGGGCCCGCGTCCATGCCCGGAGGTGGGCCCGCGTCCATGCCCGGCGGCGGACCTGCGTCCATGCCCGGCGGCGGAGGACCGGCGTCGGGTCCCGGGCCCGCGTCCATACCGGGCCCGCTGTCCACAAGGGTCAGGGGTTCGCCAATGGTGCTGTAGAGGCGTCCGACTTCGCACGAGACGCAAAGCAGCAAGCAGGTGAGAGGGAGTATTCGGGTCACAGCCTGGATAGAATAGCCCGAACCGCCGCCGGCGACCACTCGCGCGCCAGATCACACGCCTGTTGACGGCAGGTTGCATGAAGGGCGACGTTACCCGCCCATGAGCACATTGACTTTACGACTCGAGGCTTACGCCAAAGACGCCAAGCAGGCGATTTCCGCCGCACAGACCTTGGCGGATGACCGGCGACACACGGACGTGGAGCCCCTCCACCTTTTGTTCGAGCTGGTCGAGAACAGCCAGAGCGTCAAAGAGGCCTTCGCGGATGGCGGCGTGGACCCGACGGACGTGGCCGTGGAGGCGGAGCTTCTCCTTCGGAAGATTCGAACTTCAAGCAAGGGCAAGTCCTTCCTCTCCCGGAGCATGCTCGACTTGCTGGGTCGCGCCGAAGGCGAAGCGGCACGGAACGGCGGAGTCCCCGTTGGCGTCAAGCACCTGCTCCTCGCCTGCGCCCAGGACGACAGCCAGGTGAAAGAGGTCTTTCGCGCAGCGGGGCTCAGCGCCCCTGTTCTTCGCGCCCTCGTGGAGAAGACATCGACGGAAGACCGCGGTGGCAGCTCCGGACGCTCCAAGTCCAAGGACGTGGGCGACCCGATTGAGATGTACGGCATCGACCTCACCCGACATGCCGCTCAAGGAAAGTTCGACCCCACCGTTGGCCGAAGCGCCGAGATCCTCCGCATGCTTCAGGTGTTGAGTCGACGCCGCGAGAACAACCCGCTGCTCGTTGGCGAACCTGGAATCGGCAAGCGCACCATTGTTCAAGCCTTGGCTCAGCGAATCGCCGTCGGCGACGTGCCGAACATGCTGAAAGACAAGCGCATCGTGTCTCTCGACATCGGCGCGTTGGTGGCTGGCGCAAGTCTTCGTGGCCAGCTCGAAGACCGAACCAAAGCGCTTCTCTCCGCCGTTCGCGACTCCGCCGGCGGCATCATTCTCTTCATCCCAGACCTCGGAGCGTTGACGGGCAAAGCCGCGAGCGTCGGTGACCTCATCGAAGCGGCGCTCGGACGCGGTGAGATGCGCGTCATCGCCGTCACCACGCCGGACTCGATGCGCAAAGCCTTCGACGAAGACTCGCAGCTCGCTCGACGCTTCGTCACCATCCAGGTGGACCCGCCGACTCTCGATGAAGCCATCGCGGTGCTTCGCGGTGTCGTCTCCGCCTTCGAGATCGTGCACGGCGTTCGCATTGGCGACCCGGCCCTCGTCGCCGCGGCCAACTTTGCGCGACGCTACGTTCCGGGCGTTCAGCTCCCGAAGAGCGCCATCGACCTCATCGACGAAGCCGGGGCGCGCGTTCGCGTGGAGATCGAGAGCGAGCCGACGGCCCTCGATACGATGCGCCGCCGCATGGAAGATCTCGAGATTCAGATCAACTCCCTCGCCGACGATCACGACAAAGACTCCCAAGGTCACCTCGCCAAGCTTCAGTCCGAAGCTGAGGCGCTTCGTCCTCGCATCGACGCGATGAAAGCGCGCTGGGAGCGTGAGCTGCGCGGCGTGGGCGATGTGCGCCGCCTCCGAGAAGAGCTCAACGCGGCAAACCGCGAGCTTGAACAGGTGCGCGCGAGCGGCGACCACGGACGCGCCGGCGAACTTCGTTTTGGGTCCATCCCGATCCTTGAAAAGCAGCTCGCCGAAGCGACCAAAGACATGGACGAGGCCGAGACCGAGACGCCGATGGTGCAGAACGAAGTGCTGCCCCAGGACGTCGCTGATGTCGTCGCGCTTTGGACCGGCGTTCCCGTCAGCAAGATGATGGAGGAGGAGACGACGAAGCTCCTTCGCATGGAAGAGATGCTCAAGAAGCGCGTCGTGGGACAGGATCACGCGGTCCAGGCCATCTCCAAGGCCGTCCGGCGTGGGCGCGTAGGTCTGCGTGACCCCAAAAAACCCATCGGTAGCTTCCTCTTCCTCGGACCCACGGGTGTCGGAAAGACCGAGCTCGCCAAGGCCCTCGCGGAGTTCCTCTTCGACGACGAAGCTGCGCTGACGCGTCTCGACATGAGTGAGTTCATGGAGAAGCACATGGTCGCGCGTCTTTTGGGAGCGCCTCCCGGCTACAAGGACTCGGATGCGGGCGGATTCCTCACCGAAGCCGTGCGTCAGCGGCCTTACAGCGTCGTTCTCTTCGACGAGATGGAGAAGGCCCACCCGGATGTCTTCAACATCTGCCTCCAGGTCCTCGACGACGGCCGTCTCACGGACTCGCGCGGGCGGCCTGCGCACTTCCAAGACACCGTCATCATCATGACGAGCAACGTCGGCAGCCACTTTATCCTCGACCACGAAGGCACGGACGACGAGCTGCGCGAGAAGGTCGAAGCGGAGCTTCACAAGAAGTACCGCCCCGAGTTCCTCAACCGCATCGACGACGTCGTCATCTTTGACCCCCTCGGCAAAGACGACCTCCGCGGCATCGTCGAGATCTTGCTGCGCAAGCTCGCCAAGCTCCTGGCTTACCGGCGCATCGAGCTGGACGTCACCGAAGACGCCAAGGACCTACTCGTAGAGCGCGGCTACGAGCCTGCGTTTGGAGCGCGGCCTCTCAAGCGCGTCATCCTCAAGAACCTCCAGGACCCCATGGCGCAGGCCATGCTTGAAGGCGGCTACGTCGACGGCGACACGGTGGCCGTGGACGTGGCGGACGAAGAGTTCACGTTTACGCAGAAGAAGTAGGGCGAAGGCAGGTATTCGGGCCTGGGGACGAGAGCGTCTAGACAAGCGCCCTCGTCCGCACTTTGACGCCGGCCATAAAAAGCCTGCTAGAAGACCTCAATGACCCAGCCCGATGCGACATTCGTCCTCACCCTGACGTGCCCAGATCAACGCCAGATCGTTCATAAGGTCACCGGGGTGCTGGGGAAACTCGGCGCGAATATCGTTGAAAGTGCGCAGTTCGGTGACCCTTCGACGTCGCTCTTCTGCATGCGCATCTCGTTTGTGATCGATCGTGACCCGTCGCAGATCGAGGCGCTACGCACGGACGTTGCGCAGCTCGCGGCGGAGCTGGAGATGACCTATTCGCTCAACGATATGAGCGACCTGCCGCGCGTTCTCATACTGGTGTCGAAGTACGATCATTGCCTGACGGACCTGCTCTACCGCCAAGGTCGAGGCGACCTACCCATCGACGTTCGCGCTGTAATGTCGAACCACAACGACCTGCAAGAGTTGGTGGCGCGCCATGACATTCCTTTTCACCACGTGCCCGTCACGCGCGCGACGAAGGTGGCGCAGGAAGCGCAGATCACGGCGCTGATCGCGAGAGAGAAGATCGATTTCGTGGTGCTCGCTCGCTACATGCAGATTCTCTCACCCGAGTTCTGCGCGCAGTTTCCCGGTCGCATCATCAACATTCATCACTCGTTCTTGCCAGGCTTCAAAGGGGCGAGGCCGTACCATCAGGCACACAAGCGTGGCGTAAAGATCATTGGCGCCACGGCGCACTACGTCACCGCGGACCTGGACGAAGGCCCGATCATTGAACAAGACGTCGCGCGCGTCTCGCATTCCTCCAACGCAAAGAAGCTCGTGGTGATCGGCCGCGAGATCGAACAGCGTGTGCTGGCTCGTGCGGTGCACTTCCAGGCGGAGCACCGAGTGATCCTGAACGGCAAAAAGACCATCGTATTTGGCTAAGCGGACGCCGCGCGCTCAATGAGGTTGAGTAGGTTGTATGCGGTGTTCGGTCTGAACCTCGGACGAGAGCGCGCTGCGGATGCGCTCTTGTGCGCTCTCGCTTAGCTGCGTGCCGTCGAGACCAACGTCCTGAAGTTCCATCGCGAGGAGCGGCTCGACGCTCGCGTCTGTGAGGGGCGCTCCCGAAACGTCGAGGACGCGGAGGGTTTCCAATCGACTGAGCTCCGCGAGCCCAGCATCGCTGAGCATGGTGGTCATGAGACTGAGGTCACGCAGCTCCGGTAGGCGCGCGATCTCTCCTATAGACGCATTGCTGATGTAAGTACCCCCAAGGTCGAGCGTCTCTAGCTCTGCCAGCTGAGAGATGCACGATAGGCCCGCATCCAGAATCCCGCTGTCGGACAGATTGAGACTTCGTAGCGAGCGGAGCCGGGCCACATGCGCACAGAGATTGGCGATCCGCGTATTCCCGATATGCAGGTCCTCGACGGGAGGGAGCGCTTGGAGTGCGGCCTCGGTGACCCTCGTTCCCCGAAGTGAAAGTGAACGGAGCGACGAGAGGCCTGAGAGCACGGCAACATCTTCGTCTGTGATGCCGGCGCCGGAGAGGCTGAGCGTATGGAGGTTACTCAAGCCTGCGAGGAAACGCGTGTCGTCGATCTCTGCTCGCCACAGGTGGAGTACCTCCAGTGACGTCATCGCCGCGAGGAAGCGCGCAATGCGGTCATCCACGTTGCTTGTTCCGGAGAGGTCAAGGTGGGTGAGGTGTGGAAAGTCGAGCTCGACGCGAGCGTTCTCGCCGAGCTGTGCGCGGGACAGGTCGAGATGGGTGAGGCGCGGCAAATCTGATAGCTCGAGGAGGGCGTTCTCGCCGAGGCGCGCTTGTCGCAGCGAGAGGTGCATCAGACCTAGGCCGGAGAGCGGGCGTAAGGTCTCCACGTTGGCTGCATCGAGAGCCAGTGATCGCAGGTGCACGAAGCGGGGCAGCACAGCCAGCGTCGCATCGTTCGCGCCACGAATGACGAAGTGCGTTACCGTCGTCGGGAGCGCCTCCAGCTGCTCCGGGGCGTTTCCGATTCGCACGTCCCTCAAGTTCGTCAGGCGAGCGAGCTCCTCTTGCCGGCCTGCGACTGAGGCGTACGCCCGGAGCGCGATCACTCTGTCGGCCACGGCGCGAATGGCTGTGAGCGAGTCTTCGTCCATGAGCGTGAGGCCCAGCAAGACTTCATCCGCCTCAAGCCAGTCGCGATCCGGCATCACCGTCGCGCGGTTCGTCGCGAGGTAACGCACTGCAGGAAAGAGCCTTCGTGGCGGAAGAGGAGCCGCGTCGTAGCGACCACCGCCGAGTGAGAGGGCCACCACGTGGCGCATCGTCACGTCGGGGAAGACGATGCCGGGTTCAATGGAGAGGAGCACCGGCACCTGTGCTGCGATGAGGTCGACTTCGCGGAGAAGCGCCGCCGAGACACCGCCGTGCAAGTCCACGTTGAGGCAGGCCCCAGGATTCCGCGGAAGAGCTTGGTGCGGCAAAAGGATGGTCTGGCAGTGCTCGTTATCGAGCTGCCACATGCTCTCGCCGAGATGAATGTCGAGCGGGGCCTCAGCCGCGGCGGCTATCTCGACGGGAGTCGCAAGCTCCGGCGTCGTTTGGCGGCCGGGCGCGGAGCCGCAGCCCAGTGTCGATGCGCTGCCCAGTGCCAATATGCAGAAAAGAGGCGCGAGTCGAAGCATAAGGAGACCTTAGCTGGCAAAGCGCGCTTCGTAAGAGCTCGCTCTCGAACAGCGTACGACGTTCTAAGCCTAGTCCTCGACCATCCAATACCAGCCGCCGCCAAGAGCGCCGTGGCTGCCCGTGTTGTAGCAAAGGCCATCGACTCCATGCGGGCTGTAGACGAAGAAGCTGTCGTCGTTGCGAATATGAAAGAGCCGCCGGCTCGTGTCGCAGCGTCCTTCGCGGACGTCGTCGATCTGAAACCCTGCGGCGCTCCGCGTGTGCTCTGTGGGCTCCGTTCGAATCTCGTCGAGTGTGCTCCGAGCCATCGCGAAGTGGACCCGAAGCGGTGCCTTGAAGAGTACGGCCGTCGTGCACAGAAGGACCCACGCCAACATAAAACCTATGCCGCTCATCTCTGCGCGGACGCGTCGGCCCCTCACCCGCTGCCAAAGGGCCTGCATCGCGACGTGTGCTCCGGCGACGATGATGGGGACCGTCCAGAGAAGCATGACGAAGAAAAGCCAGGCCATGTAGTACATGGAGGGGAAACAGCCGTACCAGAGCGCGAGCCCGCCCACGGCGCCGGCTGAGACGAGAGCCGGGCCGCGAAATGGCTGAATCGTCCGGACTTCAGGCTCCACGGAAATAGTACGCGAGGACCACGCCGATCTCCCCCGAGGACACGCAACCGGATCCGCCCGAGCGCGGCTCCACCGGTCGCTGCTGCGTCAGCGAAGTCGCGTTGATCGCGCGCTGATCGCCACGGCATCGTTGTCTCGAGCCTACGTTCGTTGGCTTGAGCCCACACAAGTTGCGTCTCCGAGTGAACAAACGGGCGAGGCCCGCGTCTCTTTTCTATGGCGCCCTGGAAGATCGCACTCGGACTCAGCCTCACGCTGACTCTTCTTACTCCACCAAGCGAGTCCTTCGCGCAACGTAGCTCTGGCTGGCATCAGCAGAGCAACGTTCGCACGCAACGGAGCCAACGCCGGCGCCAACGCCGCGTGCGAACCCGTCGCGTAGAACGCAACGTGCAGCCGCCTTCCCGCGTGCGAACCCGTCGCGTAGAACGCAACGTGCAGCCGCCTCCCCGCGCGCGGCGTGGCGACCCTCGCAGCTACCAGCCGAACCCGCGCGATCATCATCCTCGGAACGTCGTCGCTATCAACGAATGCGGTCGTTGGTTTAGCGGCAACAGTCAGCGTGCGTGCGTTCGCGCGCTTCGACAGCGCCGCGTGCCAGCCTCACGGGTTCAAAGCTGCGCCCGTTGGTTCAGTGGTTCCCAAAACCAGTTGCAGTGTCTGAACATCGCCGCCCAAGACGCTCATGTGGAGCAATGTGTACGATGGTTCAGCGGCTCTCAGAACCAGCTCCAGTGTCTCCAGCGCGCTCAGCGTGTGGGCTCAGGGCTCATCGCGACCTGCGTACGTTGGTTCAGCGGTTCGCAGAACCAGCTCCAGTGTCTCGACCGCGCAGCGTCCGGCGCTCACGTCGAGCAGTGCGCGCGCTGGTACAGCGGTTCCCGAAACCAGCTCCAGTGTCTCGAGCATGCACGGGTCGGCGGCGCAGGTGCCATTCAGAGCTGCGCGCGTTGGTTCAGCGGCTCACGAAACCAGCTCCAGTGCTTGAGCTACTCTCCCGCACCGGACCTCGTGGCCGCTTGTGCACGTCACAACGCAGGCTCATCCAACCAGCTCGCCTGTCTCGCGGATGCGCAGCCACAGCGGCGACGACGTGCGCATCGTCAGAACCGACGAAACGAGCAATACCGGGCTCAACAGGGCCGGCGCGCGCGTTACTAGTTGAGGACGACGCTGGTTTCGCGAAGGAAACTCGGCTGCATGTCTCCTCGGATGGGGATACGCAGCACCTCCGTGACCAGCATTTCGCACATGTCCGCTTCGGCGTTGTGAAAGAGGCGTAGCTCAAAAGAGGGTGGGTCGGAGGCGAGGACCTCGTCGCTCCAGCAGGCCGCGTAGCTGTGGGGGCCACAGCCGCCGGCGTGGCTGACTTGCACCAAGAGAAAGTCCCCCTCGCGCTCCACCCCCTCGATGGAAAACTCGTGCGCCGCCAGGTCTTCGCAGCTGTCCTCGACGCTCACGGCGATGGGCGCTTGGGAGCGCGCGCCTACGGGTGGAATGCTCGGTCCGCAGGAAACAAGGGCAAGAGCGAGGATCGCGAATCGAAGCATCACTTGGCCCGAAGTTGGATGCGCTGGACGAGGGCCATGCCGATGAACATGCACGCGACCATGACGAGCACGTCGATGGCGCCGGTGGCGAGGGAGGTGAACGCGGGTCCGGGGCAGAAGCCTCCAAGCCCCCAGCCGATGCCGAAGAGCGCGGAGCCGAAGATGAGCTTCACGTCGATGTCTTTGCGCGTTGGGAGACGAAACTTGGTGTCGAAGAGTGGTCTCTGCCGTGCGCGCACCACACGGTAGACGGGGACGTAGATGAGGAGTCCAGCGCCCATCACAAAGGCGATGCTCGGGTCCCAGGAGTCGATGCCGCTTTTGAAGTCGAAGAAGGAGATCACCTTCGCGGGCTGCGTCATGCCCGCGATGGCTAGGCCGATGGCGAAGATGAGCCCGGCTGAGAACGCGACGAGGTACTCGCGCGTCCGGCTCATGATGGACCCCCGTAGACGGCGACGGTGATCGCCGCTGTCAGTAGGAAGGTCAGCACCGCGACAAGGGAGCGCATCGAGAAACGGCCGAGCCCGCAGATGCCGTGCCCGCTGGTGCAGCCTCCGCCGAGCTGGGTGCCAACGCCGGTGAGAAGACCTGCGATGGCGAGGACCCAGAGCGGTCTGCCGGTGGCGATTTCGAACGCCGCCGGAGCGACCAGGTACGCGGCGAGTCCGCCCAGAACGAGGCCGCCGACGAAGAGCGAACGCCAGAGCAGGTCGCCCTTTTCAAAGCGAAAGATCCCGCCGGACACCCCGCTGATGCCGGCGATGCGACCGTTGAATACAAGGACCATGGCCGAGGCGACGCCGATGAGCAGTCCGCCTAGGGTTGATGCGATGGGGGTGAAGTTCTCCACCGAAGATGTGTAGCGCCCCTGTTGCGAAGTGCCAGGGCGCCGGTCTCACGCAGACTAATCGACGGAGACGCGAACCCAGAACATTCGTTTGATCTGTGTGGGCGCAGGTTCGGCGACGAGCTGGGAGACCGGGTCGAGGTGCGCCATCGGCAGGATGTAGATGATGGCGTCCTCCACCACGGGGGCGCCGCCGGTGGAGCCGTTGTCGAAGAGCTCGTCGAACCATGCTTGCTCAAAGGCTCGCGCTTCGTCGTCCGTGAGACCTCCGCTGCGCAGGAGCCCCGAGAGCTCTTCGCGCACTCCAGGGGAGGTTGTTCCTTGAGCCATCGTCGCGGTGGCTCCCACGGCGGGCATGTCGATTCGCTGGACGAGTGTCTCCGAGCCTGTGCGCGAGAAGCGATAGACGCCACCCTGAGGAGACGCGAGGGACACGTTCTCGATGCTGACCTCGCCATCGCTTGAGGTCACACGGAGCGGAAGCGTGGGCGCGGTGCCGCCGCTTCGGTAGAAGAGGTGATCCCAGGTCTGCCCGTCCACCGTGAGACACGCGCCGTCGGCGGTCTCATACCCGGGAAGGTCCGCGAGCTCGCAGTAGCCGTCCGGCGCGTTTGCACACTGGGGGCTATCGGCGCTTGGGTAGCTACCGGACGTGCAAGCGCCGGGTTGTGCGGCGACCTGCCAGCGGATCCGCTGGTCTTCGACGGTAGTGGGTGGCCAATGTTCTGCCACGGGGCCGGAGGTCCGGACCTCGAGCTGAAACTCAACGGGCGCGTCGGCATGAACGTAGACGACGGGCTTGCGACGTCCGCCGGAGGGCGGACGCACGGGCTGCTGCACGACCGGGGGAGGTGTCGGCAGCGTTGGCGTCGGCGTCGGCGTTGGCGTTGGCGTTGGCGTTGGCGTTGGCGTCGCCGGCTGCGGGTCACCGGGCCCCGCGGCGAGCTCAAAGTGTCCGTCCGGCGCCACGTCCAGAAGGCCCCACTCGTGAAGCTCGTAGGCGACAGCCTCGGCCTCGTCCACGTTCTCCGCCTCCGTGGTCTCCTGGGCTTCGGGCGATTCCGGCGGCTCTACAGAAACCGGAGGTTGCTCCGCTTCGGAACCGCAGGCGGAACCGAGGGCGAGGAGGATGGTGAGAAAGAGGCGGCGCATCGGAGACTCCTTGGGTGGTGATGACGGGTGTGTACCACCAGAGAGAAACCCCAGGCGTGAGAAATCCTTGGCACCAAAACGCATCCCGCGCTTAGGGGAGCAGACAAAGCGCGCGCGTCTCCTGATCCACGCCGCCATGATCGTCACGCATCACAAACTCGAAGCGGACGACGCGTCCGTCCTCAGGGATGGTCTGCGCGTCGCTCTCGGTGATCTCGCGGGTGTCGAAGTCCGCCGTGGCGTGAGCGCGAACGTCGTCGATGACACTGTAGAAGCGAGTCAAACCACGTTCCGTCGAGAAGAACGCGACGGGCAACTCTTCAGTCTCACCGGACACGTCTCTCGTTTCGCGCGAGTCATCGCTCGGGAAGACTTCGATGCGCGCGACGTCCTCGCTCGAGTAGGAGACCCGCGGCAAAGCGGAGTCGCGACAGCTCCCCGTGGGAAACGGGGTCGTCGGAATCCACGGCTCCTCATCGAGGGTCAGCTCTTCGATACGGGGCGCGTGGTTCTCAACGTCGCCGTCGATTTGAACTCGGAGGGCGCCGGTCACGAGGCGACCAACGCCGCTCTCTGCACAAGGGTCGATGGGAGCATCGTCGCTCAACAGCGCTGGGCTCAACGTTCCGCCTAAGCAGACTCCGCCGACGTAGAGCAGGTCGCGGTCTGTGCCTTCTGGGATCTGGAACGAGAACGACGGGGCTTCGGCGATGGGCGTCATGGAGGAAACGAAAGCGAGCGGCTCGCCTTCTTCGCAGCGCGGAACCCCGAAGGTTGTCGCCGCAGGCTCGCAGATGACAAAAGCCCACGTGTTGTCCGTTGGCTCTCCCGGCTGCGTGACGAGCAGCGTCACGTCGAGGGTCTCGCCTGGACGCGCGTTCGTTCTCGACGGGTCTTCCTGAACGAGAGACTCCACGCCAACGATGCGCGCCTTCGTGATCCGACTCGTGGGCTCAAGTCCCTCACCGCAGCCCTGCATCGTCATCATGAGTGCCGTCGCCATGAAGGCGATGATGAGCTTCTGTGTTTCGCGTTTCATAGTTCACCTCGAATCCCGATCGCCGGAAGAATGGGGAGACCACGGACGGGCTCCGATGCAGAGAAGTCGTAGTTGAACGAGCGACCTTCCTCGTTCTGTCTATTCGTGACGTTCTGAACGTCGAGGTAGAGCCCGAGTGACCAAGCGTCGAAGGTCCACTTCTTCTCGATGCGCACGTCGATGCGGTTGAAGAGCGAGCTTCGGCTGTTGTTCAGTGGGCCGTCGATGGCGCGGTAGCGTAGGTCGTCGACATTGAGCACGGCGCCCTCGGGCACGGTGGTGGGGTTGCCGCTCACGAGTCGAATCGTCGCGCCCAACTCCCAACCACGAGGAAGGCGATACACCGCCGCAAGGGAGAAGATGTGAGTCTGGTCGAAGTCGAAGAGTCGCCAGTCTTCTTCCGGTCGGTCGCGCCGCTCGCTTCGGGAGAGGGTGTAGCTTAGGTAGCCGAACCAGCGGCGACCTTCCGGGTTGACGCGCGCGCTGGCCTCGACGCCAAAGATGCGACCGATGCCCGCGTTGTCGAAGCCCGCGCCTTGACCACCCGGTGTGCTGACGATGCGGTCCCACTGGTACTTGTGGAAGCCTTCAAGGCTCAAGCGCACGCCATCCGCGACGTCCGCTTCGACGCCGATGCTGCTGTGAAGTGCGTGCTGCCAGCCGAGGTTTGGGTTTCCGCCGACCTCCGCCGTGGCGTACTCGAAAGGCGATGGCTGACTAAAGATGCCGACTCCGCCTTTGAGTCGCACTTCGTCCGTGAGGTGAACGATCGTGGCGAGGCGCGGATCGAATGCCGCGTTTCGCGTTTGATGGTTGTAATCGACGCGGGCACCGAGGAGCACCTGCCACGAAGAAACAGGACGCATATCCAGTTCGAGATACGCGGCCGGCTGAAAACCCGTCTCTGAGCCCTGGCTCGTGACCTGCGTGTCTCCGATATCCGCGCCCATTTCGCCGCCCTCGTCCTGCGAGACGACGGGGCCCAAGTACGAGAGCGTGTAGGGCGACACATCAGCGTCGATGCCCGCCACAAACGCGAAGGCTGAGCTCACACGGTGGCGCAGCTCCAGGCGGTAGGTCGTGCGCCAAACGTCGACCTGCAATCCAAACGATTCCCCGAGGGAGACGTCCGTCTGCCACAGTCCCGCCATCGCGCTGAGGTCGAGCCTCGTGTTGGCGTTGAACTGATGCCTCCAGCCGATCTGCAACTGGTTGGAGCGCGTCACGAGGCTCGCGGTGCCGCGGACCTGTGGCTCGTCTCCGGCGGCGTCGTCGAAGTTGAGGGCGAAGCGGTCGTTGGCGCCATGAAACATGAAGCGCAGGCGGTCGTCCGGCGTGGGACGATAAGTCACCATCGCCTGGTAGTCGTAGTAGACCGGTGATGCGACGACGCCCAGGTCGTCCGGGAGGACGCTCCCGATGTAGAGGTCGAGGATGCTCCGTCGAAACCCGAAGGCTCCAGCGGCGCGCTCACCGATCGGTACCTCGATGATTCCGCTCGCATCGATGGCACTCAGCTCGAGCGCACCATGAACACCGCGCGCGTCGAGATCCAAGGTTGGGTCGCGAAGACTCACCTCGACGATGCCGCCCATCTTGCGGCCGTAGCGAACGGAGAAGTTCCCAGGAACGAAGTCGATCTGGTCGATGAGGCGTGAGCTGAGGGTGCCCGTGAGGCCACCGAAGTGATAGAGCAGCGCGAGAGGTGCGCCTTCGACGAAGGCTTGGCTCTCCTCTGGGCTGGCGCCGCGCACGATGAGCTGACCCGAACCGAAAGCGGGACGCCCGACGCCGGGCAAAAGCTCGACGGCACGGAGCGCATCGCCGCGCGTTCCTGGAATGCGGGTGAGAACCTCGCGGGGAATGGTGCGCCTCGTCACTTCTCTTGCCGGAGCATCAATGACGGCGCGGGCACCAAAGCCCTCCACCTCTTCGTCCTGTGATCGCGTTGGCCGAAGACGGTAGATCACTTCGTTGTGTTCACCGGCGACGACGCTCTCTGCGAGGTCAGCGGCGTCAAAACCCTCGGCATTGACGCGTACGCTATAAGAGCCCGCGGGCAACTCCGCGAAGGTGAAAGCCCCGTCGTCGCCGCTCGTTTGCCGGAGAGCAAGGGAGAGGTCCTCGGAGGTCAAAATGAGTTCCGCGTTCGGGACCGGAGTCTCGCTCTCGCGGCTGAGAACACGACCGGCGATCTCTCCAAATACGGGCTCCGGCGGCGCCGGCACCTCGAGCTCAAAGACGTAGTCGTAGCGAATGCGTACGGCGATGGGTTCGCCGCCGCGCGTCGCCGGGGAGAAGCGAAAGCGCCGAATGGCGGAGAGTGCTGCTTCGTCAAAGCCGTGTCCTTGAGCCTCGAGCACGCGTGCGTCGCTCACTTCGCCGCTTGCGTCGATGACGATGGAGAGTCCGACCACGGCGGTGAGTCCGAGTCGCTCAGCGTCCGGAGGATAGACCGCCTGTGCTGCTTCGAGCACCGAGGGAGGAAGCACCGCGTCCGGCGCTGGGCTCGTTTCCGCTTCGGGTTCTGTCGCTTCCGCTTCGACGGATTCCGCTTCGGTTTCCGTCTCCGCAGCATCCGCATTGTTGTTGGAATCCCCGCTCTCTTCGGGAGCGTCTTGGGCGTGAGTGCGTGCTTCCGCGAAACCGAAAGTGAGCACGAAGAGCAGGGCTGTTCTTCTCATGCAGGGGTGTTCCCGGTGGCGCCGAGAACGTTCAACAAAAGGTGCAAGCCTTAGAAAATCTCGAGACCGACGCTCAGACTCGGCCACGCATCAACGTAAGAACCCGACGCCTCCGTGTCTCGAAGCACGCGCGTGAGCGCTCCGTAGGTGGTCGGTTCCGCTGCGCCGCTAAAGCGAATGGGATACGCGAGGCCTACGAAGAAGCCGACGGCTTTGTACACACGTACGCCGAGGACGAGGCGTGGTTCCAAGATCGCATCGGAGCGAACACCGCCGTTTTGCGGGTAGAACAGCGCGCGTGCGAGGACGTCGATATCAAGGTGAACGCGTTCTGAGAACGAGACGCGCGCCCCCACACCAAGGCCGACGGCGAAGGAAGTGCGACCGGCGACGGGATTGGCGGATACGCTGTAGATGGAGTGCGTGATTCGGCTTCCGTGCACCAGACTGGCGTCCATAAAGCCTGCTGTGTCCATGCCGAAACGAAACTGCGTGCGGCTGTCGCGGTAGATGTTGATGAGTCCGATGCTCGCGTCTGCGCTCTTCGCCAAGTTGACGAGTCCGATTTGCATCCCGTGCACATCACCGCTGGCGACATTCAACAGGCCAAGCTGAACGCCATGGACCTCGTTTGCGTAGTTCACGACACCTGCTTGAACGCCCGTCATGGACCCAGCCAAGTTCAGGTTCCCAAACTGCAGGCCGCGCAGCTCCGCGGCGTAGTTCGCGATGGCCACCTGTCCGCCGACGGCTTGCGCCCCGGCGATGTTCAGCGCTCCGGACACTTGCACGCCGCGCATTCGCCCAAGTGTAATCGTGGTTGCGCCCGCGAACTGAATCCCGTCGAAGTCATCGAGGACGACGGAAGCCACGCCTCCAGCCTGGATGCCCGCTGCGTCTCGGAGCGTGAGAGCGAGAGCCCCCGCGATCTGAATGCCGGCGAGATTTCGTGTGACTCCAGCGGCTCCAGAGATTCCTAGGCCTCGAATTCGGCCTGACAGAGCGCCGACCATGCCGAGGGAAAACATGCGTGTGTCCTGGCCGAGGAAGTAGCTGGACATGCCCACATAGGGGGCGAGGTCCAAGCCGATGTAGGAGTCCACCGCTCGGTTCCTCGGCGTCTCGACCGGCGCGACGTCAGCTTCCGGCGCGACAGTCTCGGGTGTTTCCTCGACGACGACATCGAGGGGTTCCGCGCGAGGGGGCTCATCTGCGTTCTGCCGCTGGGCGCGGAGCGACGCGATGAGCTCGTCCGCTTCGTCGCGCACGAGGTTGGACGCGAGCAAGGCGAGGACGATGCTTCGCTCTTCGACGCCACCATCCACGACGATCTCGCGCCGTCGCTCTTCTTCTCCGCGCCGCAGATGAAGCACGACGAGGCTGAGGTCTTCGTTCCATTCGACAGTGAGGTGTGCGCGCGCGTGTTCCTCATCACCACTCACGAGACGAATCTCCACGCGGGCGCCGAGATCATCATGGAGTGAGTCGCGAAGACTCTCTGCGTCGACGAGGTCGGGCGACCGAACTTCGATGCTCAACTCGGAGACCGTGGGCGCCGGCAGCTCGTCTTGGTCCTGTGCCTCGCTGTGCACAGAGCCAACGAAAACCGCCACCGCGAGCCAAAAAGCCCGCCGTAGAACGACGAGTACCATCAGCGCTCCAGAGATTCGTCTACAATGAGTTCGAGGAGTTCCGCAGCCTGCGTGCGTCGGGCAGCGCCAAAGTCACCACGCGCGAAGCGCTCGAGAACGCCGCGAGCTTGGGTGAGCTGGCCTAGACGAATCAGCGTCAGCGCGCGGTTGAAGCGGGCCTCGGGGACGAAACGACCGTGCGGGTACGCGGCGAGGTAGTCATCCCAGTGCCGCAGCGCCTGGGACGACGTCCCCCCATCAAAGTGGGTGCGGTGTGCGCGTGAAAAGAGCTCTCGCTCCTCCACGTCGATGGTGTCCTCTTCCTCCGCGCTTTCGTCGATGACGTCTTGGGTTTCTTCGTCGGGCGCCTCGCGGTGCCTTCGCGGCGGACGAGGGCTTCGCTGAGTCTCGGAGATCTGGGGCTCGGAGATCTCGCGCTCGGCAATCGAGTCTTCCTCCGCTTCCCTTGGTTCTGGAGGCAGCTCTTCGGTGAGTTCTTCGGTGAGTTCTTCCGGCAGCTCTTCGGCGAGCAGAGGAGCCGTTTCCGTGATGTCCTCCGCGGGGTCGGCTTGCGCAATCTCCGGCTGTGGAGCGGGCCGCAGTCGCCTGGCTTGGGTTTCGTTTTCGGCTCGCGCGCTTTGCGCCGGGGGTGGATTTACGAGCACCGCGACGATGGCATTCAAGCGTCCGGTCACGTGAGCCCACACTGTCGGCGCCACGAAGAGCACGCAGAACGCCACGACGGAGGCCATCGCCCAGTCTTTGCGTCGTCGCCGCCGAGCGAGGCCCGCGATAACAGCGCGACCGGTGGCTTTGCCACTCTCGGAACCCGCCGCCGTGTCTTCGCGAAGGCCTTCACAAGCCGTGTCGAGGAGATCGTCTAGTGGATCACTCATCCGTACCCCTGTCGTTTGAGGTGATCACGGAGTTTCTGCCGCGCATGAAAGAGACGCGTGCGCACGGTTCCTTCGGGCACGCCCAAGATGGACGCCGCTTCTACGGAGGAGCGTTCTTCCACAGAGCACAGCACGAAGGTCACGCGGTGATTGTGCGAGAGCTTCGCGATGCCTCGCTCGAGGGCTGCCCGGAGTTCTCCCTGAAGGATCACTTCCTCCGCGTCCCGTGAGCGGCGCGAAACGGGCTCTTCGGCGACGCGTCCGATGGCTCTCCGAAAACGAAAGAGGGAGCGTGCGTGGTGACGACTGCGGTTCGCGGCAATCGAGAGCAAGAACGTCTCGATGGAGCAGTCCCCCCGAAAGCGTCGCATCGCCTTTGGGAGCGCCATGAATACGTCTTGAACGAGGTCCTCGGCGGAGGCGTTGCCCACCATTCGACGCGCAAAGGCACGGATTCGTGCGTGATGTCGCTCGTACACCTCGCTGAGGGCGAAGGGATCCCCACGAACGAGGCGCGCGATCAAGGGGTCTACCGACAATTCGGCGCTATCTGGCTCACTACGAGAAATCGCTACGGTCCTGGAGTTGGTGGCTCCCACGTGAGGCGGTTCCCATACTTTGTCGAAGCGTTCAAACAAAGTTGAGATCTTTGGTCGAATTCTTCGCTCATCCAGAGAATGAGGCCCCTCCGCGACTGAAAACACCTTAGTCACGGACTGCAAACCTACATGTGTACATGACGCGGGTGCTTACGGGTTGTCCATTTCGGGCCAGCGGAGGGCTCCAGGACTCGCCGTTGAGACACGCCGTGCAGGCCTCGCCGAAGCCTTGACCCGGCACACTCACGGAGGCGATTCGCACGAGGCTCGGAGAACCATCGGGTCGAATATTCAGGCGGACGCGTGCCGAGCCGGACAATCCTTGCTGTTGTGCCTGGCGTGGATAGCTGCGCTCCAAGCAGCGAGCGATGCGTGCTTCGTTTGGGGGCACAGGGGGCCGAGCCAGCGATGCTGCAGGCGCAAAACGAGGACCCGTTGATGGCGCCGCGGCGCTCATCGTCGTCCCCGTAGTAGAGGGCGAACGCCGGGCTTGAGGCCGCTGGCCGGGGCTCGTGCCGATATCCGCGCTCGAGAGCCGGAAGTCGGTCATCTCAAGAGCGAGGTCCTCGGTAGCGGCCAAGGAGGTCTCTTCCTGAGGGACCGGCGCCGGCGCTGGGCGAGCCGGACGGGGCGTACGTCGGGGCGGAGTCACCTCACGAGGAGCTGCCTCCGCCTCCGCGGGTTCGGGTTCCGGTTCCGGAATCTCGGGTTCGGGCTCGGGCTCGGGTTCGGCGGGCTCCGGAAGTTCCATGAACTCCATCGGCGGCTCCGGCGATGGAACGGCGGCGCTCACCTCGACGACGTCGAGCACGGCCATGGTCACGCCGTGAAATAGGACGCTCAGCACCAGCGCGGGGACGACGGGCGAGCGCATCATTCGTCGCCGCTTCATGTCGCCTCCGTGGGCAGCGAGACGTTGATGGCGAACTTCGTCACGTGGAGACTTCGCAGCAAGTCGATGACGCGCACGATGCGGCCGTAGGGCACGTCGCCGTCTCCCGCGATGATGGCGCGAGTTCCTTCATCCTCGGCTCGCGCCTGACGAACGCGTTCACGCAACGTGTCCTCGTCGACGGGCTCGAGGTCGAGAAAAAGCGCGCCCTCAGCGTCCACGGAGATACCCAGCGTCGTCGGAGATTGCGCGTCGTCTTCGCCCGTCGCCGCGCTCGGCAGGTCCATCGGAATCGTCTTGCTCGCGATGGCCGTGGCCGTGACCATGAGGATGATCAAGAGCACGAGCACAACGTCCACGAGAGGTGTCACGTTGATGCTGGAGATGAGGCCGTCATCGCCGCCGTCCATCGCGCCGCCGGCCACTAGACTTCTCCGCGCGTGGAGCGCAGGTGAGCGAGGACATCGAGGCAGAGCGCCTCGGCCCAACTCAGGCGCGTCTTGATGAGGCGCTGGAAGTAGTTGTAGGCAGCCACCGCGGGCAAGGCGACGAGGATTCCAATGGCCGTGGCGACGAGGGCTTCGCCGACCGTCGCCATCAACCCCGTTGTGACTTGGCCCGCGCTCGCGTTAAGCGCCGCGAACGCTTGAATGATACCGATAACCGTTCCCAGAAGTCCGACGAAGGGCGCGTTGTTGCCGACGGTTCCGAGGAACGCGATACCACGCTCCATGTTGGTTTTCACGACGATGCGTTCGCCAAGAACGTGTTCCTGAACGGAGTCGGCGCCGTCTTCGAGCACGCCCAGGGCGGACGCCGCGACGCGGGCCTCGACGGAGGGTGAAGCCGCCATAGCCTTGAGGGCGGCGACGGTGTCACCTTGCTGAAGGTGTTTGCGTAGCACTCGCTGCAAGCGCTCGGCGTCGTCTCGTGAACGGGCAAAATAGAAGAGCCGCTCTAGGACGATGGCGACGCAAATGATGGAGAGGCCTACCAGCAGCCACATCACCCATTCGGCGCCCAACATAGCAAACGAGGTCAGTCGGTCTTGTAGGTTCATGGCTGCACCGGAGGTTTTCGTTTCATGCTGGCTTGTGCCCGGATGAACCAACGACGTTCAATATTTCTTTGCTGCCTCTTTCCCCTTCAATATTCCTGGGCCCCGCACTAGGTTCTCTGGTGATGAGAACTCTTTGCATCCTTGTGCTTCTAGTGAGTGGTGCCTGTGGCGAAGACGAAGTCATCACGGCCCCTGATCGCGTGGATGAGCCCGAGGCTCCGGTCCGAGCGCCGGGGGAGACTCGAACCGACGACTACCTCTATGACGCCGAGGGCAACCTGCGCGAGAGCGAAGAGAGCGTGGCCGGTCTGATTTTGCCACGCGGGCTTGAGCTCGATCGCGAGAACGAGCGCCGCCACGTATACCGCTCAGCTGTGCCGCGACCGAAGCTCCTCGCTTACTTTGGCCCGCGTCTGTTCACCGGTTCCGTCGACCCCATCGGGACCGGCGCGATCTTTCGCGGAGCGACGGTGCAGGGCGCCGTCGGTTCCACCGTACGCCTCGACGTATCCATTCTTCAGACCGGACCGAACTCTCGAATCGAAATCTACGAGCTCCCGCCGATCCCGGAGAACCCGCCCTCGGCGGCGGAGCTACAGCGCCTCTGGGAAGAGCAGCAGCGCGGCGCAATGTAGCGTGGTTGCGTCATGATGGAAGCGAAGCTGCACGCCGCCTTCGAAGACCTCGACTACGACGCCGCAGTTGCCGCGCTCCTCAAAATGCCCGTGTCCGCCGAGCGCGATGTGCGGCTTGCACGCGCCTACCGATGTCTCGATCGTCAGGACCTCACACGCCAATACGCGGAGCCCCATCACAAGCTCCGTAGCGACGCGGCCTTCGAATACGGAATGGCGCGCCTCGCCTACCACCCCGTCGAAGCGTGGGAGCACTTCGAGCGATCCGTGGCGCTGAGCCCAAACGTGGACGCGTATGGCGGGATGGCGTTCCTTGAGGAGCAGCAC
>JBGCFM010000095.1:0-12011 GCA_045106895.1 Polyangiales bacterium | reverse complement strand
AAGGTCACGCCGTCAAAGAGCGCGGCGGGGAAGGGCAGGTCGAGGCGTGGACTCCGCGCGTGCTCCTTCGCGTACACGGACACGCGCTTGGGGAAACGCGTCGGGTAGTAGTTCATCTCGATGATGACGCGCGCGGCTCGGGCGCCGAGGGAATCGATGGCGCGAAGGGTGTGCCTCACATGCGCTGTCTTGCACGACGCAATGGCGGCGTTCACGCGTTCCTCGTCATACGCGGAGTCGCGCTGAACCTCACTGCACTCGCCGACGTGGGCGCGCGGGGAGTCTTCCTTCCACAGGCTGACCTCATCGCCGCGGGGAAAAGGGTCGACGGGCTCGCCGTTGAGCCAGGTGTTGAAGTGCACGTGGGGAACGCCCCACGGAAAGGTCGTGAGCCCATCGATGCCCGAGTACCCCGACAAGGCCATGGGTTGCGCTCGCGACAGAACGTCGCCTTCGGTGACGAGGGCTCGCCCCAAGTGAGCGCAACAGGTCATCAGCCCATCGCCGTGGTCGACGAAGATCTTGAGTCCGCCGCGGTTGAACTCATTGACCACGCGCACCACCCGTCCAGGCGCCGGAGAAAGCACCGGCGTGCCGATGGGAATACACAAATCCGTGCCGTTGTGGCTGTCGTAGGTCAGGTCGCGCCCACGGAAGTCTTCGACCTGCGTGCGCAATACAGACCAGCCCTCGGAGGCCGGCGTTTGGCGGTGGTTGAAGAGATTGGTGAGCACCACGCGTCGTGGAATCGGCGCCTTGCCGAGCCAAAGGGGGAGCGCCAAGCGAGGCCGCAACATACGGAAGCTGGAGAGTCCAAAGCGACTCGGCGGGACATCGTCCTCTCCCTGGAGCGTGACCCGTGCCTGCTTCAAGCGCTCCGCGATGGGAAACATGCCGAGGGCTTCGGGGAGTCGGAGAGGCCTATGAGTCATGGGAAGGACAATACGACCTGAGCTGCGACGTTCATAGCCCGTCTCCTGCGTGATGCGGACTGACTGATGGATGACTTGGGCTCGAAGTCGTCCACGTTCAGTTAGGGCAATAGGACCGTGCGTGACTTTCGCCCCAATTCAGGCGGCGAGACTTTATTGCGCCCTAGCGGCGGAGAACTTTCTTCCCCCGGTGTTGTCGATCCCTGTATGGCGCCCTACCTTGATAGAAGCCGAATGAACGAAGAACCCAAATGGCAGCTTCTTCCGGCGGAGCGCGTGCTCTGGGAAGGTGTGCCAGCGCAGGTCGCTCGTTCGCGCGTTTGGGCCATGGCGTCGCTTCTCTTGAGCGCCGTCGCCATCGTCGCCGTGTGCTTCGCAGGCCTCATGTTCGCCAGCGATATGAGCGGCGGCCACCAGGTCCTCTCCCTGGGCGCGTTCTGCGCGGCCCTTTCCATTGGCGCATTTGTCTGGCCCCGGCATCGCCTCGAGAGCGTGGCGTACGCCGTGACCAATCGACGCGTCATCGTTCAGCGCGGCCGACGTCAGCGATTCATCGATCGCGCCAGCATTACCTTTGGACGCATCCACTGGCACCGCGCGTCGCCGGTTGTGGGACACCTGGAGCTTGTCGTTGCGACGCCCTTTGGTCCACTGCAACGCCAGCTGCGTATTCTCCTCGAAGACGTTCGTGAACCCGATCGTCTCTGGGCGATGATTCGCGGAGCGGAAGCCGAAGAGGGCGCCGGAGACGCGCAGCAGCCTCTCGTCGAGCGCCTCGACATCGGCGAGAAGATCACCTGGAGCGGCCGGCCCCTCGGTCGCCATATCGGCTGGCGTGAAGCGCTCATCGCCGCCGCCGGCGTGCTGGTGACGGCGCTCTCGATCTTCTACGCGCAGACGAATATCGGCATCCTCCTGAACCTCGAAGGCCTGGGGCTTCAGGTCAAATCGCTGCAGTGGGGCTTGCTCTTTTCCGCTGTGCTCGTCTCATGGGTGAGCATCGTCGCCATCGGCATCTCGCTGCTCCTTCACGGCCTCGTTCACCCAAGGCGACTTGGCGAAGACAGTGAGTACGTGCTGACCGACACGCGCTTGCTCATTCGGCGCGGCGGCACCGAGCTCTCCCTCGACCGGAAGAGAATCGTCGACGTGGCCGAGCACTCCGCCGGAAAGAAGCTTGTGCACCTTTACCTCGTCCTGGACGGCCCCGGCGCGCGCGCGCTCAACGACAGTGGTGCGATGGGTCCCGTCGCCCCGGCGCGGGCCACCGTGCCGCCGGTGCTTTTCGGCCTCGCCAAGAGCACCAACGTTCGCGCCCTCCTTCTCGGCAAGTCCGGCGAGTAGCGCAGCGAAGCCTCTATCTCGTCGCCGGCCGGCGCGAAGCACTACTCGAGTTCGTTCGTAATCTGCGGCGCCGTCGCACACGCGCAGTTTCGCAGGTCACAAGCGAGAGAATACGTGGACAATACTCCGTCGTCGTCCAGATCTCCTTGGGCTCTGAGCGTCAGCTGGGCGGGGTCATGAGCCGCGGGCTCGATCTGGTAGCTGTAGCGAACCAAGGAACTCGCTTGCCAGCCGATGCGAGCAAACCCTGGGTCCGCCTGCCAGACCGGAATGCTCTGGATGCTGCCTGGAGCCGCAGGGAGTGGTCCGGCTCGTAAACCGCTGAGGTCTTCGCCGGCTTGGCAGCGGCTGCTGATCGTCGTCGCGAGGGAGCGAAGCTCGGCGGGCGCTTCGACGGCCTTGCTGCGCTTTACGTAGCTGATGAACGCGGGAATCGCGATGGCGGCGCAGAGGGGGATGAGTACCAGGAGACAGCCACAGCCCGCGGCGACGAAGGCCCATCGCCTGTTCCGCTTGCTCGTGTCCTTCTGTTCGGGAACCGGGATATTGAGAGGTTCGGGCTGCACTAGATTGCCATTCAACGGGTTATCGGGGGCGCGTACCCCCTTTGGGAATGCCGTCCGAGACGCTAACACTCCGCATCAAGAACGTGAACAGAGCCCCGAGTTTCCCCCCTCGCACCTTTGTGCAACGCTTCCCAGATGCTCCCCCGCCCCTCGCACGCTCTCCTTGTGTGCCTCGCTCTCGCTGGCTTTTCGTGCACGGGCACCATTCAGTTTCAGGCTTCGGCCTCCACCGGCCCCATCGTCGAAGCCGCCCCTGAGCCGCTTCGCGTTACGGGCATCACGCCGAGCGCTGGCGCTACCGCCGTCGAAGTCGAGTGTGCCGCCGGCGCCGCGGAGGCGTGCAACGCCATCGACGACAACTGCGATGGCGTCATCGACGAAGGTTGCGGAGTGGGCACTGGACCCGTTCAGGTCACCGTTACGTGGAACAGCGGCGCAGACATCGACCTCTACGTCATCGACCCAAGCGAAGAGGTGCTGAGCTTTCAGCGCCGGCGCTCCCAGTCTGGCGGACACCTCGACTACGACGCGCGCGGCGAGTGCCGCGAAGGCCAAACGCACGACCGCCTCGAGAACGCCGTCTGGGCCGAAGAAGCACCGCATGGCACCTACAAGATCCAGCTGCACTATCTCTTCGAGTGCGACTCGTCCGCGGGTCTCACCACCGCCACGGTCAGCGTCGCCGTCGGAGGCCAGGTTATCGGAGCGTGGAACCAACGCGTCGCGCCCAACGAAACCGCCGACGTCGTTCAGTTCACCGTTGAGTAGTGCTCCGTCAGAGGCGCCTTGAGTAAGAAAGCCGTCCCCAGCAACAAAGCGGGAGCCGTCCTCCTCGTCGCCTGGGTCGGCTGCATCTGGTCTACGTCGGCGCTCTGTGCCTTCGGCGCCGCGCCCTCGAGCGTCGTCCTCGCGCTCCTCGCGGCCTTTCTCCCCTACGGCGGCCTTGTGCTTGTGCGCGAGGAACTTCTCTCCACGCGAACCCTTTGTCTCGTCGTCGCCTGCGCGGGTTTGCCTGCGCTCTTCGTCCCTTCGCTCCTCAGCGATGACGTGTTTCGTTTTCTCTGGGACGGACACATCAGCCTCAGTGGCGTAGACCCCTACGCCCACGCGCCGAGCAGTCCCGGCGTCGCCGCGTTCAGAGATGAGTGGTGGTCCCGGGTCAATCACGCCGAGATCCCAACGGTCTATCCGCCCATCGCGCAGTTCGTTTTCGTCATCGCAGACGGCGTGTTTCACCACCCTCTCTCCTTCAAGGCACTCGCCCTCGGCGCTCATGTCGCCGTGGCCTACAAGCTCTCCACTTCGGCCTCTCATCGAGCCGCCCTCGCGTACGGCCTCAACCCCCTCGCGCTCATGGAGTCCGCCCTCGGCGCTCATCTCGACGTCCTCGTCGGCGCCGGCGTTTTGCTCTTCGCGCTCAACCTTCGCGACGCGCGCTTCGTGCGCGCTGGGCTGGCCTGCGTCGTCACCGTCGGCCTCAAACTCATTGGCCTCTTGTTCTTCCCGCTCCTCCTCGTGCGGCGCCCCAAGGTCGCGGCGGCCACTATCGCGCTCTCGCTCCTGCTTCTCGTGCCCGTGGCCCGCGCCGGCTACGCCGACGATGAAGTCTCGGGCCTTTCCCACTATGCCGGTCGCTGGGAAGGAAACGCCGGACCCTATCGCTGGCTTGAGAGTTTGACACGGAGCGGACTCGAAGCGTGTTTCGGCGTTGGGCCCGGGCGCATCGATGTGGGCGCGATGGCGGCGCCCTTCGCGTGGGTGGAAGGCAGCGCCCTCGACCCTTGGCATGCCTACGAGCGTGAAAAGAAGCCCATCGGCGAGAGAACCATGATGGCCACGCAGGTTCTTTCCTCCTTTTTGACCCGCGGCGCGCTCTTCCTTTGCCTCCTTGGCATTGCGTTTTGGCTCGCTCGGAAGAAAGTCGAGCCCCTCCGGGCCACCCGAATCCTTGTATTCGCAGCTCTCCTCTGCGCGCCCCAGGTCCATCCTTGGTACCTTCTGTGGCTTCTCCCGCTGGAAGCGCAGAGCCGTCGTTGGAGCGCCTTCGTCTGGTCTGCAGCGGTTTTAGTCGCCTATATTCCCCTCGATGGCTGGCTCGAGGCCCGTCTTTGGGTGGAAAACTCCCTGGCGATTCACGCCGAGTACGTCTTGGTCTTGGCCGCTTTGGCCTTCGAGTCGTACGCGGCCATCAGAAACGACGGCGATCCCAAGGAATTGGCGCCCACGGCACTCGTATCTTCACCATAGCGAGACCACGAGCCGATCCGGCCCGTCTATTCAGCGAGCCCCATTCATTTAGTTCTGCCCGGCCAGTTGCTTTGGACCGGGCTGGCCACTAGTTTCCCCGCCGCCCCCCGTTATTCACGGAGGCGGCAAACCTTGAGAACGCCCCATGGACCTACCTTCCGACCTCCAAGAACGATTTGATGTTGATGGCGACCCCCGCGAAGGAGCGAGCGGTCACATCTGGAAGGCCACCGAGAAGAACTCGGGACGCGGCGGCTGGCTCAAGGTGCTCTCCCAGAGCGTCGCCGGAAGTTCGTCTGAACGACAGCGCCTGAAGCGTGAGCTGACCAAACAAGCCACGCTTGTCCACGAGAACCTCGCGCTCCCCATCGCGACGGGCGAGACGGGCAACACGCTCTGGCTCTTCCGCGAAGAGCTTGAAGGCGAGACTCTTCGCGAACGGCTCGAGCGTGGTTCGCTCCCGTCGAGCGAAGCCATTGCCATCGCCGCGCAGCTTTCCGCAGGCCTCGACGAACTCCATCGCGCGGGTCTGCTCTTCCGCGACCTGAAGCCTGAGCATATCGTGCTTCAGAAGGGCGGCCGGGTTGTCGCTTTCGACGCCGGCATCGCCGCTCCCTTTGAGCACGACGAGGTCTTCGACCTCTTCGGTACGCCCGCCTACCTCTCGCCAGAGCAGGCCAAGGGCAAGCTCGTCTCCTTCCGCTCCGACCTCTACGCGCTTGGCTGCATTCTCTTCGAAGCCGCCGCCGGAAAGCCTCCCTTCGAAGGTGACACGGGCACGGTCCTCGACGCGCACATGGTCGACGACCCGCCAGCGGCACCCGACACGCTGCCCGAGCCGGTTCGCGAACTCATCGTGAGCCTTTTGGACAAGCGTCCACGCAACCGTCCGGTCTCCGCCGGCGCCGTCCACAAAGAACTCGACCCGTTTCTCCCGGAAGCCCTGCGATCGTCCGGCGAAGCCATCGACCCAAGGCGCACGCTCCCTGGGATGCCTGTTCAAGGCTCGGCTCCGCCGCCGCCGCCGAGCATGGCGCCACCACAGCCTCCGAGCATGGCGCCGGAGCCAGAGCCAGAGCCAGAGCCAGAGCAGGAAGCGGCAGCCGAAGAGCCAGCCGAAGAGCCTGCAGCCGAGAAGGCCAAGGCGCGCAACCCGGACAAGACCCAACAAGTTCAGCTCTCGGACATCATCGAGGAGGGTCGGGCACCACGGCCGAGCACCACGCCACCGCCGCCGCCCGAATCCGTCCGTCCTTCGGCGCCTCCGTCCTCCATTGCGCCGGCGGCTGTTCCATCGGAAGCCGCCGCGTCGACGCCGCCCCCTGCGCCGTCTGAGCGACCGGCTGCAGCTTCGGTTCCCCCCGCACCCCCTGCCGAAAAGTCGTCTGGGAAGAAGGGCAAGTCCAAGAAGGGGAAGTCAAAGAAGGCCAAGGCGAAGGCCGCTGCGGCGAGCTCTGGCAAGCCATCGCCGGACAAGACGCAGCCCCTCGACGCGATGCAGATCGTCGAAGAAGAGCCCGCACCTCCGCCAAAGAAAGCCGCGGCTGCCGTGGTCGCCGCGCCCGCTGCCGCTGCGCCCGTCGCCGCCGTCGCCGAGCCTGCGGAGAAGTCGAAGGGCGGGCTCTACATGATGGCCGCCGCCGCCATGTTCATGGTGGGTGCCATCGTCATCGTTGGTTTCTTGATGAGCAAAGACGACGACACCGTCGCATCGTCTACGCCGCCCGCGCCGACAACTTCGACCCCAGCGGCCCCGAACCCGACGACGCCCACGGCGCCGGCGAACGAAGGTACGAACGGAACGGCTCCCGCAGAGACGACGCCGTCGGCGGAAGAGCCCGTCGACCAGACCGATGCCGCGGAGGCGTTGGCTGCTGAAGCTCTCGCCGCCGAGGCTCTCGCCGCCGAAGCTGCCGCCGCCGAAGCTCTCGCCGCCGAAGCTGCCGCCGCCGAAGCTGCCGCCGCCGAAGCTGCCGCTGCCGAAGCCGCCGCTGCCGCCGCTGAGGCTGCCAGCATGGACTCCTCGGCGATGACGACACGTCCCCGAACGATGTCGACGATGTCGACGATGTCGACGATGTCCTCCATGAGCGGCAGCGCCTTCGACCAGGCACGTGAAGCTGCCCGCGCTGCATTCCAACGAGGCGACGCTGCCGCGGCGGAACAAGCGTACTTGCGCGCGACCTCTCTCAACCCGCGTCACGCTGGTTCTTGGGCGGGTCTTGGCGCCGCGCGAACACGCCAGGGCAATCACAACGGCGCAGTCCAGGCCTATCAGCGTGCCGTCACCCTCAGCCCACGAAGCTCAGGTTTCTTCACGAGCCTTGGACATGCGCTTCGATCCGCTGGCAACGCAAACGGCGCTCGTCAGGCTTACCAACGTGCGCTCGCTCTCAATCCGAACAACACTTCCGCGCAGCGGGCTCTCTCGAGCCTCTAGCCCGAAACCGAAAGCACAACCGTGACCAAAAAGCGCCCAGAGCCCGAGGCGGGAAAGATCACTCGCCGAAAGAAAGGCGAGGGCGATCGCAAGCGCCTCTCTCCCGATCTTGAGCGTTTCGCTCGAGGCGACGACAAGCGCTTTCGCCCATCGCGTCCGCCACGGGGGCCGCGGATCAATGATCCCAGGCCCGTGTTCTTGATCGCCGGTGTGGCCAATCGAGACGCCCGCATCGTCCTCAGCGACTACTCGGAGCGCCTCCACGCTTCCGCCGCCGCCGCCGCCGCCGAGCCCAAAGCCGCCGCGTACTTCGACCGCACCATGGCCGAGGTTCTTTGGCTCAAGCTCTGGCGCGGGGACAGCCTCACCTCCTTCGCGAGCTACGTGGAGAACGTCCTCGAGATGAACGTGGACGAGGCACGCGAAGCGGCTCGGCGTCATGCAGAGGGCGAAGGCCGCGACCTCACGCCATTGAGTGACGAGATCATCGCCATTTGGCTCCGGGCTGCGGCCGGGGCCATCGAAGCGGAAGGCATCCTTCGGATCCGAGAGATCGACGGCGAACTCTTCTTCCAGGTGAATGTCGACGAGGCGCCGGAAGTTCTCTACTTCGCGGGTCGCCGAATGTCGCCGCTAGTCCAAGATCGAGCGCCGACGGAGGAGCCCCCTCGATCCGCGCGTCGAGTCGAAGAAGCGCCGGTGAAGAAGCGCAGGAATAAAGATAAGTAATTACGGGGTGTTAGTGGGTGTGTCGCCGCGAGCTGTATCGAATCGGATCATTTCGACTTGCGAAGGCCTCGCCGGCCCATACACTGCGCCTCCCCCGATCGCCTGGCGATTCAAAGCAGGCAAAAGCACGTGTTCAATCGTGCTTTAAGCACCGGAAAACAGAGAGAACGAGCAGACCATGTACGCAGTGATCAAGACCGGCGGTAAGCAATATCGCGTCAGCGAAGGCGACACCCTTCGCGTTGAAAAACTCCCCGGCGACGTGGGTTCCACGTTGACCCTCGATGAGGTCCTTATGGTTGGCGGCGACAGCCCCACCATCGGCGCACCCTTCGTCAAGGGCGCCACGGTTAGCGCTAAGATCACCGCGCAGGACCGCAGCAAGAAAATCATCGTCTTCAAAATGAAGAAGCGGAAGAACTACCGCCGTAAGAATGGACACCGCCAGCCCTTCACAGAGCTGCGCATCACCGGCGTTAGCGCCTGAGGATAAAGCATGGCTCATAAAAAGGGACAGGGCTCAACCCGTAACGGTCGCGACTCAAACCCGCAGTACCGCGGCGTTAAGAAGTTCGGCGGCGAAAAGGTCCGAGGCGGCAGCATTCTTGTGCGCCAGGTCGGACTTACCGTGAAGGCTGGCGAGAACGTTGGCATCGGCAAGGACTACACGCTCTTCGCTCGCATCGACGGCACCGTGAAGTTCGAGCGCGTTGGCAAGAACCGCACGCGCATCGCCGTGTACGCCGACGCTGCTGAGTAGCACTCAAGATTCGCTACAGAAAAAGCCGGGCCTTGGGTCCGGCTTTTTTCGTTAAGCCCCCCGGCATCAGTTTCGCTTCGGAAAGACGTATACTCTCCTCGTGCTCACCGGTGACAAGCGAATCCTGGCCTTGCTCGAACAGACCCGGCGTATCGGCACATGGTCCGTGGATGTTCAGGCCTCAACGTGCTGGTGGAGTGAGACCACCTACGCGATTCATGAGGAGGACCCGACCAAGACGATCCGCGTCGAAAACGCCGTGGATTACTACGTGCCGGAGCATCGCCCCATCATCCAGGCGCACGTCCAGCGCGCGGTGGAAGAGGGGGTCAACTGGGATGTCGAACTCCAGATCTTGACGGCGCAGGGGAACATTTTGTGGGTCCGTGCGATCGGCGCCGTCGTCGTGGAAGACGGTGTCGTCTCCAAACTCTACGGCGCCTTCGAGGATATCGACGCGCGCAAACGCCTCGAGGCTGAGCGTGAAGAGATGCTTACCCTACAGCTCGAGGGCGAACGCGTCGCGAAGCTCGGGCACTGGAAGAGTTCCCTGCGCACGAAGCTGGTGGAGTGGACGCCGGGCGCGTACGCCATCTTCGGCTTCGACGAGGCGGCGGGTCCGCCCACGTTTCGGCGATGCCTGGAGCGCGTTCACTCGGAAGACCGAGAGCGTTTTCAGCGTGAGACGGCGGACGCGGTGAAGAGTCTCGTGCCTGCCGCGCTGAGTTTCCGCATCGTTGTGGGTGGGGACATCCGTCACCTTGAGGTTCGCAGTGTTCCGCAGTTCGACTTGTCCGGAAAGCTCCGCTCCTTTCACGGAACGATCATCGACGAGAGCGAGAGCGTGGTGGCGAGGCAGCGACACGACGACCTGAGGCGACGACTTTCTTTTGCTCTCGAAGCCGCCCACATCGGAGCCTGGGACTGGGACCTCAATACGAACGAGCTGATCTGGGACGAGCAAATGTACCGGCTCCACGGCATCGAAGAGAGTCACTTTGATGGTGCCTATGTCGCGTGGGAGCGTGCCCTACACCCCGACGATAGGGACGCCGCCATCGCCGCTGCACAGCAAGCGGTCGAGCAGAAAAGCCGATTCGATACACAGTTTCGTGTTGTGTGGCCCTGTGGGGAGGTGAAAGTCATGCGCGGCATCGCTCGCGTTCAGCTGGACGCGAAGGGTGAGCCCGCGCGCATGGTCGGCGTGAACTGGGACATCACGGAGTTGGCGCACAACCGGCAAGAACTCCAACGCTCGAACGAAGAGCTCGCCCAGCTGGCGTATCGCGCGTCTCATGATCTCAAAGCTCCTCTGACCACCATCAAGCGGCTCGCGGACTACGTCGGGGAGGACATCGTCGAGGGGCGAATCCAGCAGGCGACGAAGGACTTGAAGACCATCGGTCGCCAGGCCGCGTCCTTGGAAGACCTCGTGCTCGGAATTCTGGAGAACGCGCGAGGCGACCTCGATGCGACAACCCGCGAGCAGGTGGAGTTCAAGAGCTTGGTGAGCGAGATTTGCGAGAGTCTTGAGTCCAGCCGAGTCGACAAAGGAGTTGTGATCCACACCGAGGTGAACACGACGCGAAGCTACCTCTTCTCGAAGGTGCGCCTCTATCAACTCCTCACCAACTTGGTCTCCAACGCCCTCCGCTATTCGGATCCCGCCCGCGAGGATCGCTTCGTTCGCATCGAAGTGTCGGAAACAGATAGTGAGCTACTGCTGGTCGTCTCAGACAACGGGCTAGGTATTCCGGCGGGATCCGAGAAATCGATCTACGAGATGTTTCGGACGCTTCACCCCGCTGGCCTAGCGGGGTCGGGTCTGGGTCTTTACGTGGTACACAAACACGTGGAAGCGCTTTCAGGTTCAATCTGCTTCGAGTCTTCACGCGCCGGAACGTCGTTCACGGTCCAGTTTCCTTGGACTCTTACGTGAAACCCGTCGCCGTCTTGGTCGTTGATGATTCCGAAATCGACCGCTATCTGCTGACCCGCGACCTCACAAAGATTGGCCTCGGCGACCACGTCTTCGAAGCGAGTGATGGTCTTGAGGCCCTCGAGTTTTTGTCGAACTTTGACGAGAATAAGGCTCAGTTTGGAGCGCGCTTTCCGCCCGACGTGATCCTTCTGGACATCAACATGCCGCGCATGGGTGGCTTTGAGTTCCTGGAACGACTGGTTGCGCTTCGCGACACTCGAAAGGCCTATGAGACGTTGGTCGTTCTCATGTTCAGTTCCTCGGAGCATCCCAACGAGCATCACTTCGCTTTGCACCAGGACATCGTCACGGACTTTGTCGTGAAGGGCGCGATTACCTCAGAAGAGCTCAAAGAGAAGATTCGTATGGCGCACGCGAGCGGGCTTAAGCGAGCTTCAAGCTGAAGGCGCAGCGGGAAGCTCAGTGTTCGATCCGGCGCGGGGGAAACGCTCTTACTCGACGGTTACGCACTTCGCCAGATTGCGGGGGCGGTCCACATCGAGCCCGCGGTGCACGGCGCAATGGTACGCGAGAAGCTGCAGGGGAAGGGTATAAGCGATCGGTGCCCAAGGGTTGTCGCAAAGCGGCAAAGAAATCACCTCTGCACCGTCGGGGTACGAGCGAGGTTGATCGCCATGCGTGAGGAGCGTGACGTGGGCTCCGCGAGCCACGGTCTCGGAGATGCTCGTCATCGTCTTGGTAAAGCTCTCATCCGGTGGGGCGCAAACGATGATGGGGGTCCCGTCCTCCACCAGGGCCAAAGGCCCGTGCTTGAGCTCCCCGGCGGCGAAACCTTCGGCGTGCACGTAGGAGATCTCTTTCAGCTTTAGTGCACCTTCGAAAGAGAGCGCATGAAACGCGCCGCGGCCGAGGTACATGGCGCTTGGACGCCCTGCGATGGCTTCGGCGATGGGAATCAACGAGGCCTCGAGCTCAAGCGTGCGTTGCAATACCGCGGGAGGGCGCTCGAAGGCTTCAGTCAGCAGCTCTTCTCGGTCTTCGTTGAGCTCGC
>JBGCFM010000094.1:0-50153 GCA_045106895.1 Polyangiales bacterium | reverse complement strand
GAGCGCCATCGTCGACTTCGACTCGACGGAGAGCAAGATGAGAGCGATGCGCATCGTGGGTGTTCCCTACACGCCGGAAGGCATCGCAACCTCGGCAGCGGACGCCCGGGAGCAAGCCCACGCCATGGCGACGGCGATGGCTGAGGAGGGCGGAATCGAAGTGTGCTCGGAGGGGCAGACGGATTGCGGCCTTCAGCCGGAGAGTGAGTTGGTTGCGCTCATCGCATACCTCCAGCGACTTGGACAGCCAGGCGAGGCGCCCGCGGCCGAGGCGACGGCAGATGAACCCGCAGCGGATGAAAACGAAACGGAGGCACCCTGATGGGCGCGATGGCACGAGACTTCTACGAAGCGAGTCCCTACTTGGCGTTGCCGGTGGCGGCGCTGGCTATCTTCTTTCTGGCGTTCTTGATGGTCTCGGTGCTCACGCTATCGATGCGAAAAGGCGACCTCGAAGACCGAGCGCAACTGGCGCTCTCCGATGGGCAAACACTTTCGAACGACGACCAACGCGAGGAACGCACCGATGGTTGAGAAAAGCGCAAGACGCGTCGACAAGATTCAAGGCGAGATCATTCACGTCTATGACGGCATCGAAGAGGCCGACAACGAGTTGCCCACTTGGTGGCTGATGACCTTCTACGGAGCCATCGCCTTTTCGATGGTCTACTGGGTGGTCTACCACGAACTCCACGCGGCGGAGCTTCCGGCGGAAGAGTACGCCAGCGCCCTCGCGGCTCGCGTTGGAGACGGCGAGATGACGGAGGAGTTCCTCGTCGCTCTCCGTGACGACCCCGGAGCGGTTTCCGCGGGACAAGAGGTCTTCACGCAAAACTGTGTGGTCTGTCATGCGGCGAACGGTGAAGGCAATATCGGGCCCAATCTGACGGATCCCAACTGGATTCATGGCGGTGCCGCCACGGATATCTACTCAAGCATCTACGATGGACGCCTGCAGAACGGTATGCCCGCCTGGGGGGCATCCCTTGGTGGTGACGCCGTCCAACGGGTCGCCGCGTACGTTCTTTCCATTCGCGACACCAACGTAGAGGGTAAGGCCGCCGAAGGTGAGGTCTGGGTACCTGGGGATGCGGGCGAAGGGTCCGATGCAGATGGCGCGGATGAGGTCGTTGAGGACGTCGAGGATGTCGTCGAGGACGTCGTCGAAGACGGCACCGAAGATATCGTCGAGGGTGCCGTTGAAGGCGTGCCTGCCGTCGAAGAGGGTACCGCGGATGGTGACGCGGTCCCGGCGGAAGAGCCCGTCCTTGATGAAGGTCAGGCAAACACGCCATGAAGCGAAAGCTCCCGGTCATTGGCGAAGGTTCCCTTCGGAAGGACGGGAGTCGCAACTTCATACATCCAGCAGACGTGAAGGGGCGCTTCACCAACCTGAAGCGCGTCGTCTTTGCTCTCCTCATTGTCATCTATCTGACGTTGCCCTTTGTCGATATCGGAGGGCACCCGGCGCTCTTTCTCGATGTCGTACAGCGACGCTTCTATCTCTTCGGCGCGTCATTCAACGCGCAGGACTTCTGGCTTATTCTTTTCTTGCTGACCGGTGTGGGTCTTTCGCTCTTCGTGCTCACGACGCTCTATGGGCGGGTGTGGTGCGGGTACGCGTGTCCTCATACCGTGTTCTTAGAAGGCATCTACCGGCCTATCGAGCGAGCGCTCGAAGGACCTCGCGCGCAGCGCATGAAGCGCAACGCTGCTGGACTGACCTTTGACAAGGTTTGGCGCAAAGGCGTCAAGCACCTGCTCTTCATCATCGTGAGCCTCGCGCTCAGCCACTTCTTCCTGAGCTACTTTGTTTCGCTGCCGTCTCTTCTGTCGATGATGGCTCGCTCCCCGGCGGAGCATCCCACAGCGTTTACGTGGATCGTGGCGTTGACGGCCGCGCTCTACCTGAACTTCGCGTGGTTCCGCGAACAGATGTGTCTCGTGATTTGTCCCTATGGTCGTTTGCAGTCGACGCTCACGGATGAAGACACGTTGGTGGTCGGCTATGACGCGCTTCGGGGGGAACCACGCGGCAAAAAGAAGGACAGCACCAACGGCGATTGCGTCGATTGCAACCGTTGCGTTGTCGTCTGCCCGACCGGCATCGACATTCGGAAGGGCCTTCAGATGGAGTGCGTGGGATGCGCTGCGTGCATCGATGCATGCGATGCGGTCATGGACAAGATCGGTCGCGACCGTGGCTTGGTGCGTTACGACACCCTTCGTGGGCTTGAAAAACGCGACGACAAACCAAAGTCACGGGGGCGTCTCTTTTTCTACGGTGCGCTCGGCTGCCTTTGGCTCGCAAGCTGTATTTGGGCGTTTAGCGACCGCATCGCTTTTGAAGCGACTCTGCTTCGTCCTCCCGGAGGGATGCCCTACGTTGTCGATGGCGAAGAGATACGAAACACGCTTCGCATTCACTTGGTCAACAAGGGCTCCGATGAGCACACCTATCAGCTCGAGTCATTGACGACGGAGTTTGAGGTAGTGCTCGGTGCCGAGGAGGCAGAGCTTGACGGTGGTGGGAGTCGCTACATTCCCGTCATCGTACGCGGCCGCCGCGACACGACGGGCACTGTGCGCATTCGAATCACCCAAGGAGAAGAGACACGCGTGCTCGAAGCTCCATTTGTAGGTCCGGGCTAGTGTTGAGGCTGCCAGATGATGTTCGCGCGAAACTCGACTCCGTGGGTCTCGCGCTAAGCCACGATGAGTGGAACCGCCTCCCGAAGCATGCGAGAGCACGCTTGCGCGAACTCTCCGCGGACCGCCGCGTCGCAAAACATACGTACGGGGCTTTCGTTCAGTGGCTCCGTGAGACCTTTCTGACGCTCCCGGAGCAGGCTTAGCCGTAGCTTGTTGCGTATGGAAGGCGCCGTGCCATGCTCACGGCCGTGTCGGAAGCGCCACCCACCGAGACCGCCACCGTATTCCGCGAGATGGCGAAAGCCGTCGGCTTCGATGCGGCAGATGAGCGGCAGCTCCTCGAACTGTCCAGCTGGCTGAGGCCTCATTTTCCGAGAGTCGTCGAAGAGTTCTACCGAGTTCTTTTGGCGAACGAGGAGATGGCGTCTCTCTTCGAAGATGACCAACAGGTGGCTCGCCAGAAGAGCTCCCTTCAAAACTGGCTCCTCGATGTGTTCTCAGGCGGGTACGACGATGAGTACGTGCGCCGACATGCGGCCATCGGCCGGGTTCATCTTCGCATCGGCCTCAGTCAAAAGTACGCCATCGCCATGATGGGCGTTATCCGGGAGGCCCTCGACGCGGTCATTTCAGAGCATGCTCCGGCGGGAACCGAACAGGTGGCGGCTCGCCGTTCCATCGGCCGTATTCTGGACCTCGAACTGACGGTGATGCTCAGCACCTACTCGGAACTGCACGACGAACGGCTTCGCACGAACGAGCGCCTTCTGACGCTGGGACAGCTCGCGGGGAGTGTGGCCCATGAGCTCCGAAACCCCCTCGCAGTCATCGACACGAGCGCGCACTTGCTGCTGCGTCGGCACGGCGACGAAGCGTCGGCGAAACATCTCAACCGGATCCAAGAGCACACCCGGCTGTGTACAAAGATCGTCCATGGGCTCATGGACTTGGCGCGAAATCAAACGGTCGCGCGTGCCGCCCATTCATTGACCGAGACGATCCGTATCGCTTCGGCTCACCCCGCCATTGAGCTCTCTCTCGCGGAGGTCGATGCCCCGCACGACGACTTGCTCATCGGCCAAGTCATCACAAACCTAGTCAACAACGCTTCGGAAGCCGGTGCCAATAAGATCCAGGTCTCACTGAGGCAAGACGGGGAGAGCGCGGTGCTTGAGGTTCAAGATGACGGGCCCGGGGTCAGCCCGCCCGTCCTCGCGCGTCTCTTCGAGCCTCTGGTTTCCGGCCGCTCAGAAGGGGTGGGCTTGGGTCTGGCGCTCTGCCGGCGCATCGCTCGAGCACACGGCGGGAGCATCGTTGGTGAGAACCTGGCTGAGGGAGGCGCGCGTTTCACCGTCCGGCTCCCCACCGACAATCCCGCACTCGGGAAGGAAGCTCTGTGAAGCAACGCATCCTGGTGGTCGATGACAACGCCGCCCTCGCTGAAAACCTGGCAGAAATCCTCTGCTTGGAGGGCTTCGACGCCAGCTTCGAGAGCGACTCGACGCGTGTCGCCGGCTACGAACGCTGCTTCGATGCTTACCTCGTCGACATCGCCATGCCCAAGCTCGACGGCTGGCGTCTGAAGAGAGAAGTTGAGCACCGCTGTCCGAGCGCGCGCGTGGTTCTGATGTCCGCGTACGACGATATGCCGCTTCGCGCCGGCGTGGACGCCGTCACGGTGCCTCTTCGGAAGCCCGTCGAAATCTGCTCGTTGCTGCAGCTACTCGCACCTAAGACCGAACGTGAGCAAGCCCGGTACTAAGAGCACGTCACCGCGAGTTCTGCTCGTCGAAGACAACCGGCCCCTCGCGGAGAACTGGGGGGAGCTCCTTGAAGAGCTCGATGTTCGGGTGGAGATCACCGCCTCCGCGGCAGACGCATTAGCTGCCGCAAAGGGGGCCCGGCCAGCCCTCGCCATCGTGGACGTTGGGCTACCGGACAAGAGCGGAATCGTCCTCTTGCAGGAGCTCCACCAGCAGTATCCGGGAACTGAGGTCATCCTCGTGACGGGCCAGGCGACGCTACAAAATGCCATGGACGCTATTCGCCTCGGTGCGTTTGGCTATCTCCTCAAACCCGTCGAGTCTGAGAGTTTTCTTCACCTGGCGGAGCGCGCCCTCGCGGCCGTGGCGCTTCGTGCCGAACGAAAACGCTTGGCGCAGATGCTCTCGGATTCCGAAGCCTTGCACCGTACCCTCGTCGAGGCGGTCGATGCGGCCATCGTCGGTGTCGACTCAGAGGGACGCGTCGCCTTTGCGAACGGGACGGCCCGGAGTTTGCTTTCCTGGAACGAAGAGCCGGAACGTTCCTTTCGTTCGTTCTTTTCGGACCAGGATGCGCCCGAACTCCTCGAAGCTGGTACGCCATGGGTCAGTGAGTTTGGCTCGCGCCGCGTCCGCTGGACGATGGCTCCCGTTCCTTCCCGCTCGTCGCTCAGCGCTGTCGCTGTAGGCGTCGACATCACCGAGCAGGAAGCTCTGCGTCGTCGGGCAGCGGAGCAGGAAGCCCTCGCCGCCGTTGGCGTTCTTACGGCGGGTCTCGCTCATGAGATTCGCAACCCACTCAACGCCGCGCAGCTTCAGCTGGAGCTCTTGTCTCGCCGAAGCGCGAAGGGAGTCGACGTTGAGGATATTCAGCGGCGTGCGGCGCTGGTGCGTGGGGAACTCAAGCGCCTCTCGTCGCTCCTCGACGACTTCCTCGGCCTAGCGCGACCCAAAGCGTTGGGCCTTCAGTCCATCGACATGTCACGCCTCCTCGCCGATGTTCTTGAGCTGGAATCACCGATCTGCCTGCGTCAGGGAGTTCGCGTCACATCCGAGTGTCCCCCAGAGTTGTTTGCGGAAGGGGACCGAGACCAACTCAGTCAGGCGTTGCTCAACCTCATCCGGAATTCTCGAGAGGCGTTTCAAGCCGCCAACCTCACTGCGGGGAACCTCTGTTTGAGCGCAGAGGCGGGCACCACTTCGAGCGGCAAGCCGTTCGTTCGCGTTCGCGTCACCGACGACGGTCCGGGTTTCCCCCCTGGGGATATTCTTGAGCCTTTCCATACGACGAAGGCCGCGGGAACCGGCCTTGGTCTCTCCATCGTGCAGAAGATCATTCGCGCCCACGGCGGCAAACTGCGTCTTGAGAGCCCCCCCGAAGGCGGCGCATGTGTGGCCTTCGATCTGCGCCGCCCGTCCAAGTAACCTGTCCGAGTCATCCGTCGAAGATGGCGTTACTCGTCTCCGGACTCGTTCCACTCCCGCAGCCTGTACTGGATCTTTCGGCGGCTGATGCCGAGTAGCTTTGCCGCCTTGGCGGTGTCGCCACCACAGGCCTCAAGGGTGCGCTCCAAGACCAGTCGTTCGGCCTCTGCCAGGGTGACACCGGGAACGAGCATATCGAGGCCGGCGCCGGTCGGCCCCGGAGCCGAACTCGAGACGTCGGACTCTTCGATGTCCGTTCCGGTCGCGAGGACGACGGCGCGCTCGATAGCATTCTCGAGCTCTCGAACGTTGCCTGGCCAGGGCTGCGCCATTAGCTGAGCCATGGCGCCCTTGCTGATGCCGACCATTGTTTTCTCATTCTCTGCTGCGTACTTCTGAAGAAAGTACGTCGCGAGCACGGGGATATCGCTGCGCCGGGCGCGAAGCGGCGGCATCGCGATTTGAACTACGTTGAGACGGTAGTAGAGGTCTTCGCGAAACGTACCGTCTTCGACGAGAGACTTGAGAGATCGGTTTGTCGCTGCGACGACGCGTACATCAACCTTGAGTGTGTCATTCCCGCCAACTCGCTCGAAGGTTCGCTCCTGAAGGAAGCGCAGCAGGCGAACCTGAACCGACCCTGGAATCTCCCCGATTTCGTCGAGGAAGAGCGTACCCCCGTCTGCGCGTTCAAAGCGTCCCGCGCGTCGCTGTGTCGCGCCTGTGAAGGCGCCGCGCTCATGGCCGAACAGCTCTGACTCAAGTACGCCTTCGGCCAATGCCGCACAGTTGAGGCGCACAAAAGCGCGCTTGCGTCGGCTCGAGTTGTGATGAATCGCGGCGGCAATCAGCTCTTTGCCTGTTCCCGTCTCTCCTTCGATGAGCACCGTCGCGCGCGCCGGTGCGACTTGTTGTACGAGCTTTTGAACTCGTTGCATCGAAGGGTGGTCGCCGAGGATGCCGGACACGGAAAGGCGGCGGCTGACCTGCTGCCGCAACGATGCCGCTTCCGCTGAGAGGCGGGACTTTTCGAGAGCGCGGCCAACGAGGGCGGATACCGCGTCCATATCGAGGGGCTTCGTGAGGTAGTTCTCTGCCCCTTCTTTGATGGCGCTCACGGCGGTGTCGATGGAGCCGAACGCCGTCATCACGAGAAAAGAGGCGTGGGGTGCAAGTTCACGCCCTCGCTTCAGGAGCTCCAGGCCGCCGACGCGGGGCATCTTCAGATCTGTGAGAACAACATCCGGCGTCCACTCTTCCAAAATCGCGAGCGCGTCCTCGCCGTCCTCCGCAGAGCGAGTGTCGAAACCTTCGTCGCCCAGAAGTTCGCAGAGCGCTTCCCGCGCGTTGATCTCATCGTCGACGATCAGAAGTCGGCCGGCCGGTACCTCATCAGCTCCCATCCCTCGGGTTTGCTGGATCTTAGGTCCGATGTCGAGGCCGGCCGCACCGTCTCGCGAAAACCAAGCCCTATCGGGTCGAAAAGACTCGGAAAACACTGCGTCGTGGAGGCCCGTTGTCGTCGCTGCCCTCGGTGCGCTAGGGTCCTCCCCCGCGCCATGGAAAACCCCTTCGTCCTCCTAACCCTGAGCATTGCTGCGCTCGCCGCGGGCCCCCTCGTGTATCTCGCACTCCGACGCTACCCGGTGTTGGACCGCGGTTTTCAGTGGTTCATCGCGGCCTCGATCATCTATTTGGTCGGCTTTCACGTCCTCCCTGAGGTGAGCGAGGTCATCGGTCCGTGGGTTGCGTGGCCCCTGGCCATCGCCGGTATGTTGCTCCCGTATTTGGCGGAGCGCTTCAGCAAAGGCAGGCAGGTTAGCTCGCACGGCCTCGCCCTTGGCCTCGCGCTCGTCGGGCTCTTTCTTCACGCCACCACCGACGGCGTCGCGCTCGGGCTCGAGGCGATGCCTCATGAAGCGCACGACCACCACCACCATCACCACCATCATCACGACCACGGTATCGGTTGGGCCGTCGTGCTTCACCGGCTCCCAGTTGGGGCGGCGGTGTACGGCATTTTCCTACGGCGTTCCCAGGGCTTCGCCATCGCCGCCTTCGCGTCCGTCGTCGTGGCGACACTTGTGGGTTTCTTCTTCGGCGCGCCCCTCGTCGGTGTCCTCGGGGCGGGTCCCATCAACGCGTTCCAGGCATTCGCCGGAGGCGTTCTGCTCCATGTCGTCTTCCACAAACACGGCCACGACCACGCACCCAAGGCGGATGTCGCGGCGGCGCCCGCCGCCTAGAGAAGCCCTCCGCGTTTAGACCAGCGGGAGTCGTTTCTGTTGCTTGCTTCGGTCCACGCGATTGCCGGGGATGACCAAAGCGCGTCGCGGGCGGTCTGCGTCGAGCGCGTCGAAGGCCTTCTTGTAATCACGGAAGCGTCCGCCTGCGTGAACGGCGTCGAGCATGGCGCGGCCTTCTGCGAGGGAGCCCTGCGCGAGAACATATTCAACCCAGGCCCACCGAGCGCTCGTGGCGCGCAAGTCAACGCGGCCTTTGACACCTTTGCGCAGACGCTTGAGTCGTCCCTCGACGACGCTGATGCCCGCGTAGGGCGCGCCATCGAGTGGCGTGTTTCGTTTCGCGCAGAAGGGCGCTATCCCAAGGCTGATGGGGACGAGCTTGGAGAGCCCCAGGCTGAACTCGATGAGCTCATCGATGTCCGCGTCGGTTTCCGTGGGCAGCCCCACCATCATGTAGATCTTCAGACGTTTCATCCGGTGTTTTCGCGCAAGCTCGGCGGCTTTCACGATCACATCTTCCCGGGCACGACGCTGGATCATGTCGCGCAGGCGCTGACTCGCTCCGTCGCTCGCGGTAGTCAGGCCACGGTGACCGCCGCGCTTTAGCGCGAGAACGAAACGGTCCGTGAGTCGGTCTGCTCGCAGGCTGGAGAGCCCCACTTCACGTCCGGTGTCGGCAATGCCCTCCACGATCTCCGCAATCTGCGGGTGGTCTGTCGTCGCCGCGCCGACGAGACCAACGCGTTTTGCGGCGTCCGGGATCAAGCTCATGAGCTTGTCCTTCGTCACCGTTCGCATGCCGCCGTTGGTCGAGCGTCGCATGACGCAGTAGTTGCATCCGCGATGGCAGCCGCGCTCCGGTTCGATGAGAAACATGTCTCGAAGCTCGGTGTGCGGCGTAATGATTTGCGAGTACGCGGGGAGACGTTCGTCGTCGCAGCGTGCGATGGGCGGGAGCTCGTCGCCGTCATGGAGTGAGATGAACGCGCTTGGGATCGCGCTAAGGGCGCTGAGGGCGGAGTGCTTCGTCTCGCAACCGAAGATGATGTCGAGGGCCTCGTGAACGGTCTGGTCCGCTTCGCCCAATAAGATGACGTCCACGTAGGGAGCCATCGGCAATGGGTTCGAGAAAGTGAGCGGTCCGCCCGCGAGGATAAGTGGGTGCCGCTCGTCGCGATCCTCAGCGAGGGGTGGAATCCCGGCGAGTTCGAGGCACTGGATGAGGCCGGCGATCTCGAGCTCATAAGCCACGCTCGTGGCCACCACGCGATAGTCGGAGACCGCGCGGTCACCTTCGTAGGTGTAGAGCTGCGTGCGCGTCTTTTCGAACTCAGCCGGGTCGTCCGGGAGGAACGCCCGATGCGCGCAGCGACCCTGTGTCCCGTTGATGGTGCGGTAAATCGTCTGGTATCCCAGCGACGACATGCCCGCGTTGTAGGGGCTCGGGTAGAGCAGGCACACGGCCTCCGGCGCGTCTTTGCGAATCGTCCCGATCTCATCGGCGAGGCGCGTCTGCACCAGAGCTCTAGGGTCTGCGTTTCTTCCCACTGGCTTACGTTCTAGCAGCTAGCGAGGTTGCGCGTCAGGGCTTAGTGACGGCTTCGTGATGGTGGCTTAGCGAACCATCATAAAGAAGCGATCCCAGCGCGCTTCGTCGCACTCAAGGCGAAAGCGGCCGAAGCCGAACTTCCCTTCGGCGGCGGGGTCGTCGTAGCAGCTCAAGTAGATGGACAGCGCGCGGCCCTTGATGCGGTTGATGGGCACTGGGCCAATCCGCGGGTTGGTGCTGTCGTTGCTGCGGTCTCGGTGGTCGCCGCGCACAAATACGTGTCCCTCGGGGACGGTGACGGGGCGCGTCGAACGGACAAAGTTGTCGCTGTCGCTTACCCGATAGGTCAGGTCGCCGAGGGTCTCCTCGAAGACGTGACACGAGTCAGTTCCGTCGATGTCGAGTTGTTCGTCTTCGTGGCAGGGTCCGAGGTCTTCGATAGGAAGCGCTTCGCCGTTGCGGATGATCTCTCGGCCCCGAACTTCGATGGTGTCGCCGGCGACGCCGATCACGCGTTTGACGATGTCGACGCCATCGAGGGGGCTATGAACGATGACGACATCGCCAATGTTCGGCTCGCCCCAGCTCAATGCAGCCTCGTGTGTCCATGGGAGGAAGAGGCCGTAGAGCATCTTCGCGACGACGACGCGGTCACCGTTCTGAAGAGTTGGTTCCATCGATGGGCCATCGATTTCAAAGGCCTCAAAGAGGACCACGCGAATGAACACGGCGAGGAGAACGGCGCCGCCGACCATACGGACGTTCGCTTTGAAGCGCTCCCAGGCCGTCTCTTCCGGTTCCACCTTCTTTTTCTTCTGCTTGGACTCGCTCATCGGTGTACCTCAGGAACCCTCATCCGTGAACCGTCGGTCCAAGTGGTAGCTGATGTGCCACCTCCGCCTCGCGCTCGGCGACAACCTTTAGCCGTGCCCGGGCTTCTGGGCCAAAAACCGACTCGGCTAGGTCGACGAAGAGTCGAAAGTGGCGGGCTTCGGCAACCATCAGGCCGTGGTAGAACGCCTGAAGGCGCTCGTTATTCAGGCCTTCGGCCAAGATCTTGAAGCGCTCGCAGCTGCGCGCTTCGATGAGCGCTGAAACGATGAGTCGGTCGAGCAAGATCGGGCGTTTGGGCTCATCGCGACGCGCCGCTTTCATGAGGGCGCCGACGTAGTCGTCCTTCTCGGGCTTTCCAAGCTGAGCGCCGAGTTCTTCGATGTGCTGATGCACCTGCCGAAAGTGGGCGGTCTCTTCACGAGCGAGTTCGCTGAGAGGAGCGATGATCACCGGGGCATCTGACCCGAAGCGTCCAACGAGAGCGAGGGCGCTCTGGGCTGCTTTGAGCTCGCAGTGGGCATGGTCGAGGAGGAGCCCCTTCAGGTCCGCGCTGGCGGCATCAAGCCACTCTGGGCTGGTGGGTTGAAGGAGGTGCAGCATCGATTGGCCGCGGTGAAGCTAGTCCTCGCACCTCGGAGGGTCAAGGAAGCGCTCGGGTCGTAGGTCCCGGATTAAATTAGAAGAGGCGAAGCTCCGAAGAGCTTCGCCTCACAGTCAAACCATCCGGCGGTGAGATTCAGCCGCCCAAGGGCCCAATGAAGCCACCCGCGATGAGTAGCGCGTAGATGACAAGCGACTCGATGAGCGCGAGGCTCAGAATGAGAGGCGTGAACATCTTGTCAGCGGCGCTCGGGTTGCGGGCGATGCCCTCAAGAGCAGCCTGTGCGGCGCGACCCTGGCCGAGAGCTCCACCGAAGGCAGCGATGCCGATGGCGAGACCCGCAGCGAGTGCCTTGTAGGAAGTGGCGTCGAACTCGTTCGATGCTCCGGCTTCCTGGGCGAATGCGACGCCTGAGACGAATAGTGGGGTAAGGAACGCGATAGCGCGCAGTGTGATCTTCTTCATGTTGTTCTCCGTTTGCCTCTCGCGCCGGATGGACGCCTGAAAAAATTGTCGATGGGTTGAGAGGAGAAAGTGTGTTGGGTTGGGGTTCGAAGTTGGTGGTCGTTAGTGATCGTGTTCGATGGCCATCGAGATGTAGACCGTCGACAGAAGGCAGAAAACAAGGGTCTGAATCGTGACGACAAGGCAGCCGAGGATGTAGACCGGGAGAGCGACGACGGGCGTCAGAATCATCGCTGTGCCACCGAGGAGGGACAGGAAGACCGTGAGCACGGCGTGGTCGGCGAACATATTTGCCGTGAGACGAATGCAGAGCGTCACGGGGCGCACGATGTGCGAGACAAGCTCGATGGCGAGAATGAGAGGCGCGAGCCACCAAACAGGGCCGAGGAAGTGCTTAAAGTACGCGACGCCGTTTTCTTTCACGCCGTAGATGTGCGTGGCGAAGAAGATGACGCCGGCCATCGCAGCCGTAGTCGTCAGAGTGTCGGTAGGCGGCAAGAAGCCGGGGATCAAGCCGAGGACGTTCGAGAAGAAGACGACGAAGGCGCAGGTGCCGATGAGAGGCAGGAAGTACTTCGCCGCCTCCTTGCCCATCATGCCGGCCATCATGTTGTAGACGCCGATGGTCAACAGCTCGAAGAAGGTCGCAACCGAGAGCTTGCCCTCTGGAACGATCGCTTCCTTCGCATCGCCGACTTTGCTCTTTGTGAGCAGGCCGCCGAGGGTCAGGAGGAGGACGACGAAAATGAGTCCCCACACATGAAGCAGGTTGATGCTTCCGCCGAAGAACCAGCGCTGGCCTTCGTCGTTGAAGGGAGCACCGAGACCGTCGGTGAGGGAGTGAATGTCTGGCAGTGCGCTGAACCAAGACCAGTGTTCTGGCAGTGCTTCGGCAGCGTGTTCGATGGGGTCAGCCATGTTGTTCCTCCACGGGGGAGTCAGTGGTGGTGGGTGCGTTGCCGGGTGCTTCGGGCATAGTCAAGGGCCCGATGACAATGCCGGCAACCAACGCGCTGATTCCAATAATGAAAGCGCGCGAATCGAGTCCGAGTTGGGTGAGGGCGATCCAGCAGACCGCCATCAGTGCGGTGGTCTTGACCGCCGCGAGAATCATGAGGCGTCCCTTAGAACGAACCGCCTGTCCGGTCACCTGCTCCGCGAGCCACCGAATCGCCTGCCAGTTGGCCATGGCTACGAAAGCGCCGGCGGCTCCGCTGATGAGACCGATCATCCCGTAGATCATCCCCGCAACGATCGACAGCAGGACGCCGCTGATAGCGACGGCGAGCGTGATTCGTTTGAGGAGGGGAAGGTTCATTGGGAGGATTGGGGCTGTTATTTGACCGTGATGGGAGCCGAGGTTTCGGCGTTCGCCTCGGCACGGCGAAGCTTTTGGGTGAGCTGCGCCAAGGAACGGAAGCCGGCGAAGAGACCGAAGGCGAGGCCGACGAGCGTCAGGAAGCCTGTTCCGAAGTAAGCGTCGAGCCATTGACCGCCTTTGACGCCGAGGACGACAAAGATGGCCATCTCGAAGCCGATTCCGCCGAAATGACCAAGCGTCTTCAGGGACTTTGAGTCTCCTGCAGCGAGCAATGGGGTCTTTTTGACGGAGGCCATACGTGCTTCGTTCGTTGAGAGCATCGCCCGTTTGGCGGTGCGTTCGGGCGCCATCTAGCACACAGATTTAGGGGGTCAAGCTTGGGGAACCACCATGAATCCCGAGCATTTACGCGACGTTTTGTTCAGCGGGCCCAGTCCGAGCTACCCACGGGCCGCTGCGAAGGCGGCGGGGAGTGCTTTTTGGGTCTTTTCCAGCGCGGCTGCGTCGTGGGCGAGACTCGGAAACCCTGCTTCGAACTGGCTTGGAGGCCAATAAACGCCCCCCTCCAGCATTGCGGCATGCCAGCGACCGAAGGCATCCCGATCGCATGCGTCGGCGTCCTCCCAGCGAGTCACGCCGCCTTCCTTGAAGAATGGAGTAATCATGGCGCCGACGCGCTGGACCGTGCAGGTGACCCCAGCGGCTTTAATCGCGTCCTCAAACATCGTTTGAAGGGCTGCCCCGATAGATTCGAGCTTCTCGTAGGTGCCTTCGGCTCGGAGGAGTTCGAGGGTCTTTAGGCCGGCGGCGACGGCGAGAGGGTTTCCGCTCAGTGTTCCCGCCTGGTAGACGGGGCCGAGCGGGGCGACCTTGCCCATGATGTTGCGCGGTCCGCCATAGGCTCCGGCTGGGAGACCGCCGCCGACGATCTTCCCTAGGCAGGTGAGGTCCGGCACGACGCCGAAACGTTCCTGGGCGCCGCCGTAAGCGACGCGGAAGCCGGTCATGACCTCGTCGAAGATAAGAAGGGTGCCATTTGCCGTACACAGTTCGCGAAGCCCCTCGAGCCAGCCCTTTGCCGGCGGCACGCAACCCATGTTCCCGGCCACGGGCTCAACGATGATGGCCGCCAGCTCTTTGCCCCGCGCCTCGATGAGCGCCTTGGCGGCGTCGAGGTCGTTGAAGGGGAGAAGGGCGGTGGTGGAAGCAATACCTTCTGGAACGCCGGCGCTATCAGGCTCTCCGAGCGTTGCGGCCCCGGAACCAGCCTTGACCAAGAGGTAATCCGCGCCGCCATGGTAGCCGCCTTCACACTTCGCGATGAGATCACGTCCGGTGAAACCACGGGCCAAGCGAAGGGCGCCCATCGTCGCCTCGGTGCCGCTGGACACCATTCTGCTCATTTCCATGTTCGGGTACGCAGCGGCGATCGCGTCCGCCATGTCGATCTCGCGTTCCGTGGGGGCGCCAAAGCTTGTGCCGAGGGCTGCGGTCTCCTGCACGACGCGGAGGACATCGGGGTGAGCGTGGCCCAAAATCATGGGGCCCCAAGAGCCGATGTAGTCCACGTATTCGCGGCCATCGGCGCCAACGAGGGTCGCTCCGCGGGCCGATTTGACGAAAACCGGGTCCCCGCCGACGGATCGAAAGGCTCGGACAGGGGAATTGACGCCGCCGGGAAGTCGTTTTTGGGCGCGCTGAAAGAGGCTCTGGCTTGTGGAATCGCTCATGCGCGGGAGTGCAGTCTCTTGAGACGCCCTCGTCAAGGGCACTTTCGCCAAAGTTGGACAAAATTCAGCCAATTTTATCGGGAATGACCGTGTCTACCGCGTGTTGCCCTATCCGCGGGACACGTGCTAGCCCGCACCCCTAACTTCGAGACGCGGCCGAGCCGCCACTCTGTTTTTGCTTCAGAAGGAAACCCGACAATGTCGACCGACGTTCGAGCCATCAATGACATGGTCCAACAAGAGAGCGCCTTCCTCGACCCCATCATGCATGAGGTGCAGAAGGTCGTCGTTGGCCAAGAGCACATGGTGGAGCGCATTCTCATCGGCCTCCTCACCGGAGGCCACGTGCTCCTGGAGGGTGTGCCGGGTCTCGCCAAGACGCTGACCGTCAACACGCTGTGCAAGACGGTCTCGGCGAGCTTCTCTCGCATCCAGTTTACGCCGGACATGCTCCCCGCGGATGTTACGGGCACAGTCATCTACAACCAGAAGACCGGTGAGTTCACCGCGAAGAAGGGCCCCATCTTTGCCAACTTGGTTCTCGCCGATGAGATCAACCGAGCGCCGGCCAAGGTGCAGGCTGCGCTCCTCGAAGCGATGCAGGAGCTCCAGGTCACCATCGGCGACACGAGCTACAAGTTGGCGCCGCCCTTCATGGTTATGGCGACGCAAAACCCCGTCGAACAAGAGGGCACGTACCCGCTGGCGGAGGCACAGGTCGACCGTTTCATGATGCACGTGAAGGTGGACTATCCGACGCCCATCGAAGAGCGGAAGATCATGGAGCGAATGGCCGACCACAAGCTCCTCGGCCCACGCGCGGACGGCAGCAGCGCCCTGGATGTTCAGGCGTTGACGAACACGCAGCAGCTTCTTCAAGCGCGCAAGTCCATCGGGCACGTCTACATGGACGAGAAGATCAAGGACTACATCATCAGCATCGTGACGGCGACGCGCGACCCCGAAGCTGCAGGCCTCAAAGACATGGCCGCCATGATCGCGCATGGCGCCTCTCCACGTGCGTCCATCTCTCTCAACCTGGCGGCGCGTGCTCACGCATTCGTGAAGCACCGCGGCTACGTCACTCCGGAAGACGTCAAGGCCATCGGTCACGATGTTCTTCGTCATCGCATCATGCGGACCTACGAGGCGGAAGCCGAAGAGATCACATCGGATGACCTGGTGAGGCGCCTCTTTGAGGCCGTTGAGGTTCCCTGAGTCGTGATCCCACGCGACCTCATCAAGAAGCTGAAGAAGATCGAGATCTATACCTCGAGGCTGGCCAGCGACCAGCTCGCAGGTAGCTACCACTCGGTCTTCAAGGGCCAAGGCATGGCGTTCAGCGAAGTCCGGCAATACCAGCCGGGGGACGACGTGCGTTTCATCGACTGGAACGTGTCGGCGCGTATGAACGACGCCTACGTGAAGGTTTTCACGGAAGAGCGCGAGATGACGGTGATGCTCGCCGTGGACCTCTCCGCGAGTGGTCGTTTCGGTTCAAGTGAGCGAACGAAGATCGAGTGTGTCGCCGAAGTCGCGGCGCTCTTGGCGTTCAGCGCCATCAAGAACAACGACCGCGTCGGCTTGATCCTTTTCACGGACCGCATCGAACGTTATGTCCCACCCAAGAAGGGACGCGGTCACGTCATGCGTGTCGTGACGGAGATCCTCAACGCAAAGCCCGAGGGCACCGGCACGGATCTAAAGGCGGCCTTTCACATGCTCGGAAGCCTCACGAAGCGGAAGAGTGTCGCCTTCGTAGTCAGCGACTTTATCGGTGATGGTTACGAGCGCGCGTTGCGGGTTGCTTCAAAGCGTCATGACCTGATTCCAATTCAGGTCAGCGACCCACGCGAAATGGAGCTGCCGAACGTCGGCCTCGCGCTTGTCGAGGACCTCGAGAGCGGCGAGCTCGTCGAGGTCGACACGAGTGACCCGCGTGTTCGTCGCGCGTTTCAGCGAAACGTCTTCGAAGAAAAAGCCAAACGCGAAACGCTCTTTCGAAAACTCAGCATCGACCACATCGATGTGAGCGCCGACGGTGACTACGTGCGTCCCATCGCGGAGCTCTTTCGGCGTCGCCAGCGGCGCATGTCGAGGGCGGGATGAACTACGCTCTTCGCCATTGCTTGGTGTGGGCGCTCTTGTGCGTTGCCTTGCCGGCGAGCGCTCAGCCGCTGCCACCGAACCAAAACGCGCCCGAGGACACGCCCGCTCCGGAGCCGCTGCCGGACGACCAGACACCGGACGACCAGACACCGGACGAGCAGCTGCCGGACGAGCAGCTGCCGGACGCACCCATCGACCCGACCCAGGCGCCGATCGGCGACCCCATTGGCACGGCTGCGGACCCCGGTGCGGACGGAGCTCAGGCTCCGGAGGACGAAGGCGAGAACGAAGACTCCGACCTTCTCGGCGATGAGCACCGACCCGTGGTGGAGCTACGTATCGCCGACGGTGAGATTTACACCGGCGATGTCGTGACGTTGACGCTGACGGCCCTCGCGCCGGCGCTGGACGACATCTCAGTCCCGAGCGAGCAAGAGGTCGCGCCCTTCGAGATTCTCGACACGGATGTCCGCACCGAAGAACGCCCGGACGGTGTGCTTCACACCTTCACGCTGGAGCTTCTCGCGCTGGAGCCTGGCGAACACGAGCTCGCTCCTTTTCGCATTCGAGTCCTCACGCCGGAAGGCGTCATCGGTCATGTCGACTCCGAGGCGCTGACGATTCGCGTCGCGTCGGTGATCGGCAACGAACCCAACGCGGAGCCACGCCCACCGACACAGCCGGTGCCGCTCATGGAAGAGGACCCGACGCTCTATTGGGTGGGCGGGGCGCTCCTTCTTATTCTTCTGACGGCTCTCTTTACGTGGATCTTTGCCCGTTGGTGGCGAGCGCGCGAAAAGGCCGCGGCTCCACCACCACCACCGCGCCCCCCAGAGGAGATCGCGCTGGAGAAGCTGAATGCTCTTCGTCAACGACGCGATGCGATGTTGCGGGAAGGTCAGGGCGTTGAGTTTGTCGACCACGTGAGCGACGCCGTGCGCGAGTACCTCGGCCACCGGTTTAGCTTCGAGGGGCTCGAGAGCACGACCGACGAAGTGCTCGCGCGAATGCGAAAACGAAAGCTGCGCGGAGTTGGCATCGACGAGATCGCGGGCCTTCTTCAAGACTGCGACCTCGTGAAGTTCGCCAAGGCGGACTTCACGTTGGAGCAGAGCGAGCTTTTGCTGAGTGGTTCGTTCCGAATTGTGCGCGCGACCACAAACGCAATGCCCGCCCAGTCGATGGCACCGAGGGCGGTCCCCGCCGCGCCTACGACGGCGCCCGCTGCCCAGGACAGCGCAGAAGCGCGCTGGATGCCCAAGCCAGCGGCGCCGGATGCGGCGGCGCCGGATGCAGCGACAACGAACGCGGAGTCCGCCTCCACGAACCCTTCGACGAATGGGGCTTCAGAGCCAGCCCCATCACCAGAGGCACACCTGCATGCTCCTTTGGACGTAGCGTCCCCGCCGGCTTACGCCGTCGAATCTGCGCCCGAGGCGCGACCGATTCCCGACACCGTGCCCCCTGGGACCAAGGCTGCAGCAGCCCTCGCTGCCGCCGCCGACGCCGTCTCCACAGACGCTGTCGCCGCGGACGCTGTCTCCACAGACGCAGTCGCCGCGGACGCTGCTGCTGCGCGGCCCATTCCGGACACGATTCCTCCCAAAGCGCCGTCCAGCGGAGACGACCCGCGGAGCGCCGAAACGCTTCGAGGGCTCCCGTTTGATGCCGCCAAGGTCGCGGCCGAAGTCGCGAAGAACGACAGCCCGCGGACACCAGACATGGACGGCTCTAGCGGCAGCGAAGGGAGCGGCGAATGAAGAAGCTCCGTCCCTTGCTTCCCTACGTTTGGACGCTCTTCGTCCTGATTCCCATCGCCTACGGCATCGCCTACGCCGTTGAGGGCGTGTACGGCGTGCCTCTTGAAGCAGGGAGCTTTCGCTTCGAGCGCCCGTGGGCCGCGCTGCTTCTTTTCGCGGTCCCGTTGATCTACGCCGCTCACCACGCGCACCGAAGCACACGGCCGCGCCTTCGTTTCTCCCGTGGTCCTGACTTGGCGAAGCTCGCGCCAGGGTTTCGAACTTGGTTCGTCGGTGCGTCGACGGGTCTACGCGCTACGGCGCTCGCCCTCGTGGTGCTGGGCCTCATGGGCCCTCAGAGCATTCACGCGCGGAACAGCGCGGAGATCAACGGCATCGACATCGTGGTGGTCATGGACATGTCGCTTTCGATGGAAGCGGCGGACGTCGAGCCGAACCGCTTCGAGGCCACCAAGGAAGTCGTGCAGGATTTCTTGGCGCGCCGTCCCAACGACCGCATCGGCGCGGTTGTGTTCGGGCGAGATGCCTACACGCTCATGCCGCTCACGACGGACAAGGAAGCGTTGCGTAGCGTTATCCGCGAGCTGGAGCTCGAGCTCATCGATGGACGTGGCACGGCCATCGGAAACGCTGTCGGAACCGGACTGAACCGACTTCGGCGCTCCACCGCGAAGAGCAAGGTCATCATCCTGCTCACCGACGGCGCCTCCAACGCTGGCAACATTCAGCCCGACGAAGCCGCGGAGCTGGCGCACACCATGGAGGTCAAGGTCTTCCCCATCCTCATGGGTCAGTCGGAAGAGTCTCGTGTCCAGCGTGGAACGGACCTCTTTGGTCGCCCGATGTACCAAATGAACGACTCGCCCATCAACGACGAGCTCCTCGTCCGCATGGCCGAGCGTACCGGCGGCGAGTTCTTTCCCGTGTCCGACCGGAGCGCGCTGGAGCGGAGTTTTCATACGATCCTCGACGAGCTGGAACGAACGGAGATCGAAGACTCCGGCAAGGTCTACGCCGAGCTCTTCCCCGTGTTTGTCTGGCCCGCCTTCGCGCTGCTCTTCCTCGAGCTCCTTGTCGGCGTCTTCGTTCTCCGGAGGTGGCCATGAGTTGGCGCGATTCGTCTCTGCTGTGGCTCCTCGGCCTCGTCGCCTTTGCCATCGTGGCGCTCGTTCTTCGTTTTCGCGCACGCGACCGGGCGACGAAACGCTTCGGCAACAGCGCGACGCTTTCGACCTTGGTCGTGGGCAAGAGCGCCGTGTGGCGAACCGCAAAAGCGGTGCTCTTTGTCTTCGCTTTGGCGGGCATCGTCGTCGCTCTGGCCGGGCCGCAATATGGGAGCCGGACGCGCTGGCTCAGAAAACGCGGAGTCGACATTGTCATCGCCTTGGACTTCTCGAAGAGCATGTTGGCCCGCGACGTTCGACCAAGTCGAATCGAGCGCGCCAAAGGGGAGCTCGTTCGTTTTCTCGACGACTTGGACGGAGACCGCGTTGGTGTTGTCGCCTTCGCCGGGGACACGATGGAGTTTCCGATGACCATCGACTACTCGTCGGTGGCGCTCTTCCTCCGCGACATGACACCGATGGATATGCCCGTTGGCGGCACGGCCCTCGGTCGCGCGCTCATCGCGAGTCAGCGTCTCCTAGAGCGAAGCCACAGGCCCAACGAAAGCGAAGAAGAGCGCCAGCAGAAGTCGATGGTCGTGATTCTGCTGACGGACGGTGAAGACCACGAGGGCGAGCCCATCGAGGCGGCGCGCGAACTCGCCGAAGCCGGCATCCAGGTCTACACCGTTGGCATCGGCTCGCGCAGCGGCGAGCCCATCCCTATGTACACGGATGATGGTACGTGGACCGGGTACATTCGCGACGACGAAGGCGAAGTGGTGACCACGAGCTTCAGCGCCGAAGCGGAAGAGACTTTGCGCGAGATTGCGGAGATTACATCTGGCCGCTTCGTACGCGCCCGCGAAGGCGGCGTCGGCATCGACGAGGTGCGTCAGCATGTGGCGTCGTTGCACCAGAGCGAACACCGCGCACGTCAGGTAACCGTGCAAGAGGACCGGTACGCGTTGGTCTTGTTGCCCGCGTTTCTGCTGCTCGTCCTCGAAGGGCTTCTGCCGGACGCTTGGATTGGACGCCGTCGTCGTCGCCGCAAGGAAGAGGAAGAGGAAGCCGCATGATGAAGCTCCAGTCACTTCTCGCCCTCGTCGTGGTCTCGGGCGCGCTTGCAGCGCCAGCCCACGCTTGGGACCCGTTCCTAACGCCCAACTCAAACGTAGAAACAGGCAATGAGCGGATGAGCGCCGGTGACGCGGCGGGCGCGCTGGCGGCGTACGACCTCGCCGCTCGTCAACACCCCGAAGAGCCGCGCGTGGCTCTCGACCGTGGCTTGGCTCTTCTTGAGTCCGGCGACCTCGTGGGGGCTCGCGAAGCTTTCGTGATCGCTGCAGATCCTGACGCGGACGACGAAATTCGCGCCGCCGCGTACTACGATCTTGGCCTCGCGTTTTATCGCGAAGGGGACTCCACGGCGGCGGAAGAGGACCACGAGGCGAGCCAAGGCTTCTTCCGCGAAGCTGCCGACGCGTTCCGCCGAAGCCTTCGCATCACGCACGGGAATCGTGACGCTGCCTGGAACCTAGAACTCGCCCTTCGCCGCATTCGCGAACAGGAAGAAGCGCAGGAGCAACAAGAAGAGCAGGAGCGCCAGGAGCAAGAAGAGCAGGACCAACAGGACCAGCAAGAAGGCGACGAGCAAGACGACCAGCAAGAAGGTGACGAGCAAGGCGACCAGCAAGAGGGCGACGAGCAGGACGACCAGCAAGAGGGCGACGAGCAAGGCGACCAGCAGGAAGGCGAAGGCGACGAGCAGGAGCAAGACCAGCAAGGCGGCGAAGAGGAGGGTGAAGGCCAAGAAGGCGAAGACCCGCAAGAGCAGAGTGAGGGCGAGCAAGAAGGGGAGGGTGACGACTCCCAAGGCGGTGACGAACAGCCGGATCAGCACCAAGACCAGGGTGAGGAGACCCAGGAGGGAGGCCAAGATCTGCCGCAGCATGTCGAGCGTGTCCTCGATGCCCTTCAGGACAACGAGCAGAACCTAGAGCGTGCGCGTGCCCGCGCGCGTGCCGCAAGAGAGGGCCGGCGCGTCCTCAGGGATTGGTGATGCGGCGCTCGTTCATTCTTCGCATGCTCTTCGTCGCGGCGGCACTGGTGGCGACCGGCGACGCCGTCGCGCAGACCAGCGTGACCATCACGATGACCACAGACCGCGTCAGCGTACCGGTCGGCGGCATGATTCGACTCGTCGCTCGCGTGGACGCGAGCGGTGTCAGCCCCGACAACATCGACATGCCAAGCCTTGAAGGCTTCGTCGTTCGCTCGCGCCATATCTCGCGCCCTATGCAGGTGCAGTTTGGTTTCGGTGGCAATCAACGCGTCATGAACTCGCAGATGGTTCAGACGCTGATTCTGGAGGCGACGCGCCCGGGCCGCTTCGAGCTTCAGCCGGCGAGCGTCACGGCGGGCGGGCAGCGCTACTCCAGCCAGCCCGTGACTATCGAAGTGACCGGACAAGGGGTAACGCCCCAAGGTCAGACGCCCCAGACGCAGAACACGCCAGCCGCTGCCGTCGCGGGTGGTGATGGCTACGTGTACGACGACCAAGCGTTCCTTCGAACCACCGTCAGCGACGCAAACCCCTTCGTGGGGCAGCAGGTGGACGTCGCGCTCTTCTTGTACGTGCGAGTCCGTATTCGTGCCCCGAACGTTCTTCGCGAACCCAGCGCCGAAGGCTTCTGGGTACAAGACCTGCTGCCGGTGACGCGTACGCTCGAAGCGCGGCCACAGACGATCAATGGCATGCGCTTCGACGCCTACGAGATCCGCCGCTTCGCGGCCTTCCCTCTGCGAGAGGGGGAGCTCACCATCGGCGCGGCGGACATGGAGGTCTCGACGGGCGGCGGAATCGCGGACCTGTTCAACGGCCGTCAGCAGACGCCAACGCTCCAGCGCAGCGGTACTCCGCTCACGCTCCAGGTGCGTGCGCTGCCGGAGCCCGTGCCAAACAATGTCTTGGTCGGAAACGCGACGCTTGAGGTTCGCCTCGACCGCGCCCAGGTTCGCACCGGCGATGCCGTGACCATGACGGCAACGATGCGCGGCACGGGCAACTTGCGGGATGTACGCTTTGAATTCCCAGAGGTGGACGGCGTCCGGGCGCTTCAGCCCTCGGTGAACGACCGCGTCGTTAGCCCAGGCGGCCGAGTGGGAGGGGAGCGCACCTTCGAATGGCTTGTGGTTCCGGAGCAGCCCGGCCGACACGTTTTGCCACGACTTTCGTTCCACACCTTTGACCCGAACACCGAGCGCTACACCGAGGTCCGCGGAGCGGAGCTTGTCTTGGAGGCCGCTGGCAACGCCACGGCGGCCGTGGAGACCGCCACGCCGGACGTCGAGGAGCCAGAAGCTCCGAGCGTCACGAACATTGAGTTCGAGGGCCTGCGGCCGACGAGCGAGCTCCTCCGAGCCCAGCCTCGTTTTGGTCAGACGCCTCTTTTCTGGGGCCTCCTCGCGTTTCCTCCTCTCCTTTTTGTGTTGGTGCTCGGCGTGCGTGCTCTTCGCCGGCGGACGCCCGACGTGGAGAAGACCAATCGAAAGCGGCAACGCCGAAGACTGGATGAGGCGGCAAAGAGCGCCCAGGCGGGGGACGCGCGCGCGTTCTACGCCGCCATCAGCAAAGCTCTGACGGACGCCATCGAAACGAAGACCGGCGCCAAGATCGGAAGCCTCACGCAGACCGAACTCCACGACTTCTTGGTCGCGAATCAAATGCCCGCCGCGGACGTCAGCGCGTTTGCCCGTGAAATGGAGACGTGTGACTTCGCTCGTTTTTCCTCGGCGGGCTCAACCCCAGACGAGATGAAGGATTGCCTGGCTCGGACGGCGACTCTTCTTAAGAGCGTCGACGCGATGGGAGCGGGCTCATGATGGTGCGGCTCTTCAAACTGCTTTTCGCGACGCTCCTCTTTGTTAAAACGAGCGCGGCGCTTTCCGCGGACGCTCAGCAGGTCGATGCGCTCTTCGAAGACGCGAACGCTGCGTTCTATGCGGGGGACTACGCCGCGGCGATTCAGAACTACGAAGAGCTCCGCGCGGCTGGGGTCGTCGATGGCGACCTTAGCTACAACCTGGGTACCGCCTACGCCAAGGAGGGGGAGCTCGGCCTTGCGCTGCTTAACTTTGAGCGCAGCCTCTACCTGGACCCGGGCGCCTCCGATGCGCAGACGAACCTGGAGGCGACACAACAGGGTCTCGCTGAACGTCTGACGGCAACACGCGGCGAGATCGAAACCAGCGAGAGCCGAGGGCTGGGCGAGGCCATCGTGCGGGACATTAGCGAGTTTACGCTCGGGCTCCTCCTGCTCATCTGCTGGGGACTGGTCTTCCTCATGCTGATCGCGCGCATGTACGCCAAAGGACGAGCTCGCATCGGAACCACCGTGACGGCGGTATTGTCCCTTTTGTTTGTTGGCATCTTCGCGGTCCTCCTCGCGTCCAAGCACGGCATATTTCAGGATGGTGACCCCGCCGTTGTCACGGCGACCGTCGATCTCCTGGAGGGACCTGACCCACGCGCGACAACACGTGGTGAGGCCTTCGAAGGCGAGCGAGGCAGCCTCGTGGGGGAAGATGGCGACTACGTCCGTGTTTCCCTCGACGCCGGTCGCGGCGGTTGGCTTCCGCGTGAACACGTGGGCCGCGTTCGCGAATAGCGGCTGGTTTTTGTTGGCGCGGGCCTTTCTCCCCTAAGCGTGTGGGGGAGGCGTGGATGAGGAAGGTCATTTCCGCCCCTTGCGCCGACCCGGGCTCTGCCCCCAAACTGTTGTTGTGAGTGAAACGACTGACCCAGAACCCACCGAGTCACCGGCGAGCACGCGCGGCGATTCCAAGCCCGAAGACCAGACGGCGTGGCTGAAGATCTCCGTGATCGGCGTGGGCCTCATCGGCGTTATCGTCACGCTGCTTCTGACGACGGACGCGGGCAGCGCGTTCTCCTACACGCAGGAGCTCGGCGCCGTCGTGGCGTCACCGGAGTCCTTCGCCGGAGATCATCTTCGCCTCGAAGGCATGCTCCGCGAGGGGAGCGTTCAGAGCTTCGTCGACCCCTGCGAATGGCGATTTGTCATCGAGAACGAAGAGCACACGGCATTGCCGATTCGTTTTCAGCATTGCGTCGTGCCAGATACGTTTCGTGACGATTTTGGTGTCTCTGTCACTGTGCAGGGGGAGCTTGAAGAATTCGACGGTGAGCTGAGTTTCTTGGCCGACGAGCTGGTGGCTCAGTGCCCGTCCAAGTACGAGATGCAGGAACGGCTGGAAGCCGGCGAAGATATGCCCCATCAGGCGCCTGGCGTGGAGGCGGAGCCGAATATCCTCGATCTTCCCAGCGCCGAGACTCCCTCCCTCGAAGGTGAGAGCGCCTTCGACATTCCCCTTGATTAGGGCCCTACGCCGAGCGACCCATTGACCGAGCGCCCGGGGATGGCGTAGACCGCCGTCGTGGGTGGCGGTACAGCGGACAACGACGCACTGCTCGATGGGGCGACCCTTGGCCGTGTGACCCGCCGCATGGCTTCGTCCATCGTCGAGGAGCTGGCCGACGAGTTCGCATCCGACGACGTCGCGCTAGTCGGGATTCGTCGAGGGGGAATCGGCCTTTCTCTGCGACTTGCCTCCGAGGTCAAGAAGCTCAACGGCAAGGAGCTTCCCGTCGGCGCCGTCGACATCGCTTTCTATCGTGATGACGCTGCAACGGCGCTCCCCGATCCACGCGTTGGGCCCAGTGACGTTCAGTTTGGTCTACAAGGCAAGACCGTCATCATCGTCGACGATGTCCTGCAAACGGGACGGACCATTCGTGCGGCGCTGGAGTGCCTCAACGACTACGGCCGTCCACGGCGCGTTCTCCTCGCCGTCCTCTTCGATCGGGGCGGCAGAGAGCTGCCCATCGCAGCGGACTTCATCGGCCGAGAGCTCACGGTGGCTCCGGGGCGGCGCGTGGATGTACGCCTCGGCGCGACGCCCGCGGATGACGACGGCGCGTTTATTCGGGGGAGCCGAGGATGACGTTGCGACATGTGCTCGACCTGAAGACGATGTCCGCGGCGGACATCATCAGCCTTCTCGATACCGCGGAGGCGTTCTTTGAGGTGAGCCGTAGACGCGTGCGAAAGGTCCCCACGCTTCGCGGTAAAACCATCATCAATCTTTTCTACGAAAGCTCGACGCGCACACGCACGAGCTTCGAGCTGGCGGGCAAGCGACTCTCGGCAGACACCGTCAACATGAGCGTGGCGACGAGCAGCGTCAGCAAAGGTGAGAGCCTCTACGACACCTGCAAGACTCTCGAAGCGATGCACCCTGATGTTGTGGTCGTTCGCCATTCGGCCAGCGGCGCGCCGCACTACATCGCGAAGAACGTGGGTTGTTCTGTCGTAAACGCGGGGGACGGAATGCACGCGCACCCAACCCAAGCGCTCCTTGACGCATTCACGATTCGCCGGGCGAAGGGTACCTTGGAGGGTCTAAAGGTTGCTATCTGCGGCGACGTCGCCCACTCCCGCGTGGCGCGAAGCGACTGCCGTCTCCTGCGGAAGTTCGGCTGCGATGTTCGTGTGGCGGGTCCGCGCACGCTTGTGCCGCGCCACTTCGCGGAAGCCTTCGATGTGAAGGTCTACGACGAGATGCAGCCGGCCCTCGAGGACGCGGATGTTGTCATCATGCTCCGCATTCAGCGGGAGCGCCTTGCCGAGGCGTTGCTTCCGAGCTTGCGCGAGTATGCACGGACTTTCGGTCTTGATGATGCGCGCCTCGCGCATGCGAAGAAGGACGCCATCGTGATGCACCCCGGTCCGATGAACCGCGGTGTTGAGATCACGCCGGAGGTCGCCGATGGCCCCCGGAGTCGCGTCCTCGACCAAGTTGAAGCCGGAGTCGCCGTTCGTATGGCGGTCCTTTATCGCCTGGCGGCGGATGTGGAAGACGTAGCATGAGGGTACAATCAGGGCTGGACCGGCTCGCCGCGGACGCGGAGCTGCAGAAGCGCATTCGAGGACGTAAGACGGGCCTTCTCGCGCATCCTGCGAGCGTCGACGCAAACTATCGGCATGCTCTGTCGATCCTCGAGCCCTTCGTCGACCTTCAGGTCATCTTTGGTCCCGAGCACGGCTACGCGGGCACCGCGCAAGACATGGTCGGAGTGGGCGGTGAGTCGGCGGGAGGTCATCGCGTCGTGTCGCTCTATGGGGAGACGGCTGCAGATCTCTCCCCTCGCACCAGCGACCTCGAAGGCCTCGAGCTTATCATCGTCGACCTGCAAGACGTCGGCGCGCGCTTCTACACCTACGTGTGGACGACGGCGTTCGTCCTTCGCGTCGCGGCACGAATGGGCATCGAGGTCATGGTCCTCGATCGACCCAATCCCCTCGGCGGTGAAATCACGGAAGGCGCGCCGCAGGGCCCCGCCTATCGCTCTTTCGTGGGCCTGTATCCGGTGCCCGTGCGCCATGGCCTGACGATTGGCGAACTCATGAAGATGGTCGTCGAGTTCGAGAAGCTCGACCCGTCTTCGCTGAGCGTGGTCGAGATGCTCGGCTGGGAGCGCAAGATGCTCTTCGCGGACACCGGACTCCCGTGGGTGCTGACTTCGCCAAATATGGCGACGACGGACACCGCAACCGTGTACCCCGGTGGCTGCATCATTGAGGGGACCACGCTCTCCGAAGGCCGCGGGACGACGAGGCCTTTCGAGATGTTCGGCGCTCCGGGCGTGGATGGCGCTGCGCTTGCGCGCGACATCGAAGCGCCAGGCGCTGTTCTGAGGCCGCTGACCTTTGAGCCGACGGTGCGCAAGTTCGCCGGTGAGCTCTGTGGTGGCGTTCAGGTCCACGTCACGGACCCTCACGTGTTTCGCAGTGTCCCGCTCTACTACCGTCTTATGGCGGCGATGATGATCCAGCGCGGCCACCGCGAGCCTTGGCGCACCGAAGTCTACGAGTACGACTTTCGTCGTCCCGCGATCGACCTACTCACGGGAGCGCCGGCGTATCGTCAGCTCGTCAACCGTATGCTGAATGACCAGCAGCCCTTCGAAGCCATCGAAGACTATTTGCGAGACGACGACAAAGCGTGCCGCGCCTTCGACGGCACGCGCTTTCACTTATACCGCTGAGTCTTCTGGGTAGCGCCTAGGACTCGACGAGGAACTCGCTCAGGAACGCGATGACGGCGCTCGCGGCGTCCTCGTCATCGAGCATCCGCGTTCCGTGAGCGCTGGCGGTGTGGCTCATAAAGCGCCACCCAGGCTCGGTGTCTTCTTCGACCCCGTCGTTCCAAGCCGCCTCCGAGGCCGGGTAGACGAAGAGCGCTGGTAGCTCTCGAAGCCCGCTCGCAGACATCGGCGTCTGGTTCTCCGTATAGCCGCCGCCGCTCAAGAGAACTGCAGCGACGAGGGACACCGGGGAGACTTCGAGGGACGCGTAGTCGTTGAGTGAGGTCGTGCCGTTGGACGCGCCGACCATTGCCATGTGAGACGCATCCGGCGCAATTTCGTGCGCGAGGAGAAAGTCGAACGCCGCGCGTGCGTCACTGGCGCCGCCAGGACCTTCGTACGCATCCCGCGCCACGCCGCCGGAACCACCGGCACCACGGCGGTCAACGTTGAGGACGTTGATGCACTGGGTCACGAGCTGGTCGATAAACGGCCGCCGGTAGTTGCCACGTGTGTTGGAGGGCGGGATCATGTGAAAGAGAACAAGCGCAGGACGACCCGCCGTGGGAGCGGCGAAGAAAGCCGCCTCAAGTTCGACGTCGTCGTCTGTGCGAAAGGTGACGACCTCCGGGTCGATGAGGGGGCACACCGCTGGTCCGCTGTCTTCGGTTTGCTCGATGTCGGCCGCGACGTCGCTGAGCTCCTGTGCGTCAGCGGGCTCCTGTGCGTCACTGGGTTCCTGCGCATCATCCGGCTCCTGAACGTCGACCGGGGGCGTCGTTGGCACGTCCGTGATGGGCGGGGCGTCGTCGGAGCAGGCGACGAACACGAAACTCAGGAGAAAAAGAATACGCATAACGAGACAAGGTATGCGTTCTCAGGGGCGAAGTTAGCGAAAAGAATAGCGAGGAGAACATTTTATTGCGCAAACGATGTTGGCGGCTCTTTGTCGGCGGCATTGATATTGGAGGCACTTTCATCACATAGTGGTCCTATGAGACCGCCATCGGAGTTGGCGCTGCACGGACGTTATCGCTACCAAGCCGAAATCGGCGAGGGAGGGGGTGGCCGCGTGGTGCGTGCCGTGGATACGCAGAGCGGAAAGCCAGTCGCGCTCAAGCTGGTCCCCCCGGAGGCGCTTGGGTTGCTGCGCGCGGAAGAAGAAGCGCTGCGGACGCTGAGCGGGGAGGGCATCGCGCAGGTCTTGGAGTTGGTCTGTCTCAAGCAGCCGCTCCCGGCGCCGTGGTCGCTCGCGGTGGGGTCCGGAGTTCTGGTGGAGGAGCTCGTCGAAGGCACGCAGAGCGACAAGCTCTTTGCGACGCTGAAGCCGAGCGCGCTCCTCGACGCATTCTGGCCGCTGTCGATCGGCGCATCGCTCGCGCTCTCGCGGGTGCACGCGGCGGGTGTGATTCACGGAGACGTCAAACCGTCGAACATCATCGCGGCGGGAGTCCGGGCGTCTCTTGTGGACTTCGGGCTCGCAGGTCCGCCTAGGGCTTCTTCGCCCCACGTCTCTGGCTCCGTCGGCTTCCTCGCGCCGGAGTGTTTGTATGGGGAGCGCACCGTCGCGACGGACCTCTATGCGCTGGGGCAGACGTTTCGGCGTTGGCTGGGCACAGACGCGGCTGTCTCGGAGGGCGGAGTGCCGGGCGCACTGACGGCGCTCCTCAAGAGCCTCGTTGAGGACGAAGCGGAGCTGCGCCCCGCGTCGGCTCACGACGTCGCTCGAACGCTCTCTCAAATGTCGGGGCATGCCCTTCCCGGGAACCCTCCGAAGATGCCGGCGGCGCTGGCGTTGCAGCTTCCTTTCTGCGGACACGAGACGGCTCTTCGGCAACTGCTCCACGCTTTGAAGGAGGGCGGGGTGATCTGTGTTCATGGCCCTGCCGGCGCCGGCAAGACCCGGCTCATCGCCGAGGCGGTCCGGCACCTCCAACGCGACAGCACGCTCCGTGGCGAGAGCGTCACTTTCGTGAACAACGGGTCCGCCGAGACCCTCCCTCGTTCGCCCTACGTCGCGGCGGCGCGCTCCGCTGCGGTGGGCGCGGCACGTCGCTCGCTTCGTGTTGCGGCCATCGACGGGCACACCTCCGCTTTTGTCTTCGAAAGAGACGCGCCGTTGGAAGAGGACGACGTGCTCAACGTCCCGTTGGGCCCGCTGCTCGACGAGGACTTCGACAAGCTCTTCGGAATTGCAGCGGCACGAAGCGGAGGCGCCTTGCGTGCCTCCAAGAGAAGTGATGCGTCGCGTCGCTCGGGTCGTTTGAGCGGCCGCCTCTGCCGGCTTCTCGCCGACGGACTTGGACGGACGGAGAAGCGCTCCGAAGATTTTCGGGGTCCAGGTCAGACGATTCCGGCCGCCGCCGAAGACGTCGCTCAGCGCCTTGCTCTTGCCGGGGGTCGACTCTCGGCGGAGGGGCTGGGTGACGCGGGAGCCGCGCTCTCACGTCTGGCGTCGGAGGGTCTTGCGAGCGTCAGCCGCGGCGGGCATTGGCACCTTCGCGATGACCTCGTGGCGAAGGTCTGCGACGGCATGCCCAAAAAGCGTAGAAAGGCGCTCGCCGCGACACTTGTGGGGAGCACACGCCGTCAGCGCGCGCACTTGGCTGCCCACCGAAGAGACGAGAGCGCTCCGGCACTCTTCGAGGAGGCGATGTCGCACGCGTACGAGCAAGGGCGCGCGCCGGACGTCGAACGCTTGAGCGACGACGCCCGTCGTCTGGGCGCATCGAGTCCCGCTCAAGTCCGAGTGCTCTTTCGGGCAAGAGTTTCGGCGGGTCGGTATCGCGAAGCGCTCTTGTGCGCGGTCCCAGAGGATGTGCCGGAGGTGCTTCGGCGAGCAGGGCGAAGAGAAGAATCGCGGTCTGCACTTGCAGCCGTGGACGATGAGCCATCGTTGGCGTCGACGCGCGCGTGGTTGGCGCTTGGGGACGGCGACGTCGAAGCCGCAGAGCGCTTCACGGAAAACACGACGGGCGTCCAGCGCGCGGAACTTCTCGCGTGGCTGGCTTTTCAACGTGGGGAGTCCCGCACGGCCCAGGCCCTTGTGCGTGATGGGCTCCGTCAAGCGAGCATTCGAGAGCGTGGGCGTTTGCTCATCGTCCTCGGAATCGTCTCGGGCTCGCGAGACGCCGTGGCGGCATACCAGGAAGGACTGGGTCTCGCGCGGAGCTGCGGAGAACGTCATGTCGAGGCCAGTCTCATGGGAAACCTTGGCGCCGCCCAACTCTCGCTCGGGCGACTTGGGCCAGCTCTCGACTCCCTGCGCGAAGCAGCGCGTACGTTGACGGAGCTAGGGCGCGAACGAGACGTGGGCCGAGCGCTCCACAACCTCGCTCGGGCGGAGATGCTCATTGGGAGTATTGGTTCCGCCGCGACGCATCTCACCCAAGGTGCTGAAGCGAGCCGTGCCGCGTCGGACCACGAAGGCATCGAGATGATCCAGGAGGCACAGGCGGAGCTGGCGGCGCATCAAGGCGACCTAAACGCCGCACGTCGACTGTCGCTGCAGAGCGAGGCGGCGCGCCTTCGTCTCGCCGCCGCCACGGCAGGCGCCGCCCCCGATTTGGCCGAGGCGCTCTTGTCCAAAAGCGAGCCGGGCGCCCTCGACTACGCCTTGGCGGACCTTCGGCGCTGTGCCGCCCAGGGGCGCGACGTGTCCGAGGCGCTCGGGCAGCTTCGCACGCGAGAGACAGACTCCTGGGAGGATTCCCTTCGGGTGGCCCTCGTGCTCACCGAGCACGGGGACCCAAGCGCGGGATCCAAAGCGCGCACGCTACTCGATCTTGCTGCCTCAACGTTGGCGCCGCCGGAACGAGAACGCATGCGGCGAGTTCCGGCCTATGCACGGGTTCTGTCCGCGGCGCCCAGCACGAGCGCAGCCCACGACAGTCGCCGTTGGCGCCGGCTCACGCGTGTCGCGCGTCGTCTCACGGGCCTCGAGCATCCGGGCGCGATCGCCAAAGTGCTCTCCGAGGCTGCCTTGGAGTTGGTCGACGGAGAGCGCGCGTGTGTCGTCGAGCGAGTCGCGAGTGGTGAGCTTCACGTCGTTGCCGAAGCGGGTGTTGTACGCGGGGCGTCCGCCGTATCACGTTCCGTGGTGAGCAGGGCTCTCGATGGAGGTCATGCCGTCTCCACGATGGACGCGTTGAGCGACGAACACTTTGGTGCCGCGAGCATTCACGCGTTGGCGTTACGCTCACTTCTCTGCGTTCCGATCCCTCGACGAGCCAGCGTGATCTACATCGAGGATCGACTTCGCCCAGCCGCCTTTGACGCCGAAGACACAGCGCTCCTCGTCGACCTCGCGGACCTCGGGGCCGGCGGTTTGGAGCGGTGTGAGCGTGAGACGCAGCTGCGCGCACAAGCGACTCAGCTGCGAAGCATGCGCCGTAGTCTTGAGGAGCGCGCGTCGCGTCAGGAAGTCGAGTTGCAGGCCGTCCGCAGTCCCGAGGGGTTCGTGGCGGAAAGCGTCGCGATGAAGAGAGTCGTCGAACTTGCCGGACGTGTCGCGAGCGCCAACGTACCCACGCTCATTCGCGGAGAGAGCGGAAGCGGCAAAGAGCACATCGCTCGCTACGTGCACGCGCGGAGCGCGCGAGCCGGCGCTCCGTTCATTTCGCAGAGCTGCGCGTCGATCCCCGACGCGCTTTTAGAGAGTCTTCTTTTTGGCCACGAGCGAGGTTCGTTTACCGGGGCTGAGTCCACGCGTGTGGGGCTCTTTGAGGCCGCCGACGGGGGCACGCTTTTTCTCGATGAGCTTGCTGAGATGAGCCCCTCGCTCCAGGCCGCGTTGCTACGCGTCGCCCAAGATGGCGTGGTTCGGCGCGTCGGCGCGACGGAGTCGAGGCAGGTCGACGTGCGCATTATCAGCGCGACGCACGAGGACATCCCTCGACGCATCGAGGAGGGCGCATTTCGCCGCGACCTCTACTATCGGCTCGCGGTGGTGACCATCGAGGTGCCTCCACTTCGGGAACGTCGAGCCGACATTGCGCCCTTGGTGGACGCGTGGCTTCAGAAACGACAGAACGTGACGATCAGCGAGGGAGCCCTCAACGCATTGAGCGCGGGGCCTTGGCCAGGCAACGTTCGTCAGCTGCAGAACGAGCTTGAGCGAGCGAGCGTTCTCGCGGACGACGTATTGAAGCTCGAGCACCTGTCGCCGGAGCTTCGCGGCGTAGACTCCAAATCGGGGGACCTGAGGTCACAGGTCGACGAGCTAGAGACGCGTTTGGTTAGAGAGGCCCTCGCACGAAACAACGGAAACGTGACGCGAAGTGCGCTGGACCTAGGCCTCAGCCGATATGGACTTCAGAAGATGATGAAGCGGCTTAGCATCGAGCGTCAGCCGTAGTCTTGAGCGCGCTACGTGAAGTGATCGAATCCTGGCGCCTGGAGCACGTCTCCGCGGACGTTGAACACCGGAGCGCTCGCGGACTCCACGATGCGTCCGATTCGTGTGGCGCCGTCGATGGGTTGAGGCGAAGCGAAGAGAAGAAAGTAGGATTCACCACCGGAGAGAACGAGCTCTCGTGGGTCGCGACCCAACTTCTCTGCCGCCGCGCGAAAGCCGTCCGATGGCGCAAGCGACAGCTCATCGAGCTCCGCGCTGACACCCGAGGCGCGACAAAGGTGGCTGAGGTCTTGAAGGAGCCCGTCGCTGATATCGATGGCGGCGCTCGCATGTTCCTTCAACGTGGAGGCGAAGGTGAAGTCGACGGCGGGGGCGCGCCACGCGTCGATGTAGGGGCGAAGGCTTGTGTCCTCACGTTCGGCAAGGAGCGCCGCGAGGCCAAGCGCCGCTGCCCCGAGAACGCCGGTAACGAAGAGGCCATCGCCGGGGGCGGCACCGGAGCGAGTGACGACGCCCTTTGGAGCCTCGCCAACGACAGTTGTATCGATCATCACACAGGGGCCACCGCTTAGGTTTCCTCCGGCGACGACGACGCCGGACTCTTCAGCGCCGCGTGCGATTCCGCGCGTCAGGGAGTGAAAGTCGTCTTCGACGAACTCAGCGGGCAGAACCAAAGACGAGAATACGGCGCGTGGCGAAGCGCCCATGGCCGCGAGGTCACTCAGCGCTGCGACGACGGCGCGTCTGCCGAGCGTGGCCCAGTCGGCGAAGGAGCGCTTGAAGTGCGTTCCTTCCACTTGCGCGTCGACGCTTATGACGGCGCCGCTTGGAGCGTTCACCGTGGCGGCGTCATCGCCGTTGGCGAGGGTCAGGTGGGGAGAGTCTGAAGGGCGGCTGAGAAGCCACGCGATTCGTTCGTGCTCGTTCACGCCTCGAGACGCTTAGTCTTCTTCGGGCTCCGGGATGAGGACGACAAACTCGGTGCCTTTCCCCAGTTCGCTGTCGACGGTGATGGTGCCGTGGTGGGCGTCGACGAGGCGCTTCACGATGGACAGCCCAAGACCGGTTCCACCGTGCTCACGCGTTGAGCCGCCGTCTACTTGGTAGAACGCGTCGAAGATGCGTGGCAGCTCGTCCTTGGGCATTCCTTGACCGCTGTCGCGGACCAAGAAAGCTACGCCCTGGCGAGGCTCCGACATGAGCGCCGCGCCAAGACCGTCTTCGTCTTCAACCTCCCTCGCCTCGGCGGAGAAGGTGACGGTGCCGCCCGCCGGCGTAAACTTGATGGCGTTCTCGGCGAGGTTTGAAAGCACCTGCTTCATGCGCATCGCGTCCCCCATGACAGCGGGAAGGTCGTCACCGACGTGGGAGACGATCTCGACGCCTTTCTTGACGGCGTGAGGGTGAAAAGTCTTGGCGATATCATCGACGATGGCCGCCACATTCAGGGGGGTCGCCTCGATGCGCAGCACGCCTTGCTCAAGTTTGCTCAAGTCCAGAAGACTTGTGATGAGCGCAAGCAGCTGCTCGCCCTTGGTGCGGATGGTCTCGACGAACTCGCGCTGTTCACTCTCGAGGTCGCCGGCGATTCCGCTCTCGAGCATCTCGCTGTAGCCGATGATCGAAGTCAGCGGAGTACGCAGCTCGTGACTCACGGTGGCGAGGAAGTTCGACTTGAGCTGGTCGAGCTCTTTCAGGCGTTCATACGCGCCCTGGAGACTGACGGTTTTCTCCGCGAGCTCACGGTAGCTGGCGCGAACACTCGCGACATGCATCTCGCTCGTCAGGTGAGCGCGGTGGCTCGAGAAGAGGAGGAGGTCCACGATGCGACGGAGGTGAGCGACGATGCGTTCGATGGTCTCGCCGCGGACGCGGGCCATCTTCGCCAGGGCGTCACGTGCGAGCTCCCGGTCGACGTCAGGGTCGACGCGGGTCAGCGTCTTCGGGACTTCCTTGAGCTCCGCCGGCAGGTATGGACCCACGACGATTCGGCCAACGGTGCGGCCCTGATACGTCAGCGGGAGCACATCGTAGATAGCGCCGCTAAAGCACGTGAAGCGCTCGACTTCTTTTTTGGGCTTCAGACGTTTGACCGCTTCGACGGTGTGGGCGACGGCGCGCCGCCCGCCGGCGAAAGCGTCCACGTACTTGTAGACCTCTGGCTGTTCGTGAACGTTCGCGAGGAGAGACCCGGTGGAGGAGTAGATACGGATGGAGAGACCAAAGAGGTCGAAGAATGAGTGGCAGACGTCGCGGAGCGCGTCACGGTCGACGACTTCCTCAAGTCGCGAAATGTCCCCCATCGAGATGTCGATGTTCGAGGGTTCACCCACATCCTGGATGGAAGGCAGTTCGGTGCTCTCCTGCCGCTTCCTACTTGGGCTCATGCGGCCCTCCCGGCGCCGAGACGTTGACGAATGCCAGCTAGGAATTCGTCCGGGTCGAGGCCGAACTTCTCGTGGAGCTTGTGCATCTCTTCTAGGCGTCGCCACGTGAGCTCCGTCAACCCAAGGAAGGTCTCCATGACGCCGGTCCCGCGCAGAGCGACGGCCTTGAACACCGGCTCCTTACCCTTGGCGGCCATCGCGTCGATCTCTTCGTCGGTTCGAATGCCCGGGAGGTCGCGTTTGTTGAACTGCAGAACGAGAGGGTGCGTCTTCGGGTCGACGCCGTTCTCTTTCAAGTTCTTTTGCATATTGCGAAACGCTTGCTGGTTCGCCTTCGTCTCGCTCACTTGGGAGTCGGCAATGAAGGCGGTGCCATCCGCTCCCTGAAGTACGAGCCGTCGCGTCGCGTCATGGATGACCTGGCCGGGCACCGTGAAGAGCTTGAAGCGAACTTGAATCCCGCCACCGCCTTCGAAGGTCAGCGGAAGCAGATCAAAGAAGAGCGTTCGATCATCTCGGGTTTCGAGGGTCATCAGGCGCCCGGCGGCGTCGCCGCTGACGAGTCGATGAATCGCCTGAAGATTGGTGGTCTTCCCGCTCAACGCTGGCCCGTAGTAAACGAGTTTCACGGTGACTTCGCGGGTCTTGAAGTCCAGCTGCATGTAGCGCGAGCCTATCAGACGGTGGTTGAGCCGCGGTGAAATCGCGCCGCTAAACGAAAAAACTCGCCGCGAAGCTCAGCAGGATAACCACCAGTACGATGCCCATCAGAAGGACGAGGGAACGCGGCCGGGAATTGGGTTCTACCCGCAGGGCCTGCATGTTCGCCATGGCGCGCACCATGAGTTGGTCGATGCGGGTTTTGGCCTCCTTTGCCCGCGGGCCCGAGGATTCGGCCACTTTTCGATAGAGCTGACCCGCTGCGTCGAGCCGATCGAGGCTCTGGCAAAGCGCCAAAAACTTTCGGTGCGCGTCATCATTGTCCCAAGATGCCTCCAAAGAGTCCCACGCGGACAAAATGGCCTCTTGGTGGGGCTTCGAGGCTGAGGGGTCTTTCGACACTCCCTGATCCTAGATTTGCAGGACGAAAATGCCAAGGTTCCAATTGCTTGCCAACGGTGTCACTGTTTTCGTTGTCAAGTAGTCGAACTTGTCTTCTTTGTGACGACCGAGGCGACAAGTCTGGCGTTCTTTGACGGTGTCGCAGTGTCGAATCCATGCCCCCTTGGCACTTTTTGCCCCCTTCTTGCCCCCAAAACCCACGTTTGAAGAAAAAGTAAAAGAAAACAAGGGTTTGAGAGGTGTTTGCGTCATCTGCTCCACGAAGTTGACCCCAAAAATCCCGAAGCGTAGATTCGTTGGTGGTAAGAAGTGGCAAGAAGTGCCATATTCGTCCGCCCGCGGAACAGCGGGATTTACTGGATGGGAAAACGACTTTGTTTCGGGGCCGCTACGAACACGCGATAGATAAGAAGGGACGCACGTCTCTTCCCGCGAAGTTTCGCGAAGTCCTCGGTGCGTCTGGGGACTCACGGCTGATCCTCACCAGTGGCCTCGAGCCCTGCGTCACGGCCTACCCAATGCAGGAATGGCTCGCCTTCGAAGAGCGACTTGCGAGTCTTCCTCGCTTCGATCCGAGCGTGGCCATGATCCGTCGCATCTACGTGTCCGGCGCCGTGGAGGTGGAGCTCGACAAGATGGGCCGCGTGCTCATTCCCGCATCGCTCCGCAAACATGCTCACCTCGAGCGGGACGCGCTCTGGGCGGGAATGGGTCCTCACGCGGAGCTTTGGTCGAGCGATCGTTTCGACGCGCTTCGCTCGAGTGTGCTCGATGACGATGAGAAGCGATTGGCTATGGCCGAGCGCTTGGCGGAGCTCGGGCTATGAGTTTCTCGCACAAGACCGTGCTCCTTCAGGAGACCGTCGCAGCCGTCGAGCCACGCGACGGAGGACTCTACGCGGACCTGACCCTCGGGGGCGGCGGACACGCCGAGGCGATTCTGGAAGCTTGTGGCCCGACGGGCCGTTTGATCGGAGTGGACCGAGACGTCGACGCGCTCAAAGCGGCCGGGGAACGACTCGCGCGCTTCGGCGACCGAGCCACTCTCGTTCAGGGGACCTTCGGCGGCTTCGCCCAGCGTGCGGTCCGCGAAGACTGGGGCTTCTTCGACGGTGTCATCGCCGACGTGGGAGTCAGCTCCCACCAGATCGACACCGCTGAGCGCGGGTTTTCGTTTCGCCACGAGGGTCCCCTCGACATGCGAATGGATCCCGGCGACGGATTGAGCGCAAAAGAGCTCATCGCGTCCCTCGACGCCGAAGGACTCGCGAACCTCATCTACGAGTTCGGCGAAGAGCGCCGCTCCCGGCCCATCGCTCGCTCCATCAAGCGCGCCGAGGAAGAGGACGCGCTCCACACCACAGCGGATCTGGCGCGAGCTGTGCGTCGCGTCTTCGGTGGCGGGCACAGCCGCATCGACCCTGCGACGCGAACGTTTCAGGCGTTGCGTATCGCCGTCAACGACGAGCTCGGTGAGCTCGACCGTCTGCTCGACCAGGTACCGAACGTTCTTGCGGATGGTGGCCACCTCGCGGTGATCTCGTTTCACTCCCTCGAAGACCGTCGCGTGAAGTGGGCGTTCCGAAACGACGCGCGCATCGCGCCGAAGACAAAGAAGCCCATTATCGCGGGGGAGGACGAGAAGTCCGTCAACTCGCGCGCACGCACCGCCAAGCTTCGAGTCGGGCAGCGCGTCGGACGGGAGCCCGGCCAATGACAAAGAACGTCAGCCGCGACCCGGACAAGGCGCCCAAGAAGCCGAAGAGCAGCGCGTCGTTCATCATGCTCTGGACTGCAGCGGTGCTCGCTACCGCGGCGGCATTCATCGTTCATCTCTCGATGCGCTTCGAGACCATCGAGCTTGGCTACGAGGTTGGCGCCGAGCGGCGCGAGCAGCGTCGCCTCATCGAAGAGTGCCGTCTCCTGAGCCTCGAGGCGGCAACGCTGCGACAGTCCGAGCGCGTCGAAGCGGTGGGTCGCGGGGTCCTACAGATGGACACGCCGAACGCCGAGCGAATTGTTCCCATCGTCCCAACGGGCGAGCAGCGCCAGACAGCGGGAGGGGTGCGCTAAGTGCATAACCTTCCACCATCTCGCCGCCGCTGGGGGCTGATTCGCATCGGAATGCTCGGAGCCGCGCTTATGGTCTACGGCGGAGGCGTCGCGTACCGCGCGTATGTGCTTCAGGTCGAGCGCGCGCCCTCGCTCCGCGAGATGGCTGAGGACCAGTACATCCGTAATGTGCGCCTCGCGCCGAAGCGCGGAACCATCTACGACCGCAACGGTTCGGAGCTGGCCGTCAGCGTCGACATTCAAAGCGTCTGGGCGAATCCACGCGAGATGCTCGCTTTGGGCGTCGATACAGTAGCGACGGCGGCGCGTCTGTCGGTTCTTACCGGTGTCGACCGCGAAACCCTTGAGCGCCGCTTTGCGTCGGACCGCGCGTTTGTCTGGGTTAAGCGCCGAGCGTCGCCGCAGCTTGCCGTGGCTATCCGCGAGGCGGACCTCGAAGGCGTCCACATGGACAGCGAAGCACGACGTTTTTACCCAGGCGGCAACCTGGCCAGCCATGTTCTCGGCTTCGCGAACATCGATGGTGTCGGCATCGAAGGCGTCGAGCTTTCCTTCGAGGAAGAGCTTCGCGGAGACCGGCGCACGGTTCCGGTGCTGCGCGACAACCGAGGTCGCATCGTCTTCAGCGAGACCTTCGTCGATGACCCCGGCCATGAAGGCGCGGACCTAACGCTGACTCTCGACCGAACGATTCAGCAGATCGCTGAGCGCGAGCTTGCGTTGACGGCGAACACCTTTGAAGCCCGCGCGGGAAGCGTCGTGGTCATGGACCCGGAGAGCGGCGAAGTTCTCGCGCTCGCGAACTGGCCGAACTACGACCCCAACGCTCCCGGCGACGCGCCGGCGAGCCACCGTCGTAACCGCGCTCTCACGGACCGCTACGAGCCCGGCTCAACCGTCAAGCCTTTCACCATCGCGGCGGCGCTCCACGCGGGCGTCATCGAGAGCAACGAATCCATCGACTGCGAAGGCGGCGACATGGACGTGCTCCAGTACACGATTCACGACACGACGCCCCACGATGACCTGATGTTGGCGCAGATCCTCGGCCTCTCGAGCAACATCGGCACTTCGAAGATTGGACTTCGAATGGGTCGACGCGGTCTTTACCGCGCGTTTCGCTCGTTCGGCTTTGGCGAGGTCACGGGTCTCTCAATGCCAGGTGAAGTCTCCGGCTCGCTGCGGCCTCATCGGCAATGGTCCGAGATGGATACGGCGACCATCGCTTTCGGGCAGGGCATGAGTTTGACGAGCGTTCAGCTCGCGACGGCGATGAGCGTCATCGCGAACGGCGGACGCTTGGTCCGGCCGCGCATCGCGCTGCGCGTGGGTGAGCCGGGTCTTGCGGCGTCGCGCGAGTTTCTTCCAGAGACGCGTCGGCGCGTTCTTCCGACGCGTATCGCACGCCTCGTCGCGGACATGATGACAAGTGTCACGGGCCCAGGGGGTACTGGCACGGAGGCGGCCATCGATGGATACCTCGTCGCCGGAAAGACCGGGACGGCGCAGAAGGCCGACCACGTTCACGGCGGCTACTCCGAAGACCGGTGGTTGGCGTCCTTCGTTGGCTTCGTTCCAGCGCACAACCCGCGCCTAGTCATCTCCGTGGTCATCGATGAACCTATTCTCGCTCACTACGGCGGCGTCGTCGCGGGCCCAGTGTTTCGCCGTGTCGGCGAAGCGTCTCTTAGGCACCTTGGTGTGCCCTCGGCCACCGGCGGTGCGGCGCTCGCTCGTCACTCGCGTCAGCAGGCGCGAGTACGACGCGCCCTCGAGCGCGAAGGTGAAGGCGGCGTCTCGGATGAGGATTCTGTTGTCGCGGTTCGTCCCACAGCGCCTGGCGAAGTCATCGTCCCCGACCTCTCCGGAAGCAACGCTCGTCGGGCACTGGTCAGCCTCCATGAGAGCGGTCTTCAGGCTGATTTCAACGGTTCCGGAACCGTGTCTTCCCAAGACCCGGCGGCTGGCAGCGTCACCGCCGCGGGTACCCGCGTGACGGTGGTTCTCTCGCCGGTCATCGCAGCCGCCTCCACGGCGACACCGACCTTGGCTCGTTCCGCGCGCTCCGCTTCTTCGATGGCGGTGGAACGATGAGGTTGAGCGAACTCGAAACTAGCGTCGCAGAGCTCTTCGTCGAGCGTCGTGGTGACGTGGAGATCCGCGACGTGTCCCGTGACTCCCGTCGCGTCGGGCCCGGTGACCTCTTTGCGGCGCTTCCCGGCGAACGACGTGATGGCGCGCGTTTTGTCTCGATGGCCCGCGAACGTGGCGCTTCGGCCGTCGTCGTGGAGGCCGAGCATGCCGAGGATCTGAACCTCCCGGCGCTCGTCGTGAGCGACGCGCGAAAGGCGATGGCCCATGTCGCGCACGCGGTTCACGGACAGCCGACGGAAACCCTGGGTACCATCGGCGTGACGGGCACCAACGGGAAGACCACGACGACGTTTCTCATCGAAGGCGTGCTGCGTGCGGCGAAGAAGAAGACGGCGCTCTTGGGCACCGTCACTCAGCGAATCCTCGACGATTCGCGCTCCACTTTCTTTACGACGCCGGAGAGCGACGACCTTGCTCGTTTCGCACGAGAAGCTGCGGACGCCGGCGCTGAGCGCCTCGTGATGGAGGTGTCCAGCCACGGCCTCTCGCTCAGTCGGGTTCTCGGCGTCCGCTTCGACATCGCCGCCTTTACGAACCTCACGCAGGACCACCTTGATTTCCACGAGTCGATGGAAGAGTACGGCGAGACCAAGGCGAAGCTCTTTACGGACTTCGCGCCGCGAGTCTCCATAATCAACATCGATGACGCGTTTGGCGCTTCACTCGCGGAGAGGCTCTCGAAGCTCGACAAGGAGCTCGTCACGGTCTCCGCGACGGGCGCGACGGGCGCGACGATACGCGCGACGAATGTGCGCATCGACGCCTCGGGCATCCGCGCCACGCTCTCGTCGCCGGCCGGCGAGCACTCGCTGCGCTCGTCGTTGGTGGGCGCCCACAACCTGGAGAACCTTCTCATCACCTTTGCGGTGGCGCTCTCGTGCGATGTGGACGCCGACGTCATCCTCGCGGCGCTCGCCGAGGGCGTCAGCACGCCTGGACGCCTGGAAGAGGTCGCGCTGAGTTCAGACTTTCGTGTTCTCGTGGACTACGCACACACGCCGGACGCGCTTCGCAATGTTCTCGCCGCAGTACGGACGGCAACGACGGGCCGCCTCATTGTGGTGTTTGGTTGCGGCGGCGACCGCGACAAAGAGAAGCGCCCGTTGATGGGCGAAGCGGCCGCCCTCGGCGCCGACCTCTGCATCGTCACCAGCGACAACCCGCGCACTGAAGATCCGGCGCTCATCGTGGAGGCCATCGTGCCAGGCGTCGAGTCCGGCGGGAAACGTTTGAACGTCGATGCGTTTGTGAACGTCGACCGTCGCGCGGCCATCGCTCAGGCCCTGGGCCTGGCGAAGCCCGGCGACAGCATTCTTATCGCCGGCAAGGGGCATGAGGACTACCAAGTGATCGGCACCGAACGCTTCGATTTCGACGACCGAACGGTGGCGCGCGAGGCGTTCACCCAGCTCGGAGGCGCCCTCTAATGGCGACACCGATTCCAACCAATCACGCTCGCTTCACCCTCGGTGAAATCGCCGAGGCGACCGGCGGAACCGTTGTGGGTGACCCAAGCCTCGTCGTCCACGGCGTCTTTCTCGACTCCCGCAACCCGCAGTCCGAAGGTCTCTTTGTGGCGCTGCGCGGCGAGAGCTTCGACGGACACAAGTACGCGGCGGACGTGGAGGCGAAGGCTCTCCTCGTGGATCGCGACCTGGGGCTCACGCGTCCGCACGTGCGTGTCGACGACACCCAGGAAGCCCTCGGAGGCCTCGCTCAGTTCCACCGGCTGCGCTGGGGCGGTCCCGTCGTTGCCATCACAGGCAGCGTCGGAAAGACCACCACCAAGGAGTACTGCAACGCGGTTCTCCAGGCGTGCGGCGCGAACGTTTGCGCGACGAAGGGCAACTTGAACAACCTCGTCGGGACCCCGATGAGCGTGCTGATGCTTGATGCGTCGACGGACGTGGGCGTTTTTGAGATCGGCACGAGCGCGCCGGGTGAGATCGAGGCCCTCGCGGCGATCACACTTCCCAATGTCGGCGTCGTTACCGCCGTCGGACCTTCCCACACAGAAGGTCTTGGTAGCGTTGAAGCCGTCGCCACCGAGAAGCTCACGCTCGCGGCGATGCTCGACGAAGGAGAGCACGCTGTCCTAAATGGAGACAGCTCGCTCATCGCCAGGGCTGCGACGGAAGCGGACGTCATCACCTTTGGCCGGGACGAAACCAACGACGTGTCCGTGGCGAAGGCTTCGCTGACAAAAGTAGACGGCGCGTTCCGGCGTGATGCAAGGTTTGCCTTCCGCGGCGCTCAGTTGGAAGTGCCGCTTGCGAATGCGGGCCATGGCGCTCTTGGCGCGGCGAGCGCCGCGCTCGGCGTCGCGCTGGCCTTGAGCGCTCAGGGTCATCTGCATTTCGTGCCGAAGAAGGCGAAGGACGCGCTCGCGAACTTGCCTGCCCCTGCGAGCAGAATGGACCTCTTGGAGGCCGCCGGCGTTCTCTGGATCGACGACGCGTACAACGCGAGCCCGCTCTCGATGGTTGCAGCCCTTGACGACGCGCAGGAGATGGCAGCCATACAGGGAGGCCGCTTTCTCGCCGTCATGGGGGAGATGGGCGAACTCGGAGCGCTCTGCCAGAGTTCCCACGTGGAGGTCTTGGCGCACGCGCAAGAGCTCGGCGCCCAGACGCTGCTTTTCGGCGACGCCTTCGCCAACATCGACACTTCGGCGCACACGTCCATCGACGCACTCATCGATGCGGTCCGCGCGGCGGAACCGAAGGCCGGCGACGTCGTTCTTCTCAAGGGGTCCCGATCGATGCGCCTCGAGCGCGTGCTCGAAGCCTTTGGTGTTCGGGGGATGGCATGATCTACTACCTGCTGTACCCGCTCCACGAAGACTTCAGCGTCTTCAACGTTCTTCGCTACATTCCGTTTCGCGTCCTCTGCGCAACGATGACGGCGATGATGCTGACCTTCGGCCTCTACCCTTGGTTCATCAAGCGCCTGCAGAAGCGTCAGGTGGGCCAGGTCGTTCGAAAAGACGGCCCCGAGAGCCACTTCTCCAAGGCTGGAACGCCAACGATGGGCGGCGCTCTCATGCTCCTTGCCCTCGTTGTTTCGACGGTGCTCTGGGCGGACCCCTTCAACTCCATGGTGTGGGTGGTGACGGCCATTACGGCTTGCTTCGGTGTTGTCGGCTACATCGACGACGCGGCAAAGATTCGCCGAAAGAACACCGGTGGCCTCGCAGGTCGCTACAAACTGCTTCTTCAGTTCGGCATGAGTTTCGCGATCTGCGGATGGCTCTTCTACGGGGAGAGTGGTCTGCCGGCGGACTGGATCGCGATTCGTGACCACCTCGCGCTGCCCTTCGTCAAGTACGTGCAGAACGACCCGGACCCCATCGTGCTTCCGCGATGGCTCTACGTGATCTTCGCGTCCGTGGTCATCGTCGGTACGTCAAACGCCGTCAACCTGACCGATGGGTTGGATGGCCTGGCCATCGGTCCAGTGATGATCAACGCCGGGGCTTACGCGATTCTTGCGTACCTCGCTGGCGTCATCCTCTTTGAGCGTGACATCGCGTCGTACCTCTTCATCCCGCACCTCGAGAGCGCCAGCGAACTGAGCATCTATTGCGCCGCGGTCATCGGTACGGGCTTTGGTTTCCTCTGGTTCAACACCTATCCAGCGCAGGTCTTCATGGGTGATGTGGGCTCTTTGGCCCTCGGCGGCGGGCTCGGCGCGTTGGCCGTTCTCACGAAGAACGAAGTCCTCAGCATCCTCCTCGGCGGAATCTTCGTTGTCGAAGCCGTCAGCGTCATCCTCCAGGTCGGGTACTTCAAGGCGACGGGAAAGCGCATCTTTTTGATGGCGCCGATTCATCACCACTTCGAGAAGAAGGGGTGGCCAGAACCTCGCGTCATCGTCCGCTTCTGGATCATCGCCATCATGCTGGCCATCGCTAGCCTTGCCACGTTGAAGTTGCGATGAGCGTCGCGATCACAGCACGGCCCGTCGTTGTCGTCGGTCTTGGAAAGAGCGGCGCGTCAGCCTGTCGTCTCCTGGCCAAGCGCGGCTTTGACGTTCGCGCCAATGACCACCGCGAGCGTGCGGCGCTTGGTCCCTTGGCCGACGAGCTCGAGTCCCTCGGGGTCACCCTCGCACTCGGAGGCCATCAAGACGCTGTCTTTGCCGGCGTTCCGCTCATTGTGCTCTCTCCCGGCGTGCCTCCTCTGGAGGCCGTTGCCCGAGCGGAGTCTGCGGGCGCTCGCGTTGTGAGTGAAGTCGAAGTCGCGGCTGGATTTGTCGACGCTCCCATCGTCGCGGTCACGGGCACCAACGGCAAGAGCACCGTCGTGTCGCTCTTGGGAGCCATGTGCGAGGCCGATGGGCGCTCGTTCGCCGCGTGCGGCAACCTCGGCACGCCACTTTCGGACATCGTCGGCACGCCCGCCGCGAGCAGCGAGGGCATCGTCGTTCTCGAGCTCAGCAGCTTTCAGCTCGAACGCGTGGAGTCTTTCCGCGCGAACGTCGCGCTTCTCCTCAACGTCACCGAAGACCACTTCGAACGTTACCCAGGCATCGAAGAATACGCTGCGGCGAAGGGGCGCATTTTCGCCGGTCAAAAGGCCGGCGACCACGCCCTGATTCCTAGCGGCGACGCGCTGTGTCGTCGTTTGTTCGACGCGCATGGTTCCGGCGCGAGTCTCGCCACCTTCGGTCCCGGCGGAGACGCGTTCGTGCAAGACGGCGTCATCATCGACGGCGAGTTTTCGTTCGCTGCGTCGGAGCTGAAGATCCGCGGCGAGCACAACGCCGAGAACGCCTGCGCCGCCGCCGTCGCCGGCCGGCTCGCGGGGCTCTCTTCCGAATCCATCGCCGCTGGCCTTCGAGCGTTTCCGGGCCTTCCGCACCGTATGCAGTTCGTCCGCAGTCTCGACGGCGTGGACTACTTCGATGATTCGAAGGCAACGAATGTCGGCGCCTCCGTCGCAGCGATTCGCTCCCTCGGGGAGACGCCCATCGTGCTCATCGCTGGCGGGCGCGACAAGGACGGTGACCTGAGTCTCCTCCGAGACGCCGTGGAGAGCGCACGTGCTGTGGTGCTCCTTGGCGAGGCGGCTGGACGATTCGAAGACGCCCTCCGCGGCGCGGTGGACCTGCGCCGCGTCGACAGCCTTGAAGACGCCGTTCAGCTCTCTCGCTCGCTTGCGCACAGCGGCGACGCGGTGCTCTTGGCGCCGGCCTGCTCCAGCTTCGACATGTTCAAGAACTTCGCCGTTCGGGGCGATGTGTTTCAGGAGCTCGTGCTCGGTTTGAAGGAAGCATCATGAAGGTTCTTCTCCAAAAGCTGCTGAGGCTTCGACCAGAACACAGCGAATCGAAGCGCCCGAAGGTCCTTGGTCCCGCGGACCCGTGGATGACAGCGACGCTCATCGGGCTCGTCGCTCTCGGCGTGGTGATGGTTTACTCGGCGAGCGCGGTATTCGCAGCTCAGCGCTACGACAACTCGTTGCACTTCCTCGTTCGCCAGGCGTTCTTTGCCGTCGCCGGCGTGGGGACGATGTTCGCCATCGCGCGCATCGATTACCACCGATACCGCGTTCTGACGTACCCGGGGCTCTTCGTCGCCATTGCGATGCTGGTGTTCGTGGCCATTGGTTTCGGTCGTAGCGCGGGCGGCGCGGCGCGCTGGATCGCCATCGGTCCGTTCAACATTCAGCCAGCGGAACCTACCAAGGTGATGCTCATTCTCTGGCTGGCGTACTCCCTCTCGAAGAAGCGTGAGCAGATGGCGAGCTTCTCCATCGGTTTTCTCCCGCACGTCTTGATGGCGGGCTTCTTGATGTTGCTCTGCCTGAAGCAGCCAGACTTCGGGAGCGCCATCATGATCGGCGCGCTCACCTTCGTGATGCTCTTTACCGCGGGGGCTCGTCTGAAGAACCTCGTGGGCACTCTGCTCATCTTCGCGCCGATGGCGGCGGCCCTCGTGTTGCTCTCGCCTTACCGCATGCGTCGTATTCAAGCCTTCTTGAACCCTTTCGAGCATCGCCAGGACGTCGGCTATCACATCACGCAGTCGTTCATGAGCTTTGGCGCAGGCGGGGTGACGGGCGTTGGAATCGGCGACAGCCGGCAGAAGCTGCTCTTCTTGCCGGAAGCGCATACGGACTTCATCAGCGCCATCATCGGCGAAGAGCTGGGTTTCGTGGGCATCTTGCTCCTCATCGGTGCCTTCGTTTTCATCGTCATCCGCGGCCTACGCGCCGCGGGCCGCGCTGCGGATGACTACGGTTCGTACTTGGCCGTTGGCATCACGGTCTTCATCGGGATTCAGGCGCTCACGAACCTCAGCGTTGCGATGGGTTTGGTCCCGACGAAGGGGCTTGTGCTTCCGTTCATCAGCTACGGCGGCTCGTCACTTTTGGTGAACTGCGCCGCGGCTGGAATTCTGCTCAACGTGTCGCGTCCCCGCCAGCCGGTGGAGTGGGCGGCGACCGGGGAGGGCGACGTCGGGGACGACGAAAAACAACCAGTTCCGCAGGGCCGCAGGCCACGCAGAAACCGGAAGCCGGGCGAGGCTTCCATCAAAGTTCGTGAAGGCAGGGCTAGGTAATGGATAGAGAAATCACGCAGGGCGTTAAGCGTGTGATCGTCGCGGGAGGGGGCACAGGCGGCCACTTGTTTCCGGGGCTCGCGGTAGCGGAAGAGCTACGGCGACGTCTCGGACAAGTGGAGCTCCTGTTTGTCGGCACCAAGAAGGGCATTGAAGCCCGCGTCTTGCCGGAACGCGGCGAGCGCGTTGAGTTTCTTGAGGTCTCTCCTCTGAAGGGCCGGAGTCCTGTCGACCTGCTCCGTAGCGTTTCGCGATTGCCGACTGCCCTCGCTGCAGGTCGGCGCATCGTCCGTGACTTTGCACCGGACCTCGTTGTTGGCGTCGGGGGATACGCCGCTGGGCCTGTCGTGGCTGCCGCAAAGACACTTGGTATTCCCACGGCGCTCCTCGAACAGAACGCGCACGTGGGGCTCACCAACCGCCTCCTCGCGAAGGTCGTTGGCCGCGCCTACATCTCCTTCGAGGAGACTCTTTCAGATTTTGGGTCGAGCGCGCGTCTTCTGGGCAATCCTGTTCGCGCCGACCTCGTCGCGCTGGCCCAGCGCGCTTCGTCGGATCCAGCTGGCTTCGAAGCCCGCGCCAATACGGTTCTCGTCATCGGCGGCTCCCAAGGAGCCCAAGCGCTCAACGAGTCCGTACCCTCCGCCATCGCGCTCCTGAAGGGCCGCCACCCCGACGTTCGCGTCGTCCACCAATGCGGCCGCGGCTCCGAGGAGAGCGTAAGAGACGCGTACGGACAGCACGGCATCGATGCCGAAGTAGTCCCCTTTATCGACGATATGTCCGACGCCTACGGCAACGCGGCGCTCGTCATCGCTCGCGCCGGCGCCACCACCCTGGCGGAGCTTTCTGCCCTCGGACGGCCGTCCATTCTCGTCCCGTACCCCTTTGCCGCCGAAGACCATCAAACCAAGAACGCGCGTGCTTTTGAAGCCGCCGGAGCTGCCATGTGTATTCCCCAGAGTGACATTACGGAGAACCTCTCCACGGCCATCGACACGGTCCTCGGCGACCTTCCTGCTCGACGCAAAATGTCCGACGCCGCACGTCGCCTCGGCCGTCCAGACGCCGCCGCCGCCATTGTCGATGATGTCTGCGATTGGCTCGGTTGGGGTGCCGGTTCCGTTTCGAATGAACCCACGGAGCCCAACTCGGGCGCTTGCAGTCTCGTCGTGGAGAGCGACGAGTCCAGCGACGACATGGAGTTTCGGCGACCCCGGCTGCGCGGCTACGGTTCCTACTCGCCGGTGCTGAGCCGAACGACGCGACCACGCCAGGCGCGTCGGGCCCTCGTCTTCGAGGAGACGCTCGCGTGGGACTAGCGCTTCGCCTGAGCGCGTTCGTCTGGGCTCTCGGTCTGAGCGTGGGCGTCGCGCAGGAGGCGGAGGTTCCCCCCGACCCACAGCCGGCCCCTGAGGGCCAAACGGCTGTGGTCGCGGATCAGGTCGTGGACGAGCGAGTCTACGAGGTCTCCACCGCGCCTTCTCAAGAGGCGGAGCCCCTAGCGCCGGAAGCGGAACCTGAGCCTCAGGTACGCGAGGCCACGACGGTGAGTGCGCCGACGCCGAGCGCCGTTGACGAAGCGGAGCCTGAGGAGCCCGAGGAGCTGGACTCCGACGACGAAGCCAACACGTGGGAGCGTGTCAGCGAAGGTCTGCGCCTCGATCTGGGTCTCACCTACTCCACCTTTGAGCAGCAGGTGAAGAGCGAAGTCGGTGGCGTTAGCGTGGAGCCCATTGTCGAAGACCGCTCCTTCGGGCTCGCGCTCACAGCGACGTACGGCATCTGGAAATACATCCGCCTTGGCGTCTTCTTTCAGCTGGACATGGGGAGTCGTTTTTCGGCGCGCTACGCGGGGCTCGACGCGAGCGGAACGCCGATCATCAGCGGTCGCATCGGCGGCAGCTATCGTGAGTTCTGGATGGGGCCCCTCTTGCGTGTGCAGTGGAAAGGCATCGCCGCCGAGTTTGGCTACGGCGCCCTCGGGGTTCGCAGCGATGACGCCCGCGACGACCTTCCCACCGCGGCTGGAGAGACCGGCGCGCTTCGAACGTCACCGCGCATCGCATGGCACGCAGCGCTCAGTGGCTACGTCCCCGTGCACGCTCACGTGGACGTCGTCTTCCGCGTTCAATACCGCGTGCGCTACTACGACCGGCGCTCCGGGGAATCCCTCGCGAGTGGGGTCGTCCATGGAACGCAAAACCTGACGCCCACCGTCGGCGTGTCCTGGCGTCTATAGTCGGCCTCGTTCCTGAAGCGACGCCTAGACGGAGTGCACGCGCGGGCGCACGCTTCGGAACATGACTCGATTCGTCTCTCCCGAGAACCCGAACCTTCGCGACGCGCCGGCTTGGTACGACGATGTCCGCCACATCTGGCTGCCGTACACGCAGATGAAGACCACGGCGACGCCGCTGCCGGTGGCGAGCACTCAGGGCTCGCGCATCACGCTCAGCGATGGACGAGAGCTCATCGATGGCATCGCTTCGTGGTGGACGGCGTGTCACGGCTACAACCACCCGCACATTCGCGCGGCGCTTACGGAGCAGCTCGAGACGATGCCCCACGTCATGCTCGGGGGTCTCGTTCACGAGCCGGCGCTGCGCCTCGCGCGTCGTTTGGCGGAGCTGACGCCGGGGAGCCTGGAGCGGGTGTTCTTCTCGGAGTCCGGCTCCGTGTCCGTCGAGGTCGCAATGAAGATCGCGATTCCATATCAACGGCAGCGCGGCCATGCAGGGCGCACGCGCTTCGTTAGTTTCCTCGGCGGCTACCACGGCGACACTCTTGGAACCATGGCCGTGGCGGACCCTGAGGAGGGGATGCACGCG
>JBGCFM010000093.1:0-3143 GCA_045106895.1 Polyangiales bacterium | reverse complement strand
TACCTTCCGCCGCTTTCACTTCGAGGCTTCGTCGCGCCCACCGGACGCCATCTGCGCTCACGAAAAGCGTGGCGCCGTCGTCGCCCAGCGCCAGCGCAGCGGCGCCCTCCCCGTCGGCAGCGATGCTCGAGACGGGAATAGGGAGCAGAGGCCCCAACCAACGTGTCGCATCCTCGGAGCGATAAAGCGCGCCGCCGGATGTCATCCACAGGCGCTCACTTCCGTCGACGAGCACGCGACACGGAACCGCGGGCTGCTGCCCGCCGCACCACCCATTCCGCGGCTCGAAAGATGCGCCACCGTCGGCGGAGATAAATACGCCTTTGAGACGAGTACCCGCGACGAGTGCGCCGCGATGAAACGCAAGTGAGATGACCTCTGCGTCTTCGAGGCCAGCGGCGCGAAGCCGTTCCCACTTATCTTGCCCCCGCCGTGCGAAGAGCTGCAGGGCGCCTGCGACTATGAGGTCTTCCGGTCCAATGGCGATGGCATTGCACGCTTCGGCGAGGGGCCAGCGAACGCTTGCCTCTCCTTTCGGCGGCAAGGTGCTCGGAGCTCGGGGCTCCTCAAACTTGTATTCAAGCGGAAGAGAGAGGTCGAGCTCTTCCATAAGCGCCTCTTCCCCGTCGTCATCCGCGTCCAGGAGAATCGGCGCCAACCCGGCGAGAGAGTCGTCGCCATCAAAGGAGAGCGATACCAGGTCCTCAAGACCTTCCGCGCCGCCGTCGTCGACGCCCGAAAGCGGCACCGTGCTAACCAGCTCGGCCCCGAGTTCGAGATCCTTCACGGGTTCGTCGTCCTCGGTGTAGCCGTACTCCGACTCGTGGCCAGTCTGCGGAAGTGAATACGAGTCTTCGAGGCCGCCGACGGCCGCGTCGCCAAGCACCGAAGGTCCATCGTCAAAACTCAAAAACGACCCAGGGTCGAAAAGGTCCGCGGCCGTCGAATCATCGAGACTCGCCGTCGTTTCTTCGCCGAAGTCTGTCTCAAGACCCAGCTCCGTCGCGAGCTCTTCGTCTTGTCCTACGGGCGGAAGCGCAGGGAGACCGATGACGTCATCGTCTTCAGGTTTAGGAGGAGGAAACATAGACAGACTCAGCATAGTTCCACGGGCTCAAGACCCCAACGTTTGTGACGTTGCGGGTAAAATTACCGGCGCGGCAGCGAGCGACCGAGATGCGCGACCACTTGCTTGAGGTCGCCCCAGACAGGCTTCTTCTGCTCCGGGCTGCGAAGCAGATACGCAGGATGATAAGTCGGGAGACTTGGCACTCCGCTCACCTCGCCCCAACGACCTCGCCAGCCTCCCTGGCCCGGCGTCGCGAGGCCGAGGTTCTCCGCCGCACACCGTCCAAGAGCGACGATTACTTTGGGTTGAACCACTTCGATCTGCTGGGTCAGGAAGCCCAAACAGGCCTGTGCCTCCTCGCTGGTTGGGGTTCGGTTTTCGGGCGGACGGCACTTCACCACGTTGCAGATGTAGATTTCCTCGGGCCCGAATCCCATCGCCGCGATCATTCGGTCCAGGAGCTCTCCCGCACGACCCACGAAGGGCACGCCCTGCTGGTCTTCGTTGGCTCCAGGCCCCTCACCCACAAAGAGGATTTCCGCCTGTGCGTTGCCGCGGGCAAAGACCGAGCGATTTCGTCCCTCATGAAGAACGCAGGCTGTGCACGCAGCCGCCTCCTCTGAAAGCAGCCGCAAACGATGCGCGGGGTCTTTGACGGCCGGGACGGCGGCCGATGTGAGCGCTGGCCTCGGCTCCGAAACGGCTCCTTGCGACGCTTCACGATCGCTCAAACCTGGAACATCGGGGATTCCGGTCCCACTGAGTTCGCTCTCCCAGCGAAGCAGCTCCCGAATATTGGTGCTTAAGTCCGTTACGTCTGCCCGCAATTCGTCCAATCCGTCGTCCATATTCCCCTTATATCTCCGTTTTCGCCCGCTTAGACACACTTCGCAAGCCCCGAAAGGACGCTTTCATTTGACTCTTAGTGTCCAGGATCACTACGCTCCGACATTCAGATGACCCGTGCCAGAGTGATTGCGACCGGCGAGACAAACGTCGGAATGAAACGGGCCGTCAACGAGGACGCGTTCACGCTTCTTGATGAGGATGCCCTCTACGTCGTTGCCGACGGAATGGGCGGACACGCGTCCGGTGAGGTGGCCAGTAAAATGGCCATCGATACCTTGCGTGAGTTCTTTCGAGCGACGAGTGCGGACCCGGAGGCGACCTGGCCCTACAAGATGGACAAAGCTCGTGGCTATGAGGAAAACCGCCTCATCACCAGCATCAAGCTTTCGAATCTTCGAATCTACGAGAACGCGCAACGTGACGCGAAGCTCCGCGGCATGGGTACGACCCTTGTGGCGATGCTCGTTGTCGACGACGGCGTTCTCATCGCGCACGTGGGCGACTCGCGCGCCTATCGTGTGCGCGATGGAAAGCTGACTCAGCTGACCGAAGACCACAGCCTGCTCAACGACTACATCAAGATGAAGCGACTCTCGGAAGAAGAGATCGCCAACTTCCCTCACAAGAACGTCATCGTTCGTGCCCTCGGCATGAAGGAGACCGTGAAGGTGGACACCCAGCTTGATCGTCCGCAGCCCGGCGACATCTACATTCTTTGCTCCGACGGTCTTTGCGGCCCGGCGAGCGACGAAGAGATCCACGAGATCGTCCTCGCGGAGGCGAAGGACCTCAAGGTCGCGGCGGCAAAGCTCATCGAGCGTGCCAACGACAACGGCGGCCCGGACAACATCACCGTTGTGCTGGCCAAAGTCATCGGCAACGCCTGAGTGTTCGCTAAGGCACACGAACCTGATGGGACACCCCGAACACGGTGCGTTCCGCAGGCTCGTTGACCTCAGCACCATCCCAGACAACACAATCGCTTACTGTTACGGGTCCGACGACGGCGCCCGGACCCACCCACGTCCGTTCAAGCTTCGCCTTTGGGTGCACCTCCGCATCGGGGTGGACCGCTGCGGCGTCATGGGTCTGAAGGTGCGCGTCTAAATACGGGGGCCAGGTACCAAGGTCCGAGAAGCGCGCCTTGGACACAAAGCCGCGGACGAAGGAATCATCGTCGATCCAAGTTCTGTAGGCGCTTCGAATGATGCAGCCCTGTTCAGGC
>JBGCFM010000092.1:0-96124 GCA_045106895.1 Polyangiales bacterium | reverse complement strand
ACGTGTCGAGCGTGATGCGCTCCTGCGCACGGCGGGCGTCGCCCTCGGCGACAATGTGTTTGCACGAGCCCCGCAGCAGGTGGCCGAGCGCCTCGAACGGCATCCGTGGATCGCCGAAGCCAACGTCGAGCGCCGGCTACCGGGCTTCTTTCGCATTCAGGTGCGCGAACACCGCGCCGTCGCGGTCCTCACGCTCGCCGGCAAGGGCTACCTCGTCGGCGATGACGCAACGCTCTTCAAGGAGCTGAGCGCCGGCGACCCCGTGGACCTGCCGGTGATCACTGGGCTCGATTCCCAGCGTTTCCTCTCCGAAGTCGCGCACCGCTCCGAGGTTCTGATGAACGTCGTCACGCTCATGCACGATTTCCGCAGCGCGGGCCTTTGGCGCCGTGAGCCCATCGCGGAGATTCACGTCGAACCCAGCGACGACCTCTCCGTGTACCTCAACGACGACGCGATGTACGTCCGCCTCGGCGAAGCGCCATGGCGTCCGAAGCTCTCGCGTCTCCGCCGAATTCTCGACCGCCTCGAAAACGAAGAGTCGCGTCCTGAGTACGTCTTTCTCGACAACACGACGCGGCCTGACCGCGTGACGGTTCGCTTGCGAGAACTCGAGCTCCCCGCGGTGGACGAAGCTTCTACGGAACCCGCCGCAGAGCCCAGCTGAGTCCAGGCGCGCTAGCGCAGGATGTCCAGTTCAGGCCGCGCACCTTGGAGGGCGGAAATGCCCGCGTCGGTGACGTGGGCGCCTAGGTAGAGCGTCTGTAGCTGAGTCATCCCAACGAGCTGGGGCAACCCGGCGTCCGTGACTCGCGTGTCCGAGAGATCGAGCACGAGGAGCTCCCGCAGCCTGCTCAAGTGCACCAATCCGGCGTCCGATATCTGCGTACCCTGAAGACGGAGCACCAAAAGCTCCTGCAGACTGCTCAGGTGTGCCAATCCCGCGTTCGTTATGCGTGTATGGCCAAGGTAGAGCATTCGGAGTTGCGTGAGTGTCGAGAGGTGGCGCAACCCGATGTCGGTTACCTGGGTGTACCGAAGATCGAGTAGTTCAAGCTGAGTCAAACCAGCGAGGTGCGCCAATCCCGCGTCTGCCACGGGCGTAAGCCTGAGATCGAGGCGTTGAAGCTGAGTCAGACCAGCAAGGTGCACCAACCCCGCGTCCGTCACTTGTGTGGATCCAAGGTAGAGCACTCGAAGGTTGGCCAGCGTACTCAGGTGCTCCAACTCCGCGTTCGTGACTCGCTCATCCCGGGCATCAAGCATCTGGAGGGCCGGCATGGCGGACACCCTCGGGAGGGCCACAGCCGAGACATATGCGCCAACAATGTGATGTTCGTCGACTTCCTGGAGCATCGGGACAAGGTCGTCGACCAGGAGGGCATCGTTTGGCAACGTAACCGTTAGCGGTCCAGAGACTCGATCAAGCTGGTTGCGGCCGCTTTCGAGGCTCAAGTCAAGATACACCAGTCGGCCGTCCAGCCTGGCGGCGCCATCCTGAAACACCGGGTGGTCACCGGGCGCGGTCGGAAGCAGGAAGCGGTCTCCCAGCGGACCATCCACGAATTCCCATGGGCCCGAATAGCTGCTCAGTTCCTCCTCTTCCACGTTGGGATTCGGCAGACGTTCATCAGGCTGCCGAGACGAAGGTTGCACCACTGGAACAGTCGCTGAAGCAGTTGGCGGATGCGTCGCTGCAGCGGTCGGAGGTCCAGAACTACACGCGAGAAGCAGGGCCAGCAGCACCAACGCAGGTTGCTTGCTCAGCATGCGAACCGGTTTACCAGAATGGCGGGTCTCCAGCAACGCCGCGCACAACCATCCGTGCCGCGTAGCCGCTGTGTCCGACCTTTCGTTCATCGCTGTTTGCGCGTTGGAAAACCATTCCTCGAAGTGTGCACATTTTTTGGCACCCTCGATCCACTCCTGTAGTTCTCCTTGAGTCATGGCAACCGGAGACATCATCGCAGGGCTCGATCTCGGAACGACGAAGGTTTGCGCCATCGTCGCTGAGCAGACCGAAGACGGCCTCGACATCATCGGCATCGGTTCGGTCCCTTCCAAGGGTCTGAAGAAGGGTGTCGTCGTCAACATCGAGTCGACGGTCCAGGCCATCAAGGCAGCCGTCGAACAGGCCGAGACCATGGCCGGCGTTGAGATCAACACGGTTTACGCCGGCGTCGCTGGAAGCCACGTCCGCGGCATGAACAAAGACGGCGTCGCGGCGATTCAGACCCGCGAGGTCACGAGCGACGACGTGACGCGCGTCCTTGAGCAGGCGAAGGCGATTCCACTTCCCGGCGACCGTCAGGTCCTCCATGTCCTCCCTCAGGAGTACATCGTCGATGACCAGGACGGCATCAAAGAGCCCGTCGGCATGAGCGGCGTACGGCTCGAAGCGCGGGTCCACATGGTGACGGCGGCGACGACGAGCGTGGCGAACATCATCAAGTGCGCGCAGCGCTGCAACCTTCACGTCCCCGAGGTGGTGCTTCAGCCTCTCGCGAGCGCTGACGCCGTCCTCAGCGACGACGAAAAAGAAATCGGCGTGGTCCTCATCGACATCGGTGGCGGCACGACGGACATCATCATCTACGTGGACGGCGCGGTTGTTCACACGAGCGTCATTCCTATCGGCGGCATCAACCTGTCGAGCGACATCGCCACGGGCCTTCGAACGCCGATGGCCGAGGCCGAGCGCATCAAGATCAAGTACGGCTGCTCCTCCACGAGCATGATCGACCCCGAGGAGACCATCGAGGTTCCTTCCGTGGGCGGACGTCCGCCGCGCATTCTGCCGCGTCAGGTCCTCTGCGAGATCATCGAACCCCGCGTGGAAGAGATCTTTCAGGCTGCGCGTCACGTCATCGTGGAGACCGGCTTCTCCGACATGCTCGCTTCCGGCGCCGTCATCACGGGTGGCACCACGCTCCTCGATGGAATGTCGGAGCACGCCGAGGCGATTCTTAACCTTCCTGTTCGGCGCGGTAGCCCAACAGGCATCGGCGGCCTGATGGACGTCGTTCGCTCACCCGCCTACGCCACCGGCGTTGGCCTGGTGAAATACGGGGCGGCTCGCCTCGGAAGCGACCAAAGCGTGGAGCTCGAAGACGAGGTCTACGAGGCACGCGCGGCGGGCATCGGCAGCCGCATCTCTTCGTGGTTTCGCGAAGTCTTTTAGTTGTTCACTCCCCTCGAGGGAGTGTGTTTGATTTTACTTTTTGTTGAGATTTCGGAAGACCTGAGCGGGCGAAGCTCACGTCGCAGATCCGGGCGATACATGGCGAAGGCGGCTCCAAATAGTGGGGCTGGATCGGGAGGACAAGATAGTGGCGATTTCCATCGATTTTGCGGACGACGCGGAACTTCATGCGCGAATTAAGGTTGTTGGCGTAGGCGGGAGCGGCGGCAACGCGCTCAATACAATGATCAGCTCAGGCCTCGAAGGCGTTGAGTTCATTGCGGCCAACACCGACGCACAGGCGCTCGAGGGCAACCTTGCCCCGACGAAGATTCAGCTTGGGCCCCAGCTCACCAAGGGTCTTGGTGCCGGCGGCAACCCAGACATCGGTCGCAAGTCGGCCCTCGAGGATGTTCAGCGCATCGCCGAGGCGCTCAGCGGCGCGGACATGGTGTTCATCACGGCCGGCATGGGCGGCGGAACCGGTACGGGCGCAGCGCCCGTCATCGCTCAGGTCGCTCGCGACCAGGGCGCGCTCACCGTCGGTGTTGTGACCAAGCCTTTCCTCTTTGAAGGGCGGCGCCGCTCCAAGAACTCGGAATATGGCATCGAAGAGCTCAGCGACGCCGTCGACAGCATCATCACCATCCCGAACCAGAAGCTCCTCGCCCTCGGCAACGACGACATGTCGATGCTCGACGCGTTCCAGCGAGCGGACGATGTTCTCCTCCAGGCCGTCCAGGGCATCAGTGATCTCATCACCACCCACGGTATGATCAACGTCGACTTCGCCGACGTCCGCACCATCATGAGCGCGCAAGGCCGCGCACTGATGGGCACGGGCTACGCCAAGGGCGACCATCGCGCCGCTGAGGCCGCCGAGATCGCGATCAACTCGCCACTCCTCGACGACATCAGTGTCGACGGCGCACGCGGAATCCTCATCAACTTCACGGCCGGTGCAGACATGAAGCTTCGCGAGATCGACGAAGCGGCGAGCTTGATTCAGCAGGCCGCGCACGAGGACGCCGAGATCATCTTTGGTCTCGTGACGGACCCGGACATGAACGACATGGTCAAGGTCACCGTCATCGCGACGGGCTTCGACGAGGTCGCTCGGCAGGAAGTTCAAGAGCAGCCCGCGCGCCAGAGCGCCCCGCTCAACTCCGTTCGGGAGATGACGCGTGTCGCTGCAGGAACACGCGGAAGCGTGGCTCCACGCCGCTCGGTCTACAAGCGTGACGCGTCCGACAACGCCCGCGCTGTTCGGCGCACCGTCGAAGCCGCCCCGGCACCTCAGCAGTCGCGTGCCTTCGGCGCGAGCGCCCTACACGACGAAGCGGTCCTCGATATCCCTGCGTATCTTCGCCGCGGACAGTCCGCACGCGAATCCTAAGCCTGATTCGTTTCACGACAAGACGCCGAGCCCTACGCGGGGTTCGGCGTTTTTAGTTCGCTCGCGCAGCCCCGCAAAATGTGCTCTACCGGGCGCATGTTTCGACCGCTAGCCATCCTACTCATTGGCGCGTGCGGCGCGGCGCCGATTGCTCCTGTGGCGCCGGCCCCTGAGCCGCCGCCCGTTGCGCCCGAGCCACAGCCCGAGCTCGAGCCACAGCCCGTCGTCGAGGCGCCTCCGGAGGAGCCGGAAGAGCCACCGCCGTCCATGGAGACCGTCGCGCTCGCGTCCGAGGTTACGCTCGGCTGCGATCGTTTTGTCCTCAACCTCCCCGAGAGCGTCGTCATCGAAAACGAGGTGGACCCGGCGGAGGGCGAAGAAGAGCCATCTCGCGTGCAGAGCGGTTCCTGCGCGCTCGGAACTCACGTTCTCGGAAACGCGTGGGTTGGGGCGAGCGGCACCGCTCACCTCATCGTAGGCGAGTGCGACATCTACCTGACGATGCGCGAAGAGCTTACGCAGCCGGAGATGAACGCGGAGCCCTTCGAGCATCCGAGCGGCGCGTCCATTGGTTATTACGAGCGTGACGGATTTCTCATCAAAGAGAGTGGCGTCGGAACCTACTTTCATGTCGAAGCAGGCGCTGACCGCGACAGCTGTGTCGACACCATGTCGACGGTGATTCGCGCAGCCGCCCAGACGCTTCACGCGCCGCCGATGCCCGAGGATCGCGTCGCCACGATTCCGCTCTCCGTGCGGGGTCACAACGCGACGATCACGATTCCCGAAGAACACGTCCTGGTCTACACGGGGCGGCAGGAAGGTCAGTACGACTTCTCGTGGCAGCTTCGTCCAACGGACGGCGCCGAGCATGTACGGATCTTCGGATACTTCCCGGGAGAGACCTACGAGCACCCCCCAGAGACAGTTCACCGCGGACCAGCCCTTGGCGCCGCGCGTCGCTTCAGTGCGTCCGGTGGCGATTTTATCGAGGCCGAAGCCCGCGGAATCGCGACCGTTCGAAGCTCTGACCGTCGCGCGGAGGTGCTTCTTTCCATCGGTGCCGAGGAGAACGAGGCGCGGACGGTGCTTCTTGAAGCCCTCGGAAGCATGCGTTTTGGCCGAGTGATTCGCCCCCCACGGAACGCTCAGCGGACAAATCTGCCGCAAACGCCTGACGGAATGCCCCCGTGAAACGCCTCTCGGGTCCTCGCAACGGCGAATATTGGACGAGAGCATTTGAAAGAAGCGCGACAAAGAGTATTGTCGCGTTTCCACGAATGGCGAAGGCCCACGTCTCTGCGCGCCGCTTCGCCCTGTAGGCTACGAAACGAAAAGGAACATGTCCCGCGACCGGTTTGCCGAGTTGATGGAAGATGCAGTCAATGCACTTCCCTCCGATCTAAAGTCCCTGCTACGCATCGTCGAAGACCCAGAGGTCTCCGAAGATAGCCGTATCCAGCTTGCGGGAGCGTTGATTCACGTTCTCTCACGTGGAGCGGCGGTGCCCGGCGTCCGCGGAAGCCTGCAACACGTTGGTTCTGTGCTTCTGTGCCGCCTAGCTCTTGAGAAGGCGACGGAAACATCGCCGGAAGCCATGGCTGTACATATGGAGGCGGAGCCCGAGCTGCTCGAGCCCCTTGAGGAACAGCTCAAGGTTGCGCGTGAGTTCCTTGGCGAAGGCATGAGCGTCCTCGTCGATTCCGCCGACAAGCTGAACAAGCTGAACTTCGAAGGGCACTCCGCCGAGGAGTGCGTCCGGGATGTTGACGCCGGTACTTGGCTCTACGACGCCGTCCACGAGGCGCTCGTTGAGATCATCGAGATCGACGAAGATGACGTTCATCGTGAACTCAAGGACGTCGCTCGCATCGCGAAGAATCTAAACGCCCGCGCCCGTAAGTAGATGCGGCGAGCGGCTCCGGCACTCTTCCTGCTTCTCTTGTGTGCCTGCGACACAGAGCTCTCCTTGGCCGTTGAGGTGGCGAGCGCGACCGCAGGTGTACGAGGCGACGTCGTCGAGATCGAGGTGGTCTGCGACGTGCGAGTCGGTACGTATGCGCTGGCTGGCGACGACTTTATCCTCCCTCAGGCCAGCATTGTCGTCGACGGAGTGCCCGTCGCAGAAGTGAGCCTCGAGCGCCCCGAAGGGTTCTCCGGCCGACTTGAGCCAGGCGAGTCGACGCAGGTGACGACCCAGGGTTCGGTTCCACTCAGCGCCTTCCCCAGCACCCGCGACAGAGTATGTGGGCAGAGCGTCGTCGAGGTCTCGGTTCAGTACCAAGCCGAGCAGCAGCCAGACGACCCCCTCGACCCACCGGTGCGAGCCATCGGCGCCGCTCAGGGCGAAGCCACCGTTCGCTGCGACTAGCACCTCCATCTCAGAAGTTCTGACCGGTTGAGCGTGGCCCTTGGCCGCGATCTTCGCACCACTTCGCCCCGAATGTATCATCCGCCCTGCGCCGTTGAGCCGTGCTCACCCATACGGGGCGTGGTAGTTTAATCCGGTGTCGGCGCCGAACTCCAAACCCGATGAGAGCGAGGGACCGCCGAGTCGCGTTCGAAAAGCGCTTTCGGCTCAAGAGCACGACGACCCGCTCCTCGGAACGGTCATCGAGTCGCGCTACCGCATTGAGCGTGTCCTCGGTGTGGGCGGAGTTGGCGTGGTGTATGAGGCACGGCATCTCCGCCTCCAACATCTAGTCGCGCTGAAGCTCCTGCGCGGCGGTTTCGACACCTCGTCGCTCGTGAAACGCCGGTTTGAGCGAGAAGCGCGTGTCCTGAGCGAGCTCTCGCACCCGAATATCGTCGGTCTCACGGACTACGGGATGCATGAAGGTGCTCCTTATCTCGTGATGGAGAGACTGGAAGGTCGAGGCTTGGAGGTTTGCCTTGCCGACGCGGAGTGCACGCCGATTGAAGGAATCCAGATCATGAAGGAAGTCCTGCGCGGACTCGCCTTCGCCCACGACAAGGGCGTACTTCATCGTGATCTCAAGCCAGCGAATATTTATCTCCAGCGCCTCGCCGACGGCGAAGAACACCCGAAGCTCCTCGACTTTGGTTTGGCCAAACTCTTCGATGCGGAGTCCGAACCCGAGGACGGCGAGCCGACACTCACGCGCGCAGGCAGCATCCTCGGGACCCCGGCATACATGGCGCCGGAGCAAGCATCCGGCTCGACCGTGGGAACCGCCGCGGACGTCTATTCGGCGGGCGTGGTCCTCTTTGAGATTCTCGCGGGGCGCCCTCCATTCGCTGCAGACCGCCGGACCGAGCTCCTTCGCCAACACATGATCGACGATGTCCCGGACCCTTCACTCTTCCGGCCCGGCCTCGAGACCACGCCCGAGCTGAGAGCTCTTCTTCTTCGCGCCCTCGCGAAGGAAGCATCTCATCGCTACAAGGATGGGCGCGAGCTCCTCGCTGCCCTTGAAGCCTTGCCGCCGAAGGCCGCGTGGATCGAAGAGACGAGCGACGGCGACGCGACACGTTCGGTCGTGCGCCAGACGCTCGTGAATCGCCCCACCAAGACGGGAGCTCGGCCGCCATGGCTCTATCCGCTCGTCGCACTGGTTCTCGGCGGCGTCCTCGTCGGCGCCGCGTGGGGGCTCATGGGTTCCGAGCAAGCGCCGGCGCCCAGCCTTCAGACTCCCGAAGCGAGCGCGTACACGGAACCGGAAGCCGAGCCTGTGGAAGAAGCGCCGCTCCAAGAGCCTGCTCTCCTCGACGGCGCGGATCCTTTCTCGCTTCCAATGCCAGAGGCGCTCGTTGAACTGGCCGGAAGTCTCGCGGAGAGCGAAGAGCTCAACCGAAGCGCACATCGAGAGACACGTCTTTACCAGCGTCTCCACCCAGAAGATCCGCGTCCAACTCTCCTCCTCGCCCATGACCTCGCAGACCGAGCTTCGTGGCCCCAGGCGGTGGAGCGATACGAGCTGGCGTACTCTCGGTGGCCCGAGACCATGGGTGACCCGCGCATGGAGCGAGACTTGATTCAGGCACATGTGCAGGGCGAGGAGAACGCGGCGGAGCTCTTGTTGCTTGCCTTCGGGGAAGACGCGGTGCCGGCGGTGCAGGAGCGTCTCGCGCATAGCGAGCACCGGCCAACGCGCCAGCTGCTTCGCCGGCTCATCAACCAGCTCACGGACTCAGAACACTAGGACGAGGCCGAAACGCTCTGCGGAGCGGCGGGACGCGGGCGCCGGCTTTGGCGTCGCTTCCGGCGCTTCGGTGCGGCGCCGAGGAGCGAAGCGAGGGCGCGGACTTCGTCGAGCGGTGCAGCCCAAACGGTCCGTCCGCCGGGCGTTGCGTGGCCGGCGTCGGGGGCGAAGTGAGACGCCGCGAGGGCGTGAGCTGGACTACCTTCTCGGGCGACGACGAGGACGCGTTCGACGGCGTAGAGGCCGCCGGGTCCCTGACGCTCGGCGCTCACGATATCGAAGCGAACGAGTCCATTGCATCGGTGCTTTGTCGCGACTCGCAGCCGCACATCTTGAGCGTGTCCGTCTGCGCACTCATGGATCGCGAGCCCAAGCGCATAGGCACCTGCCGGCGCGCTCGCCGCAGCTTGAAGGAGTCGGCGGCGTTTGGCGCCGAGGTCGAGGGGCAGCTGCCGTCGTGTTCCCGTCAGCCACGGCGTCACGAGCGTGAGCATCCAGATGCTGCGGAAACCCATGACCCAAGCGCTCCCCATCACGGCGAAGAGGCTAAGGACGCCGACGAGTGAGGTGCCGTCAAAGAAGGCATCCCAAGGTCGATGAAGGATCGGCAAACGCTCTGCGCTCCCGAGCGCTCTCCAGGTGCCCAGTCGCGGGGCCGCTGCTGCCGCCGGCGTACGTTCAAAGCTGAGGAGCATCACCGCAAAACACGCGATGGGCGTAAAGAGCGGAACAGAGCTGGTGTCGGCGAAGGAGAGGGCGCCAGCGAGAATGAGCAAGGCGATGCGAATCGCCGCGGCCAGCGGAACAAGAGGTCGCGGCGTCACTCCATGGCGGGTCGCTCGACCGCGAAAGGAAAGAAGTCCGATGAGCGCTAAGATCGACAACCACAGGAGCGGCGGAGGCTCCTCGGATTCTGACGGGCCGGCTTCCGCCGTCTCCTCGGGTGCGTCGACGAGCGCCGCAGGCGCAGCGGAGGGGCCGCCGAAGGTGAACCCGAGGGTCCAAGGAACGGTGCGTGGGAGGTGGGCACGTTTCCAAGAGAGCGTCGTCACCTCTCCCTCCTGGGAGCGCTCCTTCGCGATGGTCGCCAGCACATCTTCGCTCTCGGCGAATTGCAGAGAGTTCGGGCCCACGACGACGATTTCCACCCCATCCAGCCCCGTTCGCCATCCAGGGAGCGTCCAGTCATAACGCGTGCGTTCCCCTTCTGGGCGTGCCGTGGCGCTCAGGTTGGTTTGGTAGTTGAAGCGGATTTCATAATGCCCACGGCGAGGGGCGTCTCGGCGTGCGAAGTTGAACTGCAGCCGCCCATCGTCGCGCCGAACCACGCGCGGGTGGCGCGGCTGACCTTCCCCGCGGAAACGTACGCTCTCCTCATCGAGGACGAAGCCTTCATCGAGCCCAGCGACCTCGAGGCGTTCCAGCCATCCACCATGTACGTGGAGCTGGAGCGTCATTTCGACTCGAACGCTCGCGTCCTCACGAACGTGCAACTCCGCCCGAAGCGTCTCGATCTCCGCCTCGGTCCACGCTGAAGAGGGCGCCGGAAACGCGAGAAGGGCCCCAAAGGCAAGTGCAGCGAGGAATCGCACCCCCGGAAGCTACGTTGTTGCCCGATATTGACGAAATTTGCCGCAGCCTGGGGAGAGGCAATCGTCTCGTGGCTTCGGAACGTCCAAGGCCGCGAGCGACATTTCGGCCGGAGTTTTTGGCAGGCATCGGGGTTTTCGCACGGATCCAGTAGATTTACGCGCCTGGGCGTTTAGGATGTACTGTGCGCTTAACGACTTTTGTTCTCGTCCTCTGTCAACTTGCTCTCGGATGTGGGGATGATTCGTCTCCGCCACCCGGAACCCTCGACGCATCGATGGACACGACGGTCATGCGCGACGCGAACGACGTTTCCGACGCCGGTACGGACACCTCCGATGATGTCGTCACCCCGCCCGATACAGGAATTCCGTCGCCGCTCATGGGCTGCACGTTTGGGGACGCCGACGAGCTCTCTTTGTCGGGGGCGCAGCGTTCAAGCGGCGTTCAAGTGGCCGCCGGCCCCACTGGGTTTGGCGTGATCTACGCCGCTTCGCCAGAGGGCCCTGAGAACATCTACTTTCGTTTCGTGCCGACCAGCGGCGCCATCGGTGAGCCGGTGCTCCTGACCGACGACAACAATATTACGCGCTCTCCGACCATCGCGGCCTTTGGAGACGGCTTCATCGTGGCTTGGTACGACAACGAATCCGGGGGCTTCGAGATTCGCACACGCGTACTCGGCGCCGACGGCACGCCCACCTCAGAGCCCGTTATGCTGAGCGACAATATGCTGCGTGACGACGCCCCGGAATTGGCCACGCTCGGCTCCGGAGCCCTCGCGCTCTGGGTGGAAGACGACGATCGCGCCCTGACCCGCTTGCTGCGCGCGACTCGTCTGGATGCCGCCGGCGCCCCCGTCGGGTCGGTGCTCGAGTTAACGGACACGAGCAATATGGTCGACCGGCCCGTCGCACATGGGCTCGGGGATGGCGCCCTCGTCGTTTGGGGCGAGGGAAGTGGCACCAGCCGCAACGCCCTTGGCATCTTCGTGAATGAAGACGGAAGCGCCGGCGCTCCTATGGAGTTGAGCACCACAGGCGGAGTGGGAACGCTCGCTTTCGCAACGAACGAAACAGGCGCCATCGCTTACAACGTTGGAGGTGGCTCCGCGAGCGTCGTGAATGTGCTCCCGCTCGGGCTGGACGGTACGGCTTCGGGAGAGGCCCGCCAGGTCAACGTCGCCGGCGATGAGGGCGGGGCACCTGGAATCACCACATTCGAGGACGGTTTCGTCGTCGGGTTCACGGCTCGTAGCGAAGCGGATCGCGTCGTTCGGCTCAGCGCGGTCGACGCGAACGGCAACCTCTTAGGCACCCTGGACGGGCCAGCCCTCGAGGGCACCGTCGGTATTCTCCAGATGGCCACGGTAGACCGGACCATGTTGCTCTCGTGGGGCATCACCGAGCTGCGCAGCGTTCGGGTGAGCTGCCCATGACTTTTGTGCGGACCCGCAAAGAATTCATGGTGTGTGCCAATTGTGGGGACTGTTAAGCGTGAAAAGCCCTGAGTTCTCGCCCTTAAAACCTGGTCCGATATCTGCACAGGATCCCAAGATGCCCTTCCGAACAACCTTTCCTCGCGTGCTTCTGGCGGCTTGTTTACTCACGGTGGCCTGTGCGCCGGTGGGGGATACCGCTCTCGATGAGGTGGTGGAGGGCGATCTGTGCGACCTCGGGGCTGCACCCGTCACATGTTACTCGGAGCCTCGGTTTCAGGGTGAAAACGTCATGTGCCAGCGAGGTGTGCGGCATTGCACCGCGGCCGGTTGGTCCGCCTGTGAAATGCAGAGCTCGGAGTACATTGGAAACGTGATGGGACTCATCACGGGCCCCACCGAATGCAACCCGTGCAACCCGTCCTGCGCCATCTCCACGGACGCGCCGACGAACGACGAACTCACGCCCGAGAACAGCGAAGGCTTGGAGTACGACCCCTCGGCCGGTGGTCTTGTCATCGAGGGGGATCGCGATGGTCCTCCCGCCCTCGTCGACACCGATGGCGACGGAATTCCAGACGACGCGGATGACTACCCAATGGACCCGACGCGAGACGGCGTCACGGAGCTGGGCGGCTTCAGCCACACTCTCGCGCAGGGCGACCCTGGTATCCCCGATCCCCTCGACATCGAGGTGCAGGTTCGTTCCGCGGACGTCTACTTCTTGATGGACACGACGGGTTCGATGGGCGGTGAAATCGCAAACCTCCGAGCCACGCTCAGCTCCGGAACGTTCACACCTGGCTGCCCCGGTGGTGTTGTGGGTTCGATTCGCTGCATCATTCCAGATGCATGGTTCGGCGTCGGGCACGCGGACGACTACCCCTACAGCTACTACGGCTCGCCCGCTTCCGGAGACATCGTCTTCCGTAACCTCCTCGACATCAGCGAGTCGGTCCCGGCCACGCAGGCCGCCGTCAACTCGCTGCCGCTGCACTACGGTCAAGACTGGGCGGAGTCTCAGTCTCAGGCTCTCTGGGCCGTGGCCACGGGCAACGGACTTGGGCCGTACCTCCCGCGACGTACCGGATGTGCTGCCGAGCGTTGGGGTTACCCATGTTTCCGTCCTGGGGCGATTCCCATCGTTATCCTCATCACGGACGCGCCCTTCCACAACGGTCCCTCCGGCTACAACTACGCAAGCTTTGGCTCTGGCTACCCCATTTCTTGGGGACAGACCGTCGCAGCGCTCAACGCGCGAAACATGAAGGTGATCACCGTCTACTCTGGCGGTTACAACGCCGGCCGAACCGATGTCGACGCGCTTTCCGACGCCACCGGCTCCACGTCTAGTTCGGGGTCCCGCTACGTCTTTCCCATCTCCAGCAACGGAACGGGCCTTGGTCCCGCCATCGTGGACGCTGTCGTTGACCTGGCAGACTACTCACGCATCGACGTGAGCGTTCGCCCCGTCGACAACCCAACCACCGGATTCGACGAGACAAACTTCGTCGCCTCCGTCACCGCCAACGGCTGGGGCCCGGGTAGCTGCGCTTCCATCGTCGGCCAGACCTTCGTTCAGTGCCTCCCCGGGACGAACGTCGACTTCACCGTCGAATTCCGAAACGACGTCGTCGCTGGAACCGCAGTTCCGCAGATCTTCGACTTCGATATCGAAGTTGTTGGCGACTCGACCTTTGTCATCGACACCGTGCCGGTACGAATCGTGGTCCCACCAGCGGTCCCGCTTCTTCCTCCGACGGGGAGTTACACACGTACGTACAACTCGACGGACGTGTTCAGTGACGGCACGGATGCTTGCCCGAGCCCGCCCAATCGTCCGGACTGGGGCGTGTTCTCTTGGCGCGGCGACACACCGTCCGATAGCTCCTTCCGATTCGAGTTCCGTACCGCGGACACCGAAGCCGGCCTTGCGGGCGCTACCCCGGTCGTCGTGACGGTTCCGGCCTTCGGCGACATCGACTCCGTCGATGTGGGTGACCTCTTCGAAGCAGGGCCTGGTAACTTCCGGCCGTTCACCAACATCGAAGCGCGCCTCTTTGCCACTTCGGATCGTACCGAGTCCCCGACGCTCTACTCGTTCGAGTTCTCGTATAACTGCATCCCGATGGAGTAACGAGACCTCTCAAGCAGCACTGCGCGGCTCTCTTGAGCGACTCCGAGCGGTGCGGCTCCGCGGTGCGGCTCCTCCGAGCGGTACCGGCGGGGCAGACTTACTTTTGGGGGGCGCCGCCGAGCTGCATGAGGTTCACCTCAAGCTCAGCGATCTCCCCACGGTACTCTCGTTTGCGAACAGCGATGAGGTAGTAGGCCGTTGCCCAGAACCCACCGGCGCAAAGGAAGTAGAACACCGACGCCTGGATACTGAAGACGAAGGCGACGACAAACGTCAGAGGCATCGCCAGGCCGGCCCAGCGAAGCCTTGACCAATCGCGGTCGAGGTCGACGATGAGTCCTTTGAGGCGCTCGATTTCTCGCCTGACCAGGTCTGCCTTGCCCATGGCCCGACTCTGGACCCGAAATGGAAAATCGTCGAGCGCATCGACTCAAGAAACGGTGTTTTTTGAGCATTCGCGCCGCCACCGGACAATTCTCATGTACCGGCGAAGCGGCTTCCTTTATGCCCGTCTCATGAAGCTCGCAACACAAGACAACGGCACTCGAGATGGCGCACTTCGCGTCGTAAACCACGACGGAACCCGATGGGCCCCGGCGACAGACATCGCGGCGACGCTCCAGGACGCCCTCGACCGATGGAGCGAGACCGAAGGTCCCCTCCGAGCGCTCGCGGAGTCCCTGGGCTCCGAAGGTGGCGAAGCCATCGACTTCTCAACGGTGAAGGCTCCGCTGCCACGTGCCTATGAGTGGATCGACGGCTCTGCCTATATCAACCACATCGTTCTTGTGCGAAAAGCACGAGGGGCCGAGCCTCCGGCCACGCTCGAAACGGACCCATTGGTCTATCAGGGGGGCTCCGGGATCCTCCTCGGCGCCCGACAGCCCATCCGTATCGCGGACACCGCATGGGGACTCGACTTCGAAGCAGAGGTCTGTGTCATTTTGGGCGATACGCCACAGGCTGTCACCTCGGACAACGCCGCCGAGCACATCAAGCTGCTCACCCTTTGCAACGATGTGACGCTGCGAAACCTCATCCCGGCGGAGCTGAAGAAGGGCTTTGGTTTCTTCCAAGGCAAGCCCGCCACGGCCTTCGCACCCTTCGCCATCACACCCGACGAGCTTGGCGAGAGCTGGAAGGAAGGCCGGATTCACCTACCGCTCAAGACCGAGCTCAACGGAGAGCTCGCTGGCGACCCGCACGCGGGTCCGGAGATGCACTTCTCGTTCTTCGACCTCATCCAGCACATCACAAAGACACGCGGGTTCACCGCCGGCACGATTCTCGGAAGCGGCACGGTCTCGAACGCGGATGAGGCACGAGGTGTTTCCTGCCTCGCCGAACGTCGGATGCGCGAGATCTTGGCGGATGGTGAAGCAAAAACGCGTTTCCTGGAGCCAGGCGACGAAGTGAAGATCGAGATGTTCGACGAAGAAGGCAACAACCTCTTCGGTACGATTCATCAGCACGTTGAAGCCCAGTGACCGAGGACCTGCGCCTCTACGGGTATTGGCGGAGTTCGTGCAGCTGGCGCGTTCGCATTGCCCTCAACCTGAAAAATCTCGCCTACGAGTACGTCCCAGTGCACCTCACCCGCGAAGGAGGGGAGCAGCACATGGAGCCGTTTTCAAAGCTGAGCCGTTTGGCGCAGGTGCCTGTGCTCGAGTGGACGGAAGCGGGAACCAAGCAGCACCTCACGCAGTCCCTCGCGATCCTACGTTTCTTGGAAGATCTCGCGCCAGATCCGCCGCTTCAGCCGACTTCGCCCTTGCTGCGCGCTCGGGCGTGGGAGGCCGCGGAGATGATCAATAGCGGCATTCAGCCCCTTCAAAACCTCAGCAATATGAAACGTGTAAGCGCTTTGGGGGGAGATGCCCGGGCGATGTCCAAGGAGGTCATCACTCGAGGCTTCGTTGCCGTCGAGGAGGTCCTGGCGATGAGCAAGGGTCGCTACGCGGTTGGCGATCATCCCTCGATCGCGGACTGCTGTCTCATCCCCCAAATCTACAACGCTCGTCGTTTTGACGTCGATCTTGAGCCTTTTCCGACAATTCGACGGGTCGAAGGCGCATGTGGGGAGCACGGGGCTTTTCGGGCCGCACATCCAGACCTACAACCCGACGCAGTGAAGCCTTAGGGCTCTCGAAGGCCAGGTGGGATGGTCGTACGAGAGAATCTATGCGAATCTTATCGTACGGCCCTGGCGCAAAATGTAAATCTTGTCACAATCCCCCCCTACCTATTATGAGTGACTTCCACGACCGCTTTGCCAGACTCCTCAAGGACCGCCGAACGAAAGCTCGACTCTCGCAAAGAGTCGTCGCCGAACGCGCCGGTGTTTCCTCCGAGTTCATCTCTCGCATGGAGCGTGGACTCACGTTGCCCGCCCTCGACACCTTCGTGCGGCTTTGCAACGCACTCGGCACGACGCCAAACGACCTGCTCCTCGAGCAGCCGTACGAGACGCCCGTCGATGCTCTCAACGCGCGTCTACGCTCGAGCACACCAGAGGCCGCACGCTCAGCCGTGCACGCCGCCGAAGCGATTCTCGCTTACGACGCTCTGCGCCGATAGTCCCAACGGCGTTCATTCGGCGTTCACTATGCGTTCACTACGAACGACGGAACGCTAGGGGTCGTACCATTTGTTTTGCGCCGCACGCCCACGCGTGATGCGTGAGCAATTCATCCAAGCGTTGAGGAGCGACACTGCCGTGTTGCTCTTCCCACACGTTCGACACTTCAAGCACGTCGTCTTTTAGCTTTGCCTCAATGCGGCCGACGAGTCCGTCGCCATCGAGGAGCGGCATCACGTACCAGCCGAAGCGACGACTCTCTACGGGCTTGTAGACTTCCCAGATGTAGTCGAAGTCGAAGAGCTCGCGAACGAGCCGGCGGTTCCATAAGAGCGGATCGAGCGGGCCCAAGAGGCGCAGCGGAAGTTCTTTCCCCCACTCTTGGTTCGCATTGTTCGTATTGTCTGGGGCTCCAAGAAGGGGGGCGCGGACGCCCTCGACTCGAAGGCGGACCAGCTGTCCACTTCGCACGAGGCGTTCGACGGCCGCGCGCCGCGGGATGGAAGACCACCAGATCCCTGCACCCTCAGAGAGGAGCCCCGCGGCACGCACTCGTTCCAGGATGGACCACTCTTCGAATTCGTCTTCGCTACAGCCGTTGCTTTCACCAAGAGCACCCAGGTGGCGACGAGGAAGGTCGTAGAATTTCTCTCGTCCCTTACGGCCACAGACGACGACTCGTCCTTGCATGACCAACACTTCGATTGCCATACGGCCAGCACGACTGGTGCCTTTCCACCCGCTCCAGTCGATGCTCTCTACCTTGCCGAGTTCGAGCTTCTCCAGGCTCGTCGGGCCGTGTTCATCGACGAACATATAGGCGGCTTCAAGGGCGCTCTTTGGAACGCGCTCAAGTCGCGACGCCATTCGAAAACGTGGACGTCGTGGCGCCTGCGCTGCGTAGTAGGGGAACGCATCCGCCGGAAGCACGCAGCGCTCCTTCGCGAAGTGCTCGAAGGCGCCTTCGTACACCTGTCCAAGAAACGCACCGCGCTGAAGTTCGTCCACTCTCGCCATCGCGACGAGGTCTGCGTTGTTGCCACACGGGTCGAGGGGGTCGAGCTGAACCGCGCGGAGCTCACGTAGGAGTTGCGTTGGCGAATCGCGCTGAGTGCGGCGCAACTTCCCCAGGCCCACCGCCGCGATGAGCGCGCGGCGTGTTTGCGCTTTGGAGAGTTCTCGAAGAGTCAGTGAACGCCCTGGAGCATCTCGAGGAACACATCGGCGCTGACGAGGCCCGTGATGCGCTCCGCTTCTTCGCCGGAGGGGGTCTGCATGACCACAAAGGGAAGCCCGGGCTGTTCGTAGTGTTCGTTGAGAAGCGCCCAGCGCTCAGGGGTGGCCACGTCGCTGCTCAAGTCGATGCGCACCGGGATGAAGCGCTGGGCTTCCGCGACGACACGTGGGTCGCTCATGGCTTCGTGCTCAAGCTCGTTGCATGCGCCGCACCAGTCCGCACCGAAGTCGACGAGGAGCGGACGGCCGCTCTCGAGGGACTCCGCCACCGCCGCCTCGTAGTCTTCACGCCACTCGATGTGCGCGCCTTCGGGCAACGCCTCGAGCCAGAAGATGCAGCTCAGAAGACCGGCGCTCGCGGCCAACACGCCGAACCCCTTTCGTGCTTTCTCGACGGTGGAGGTGCCCTTGAACGAGAGCTGAACGGCTCCGATCGCGAGGCCAACGACGATGAGCCCAAGGCCGGCCATCCACCAGATGTCCGCGCGAACTGCCGGGCGGGGGATGAAGCTCTTAATATAATAGACGGCGAGGACGACCATCACGATGCCGAATACGGACTTCACGTGGTCGAGCCATTTGCCGCTCTTCGGAAGGCTGACGGCGAAGGTGCCCACGAGGAAGAAAAGGAAGCCAAGGCCCAGCGAGTAGACGAAAAGCGCGGTGCCGCCGAAAACGACGCTTCGAGACGTGCTGACGAACCCAAGAAGCACCGCCAGAACCGGGCCGGTGCACGGGGCTGCGATGAGGCCGTTGACGAAACCCACGCCGAAGGCGCCGCGGTAGCCGGACCCACCGACCTTGGCGAGCTTGTTCTGCAGCGCCGGCGGCAAGTTCATGTCCCACATGCCAAACATGCTCAGCGCCATGGCGAGGAAGAGAACCGCAAGCGCTGCGCTCACCCATGGGTTGGAGTTGAGGGTGCCCATCCCGGCGCCGGTCATGGCGCTGATGATTCCCATCGGCGTGAAGAAGGCGCTGATGCCCAAAACAAACGCCAGGGAAAGAAGCGCGCCTTCCAGCTTGGACTTGGCCTGGCGGGCGCCGAAGATGCTCACGGTGATCGTGATCATCGGGTACACGCAGGGAGTGAGCGCCGTCGCGAGGCCAGCGAGGAAGACGACCCCGAGGGCGAGAGCGTACGAGTCGCCCGCAAGGGCCGAGTCGAGCTGACCGGCAAGGTCGCCCAGAACATCCGCGTGGGCGAGGGAGGGCAGGGCGGCCCAGGCGGCGAGCGCGAGCAAGGCCAGGGAAGAGATTCGACGGGTCATAGTCATGGGTTCGCGGGCAATGGAGCCGGAGTTCTGCCTGGGATAGCATCCAACCCCTAAAGGCGACAGTTGTTCAATCCCTACGCCGCGCGGCGCTGGTTGTTTCGTCTGGCGTGGGCTGATCCGCCCAATGAAGCCGGACTTGGGGGGGCGCGCCCCCACGCGGTGGCGCGCAGAACGTCGAATATGTAGGGTTTTACGCCGGAACGGTTCGTGCATAATCTAAGTCGCCAAGGAGGCACTTCGAATGGTGAGACGTTTATTTCTACTGTTGCTACCCGCGATTCTCGCGGCGCCCGCATGTTCCGGTGGTGACCCGGGGGACAGCGTTCTGCCAGGGGTGGAAGCCCTCGTGTTCGTCAAACGCGCGTTTATCAACGACGCCGGCGAGCACGTTGTCACGGGAGGAGCGATGCAGACCATCGACTACCTCCGCTATGTCCCAGGGGGCGGCGTCTACGTTCTCTCCCCGCCCACGCCGGATGGTGAGCTCAGCAACCTGACGGAGCAGTTCGAGGGCGTCGATGTCAACGGCATCGACCTCAGCTTCGACGCTCGTCGCGTGGTCTTCTCCATGCGTCACCAAGGCGAGAGTCACTACCACCTCTACTTGGCCAACGTGGATGGCACCGGCGACGTCCGGCAGCTCACCTTCGGTGACTACCACGACGTCAAACCTATCTTCGTCCCCGGCGACCGCATTGGTTTCGTCACCAACCAGCCTTACACGGCCATGGGCACGCGCGCCGACGAGTACAATCACTCGCGCGTCGTGACGCAGATCGCGACGATTTCCATCGACGCCGGCGACGCGGACCGTCGCCTCTGCGCACAGAACCTCTCCCACTCCGCGGACCCTTTCCTGATGTCCGACGGACGCATCGGCTTTTCGCGATGGGAGCACCTCGGCCCGCTCAACGACGTGAAGCTGATGGCGATGAACCCGGACTGCACCCAGATGGTCGGTCTTGGTGGCACGGGCGGGAAGCCCGGCAACAGCCTTGTTCAGTTCGCTGAGGTCGCCCAAGGCGAGTTCGTCGGTGTGACGACGAGTCGTCGCGGAACCATTCAGGCTGGCGCTATCGTCTACATGGACTCACGTGCGGACATCGGCACCACGGACATTGTCCTCGACGAGCAGAACGCTCGCTTCGACATCCTGACCCCCGGCGTACCTACCGGTGAAGAGAGCCCCGCTAGCGGCGTGGGTCGCTACCGGCGCCCCTTCCCCATGGCAGACGGCCGTTACCTTGTCGGCTGGTCCGACGGTGACGTCAACGCACGAAACGAACTCGCCGATACCGCGCCAAACTTCGGCGTGTATCTCTTCGAGCCTGAAGGGCGCACTCGGACGCTCGTCTACGACGACCCGGACTTCTGGGATGGCTACGCGATTCCTGTCACGGTTCGAGACACGCCTCCTGTGTTCCCCGGCATCCTCGCGGCCGCGCCCGACGAGTCACTGCCCACTCGCTTCGGTTCCGTGGACGTCACCATCACGGGCCTCGATGAGAGTGTTCGCGGCGGCCAGCTCAACGGCATGAGCCTCGACGAGGCCCTCGACCACACTGACCGTGTTCGCATCATCGAGGGCTTCTCCTCGGAGATCGGTCCTGTGCGTGAGTTTGGTCTGACGATGCACGAAGGCGCCGCCATTCTGGGCGAAGCGACGGTGCACGCAGATGGTTCCTGGCTCGCCGACCTCCCAGGTCGCCTGCCTTATCACCTCCAGGCTCTGGATGAGTACGGCATGGCGATTCGAAACCAGATGCTCTGGATTCAGGGAATGCCTGGTGAGGACCGAACGTGCGGCGGCTGCCATGAGCAGCGCACCGACCAGGTTCTTCCGCGTATGGGCACGACGACCTTGGCGCAGCAGGCCGGAGCCCAGGACTTCAATATCGCGATCCCCGATCGCCAGGAGCTCCCATGGATCGACGGTACAACTGGACGGAACGTGCAGGACGTCTTCAACGACAACTGTGTGCAGTGCCACGACGGCGGCGAGAACGACCCCTTCGCGGGCCAGACTTACATGGTCACCGTCACGACGATGGAAGGCGAAGAACTCGTCTACAACATCCCCTACCTTCTTCTCTCGGAAGCCCCAGTTCAGGCTTACTACGAGCGTGAGGTCGTAACTTACCCCGCGTCCTACATCTCGCTTCTCTACCCATCGAGCATGATGGGTGACTCCGTGGCGACCGGAAATGTGCCACCCGAGTGGGTACGTCCAGGAACCGCGCGTACATCGCGGCTCATCGAGGTGCTCAACATCAACGCACGCGAAGATGCGGACGATTGGTCTTGGGATACCCCATCACACCCCGAGGATGTGGGCGTCACGCTTAGCCGTGAAGACCGCATGATGCTGATTCAGATGGCCGACCTCGGTGGTCAGTTCTGGAGTCGAAGAAACGTCGAAGGCGCAATGGCCTGGGGCGAGACGGAGTACTGAGATGAGGAATACGATGAAAAATCCACGACGTTTCTCCCACGCGGTGTGGCTCCTTGTTGCGGGCCTCGCTATCACCTCGACGGTCTCCGCGCAGGAAGCCTTCGATCCACACAACCGCGAACGTGGTGAGGCGAGCCCCGGCACAGAGGCGCCTTCCCAAGTCGAACTGATGCGCGTCATCGAGTCTGGTTCGACGAACTCCATCATCGCGGCTCTTGAGTATGGCGAGCGCGTCGAATGCCACGCTTGTGTTGCGCCACTTCAGCGCAACCTTCTCGAGAACGGCGACGCGGAAGTTCGACGCATCTCGGCTTGGTGGCTCCGCCACCGTCTCTTCGCCATCGGCGCGGTCATGAACAGCATGCGCCTCGTCCTTGAGAGTGACGCGGACCCGACTCGGCGCGCTCGCGCGGCGATGGCTATCGGCGAGTTTCTCGACCCGAATGGCCTCGGTGTTCTTCGCGACGCAGCGATGGGTGACTCAGAGTCCATCGTTCGCGAGTCCGCGGTTCGCGCGCTTGGTCGTTTGAACCACCCCGAAGGCAACGAGGTTCTCGGCGCTGCTCTCTCCGATGATGACGTGAGTGTTCGACGGGCAGTGCTGGACGTCGTTCTGACGGTGAACTTCTTCCGTGAAAACGACGCCATCCTCGGAGCCCTTGGCGACGAGGACAACACCGTGCGCATGCGCGCGGCTCGGCTCGTCGGTGAGATGCGAATCGACGCGGCGGTCCCTGTTCTTGTCGCGCTGGTTCAGGGCGATGCCGACACGCTTGTCCGTCAAGCGGCTGCTTGGGGTCTTGGGCGCATCGGTGGTGAAGATGCACGAGAGGCGTTGCGCCAGGCTGAGGCCACCGAGTCGGAGTCTCAGGTCCTCGATGCCATCGAGGTCGCGCTTCGTATGCGTCGCTGACTCACACCACTTTGGGGGAAGAGGGAGGCCGGTATTCGGCTTCCCTTTTTCTTTTTAACCGGACGCTCAATCGCCAAGTAATCCCACACTGTGGTGAAACGTGAGCGTGGAACGGGGCGTATGATCCTTGAAGGCAATTGTGGGCCAGGGCTGCACTTTTTGCGTAGTCGTGGTGGAAAGATCGCCTCCGGCTGGCACGAATAGTCCTGCATATATGGGTCGGCGCGAAACTTGTATGGAAGTGGGCAAAGTTGTTTCGCGGCACACATCGCCGCCGTTGTATTCTCAGCAAAGTCACATGCCTCAACCATCCGCTCCTAATCCAATCCGAGCTTTCCTCACCTTGCTCATCGTTCTCAGCGCTTGCGGAGATGATGCGCCACCGCCGGGAACGTTTGACACGGGGCCACGAGTGGACACCGGAGTTCCTGGCGAAGACAGCGGGCCAGACGACGATGGCGGAACCGATGACGCTGGCGCTGGCGAGGATGCGGGCACAAGCGATGCTGGACCACAGGAGGTTCCCTGCGAGTCCGAGATCTTTGAGCTCATTACCGACCCGATGGCGAGGAATCGACCCGTCTCAGTCGCCGCGACGGGACGAGGCTTCGTTTTCGGGTGGGGCGATACCGTCGACGTACGTGAACAGGCACGCACGGCGGAGGTCGCAGAAGGCGCGACGATGGCCGTCGTGCGCTCTCTGACGAGTGACGACAGCTCTGCCCGAGCTGTGAGCATCTCCGAGGGGTACGCGATTTGGCTCGACGATGGCGGAAGCGGCGACAACATCGTCGTCCGCGGCATCGACACCGAGCCGACCGAGGCATCTCTTCGAACGTTCTCCGCCGCGACCGGCCAGCACTCGAGTCCACGCCTCTTCAAAAATGGAGATGGATGGGTTGCGACGTGGGTGCGGCAGACCGGCGAGGGGGAATGGCAGATCGAGTCCCGCGCGTTTGACGGGGACAGCGAATCACCGATCGTCACCTACGGGTGGACGCTGCCGACTTCCGAAGTCGCCGTCGACTTCTCGGATGAGCGTTTCTACTTCGCCTGGAGCTCCGAAGGGGATGTCAGCCTCGCCGTGGCCGGCGCAGACGGTTCGGTGATCACCGACTCCACTGTCATCAACAGCCAGGGCAACGCGACCAGCGAAGTATCCGTGGCGTTTGGGGATGACTACGGCATCGTGTCCTTCGGCGTGCTCATCGAAGACATTCGCCGAGAAATCCGCGTGCGTTTGATGGACGCGGATGGTGCCGCGGTTCGACCGGAGCAGGTTGTTTCCCGTGCGCCTCTTCGAGGGCGGAGCCCTATGGCCGCCTCCTACGCAGGTGGGTACGCGATCGCCTACCGCGCTTCGAACCCGGCTGGCGAAGATCACCTTCGCGTCGCTTTTGTTCACGGCAGTGACGGAGTCGTCGTCGCCGAATACGACCTAGGTGTCGCAGACTTCGCCGGAGGGCAGAGCGGCGTCGCCGTCGATGATGACGGCGGGCTCGCTATTGGCTGGGCAAACGTCGAGGGCGCCGAATCGCCGGCGACGGTGGTTCGAGGTGCACGACTCTCTTGCGGGGCTGCTTGGTTGCGCTGCGGGGCGATGCCATGAGAGCGACAACGCTAGCTCTGATGCTGGGAATGCTCGCTGCTTGCGGTGATGACGCGCCACCAGCGCCTCCGCCCTTCGACGCAGGCCCCCGAGACACATCGACGGCGGAAGACGCGGGGCCCGATGACGACGGTGGGGTGGACGCCAACGTCGACGATGCCGGCACCGGCGACGCCGGACCTCCGCCTGACGCTGCTCGGGATGCTGGATTCGACGCGAACTTCCCGGACGCAGGTCCGCCGGACCCGTTGCGTATTTGCGAACCCGAGATGCCGCCGACGACGTGCCGCGCCAACTGCGCAGACGAAGGGTTCGTCTGTGTTGATTCCTTCTGCGAAGGAATGGAGTGCGTCCCAGGTTCGCCGTGCACCGCGGACGACCAATGTGGGAGCGGCAACTGCATCAAGCCCGACGGCGCACTGCCGGAAGACAGTGGTCTTTGCGCGGCTTCCGACGGCGCTTGCACCGTCGCCACGGATTGCGGTTACGGCTTCCGTTGCGAAGAAGGCGCCTGCATTGACCGGCGCATTCCGTGTGGGTTCCACGAAAACACGTGCCCCCGCGGACACACCTGCACCTTCACGCCGGTCGAGGGCGCCATCTTCTGCGTGCCGGCCCATCAGCCATGCGAGAGCGCTGGGCAGTGTGAGCCCGGAGCTCAGTGCGTCGATGTCGACGGCAACGGCACCACGGAGTGTCTCCTCGTCGGCACGTGTTCGAGCAACGCGGACTGCGAAGAAGGCTTTTCCTGCGGCGTTGACCCTGCGACTTCGCAAGCTTCCTGCGAGCCAGATGGGCTGTGCCGATCGGGGTCTTGTCCCGCCGGCCGCACTTGCCTGGACACGGGCATTGGCACTGCGCGATGCGTCACCGAGGGAGGCTCCTGCTCCGAAGACAGTGAGTGCGAAGCCCAGGCCATCTGTGGAGCCGTCGAGCCTGGTGACGCACTTCGTTGCCTGACCTTCGACGAGGACGAGGGATGAGCCGGCACGCTTGGGCCCTGGTTCTTCTCGGGGCTCTCACCCATTGCCAGACTCCCGACTTCGATGTTGCGAAAGGTAGCAGTGAGTGCACGGAGCGCGACGCTGGCTGTGCATGCGCCGCCGAAGGCCAAGAGCTTCCTTGCTACGGCGAGGCGAGTTACGAAGGCGCGGACCTGGTCTGCTCCATCGGTACGCAGGTTTGCCAAGGTGGCGCATGGAGTGCGTGCACCGGCGTCGAAGAGACGCGAATCCACCTGGCCAACGCGCTCATTTCGCCGCCGACCCAATGCAATCCATGCAACCCGGCGTGTCACGTAGCGACCGACGACAGCATCGAGTCGAGCGACCTCACGCCCGACAACAGTGACAGCGTTCAATACGACCCAGTCACCGGAGGCGTCATTTCGGAAGACATGATCGTCGAAGACGAAACCACCATCGGTGTCGGTGGCGATGAGCCCTTCGACACGACGATGAATCCGAATGACGGCGTCGAGCTCGACACCGATGGTGCCATCATTCTCGGCAACACGGGCACCATCAACGACAGCATCTGGATCGCCAACACCGGTGAGGGCACCGTGTCGCGCTTCGACATTGCGACGTTCGCCGAGACCGGTCGCTTTTGGGTGGGTCCCCACGGTCGAGGAAATGACCCCTCGCGTACCTCCATCAATACCGCGGGTGACGCGTTCGTCGCTGGTCGTCGCGGCCTTTTTCTCACGAAGATCTCCGGACTCGGCGAGGCCTGCCCAGACAGCAACGGTGACGGCGTCATCACCACCAGCACAAACGGCACGGCTCTTCCGTGGGGGCAGGATGACTGCGTCCTTTGGTCCACCTCCCTTCGTGGAGTCATGCCTGGTGGCTACATTCGAGCCGTCGCCGCACAAGATATCGTCGACCCCATCAGCGGAAACGTGACGGAGCGTGTTTGGGTGGGCGGGTACAGCGACCGCCGAATCTCCGTCCTCGATGGTGCGACGGGCGGCATTCTGATGACGACCAACGTTCAATATGGTCCCTACGGCATGGCCTTCGACGGAAGCCAGAACCTGTGGATTTCAACCATCAGTCATAGACGTCTCGTGCGTGTGGATACAACACGCTGCAACGAGTTTGGCTGCCCGTGGGCTGGCACCTGTGTCGAGTCTTCATCGACCGGGAGTCGCTGCGAAAGCGCGATTAAACGCGCGATTCCAACGCCGGGTTCGAACCGGCCGTATGGCATCACCGTCGACGCGGCGCAGCGCATATGGCTCGGCGGGGATCTCGACGTTCAGCGCTATGACCCGACGGCGTCCGCGGCGAGCCGATGGGCGACGGCGGGAATTGGTTCCACCGGCGGATGGAAAGCGGGCATCGCGGTGGATGGCTCAGGGAACGTCTGGACGACGGGCTCCTTTGGCGTCTACCGACTCGACGCTGACAACCCGAGGAACCGTCACTTGATTCGATACGGTGCCGGAAGCCGCTACATGCGTGGGTGGGGCGTTGCCATCGCCGCGGATGACCGCGCATGGGTCATCGGTCGATGGGAGAACTCTGCGTGGGTTGTCGAGCCCGGGGCCGCCCTCACAAGCAACACCATCACTCGGACGGCGTACTCCGTCAGAAGCCCATACACGTACTCCGACATGACCGGTCAGCAGCTGCGCCTCGCAGCGACGCCTCGCGGTACTTACGTGATGTCCTTTGAAGGGTGTGGGGAAGGCACTCGCTGGGAGAACCTTGTCTTCGACATCGACACACCGCCTGACACGTCCGTCGCATTCCGAGTCCGTACCGCGGACACGATGGTCGCGTTGAACAGCGCGACCTGGCACGGCGTCGGTGTTGTTCCGGCGGGCACATCGCCCCTCCCCGTGGGTTCTGTCCTCGACGCCGCTGGGGTGACGCACGGAACCTTCGCCCAAGTCGAGGTAGCCCTTGAGTCATCCATCCTGGACCCGAGCATGTTCGTGACACCACGCGTGCGATCCGTTCAGCTCAACCATTTCTGCGCGACGCCATCCGTCGGTTACTATCAGCGTGAATACGACGGCACCGGCACATGCAACGTGACCACCGAGCGCCCGTTCTGGAACATGGTCGACTACCGAGTTTCCACGCCCGGCGACAGCTTCGTCGAAGTGTTCGTTCGCGCAGCCGAGACCGAGGCTGACTTGAACTCGGCGCCGGAAGCCACGGTGACCATTCCGGCTCTCCCCGATACGGGGGCCTTGAACCTGCAGCCCATCCTCGCCGCCGCAGGGCTACCTGTGGATCCGTTCTTCCTGCGTGTTCGAATGCAACTCAACCCATCGACGGGCGGCGAAAGTGCGATCCTCTACAGCATGTCGACACGCTGGGAATGTCGCCCGAACCTCTAGGTGCCCTGAGTCTGCAACTCGATGCATAAGTCGACGGCTCTTTTCGCCCATGCCGTCGTTGCCGCTCCTCGAAATATCTCTGATATTCCTTCGTCACAGCGCCTAGGCACGGACGAAATCGCTCGCCGACTTATGCACCGCATTGCGGACTCAGGACACTAGCTGCGTTGGGGGCTATCTCGGCCCCCTCTGCCTAGATCGCGTGACGGTCTCGGCGCGAATCCGGCCGTCGCTTTCCACCGAAGTAGCAAAGGCCGTTTTGAGCGCGAGAACTGGGCCCACTCTCGAGTGGAGCTGGTATCCTTGTGCGCATGGTTCGACTCACGTTCTTCGCCATGGTGGTGCTACTCGCGGCTTGCGACGACGTAGCTCCGCCAGGGTCCTCGTTCTACGAGGAACGCATCGATCCCATCGTCCGCACCGGGTGCGCTCAGCAGACCAACGGTTGCCACGTGGATGTCGGCGGAAACGCGACAGGCAACCTCGATTTGAGTTCATACGACGCGCTGATGCGCCGCGAAGACCTCTTGGCTCCTTACGGTCCGTACCCCGTCGGGCTCCTGCTGCTGAAGGGCGGCAATCCCGTCGAAGTCTCCGTGGAAACCTGGGACCCAGACCCGGTGAGCGGCGAGCGCATCGCGCGGGTCACCACGGACATCCGGCACAGCGCTGGATCGACCATCGACCAAGCGAGCCGAGGCTACAACGAACTCAAGCGTTGGATCGAGTCGGGGTACACCCGGAGCGGCGTTCCGGATGAGTCCCTCCAAGGAAACGTCGGTGACTGCGTCTCTGGTCCGGGGGAGTTCCACGGCTTCGACGCCAACGTCGCGCCGGCGGACACAGCGTCCTTCGACGCTTTTGTTCGGGACGTGCAACCGATGCTCACCGAGAGCTGCGCGGGCAGCGGGTGTCATGGAAACCGTTTTGCCGACCTATTCCTCACGTGTGGCGACACCGTCGAAGAGCAGCGATGGAATTACTTCGTCAGCACCAGCCACGTTACGGCGCCGGCGTCCGTCTCCGGTCTATTGCGTCGGCCGCTCGCGACGTTCCGCGGGGGCACGTTCCACGAGGGCGGAAACGTCTTGGGCAGCACAGACGATGAGCGCTACCAGACCCTCCTGACGTGGGCGGCGGACATCGTCGGTCGCGCACCGGAGGTCCTTCGCGACGCGGACCCGGACCCCGGCTTACGTTTCTTCGCCAACCGCGTTCAGCCAGTCCTCGTTCGTAAAGGGTGCATGTTCGGCAACTGCCACGCGCCGTCAATGTTCCACGACCTACGCCTTCGAGGCGGCGACCAAGGCGTATTCTCGCGAGTCGCTACACGTCGCAACTATGAGATGTCGCGCGAGATGCTCGCTGTTGAATCGCCGAACCCTAACGTGGGGCGCCTGGTGGCGAAGAACCTGTTCCCGGCCCTCGACGTGAGCGGCGGCGCCGGTGTTGCTCACCGTGGTGGCTCGCTCTTTGAGGACTTCTCCAGCGGCGGCGAACTCAACCCGGCGAGCCTCGATGACTGCGCGGGTGTCGATGCAGACATGGGCGACCTCAACGACATTCCTGCGTACTGCGTCATTGCGCGCTGGCACGAGATCGAGCGTGAAGAAGCGGCGGCGCGCGGCGAGATCACAGCGGTGGATCAGGTCGTCGACGCGTTGGTCTGGGTCTCGCGTCCCGTCGGCGTTGGCAGCGTCATGGACTTCGACACGTTCCGAGGCGGCGCTGACCTACGCAGCGCGCCTACGACCGTCGACGCGGCGGGGGCCGTCTCACTCGGAGCGTCGACGAGTCTCCTTGGTGGATGTGGCTTGGGCGCAGCACCGGATGTTCGAACGCCGGCGGTCAGCTGGGATGGTGCGCGCATCGCGTTCGCAGCGAGAAACGCCGCCGCAGATCCCCTGCGCCTCTACTGGATGAACGCTGACGGTTCCTCCTGCGAGGCTGTCCCTGGAGTGGCGCCGGCGATGAGCCAAGCCGATGGAATTTTGCTGCATGATTTCGACCCCGCGTTCGCCCCAGACGGCCGCCTTGTTTTTGCCAGTACGCGCGGAAACATCAGCGGCGATTCCGCACGCAGAGGCCCCACGCGCACACCCGCGGCGATGACTCCAAACTCAAACCTCTATGTGTTGGAGAACGGCACCGTGCGTCAGCTGACGTATCTGCTGAATCAGGAGCTCTCGCCGAGCTTCATGCGCGATGGGCGTATCATCATGACCGGCGAAAAACGTGAGCCCGGCTTTCACCAGCTCGCGTTGCGCCGACAGAATCTCGACGGTGGCGACTATCACCCGCTCTACGCGCAGCGACCAACGGTCGGTTTCGCATCGGCGACGGAGGTCGTGGAGCTTCCGGCTGGAAACGAGCTAGCGTTTATTGCGGGCCCCTTGGACGCGACGGATGGCGCCGGCGCCGTGGCTTTGGTGAACCGTTCGATCGGGCCTGACCAATCAGGGCGAGGCGGCGATGACGAGCGTCAGTACATCCACTCACTCTCGTTGCCTGCGGCGGGCGCTCTCGGCGCACTTCCCGGCGTACCCGCCCGTGGCGTAGGAAGCGGTGCCTTTCGTTCGCCTGCGACGTTGCCGACTGGTCGTGTCGTGGTGTCCTGCGACATGAGCGCGACGGACCTTCGGGCTGGTCCCTTCAACTTTGAGCTGTGCGAACTCGATGTGCGCAACGGCCGCATTCGAACCATCGGCGGCGAAGCGGGTCAGGCGAACGTGGAGGCCGTCGCTGTCTACGGTCGTTCGCGGCACCCGATATTCTCGTCGCGTCAGGACGAGGCGAATGGCGCAAGTCTTCTCACCGGCGAATCCAGCGCCGAGATGCATATCCTCGATTTCCCGCTCCTTGAGTCCTTACTCTTCGTCAACATCCGCGGTCCCCGCGTCATCGACCCGGCCGTCGAGGGCGTCCGTGTCTTTGAGGCCCTGTCGCCGCCTGCTGGAGCAACCAGCTTTGGCGACGTGATGGGCAATGTCGTCAGTGACGAGTTCGGTCAGGTCTTTGTGGACTACCGCGAGCTTGGATCCGCGGTGACAGAACTCGATGGTTCGATTCGCCTCCTCCTCCCGGGGGGCGTACCAGTCGTCCTTCAAGCCACGGACGCCGATGGCGCAGCTCTCCAGTTTTCCGGGGATGGGCCCCTGACGGGGGAGCGAACGCAGCGGGAGCAAATTCAGCTCTACCCGGGCGAGCGACTCAACCAATCGATGCCACGACGCTTCTTCAACGGCCTCTGCGGTACCTGCCACGGTGGCGTTACGGGCCGGGAACTCGACGCCGCCGTGGTTCCAGACATTCTCACCCACGCCAGCCGAACGATGGCCGCGGACCGGCTCCCCCACGACTTCCGCTGATTCACGCTGATTCACGTTGATTTCCTTCTAGGGCGAACGCTCTCCCGCAGACTTTCGATTATCTGCTAACGTCCCTCCGGTGCCTTTGCCGAGCCTGCTGTGTCTGGTGTTCGCTGCTGGAATCGCCGCCGCGCTGGCGGGGCGTGTCGAATTGCGCGTTTCCCCGCGCCCCGCGCTATTGACCCATAGCTTCGCGGCTTTTGCGCTCTTTGCGTGCCTCGTCGTGGTGCCAATTTCGGTCTACTTCTACATTTTTCATGGGGACTGGTTTCTCCTCTACCTTGTCGATGTCCAGGACATCCCATCGGCCCTCGCTCTCCTTGGCTTCGTCGTCGAGGTCGGGTTTGGGGCTCTGGGTTTCTTCGTCGGAGCGAGCATGGTGCGCCATCAACGTGAGGGGCTCGGCGGGTCCCTCGCGCTATTGGCACTGGTGGCATCCGGGCTTGTTGTCTACGTGGCCCGCGACCGGCTTAGCCTTGTTGGGACGTCGGTGCAGTTCCACGGCAACTTCGGCCTTGAGCCGTTCATGGGCGGAGGCGCGATCCTTCAGGGAGCCATCATTATGGGCGCCATCCTCCTCGTGGCGAGCGCGAGCCTTCTCCAACGTCTGAGGTCGAGTGGACGGAGGGGGGAATGATGGCGAACGTTGACGAAGACAAGCGATCGTTGGTAGCCAAGCGAACGATGAACGCTCTCTGGCGACACCCAGCGGTACTCCTTGCGTGGACGCTCTTCGTTGGCTGCGCGCCGACGCTCTACACGGTGCACATTCTTCCGGCCGCACGCGCCGTTCATCAAGCGGAAGAAGCCGGTGCTGCCGAGCTCGCCCCTTACGAATACCACTTCGCCAACGAGCATCTCCGCCAAGCACGCGAAGAAGCCGCAGACGCGTACTATCAAGACGCACTGGGCCACGCGAAAATCGCCGAGGAGTACGGGGAAAAAGCACTCGACCTCGCTCGACGTCGACGACGCGAAGAGGGGCGATGAGCCGTCGACTCGCAATCATTGGCTTGCTCGTGTCGGCCTGTACGTCGTCCGCCCAGCTTGAAGGCCGGCTCGGTGGCCTCGAGGAGATTGTGGAGCAGGCTGAGCGAAACGGCGCCTACCAGTGCGCGCCCCGTGAACTTGCTCTCGCTCAGGCCCACGTGGCGTTTGCTCACGACAAGCTGGAGCAGGGCGACGCCGTAGGGGCGGAGAACCACTACGTCATCGCCGCCCCCAACGCTCGCGCGGCTCTTCGGCTTAGCCCAGCTGAACGCTGCGCTCCTCGCGAGATGGTCGTGGCCCATGCGCCTCAGCCCGGTGACCGCGATGGGGACATGATCCTCGACAACGTCGATGAATGCCCGGACGAGGCCGAAGACTTCGACGGATTCGAAGAAGAGGATGGCTGCCCCGACGACCAGGACACCGACGGCGATGGCGTCCCGGACGCGCGCGACCTTTGTGTCTCGGACCCCGAAGACGCCGACGGTCAGCAAGACGAAGACGGCTGCCCTGATCCCGATGATGACCTCGATGGGATCCTGGATGTCGACGACCGCTGCCGCATCGACCCCGAGGACCGTGACGGTTGGCAAGACGAAGACGGCTGTCCGGACCCGGACAACGACGGCGACTCGATGCTCGACACCGATGACCAGTGTCCGGATGAACCTGGCCCAGCGGCTGAACGCGGCTGTCCCCGCGTCTACGAAAACGTCGAAATCACAACGACGCACATTCGTATTACTCAGAAGATTCACTTCGCCGTGGACCGAGCGGAGATCCTGTCGGACTCGTTCTCCATCTTGGAGACCGTCGCCGCCGTCCTGAGCGACTTCCCGGATGTCTCCCTAGACATCCAAGGCCACACGGACTCACAAGGTTCGGACACGCACAATCAGCGCCTCTCGGAACGGCGTGCCACCGCTGTTCGAACGTTCCTCGTGGGCCGCGGAATCGCGCCATCACGCCTTGTGTCGCACGGGTTTGGCGAATCACGTCCACTGGAATCGAACCGCACGCGTGCAGGACGAGCCCGAAATCGGCGCGTAGAGTTCGTCCGCACCGACGCGGGGGCGAACAGTGCTGCTCCCTAAGTGCTTGTAACTACATCGTTTTGAGGGTTTGTCGCACTTGGCGCCCCCGAGCGAGCGGCCCCAAGTTTAGGGGCATATGGGGCGAAACCTGCTAGCTTTGGCCCTAATCTTGGCGAAAATCCGACTTCGATGACCCGTACCTTCTTCTTGTCTTCCTTCATCGCTCTCGCAGTGATGACCTCCATTCCCGCAGAGGCGCAGATGCGTCGCGTCCTCGATCTAAATCGCCGCGCGATGGATGCGTACACGAACCTCGAAGTTGAGGAGGCCATGGATCTCCTCCAGCAGGCTCTTCGTAATGCTGAGAGCAACAACGTGTCCGGCTCGCCGCTGGCGAACACCCACGCGAACCTCGGTATCGTCGCCGTCGGCGGGTTTGGTGACAACGCCGCGGGCCTCAACCACTTCATGAATGCGATTCGAGCGCAGCGAGACATCTCCCTCGACCCGCTTAACTCAACGCCGGACATTCAGTCGGTCTTTTTGCTCGCCCGAAACCGCGTCGGAAACGATGGCGGCGGCGGCGGTGGCGGTAACAACGGTGGAGGAGGCGGCATCGTTCGGAACCCCCCGGCAGAGCCTGGACAAATTCCTCACCAGCCTGTCCCCGAGCAGCTCTCGAACACGGCGATCCCAATCTTTGTCGAGGTGCCTGAAGGAGCCCCCGTGAATGGCATCACCGTTCATTACCAGGCACCAGGCATGCGTGTCTTTCGCGCGGTTGAGATGCGTCGAATGGACGGCGGTTTCGGACTTGAGCTGCCCTGCGCCGAGGTGATGGCGCCTCGCATCAACTACTACATCGAGGCCTTCGACGCTGATGGCGAGCGGATGGGAACCGCTGGAACTTCGGAGTCGCCTTTCGCCGTTGAAGTGGTGTCCTTTCGAACGATGCCCGCCCCAGCGCTCCCCGGTCAGCCTGCGCCAGAGCAGTGCACGGACACGGAGTGCCCTCCTGGAATGGAATGCAACCAGAGCGGTAACGCAGGTCTCGGCGACACTTGCGTCGACAGCTCCGAGTGCCGCAGCGGTCTCACCTGCTCCGACAACTTCTGCATCGCCTCGGAACATGAGGGGGGGGACGATGAGCCCGCTGACAATGGCGAGATGCCACGCTTCTTTGCGGACATTGGCTTCACGCTCGGCATTGGAATTGCGGGCCCTGGCCGTCGCGCGGATGCCGAAGGAACAGACCAATCGTATGTTGAGCCTGGGCTTGGCGACTGTCCTGACGAAGGCTTCCAGTGTGTTCGCCTCGAGCAGTCCGGCATTCTCCCGACCTACGCCGCCCGCCTGACCATTGGTTATTGGATCATTCCGCGCTTTGCCCTCGCTGCTACGGTGCGTTTTCAGTTCGATGCGGGTGAAGGCAGCCTGAGCAATCTGCTCATCGGTTTGCGTGCGATGTATCAGCTAACGGTGCCCACGGGCGCCGGCTTCCATGCCGACGTCTTTCTCGGCACGAGCGTTGGTCAGATTCAGCTGAGGCCGGGTCAGAATGGAACGGCCGCGAACCCCATCGAGGAGCCCTACATGGTTAGCGGCCTCAACGGAGTTCAGCTGGGAACGAACATTGGCTACCGTTTTGCGCGGAACATTGGCATCACGCTTTCGCCGGAGTTCCACGTGCTCTTCCCGCAGTTCCTTTTCAACATCGACCTGACCGCGTCCATCGCAGTCGCATTCTAGTTCAGCGCCGACACGCCGGCGTCTGAGCGTCCGGCACACGTAGGTCCTCTCAGTCAGCGTCGGTGTCGAATGACTCGCGCTTGCACGAACTGGTAGAGGGCTTTGCAGACATCAAAAGGCGCAAGGCCAGTGTGCTCGATGATATCGCGAACGCTTCGCTCGTCGTCGATGGCTGCGAGCACACGCTCTTCCAGGTCGCTCAACTTATCGACGGTCGTCGCTCGTGAGTCTAAGAGATAGACGAGATCGAAGCTGTAGACGTGCTGTTCGATGAGTCGCCACTCATCAACACGCCGCAAGCCTTCCATCAGGAGGCCCGTAGGCGTGAGTCCCAGTGCTGCGTCCTTGGCTTCGGGAAGGACAGCGTAGCGCTCGAATCGGAACGTTGCGCGAGGCCAGCGCAGGGCCTCGTAGACGAGTTCACTGCTCTGTTCCCGCAGACACTCCACCAAGTCCTCCCGGGTGATCGTTCCTTCTTCCACAAGCGTTCGACCCAGCCACCTTGGCTTCTGAGCGGCGTGCTCAATGTCCTTCTGTTCGACGAGGGAGACCCGGCTAAGATAGCGACCAAGCAGGAACTCGGGACCGAGCCCTTCGTAGTCGACGAAATCGACGAGGCCGGCGCGCACGCAAATGCGCACTGACTTCGAGCCTGGGCGCTCGACGTAGAGAACGCCCTCGTGACCCTGAGCGAGCATCTGCAACACATCGCCGAGGGGGAGGTGCTCGATACGCCCGCGAAACGAGACGTCGAATGCCTCGTCGTAGGCTTCGACGATGGCGCGAGCCAACTCCCGCTGCGCATCCGGGCCCGGGTAGGTTTCGCCCACGAGCTTCGCCGCGTTGAAGAGCGCTTCTTCGAGTCGTTCGCTCGCTGGCGCTTGTTCGACACCATGCGGACGGTGAGGCGCCGAGCTTCGGGCACGTCGGAGAAGATGCGCAGCGACGGTGCGAACCGCGTCGGGCGAGAAAGGTTTCTTCACGGCATCATCAGCCGCAGCCTGCTGCACAAGACGCTCGGACTCAGCTTCCGCAACCATCAGCACCATGGGTACTTCGCTCAGGTTGGCCGTCGATTTGAGCGCGGCGCCAAGTCCATGGGCGTCTTCCGCCGCGTCGAGAAAGATGAGATCCGGGACCAGCGAGGACGCTTCGCGAAGGGCGTTTGCCGCGTCGGCAAAGCACACCTCCCAACCTTCGGTTTCGAGAGTGGCGCGAAGCGCTTCGCGCGCGACCATCGATGGGTCGACGACAAGAACTCGTCTCACTTGATGATGCCCATGTGTCGTCGGAGATGCATTCCTGCCTTCGATGCCCAGAACACAACCAGGTCGCGTACAACATCCGAAGAACGAACGAGCTCTTCACCTTCGCTCACGCTCAGGTCGCGTTCGGTTCGGCGGAGGACTTCGACGGAACCGTTCAGGTCGTCGGAGACGAGGGAAGCGGCACGCGTGGCGGTGCGTTCCGCGCCGCGAACCCAGCGTGCGAAGTCGACCCGTCCGGCGTCGACATAGATGCGGGCGGCCTCTTCCATCGCTTTGCGACTGCGTCGGGGCAGCGCTTTGTAGATTCGCTTGGCTTGTTCGTCGAGGATATCCTCGCTCGTCAACCCTGTGCCGTAGCGCTCCTGGACGTTTCGCGCCGCGGAAGCGAGGAGGACTTCGAGCTCACGCGGCGTGAGCTTCTCCGTCGCAGGAAAACCACGCGCGATGTGCGCGAGGGAGCGGGCCAACAGGAAGACCTGCTGACTCTCGGGAAGCTCCAGAACCGGCGCCGGCATGATGATCGCCGGCGGACTCGCCAGCTCGATGGCAAGTCCGCGAGAGCGAACTTCGTGCACGTAGACGTCAAAGGCTTCCACCCCAAAGATTCCCGCGACGTGCTCTGCGAGAGTCCTGAAGGGGTGCGGGTTGCGGCCACCGGCAAGCTTGTCTCTGGAAGAGAGGTCGTAGCTCTCGAAGTCAGGAGGGTAGAGCTTCGTCAGTGCCGGCTGCAGAACGCGCAGCAGGTCGCTTGCGGCGGACTGCCCCGGTGTTGGAGAGCCGAGTCGGTCGAGGAGTTCTTCGCTCAAGGACCCCGCCTTTGTTCCCCGCGGGCGAATCGGAGCGGCCCGGAGCCTCTCTTCATCCCGTTCGGAGAGCTGCCCGAGCACCGCCAGTGGCTGTGTCGCGATACGCGCGCCGAGAGGGTCTCCCGCTTCGTCGTATGTCGTCGCGAGCTCTCGCCAGAGTTCCGGGCGCTCTGGCTTTCCGGTGGCGAGGTCGATGAGCACCTCGACGGACCGTTCGTGTTCGCCGGTCGAGCGAAGTCGCAGGGCGAGCTCTCGTGCGAGGGTGCCATCACCGGTCTCTCGAACGCCGTCGGTGAGCAGGTCGATGGCTCTTGAGCGTTGCTCAAGCTGGTCGAAGAGCGTGCGTCCCATCTCCAAGAATGTCGGCGCCTTCACGGCGTCGTCGGGGAGTAGCGCCAGGTGACGTTCGAGGGCGTCGTAGTACTGGCTCCACGCCGCTGTACTCTTCGTCAGGGCCTTGCATTCAAGGGCTGACTCGCTTCCTGGGCCCTCGATGGCCACAGCTTCCCGAAGCGCCTCCGACGCCGCCGCGTCGAGCCCTTGTTCTCGTTGCAGGCGGGCCAAGCGAACCAGCGCAGCTGCTCGGTCTTGGTCGGCGGCGGGGCAGGCGAGGAGCAGACGTTTCGAAGCCTCGGATGCCTCGATTGTACGTCCCTCGCGTTCATGAATGTCGGCGAGTCGCGTGAGGCCTCGAAGATTCGTCGGGTCGATGGACAGAACAGCCTGGAGGCTCACCAGCGAGCGCTGGGAGTCGCCGAGCTTGTCGTCCCAGAGGCGGGCGAGTTCTAGGTGCGTATTGCGGAGAGTTCGTGAGTCTGGCGCGAGGCGAACGATACGTCCGTAGAGCGCGATGGCTTCGCTGAACTGCCCTTCATCATGAAAATAGCCTGCCTGACGCTGCAGCGTCGGGACGTGATTTGGCATCGTTCGGAGCAATCGGTCGAGGACGGAAATCGCGCCATGCCTGTCGTCCATGTCGTCGGAGAGCAAGCCCGCGCTTTCGAGCCAGAGTTCGGCGGAGCGCTCCGCCTCCGCCTTCGACGCCGCCGCCGAGAGCTTCGTTTTAAGACGAGCAAAGTCGGAGCGTCGACGCAGGATCGCGCTCAGATCACGCGCCGCGTCACGGGAGCCTGGGTGCAGTTCGAGGGCTCGTTCGAGGTCATCGATGGCCTTGTCCACATCGGCGAGGCGTTCCACGCGGATGCGAGCAGCACGCACGAGGTGCGCTGCGGCCTCTTCGCCGCTTGAGGCGACCTTCGCCTCCTGGGTCGCTGCGGCGACGAGTACATCTGGATCGTTGCGTTGCTCAGCGAGACGCGACAGTCCGCGCGTCGCCGCCAAGTTCCCTTGATCCATCGCGAGGGCGGTCTGGTACGAGCTCAACGCGGAGTCGCGACCCATTGTTTCTTCCACTTCGCCGAGTCTGACCAAGTGAGCCACCTTGCTGGCCACGCTCTGCGCTTGCTGTGCCGCGAGAGCCTCAGCCTCGGCGATGTGCGCGGGAGCATTCTCCATGAGCGCGAGGCGTCCTATCGCACGGAGCGCTAGCGCGTCCTCGGGGTCGAGGTTGAGGATCGCGCGATAGACGTTCCGAAGGTCGTCCGGCGTGCCGACGGAGTGCGCGTCGCGTACTCGGGCTTCGGCGTGAAGCGCGGCGATGCGCGCGCCGCCGTCCACAAACACCCGCGCCTGCATGGCGTGAACCGCCGCCAATGCGCTCCAGCGCGAGGTGATACGGTGAAGACTCTCGAGCGCGAGGAGCGCGCCGAGATGAGTTGCTTGAATCTCGAGCACACGCTCGTAGGCCGCCGTCGCCTTTCGTGGATCGTTGAGCCTGTGGGCCCACACGGCTCCCTCTTGAAGGAGGGCTTCAACGGCGCCGGACGAGTCATTGCTAAGCGCGGCTTCCGCTGCGAGACCCTTCGCGAGGGCGTTGTAGTTCTGGGCGGAGTGACGAAGTCGAATGAGCGCGTCGAAAGATGGGCGGTGCGCAGGTTGGCTCTCAAGTGCCTTTTCATAGGCCGAGAGAGCTTTTGAGTTGTCGTTCAGATGCTCTTCGAAGAGCGCACCCACTTGGTAGTGGAGGCGAGCTCGTTCCTCACGCGCCTCGGTGGCTGATGCTTGCTCGCCGAGCACTTTGGCCATCGCCGCATAGTCTCGGCGCTGCTCGAGTCCGGCCAAAAGCGCGCTTGCAGCGGGCCGGTTCGTTCGGTCGAGCTCGAAGGCAGACCGGTAGTGGCTGAGGGCGTCGCTCTCGCGACCCAGCTGATGGCGGGAGAGGTCGCCGAGCTTTTGGTGGAGGGAAATCTGCGCCGCCACGTCAGGTTTGAGCACAAGCTCCTTGGCGAGAGTCTCGACTAGGTCTTCCCAACGCCCCGCCGCATCATAGAGGCGCGCGAGGCTCGCCAGCGCGGGCAGGTGCTTTGGGTCACCCTCAAGGACTTTTCGATAGCGGGCGATGGCTCCGGTGGTGTCGCCCAAGTGGTGTTCAAGAATTTCGCCGGCTCGTTGCTGAAGACTTCGTTTCCGCGCCGCCGCGTTCGTCGCGCTGATTTCCAGATCGATGGCCTCGAGGAGTTCGCCGTAACGCTCTGCGTTTTCACAAGCGCGCTGCATGGCCCCAAGGGCGCGGAGATCCGTTGCCGCGTATTTAAGGATGCGACCGTAGGTGTCCGCTGCGCGTGAAGGTTCACCCAGCGGTCCCTCAAAGAGCGCGCCGATCTCGAACAGATGCGCGGTCTTCTCCACGCCGTCGTGGGAGTCGGCGATGGCCCGTTCCCGCAAGTCCACGAGGTCACGGTGACGCCCACTCTTGGTGAGCAGACGAACCAAGCTCTTGAAGGGCGTCGCGTCGGATGGGTCTGCCGCGAGGGCCCGGCCGTGCGCCGTAATCGCGTCGTCAATTCGATTGGCCGTCGCGTGAAGTTCACCGACGCGGGAGTAGGCCGCCGCACGAGTGGACGCGACCGGGGAGTGCAGGGCTTCGGCGAGGCGGATGCGGATGATCTCATCACCCAGTCCCTCTTTCTCGTAGAGCGCTTCGAGTGAACGAATCGTGGGCGGGTGCAGAGGGTCGATGGCGAGGGCTGCGTTGAACCAATGTACGGCGCCGGCGCTGTCATCGAGGCGACCTTGATGAAGAGTGCCAAGTCGGTTGAGAAGAGAGATAAGCGCGCGTGGGCTTTTCTCCACTTGCGTCAGTCGTTGAAGCACATCGCTGAGCGCCTCCCAGCGCCCGGAGCGTTCGTGAATCGCACCCAGTTCGGTCAGCACACCGATGTCGGCGGGCGCAAGCTCCGCGGCTCGCTCCAGTGCGGCGAGCGCTTCGGCGTCGTTCCCAAGACGCTGACGATGAATGCGCGCGATCCGGTAGCGGAGCTGAGATTCGTGTTGTGCGTCCGTGCTCTCGTCAGCCTCCAAGGTCAGGACGCGACTGAGGTCACGCCAGCGTCCGGATTGATGGTGAAGCCGCTTAAGAGCGCTGAGCGCGCCGGGGGCCCGCACCGTGAGACGAATCGCGGTCTCGTAAAGCTCGATGGCACGTTCACGCTGGCCTAAGTCGCGCTCCACGATCGCGGCGCGTTTGGCCACGATGGCGGCCCGATGGGCGGCATCGGCGGCGACGCCATTCGCGGAGTGTTCGAGGCAAAGGTCCAACTCGCGGGCCGCGCTTGCGCTGCTGAAATGCGCAGACAGCACCTGAAGGATCGTCGGGTTCGCGCGGTCCAGGTCCTGTGCGTTTCGAAGTACTGCGCGCGCTTCATTCGCCTTCCCGAGGACGTCCTGCATGAGGAGTCCCTTTTCAAGAAGGAGCGTGGCTTTCTCCCGCGGGTCGGCGCTGAGGCGGATTTCCGGGTCGTAGAGTTCAAGCGCCGCGGGGTATCTCTTCTTGTTGAGCAGAGCTCGTCGCGCATCTTGAATCACAGCGATGTTGCTGGGGTCTTTGTCCAGGGCCACCTGGAAGTGCCGGATCGCGTTCGGCAGGTCCGCGAGCGGCATCTCGTATAGGCGCCCGATCTGCTGATGGAGAAGGGCTGCCTGGCGATTGTCCGTCTCGCTGGAGATCTTGGACTCGCACTCTGCGATGAGGTCGTGGGCGGCATCGATCATCTCTTCGGAGAAGTCGACGTGTTCGACGAGCTCGTCCGGCCCGATCTCGACAAACTCCCCGGAGGAGACATCGGCGATGAGGTCCGATTGGGATGCTTGATAAACGGGGGCGTGAGGCGCAGGTAGCTCGTCACGCGCCGACGGCGTCGCCGCAAGCCCAGTGTCGTCGATGCGTGGCCGCGGCTCCGCAGCGATCTCCATCGGTTCGACGACCTCGAACTCTTCGACCTCGTGCTCGCTTAGCTCTTCGAGTTCCGTGACGTCGATGACGTCCGTTCCGCCACTTCGTTTGGGCGGGGGCGGCGGCACAGAACGCTGCGCACGGCCGGGAGGCGGGGGCACGGAAGAGTTCTTCGGCCGTATGGACGGAGGAGGGGGCGGCGGCGAGCTTGCCGTTCCCACGTCAACCTCCACCTCCAACTCTCCTAGAAGAATATCTACGGTGGATTCGGGCTTAGAATCGTCGACCATCGCCGGGCTATCATGCCCGCTTGGCCGCCTATTCCCTAGCTCTTCTTAACCGGGGGCCGAATCGGTGGCCAAGCGGGTGAGAATCGTCGATTTCTCACCCGTTTGGCCGGGGGGAATCACGCCGCGGCTGGCGCAAACTCCCGAAGCTGTCCGCGCAGCTTGTTTTTCGCGCGGGCCTCAAGCTGCCGGGCACGCTCCCGGCTCACGCCGAGCTCCCTTCCGAGGGCGGCCAAGGTCATCTCATCATCGCTGAGAATCCGGTTCTCGACGATGTAGCGCTCTCGCTGATCCAGCGTGTTGAGTGCATCTCCAAGCCGACCTTCGATCTGCGACTGCCGCTCAAGCCGCGCCACCGTCGAGTCCACCGCCGCGCCTTCGGACACCAAGGTGTCGACCATGGTCATACCGGCGTCGTCGAAAACCGTCGCGTCGAGGCTGACGTCCTTCGCGTCCAAACGGCGAAGCATTTTCTCCATCTTGTCCGGCGTGGTCTCGAAGAGGTCCGCCATCATCTGAAGGCGTTTGGTGGGATCCTGCTCGATGCTGTGAATGCGCGCGCGTTCTCGACGAAGGCGGAAGAAGAGCTTCGAACGAAGAGGCCCGCTACCCGCACCCACAAGGCTCGTGGAGCGAACGACGGCTTCCAGCACGAAGGCACGAATCCAATACCCGGCGTAGGTGACAAAGCGCGTGCCGCGTGATGGGTCGAACTTCTTTGCTGCGGTCACGAGACCGACGTTGCCTTCGGCGAGAAGATCGCCGAGGGGGATGGCGTAGCGTCGGTATTGGAGCGCGACAGAAACGACGTATCGAAGGTTGGCTTCGACGAGGCGGTCGGTCGCATCCTGGTCACCTGCCTGAACGAGTTTCGCGAGCTCATGCTCATCTTCTCGGGAGAGGAGGGGGATCTTTCGGACCTTCTTGATGTAGCGGTCCAGTTCTGCGTTTCGTTGGTAGGACACGTTTTTTCCTCAGGAGCGAGAGAGCGAAGTGCTCTCTCTGACAAGTAAGACGTCTCAGGAAGCTGAGCGTTACGTCAAAATAGGACCGTTTTAGTATTAGTTAAGGGCCGTCGGAGAAAATGTAGTAAAAACAGTGCTTTATAGATGTTGAATTCTGCAAGTTTCTACGGTGCTAGAGGGGTGACCGCCTTGCCTGGCGGGCCAAGGCTCCCTAGGCTCTGTTCACGGAAGGCCAACGCCGAGGCCCCATGTTTCATTTCATAGGAGAACGAAGTTTAGATGTTGACGCTCACCACCAAAGCCGCTGAGAAAGTTCGCGAGATCCAGGACGCCGAAGGGCTCCACGACCAGGGACTTCGCGTCAAAGTCGTGGGCGGAGGGTGCTCAGGTTTCTCCTACGACCTCTTCTTCGAAGACGAGACGACCGACCTCGACCAGCAGTTCGAGTCCCACGGCGTGCCGCTCTTCGTCGACATGATGAGCTTCCAGTACCTGGAAGGTACGGAGATCGATTACGTCGAGGGCCTACACGGGGCGGGCTTCAAGTTCGTCAACCCACAGGCCAAAGCGACCTGCGGTTGCGGCTCTAGCTTCAGCGCATAGCGCGTCGCTTTTCGCTGTCGCTGCTCTCCCGTCGAACCGTGCCCTTACCCTGGGGTGCGGTCGCGGGGTTTTCCATCATCGATGATGGTCAGTTCGCTCACTGCGATCCCCTCGATGCTCAGCGAGTCCTCCAGGTGCTTGCGCTTGACGAGGGCGAGCGCCAAAGGCTTGGAGGAATGAACGCTTGTTACCCGGCCAACGTTCTTCTCGCCGGAGAGAATCGGATCCCCGACAGACGCATTTGCGACGCGTAAACGCACCAAACGCTTCGGTGGTTTGCCGCGGTGCTCCAGCATGATGACGGGTTCCTGGCCCACGTAGCAGCCCTTGTTGAACGACACGGCGCCGTGAAGGCCGACCTCCTGCGGGAGCGTACTGTCGCCCATGTCTTGGCTGAGAGCTGGGATGCCCGCCTCAACGCGCGCGTCGTGAAACGCGGTCTTGTTTGTCGCCCCTCCGAGATCCGCGACGAGCGCCGTGGCTTCGTTTGCAGGAAGCCAGACTTCCGCGCCTTCGGTATCCAAGCGGGTCGTCGGCCAGATCGTCTCGGCACTTCCCAGCTGGTCGTTGAGCAGCGCGCGCGCGCCTCTGCCTTGAGCGGAAACGAGGGCTTCGTCGCCAAAGCTGACGTCGACGTCCTCCATCACAAGGAAACGGTCGAGTCGCTCGAAAGCGGCGTCCGCGCGGAGCGAGGGGAGACTGAGCGAGAAGTGTTGCTCGTCCCCCACCTCCGGGTGCTCAAGGACCCAAACGTCCGAGATGAGCTTGCCCTTCGAGCTGAGAATGAGGCCGTAGGTGGCGGAGCCGGGTGCAGGCTCTCGCAGGTCGCAGGTGAGCTGGCCGTTCAGCCACTCGCGGGCGTCTTCTCCATGTACCTTGAGGCGTCGTTCTTCCAGTCGTTGAATATGCACACTGAGCACCTGGTCTCATCCCCGGCGCGGCGCAAGCATGAACGATTGTTCGCAGGGGCGTGCCAAAACGTCGCTGATCTGCGTCGTGTCGCTGGGCTCGCGGTAAAAACATAGCTGTTTTTGCCGATAATTCTGGATCGAAGCTTGCTAAGTAAGAGGCCAATGTCCCGTTCCGTCGTACTCGCGTCCATCGCCCTCTCGCTATTCGTAGGCTCGACTTCGTTCGCGCAGCGTCCTGTGGCCCCGATCACCATTGAGGTGGGCCCCACGGCGGAAGCGGAGGTTGCGGCGACCGAGCTACCCCGCGATTCTTCCGGGGAGGCTCGGATGTTGAGGCGAATCAACGCCCTTCGTCGTCAAGGAAGACACGCGCCTCTCCAACGCGACGCTGGCCTCGATGCAGCGGCGGCTGCGCATTCACAGGACATGGCGCAGCACGGAGAGCTCGGCCACGTGAGTGACCGGACAGGGACGCCAGCGGACCGCGTTCGGGCAGCCAATGTCCAGGCGGCTCGAATCGCTCAAAACGTGGCGCGCCAACCGAGCTCCAATGCTGCCCTCGCGGCGATCCTCGACAGTGAGTCCCACCGCGCACAGCTCCTCGATGAGCAGTTTACGCACATTGGTCTCGCCGCCGTGCGTGGTGAAAACGGGGTCTACCTGACTCAGGTCGTCGCGCACATTCCCCCACCACCGGCGGAACAACTTCCTCCACCTTCCGTCGCAGAACTTCAGCCTTCCGCGCCCGCCGTCGAGCTCGAGACTCCTCGACCTGAACTTGAGGGGCCGGGTGTACCCGCTCCACCAGCGGCCGTGGCAGCAACCGGAATGACCGCGCCTCGCCCCGTTCCTGTTCCTTCGATTCGTGTTCCAGCAGGCCACCGCGGCGTTGCGGGCTACTGGCTTCAGCAGCATGGACGCTGGTGGTACTTCCCCGTACCGGCTGGCACACCTCCTGGAACAGTCGTGGAGCCAGACCTCCGTTTTCGCGGACCGCCTCCTGGAACGCCGCCAAGCGCATCCCCGGCAGCTCCTGCTCGTCGGACTCGTCGCGCCCGACCTGCTCGCCCAGCACCCTCCCGACCCGCATGGCGCAGCCCACGGCGAGTCCCACAGAACCAGCGTCAGCCGGCGCCGAACAATCAGGGACAGATCTACTGGTACTAGAGCCAATCTCGTAACTACGCACGGCCACATTGCGGCCGGAGCACGCCGCCTCTTCGCTCATCCCCTCAGCTCAAAAATGCACCGCAGTTCATCGCTTCGCGGGCGGCAAAATCGAAGCACCCTGACCAAAATGTGGCCGCACTTATGAGGTGGGCTCTAAGCGTCTGAGTCTCTTCGCCGTAGCGTTCCCGACGAAACTCTGAACTCGACCCCGTCGTTTCGCAGAATGAGACGCCCGTCGTCCGCTACCCCGACCAAGCGCCCAACGCGCTCGCCGCAGGTGACCTCTTCACCTCGCCAGGCGAGCCGCTCTTCAAGGGCTCTTGCCGTCGCCGATGCGCCGCTTCGTAGATGCGTGTCGAAGCGCAGCTCAAGCGAGGAGCAAAGGCGGGCGAGCACTTCCTCTCGGGTGACGGCCGCACCGCAGCGACCGAGTGACGTCGCGGAGAACTGCGAGAGGGATGGGTCGTCGGCGATGTTGAGGCCGATGCCGACGACGATGCATTCGCCGCGGGTTTCACTCAGGATCCCGGCGACTTTTTGGTCCGCCACCAGGACATCGTTCGGCCACTTGATGCGGACATCTTGAGGGAGAAGACCGCCAGCACAGTCGGCGACTCCGAGTCCCGCGGCGAGGGTCAGGGGAGGGCAGGCGGCGGGAGGTAGTTCAACACGTAGAACAAGGCTGAACGTGAGCTGATCGGTTCCTACCCAAGTACGTCCATGGGAGCCGCGAGCGGCCAACTGCTCATCGGCGATGACAACGTGCCCATGAGATGCTCCGTCCTTCGCATCGTCGAAGGCGAGGTCCATCGTCGAGCTGATGGTGCCGCGCGCGTGTATGGAGCGGCCAAGCCATTGGCTGTTGCGCAGGGCTTCAAAGCACTCGGTGTCGAAGGTGCTCACGCCCAATCGAGCCCAATATCCACGGACGGCGCCGAGTGTGTTAACGCGCCAACGCTGATCACGTCGACGCCGAGTGTCGCGAGACTTGGAATGCGCTCAAGGGTAATCCCGCCGCTGGCCTCAAGAATCGTCGGCCGCGTTGCGTTCTGTCGAGCGTAGGCCACGGCAGCCTTGAGCGCTTCGTTGTCGAAGTTGTCGAGCATGATGATGTCCGCTCCCGCGCGAATCGCTTCGGCGAGTTGGTCCATGCGGTCAACCTCGCATTCGATGCGTGTGGTGTGCGGCGCGTTCGCGTGAGCGCGGCGCACCGCTTCCTCGACGCCGCCGCACGCAGCGATGTGGTTGTCTTTGATCATGACCGCGGAGCTGAGGTCGTTGCGGTGGTTGTGAGCGCCGCCGCAGCGGACGGCGTAGCGTTCGAAGGCCCGAAGACCGGGGGTGGTTTTGCGGGTGTCCGCGATGCGGCAGCCACTTTCGGGAGGCAGTGCTTCGACGTAGCGGCGTGCGATGGAGGCCACAGCGCTCATTCGCTGGGCGAAGTTGAGCGCGACGCGTTCGCCTAGGAGAATCGAGCGGGCTGGCCCTGAAACGCGCGCGGCGACGTCACCTCGGACGAGCGCGTCCCCATCCGCTCGCACCTCCGCGACCTCGACGCGTTCGTCGATGAGCCGAAACACGGTTTGGATCACGGGCAAACCACAGAAAACCAAAGGAGCGCGTGCGCAAAAACTAGCGGCGCCTTTTGCGTCGCCGGAGACGACGGAGGAGGTGGTGAGATCTCCGCGTCCGATGTCTTCTTCCAGTGCGTTGCGAACGATGCGTTCCAGAACGATGCGTTGAGGGGGACTTGCGATTAGCGCCATTGTTCGATCGGCCATCCTTGCCGTAGTGCGACGATGCGAAGTCGCGGGTCGGGGTTTATTACGCGCGCCTCGCCCACGCGATGGAGCATGGGGAGGTCTGAAATGCTGTCGGTGTAGAAGACGCTGTGGTCGAGGTCGATGTTATGGGCGGCGGCGAATCGTTCCGCGATACGCACCTTGTGTTTGCCGTAGCAAAGCTCTTCACAGTGACCGGTGAGCTTTCCTTCGCTGACGCCAAGCTGCGTGCACAACACGTGCTCGATCTCCAACTCGCGGGCGAGGGGCTCCACGGCGTATCGAGTACCTGCGCTGAGCACGACGGGAAGAAAGCCCTCGTCCCGTTTGGCGGCGACTTCTTTTCGACCCGCGCCGCTGATGTGAGGGCGGACGCGCTCGTCGTACCAGAGCGCAAGCTCGCTTTCGAAGTGCGACTCGTCGAGGCCCGCGACGTCTTGGATACCGTTGCGGGCAAGGGCTTCCGCGTCGAGGACGCCGAACGTGTAGCGAAGCAGCCACGAGCCAACACGCGCCATGTCTTTTAGGCCGACCTCACCGCGCTGGTAACGCCACATCATGTACAGCGTTCCGGTGTTTCGTCGGACCAAGGTGCGATCCATGTCAAAGAAGGCTGCGCGATTCATGTGAGCACCCAGCCACGATAGAGCAGCTCGCCGTAGATGTTGCACATCGCGTGAAAAACAATGGCTGCGCCGATGCCCCCTCGCCTCGCTCGGATCAGTCCGAAGAGCAGCCCGGGGAAGAAGACCGCGAGACGCGCAGGGTTGAAGCCGTCGACGAGAAAGTGGATGAGGGCGAAGAGGAACGCTTGGACGAGGAGCGCGCCCCAATGCACACCTCGCCGCGGCTCGTCGTTTTCCCTCGGGCGAAACTGGTCGTCGAGGCGTGTCTGGACGAAGCCGCGAAAGAACGCTTCCTCGGGAAGGGCGACGACGATGAACTGCGCCAACGCGAAGGATAAAAAGTCGCCGCTTACAACGAGGGAGGGCGCTCCATGAAGGCCATTCCAGTATCCGAAGGCGAATAGGTAGGGCGGAAAGACGACGAGGCAGAGCCCAAGAGCGACGCCGATTTCTACGCCGATATCTCGGCGATTGTCGCGAAGCAGACGACCCAAGTCGTAGAGGCCGAGCGGACCTGCGTCCTGCTCACTTTCTTCGGGGGGAGCTAGGAGGCCACCGAGGGCCATGCCGTGACGGTCGAGGGAGTGGCGGCTGCGCCCCACGCGATGAAGGGCAGCACCCAAGAAGATGGCGGCGACCACCAAGCCTATGTAGTCGTGAAGCTGAGGGACGCCTCGAAGTCGCGTCACCGCGAACGTGAGTAGAGACACGACGAGGTAGGTCCCGAGGACGTCTCTCCATGGGCGCGTCGCCATGACGCTCTCTTATCACGCTGTGCTGAGATGAAAATGCGGGCCGCCGCCGAACGAGCGGAGAAATGCCGGTCAGAGGTCTTGCGGTGGCGCGGGGTGCGGGTAGGTTGCTCGGATGATCCCTGAGGAGACCATCGCGCAGATCCGCGAACGCGTGGATATCGTGGCGTTGGTCGGGGAATACGTGCGACTTTCCAAGTCCGGCGCGAGCTTTAAGGGTCTTTGCCCTTTTCACGCGGAGAAGTCGCCGAGTTTCTACGTCCACCCTCAGCGACGCTTTTTTCACTGTTTCGGCTGCCAGGCATCCGGAGACGTATTCTCGTTCCTTACGCGCCTTGAAGGGCTGCCTTTCCCGGAGGCGGCCTCGCGCCTGGCGGACAAGGCTGGGGTGGAGATTCCTGCGTCGGACCCCGCGGCGGAAGCGGACCGAAAGCGACGCCGAAACCGGGAGGAGCGCCTCGTCGAGATCACGGACGCCGCGGCGGGCTTTTTCGCCCGTGCTCTTCGGGAGCATCCACTCGGAGGCATGGCTCGCCAGGTGTTCGAAGATCGCGGCCTCTCACAAGAATCGGTCGAGACCTTTCGTTTGGGGTACGCGCCTCACTCCTGGGACGCCCTCGGACGATTTCTGCGGGAAAAGGGTTACTCGCTCGAGGATGCGGAGGCGGTGGGACTTGTGGTTCCTCGTCGTGGCTCCGGTCACTACGACCGCTTTCGTCACCGTTTAATGTTCCCGATATGCGATCATCAAGGTCGCATCGTTGCGTTTAGTGGACGTGTTCTGCCTGCGCCGCCCGGAGAAGATGAGGAACGTGAGAAGGGGGCCAAGTACATCAACAGCCCCGAAGGACCGCTCTACACAAAGGGGCAGGTGCTCTTTGGGCTGCATGAAGGGCGCGTTGAGACACGCCGCACAGGGTGGTGCCTGCTCTGCGAAGGAAACTTCGACTTGGTGAAGCTGCACCAAGCGGGCTTCGCCAACTCCGTTGCTCCTATGGGAACCGCGCTTACATCGCAGCAGGCGGGCCTTCTAAAGCGTTTTGCCACACGCGTTATCTTGCTCTTTGACGGCGATGCGGCCGGGCGAAAAGCGATCCGCGCCTCGTATCCGCTGCTGACAAAGGCAGGCCTCGCCGCGTCCGTGGTCGCGCTCCCCGCCGGGGATGACCCGGACACTTTTCTTTCGCAGCACGGGAGCGAAGCCCTCCGCATGCGTGTGGACTCTGCCCCAAGCATCGTTGAGTACCTCATCGATCAGGGCGCCCGGGAAAGCGCTGGCGACCCAAGCCTCAAAGCCCAAGCCATTGAAGACTTGGGTCCGGTGCTTCGTGCCATCGATAACCCCGTAGAAACGCGGCTCTACGTGGAGCGAATTGCCCAGAAATTCGAGGTTCGCGACATCGATGCGGTGCGCCAACAGCTTCGGCGCGGATTGCGACGGGGTCGCAACCCGCGAGAGCGTCAGAAACCGCAGCCGGCGCCTCGGCCTGTGCAGGCAAAGAGGCGAGCACCGCCAAATCCCTTGGAACTCGAATGTTTGGGTGCATTTATCGACCAGACGGGTCTCATTCGTGCGCCCATAGCGGAAAGATACGAAGAGGTTTTGACGGATCCCGATCTTCGGGCCATCTTGCAGGCCACTTCGCGATTGGTGGGGGAGCGTGGCGGGTTAGAGGGCTCGGCGTTAATCGCAGAAATGATAGATAATTCAGCGCTTGCATGGCTTGAGGGACGCATCGTTCAGCCCATGCATGAAGACGAAGCGGGGGCGCTTCGTTTCCTTGAGGAGGGGTTACCCCGACTCGAAATAAAGGCCCGTCAGAAGGCGGCGGAAGCGCTTCAAAGACAGGTATTTCAGGCGCGTAGCAACGGTGACGACGAACTTGCAGATCAACTGACACGACAACGGCTCGAGCTCCTTCGCGGGGCTCTGAAGCCTGTGTGAACAGCCCAAACGATTAGGGGTAGAGGTAGTAATGGCGACAAAGGCTCGGAAAAGTTCAGCGAAAAAGACGGCGACGAAGGCGAAGGCCCGAAAGACGTCGGCGCGCGCGACAACGAAACGCGCCGTAAAGGCTAAGGCGACGAAGAGCACGGCGACGAAGGCGACGAAAGCCAAGGCGCCGAAGGCCAAGCCCGCGAAAGCGAAAGCGGTGAAGGCAAAAGCCACGAAGTCCAAGTCGAAGACCAAGTCCGAAGCCGACAAGAAGAAGGGCAAGGATCGCCGAGAGATTCAGAACCTTCTCGAACGCGGTCGTGTGAAGGGATACCTCACATACGATGAGGTCAACGAGGCTTTGCCGCCCGACGTCGTGACCTCCGATCAGATCGATGATCTGATCATTCGACTTGGACGTGAAGAGATCGACGTCGTCGACTCCGCATCCCACGCGAAGAAGAAGCTGGAGCTCGCAGCAAAGAACCGAGCCAACGGCGCCAAGAAGAAGCGCGATTCGGTCCTGCCACCAAGCACAGACCCGTACTCGACGAAGTCCAACGACCCCGTTCGCATGTACCTGCGCAAGATGGGACGCGTCATGCTTCTCACCCGCGAGGGCGAAGTGGAGATCGCGAAGCGCATCGAAGATGGTGAGGACCGCGTCTTCGATGTCATTCTCAACTCCCGCGTCGGCGTGGGCGAGATCATCGACATCGGCGAGTCCCTGAAAAAGGGCAAGCTTCGTGTCAAAGACGTCATCAAAGTTATCCCCGAGGGTCAAGAGCTTGAGGACGTCGCAGCGCGCATCGTCAAGACCATCGAGAAGGTGAAGCGCCTTGAAAGCAGCTCGCTCAAAGCAGCGGAGCAGCTCGAAGGAAAGCTCCCGGAAAAGACGCGACGCACGCACGAAGAGACGCTCAACAAGAACCGCACGGAGCGCATTCAAACGCTCCGTGAGGTGGGTCTGAGCAAGAAGCAGATCGACAAGGTCGTTTCGCGCATCAAGGGCTACATTCGGCGCGTTGAACGCGCAGAGCGAGCCATCGAGGCGGGCAAAGCGCGCGTAGGAGGCTTAGACGAGAAAGAGGTGCGAGCGTTGCTCAAGGACCTCGAAGCCGACAAGCCGTCCGCGAAGAAGCAGCTCAAGAAGATCGGCGCTTCACCGGAGGCCCTGGCGATGGCCGACGAGTCCACCCGTGAGGCTCACAAGTCCATCCGCAAGGTCGAGATGGACATGGGACAGCCCATCGAGCGCCTCCGCAGCACCTACTCGGCGCTTCACACGGGCGAGCGCCAGGCTGATCGCGCCAAGGCTGAGTTGGTGGAAGCCAACCTGCGTCTCGTGGTTAGCATCGCCAAGAAGTACACGAACCGTGGCCTTCAGTTCTTGGACCTCATCCAGGAAGGCAACATCGGCTTGATGAAGGCCGTGGATAAGTTTGAGTACCGACGAGGCTACAAGTTCTCCACGTACGCCACTTGGTGGATTCGTCAGGCCATCACCCGCGCCATCGCGGACCAGGCCCGTACGATTCGTATTCCGGTTCACATGATCGAGACGATCAACAAGCTCATCCGAACCTCGCGCTACTTGGTGCAGGAACTCGGTCGCGAGCCTGTGCCGGAAGAGATCGCCGAGCGCATGGAGATGCCCCTCGAGAAGGTCCGCAAGGTGCTCAAGATCGCCAAGGAGCCCATCAGCCTCGAAACGCCCATCGGCGAAGAGGAAGACTCGCATCTGGGCGATTTCATCGAGGACAAGTCCGTCGTGTCGCCCGTCGAGGCGGTCATCAACGGCAACCTCGAAGATCAGACCCGTCGTGTTCTGAAGACTCTGACGCCACGAGAGGAGAAGGTTCTTCGTATGCGCTTTGGCATCGGAGAGAAGAGTGACCATACACTCGAAGAGGTGGGTCAGGACTTTGAAGTGACCCGTGAGCGCATTCGCCAGATCGAGGCGAAGGCTCTGCGTAAGCTCCGGCATCCAAGCCGCAGCAAGCAGCTTCGAAGCTTTATGGAGAGTTAGGAGGCGTCGTTCTTGCTCTCTTGAGGGCAGGGAGGCATGCCTCCCAAGGAACGTCGCATCTGGGCCTATAGCTCAATTGGTTAGAGTCGCCGGCTCATAACCGGTTCGTTCCAGGTTCGAGTCCTGGTGGGCCTACCCGTGGGTTTCAGTCGCAAGGCTGAGGCCCACTTTCTTGTCTGCAGCTAGGTCTCCTGAGGCCAGCCTCCCGAAAAAGCTCATGTTTTCCGTCGAGTGTGCTTGCGCTGCTGTGCGGAGCGCGGTACTTGCCGCACTCAACGGAGGCATCGGGTGCTCGAAGAGCTAAGGTCGTTTGCAAAATTAGCGGAAATGGATGGGGCTGCACGTGCTTACGAGCGCGAGTTGAAGGAGCTCCCAGAGCGCCTTGAAAGCATGCGCCACGACCTTTCCATACTTGAATCACTTCTGGACGCTGAACGCGCTCAGCTCGCTCAAGCGAAGTCCATTCGCGAAGAGCGTGGACTCGACTTGAAGCTGAAGGTGGAAGCCCTCCAGAAAGCCAAGGCGAAGGGCTCTCAAGCCCGGAACCTTCGCGAGGTCGACGCGGCTGAGCGAGAGGTCGAGGCGAACCGCCGAGGCATCAAGGAGCGCGAGGAAGAGATCGCGGAGGTCGAAGGCATCATCGAATCGAAGGAGCGCCTTCTCGAAGAGCGTGACACTCAGTTCGTCGAAGCCAAAGGCATCCTCGTTGCGGAGGTCAAAGCGGCCGAAGAGCGCATTGCAGAGCTCGAAGCTCTCAAGTCGAAAGCGCTCGCGGGCCGCGAAGAGCTCTCCGCTGGCGTGCCCAAGCGAATGATGAAGATGTACGAGCGGCTGCGCACGCGGCACAAGTACGACGCGGCGACCATCGTCGAGTCCGACGGCATCTGTCAGTCCTGCCGAATGGCGCTTCCAGCGCAGCTCGCCATCGAGGTGCAGCGTGCCGAAGACTTCCACCAGTGCCCGCAGTGCAAGGCCTTCCTCGTGTACCGAGATGTCGCCGCAGCAGCGGGCGTCGGCGAAGGCAAGGACGACGAATCTGAGTAAAGCTCGGGAACGTCCCATAAAAAAACGCCTCCGGAAACGGGGGCGTTTTTTTTTGCGTATGGAGCTTAGCATCGCCTGCCGATGCTCAGCGGCAGGCGACGAAGTTAGACGACGGTGAGCCACTCTGCTGGGCACTCTCCGCGAACTGCCGCGAAGTAGCGCTTTTGGATGCGTTCCGTGAGTGGCCCGCGTGCTCCATTGCCCACCTGGCGGTCATCGATTTCGCGAACAGGGGTCACCTCGGCGGCGGTGCCCACCATGAAGACCTCATCCGCCACGTAGAGCTCGTCTCGGCCGAGGAGGCGCTCCTGTACCTCCAGGCCCATGTCGCGCATGAGGGTGATGACTGTGTCCCGCGTGATGCCGCCCAGGATCGAAGCTCCGAGTGGCGCCGTGGAGACGATGCCATTGCGAATCGCGAAGATATTCGCGCCGGACGCTTCGCAGACGTAGCCTTGTGGGTCCAGCATGATGGCTTCGTCGTAACCTGCCGCGAGGACTTCGCGTTTTGCCAAGATCGAGTTGACGTAGTGGCCAACGATCTTGCCCTTCGCCATGAGGCTGTTCACGCCGGCGCGTGCGAAGGAGCTGACCTTTGCTCGAATGCCTTTCTCGATGCCTTCGTCGCCGAGGTAGGCGCCCCACTTCCAGGCAATGATCGCGACTCGAGTTTTGTTGGTGCGAGCGCCGAGGCCCATCGCGCCGTCGCCCATGAACGCCAGCGGGCGCAGGTAGCACGCCTTCAGACCGCTGGATTTGGTCGTGTCGATGCAGGCTTGGGTGATGGCGGCTTCGTCGAAGGGCATCGGAAGTGTGCAGATCTTCGCCGAATCAAAAAGGCGGCGAACATGCTCTTCGAGGCGGAAAATCGCGGTGCGACCATCACTGAGCTCGTACGCGCGAATCCCTTCGAAAACGCCGACGCCGTAGTGAAGCGTGTGTGTGAGGACGTGAACGTTGGCGCTTTCCCAAGGAATGAGTTCGCCGTCCATCCAGATTTTTTCGACCTTATCGACCATGCAACCGGCATAGCCGCTCAGATGTCGACGTGGCAAGCGCAGTCTGGGCGGGGGTCCTCGAAAAGACCCAAAGGTCTAAAATTCAGGCGTCCGGATACGCGAGCTCACGAAGCTCATCGAGCGCTTCTCGTCCAGATGGGTCTGCTTCGAGAGCCCTCGCATAGGCGACACGAGCGGGGCCGAATTCGCCTTCATCTCGAAGCGCGCGCGCGTAGTGCAGATGGCTTTGGTACATCTTCGGCACCATCTCAGTCGCTCGCTTGAGCTCCTTCAGGGCGTTCATTCGGTCGGTGCGAGAGAGGGCTGCATCGTAACGGGCCATTCCGAGGAAAGTCAGAAACTCTCCCTCATCCGGCGCGATGGCGACGGCCTTTTGGAGTAGGTGCAAGGCGCTGTCCGCTCGCCGCTCCTGAATGCAGCTTCGCGCGCGACGAAAGTAGCGCTCTGCCCGCAGAACGTTCGCGACCTGATCATCGAGCGTCTCATTGGTGGGCAGCGAGGGAATCGATGCGCTGGGCTCAGGAAGTGGCTTCGATTCGTCCCAGGCGGGTAGATGATCTTCTGCCCCGACGGCCAAGGCTGCACGTGGAAGGCGAGAGAGCACCTCCAGGGCGGCGCTCTGCGCTTGCGGCGGCAGTTGGCCTTGGTCGAGGGCGCTTCGTAGTTCTTCCTCGATGTCACTGACCGCTTGGGCTGCTGCGACACTGTCTCCGGGACTCACCTCCAGGGCCTCGACGTAGCGACCATCCCGCAAGTACTCAGCGAGGCGCACTACGCGGCTTCGCAGGGCAGCTTGGGAATCGGAGAGAACGAGCCCCGTCACCGGAACGAGCTCAAGGGCTTCGTCCCGAAAAGCGATGATCCCCAAAGCTTCCGCGGCGAAGAGGATGCGAGCTGCCTCCGGCCGACTCGGCTGTCCGGAGTCGACGAGGGTGCGGACGGTCATCGTTCCGTCGATGGCCGCAAGGAGCGCGTTTCCTCCATCGTCGAGGGCGCTTCGCAGGTCCGCGCTGTCCCGCGTCGTCGGAGTGACGAATCGCTCCGCGCACGCGTCAAGACGGCGGTGCACGTGCGCGATGGGCAGCTGCTGCCGGATCCCCTGGAGCAAAAGCGTTGGCACAGAGGCTTCAAGTGCGACGGTTGTCGGCGGCGCTTCCAGAGTCTCGGAGAACTGGAACCTGCCCTGCTCCCAGCTGAAGAGGTCCAAGAGTTTGGCGATGAGTTCATTCTCAAGGCCATCACGAAGCTCTCCAGGCGTGATGGCGCCCATCGTGATGAGGACTCCACCTTGTTTGCCTTGGCCGTCGAGGACCGCGCTCACGCTTTGCTGAAGCTCCGCCTCGGTGATCAGACTCATCCGTCGAAGAACGTGTCCGAGGCACTCCTCTTCCAGATTCGAGCGCACGTAGACGGGTCGTCCCTCACGAAAGAACACAACCTTCTTCGCCGCGCCTCCTTCGAGCGTGTGGCGAGGGTCGTCGGCATTCTCCAAGAGCAGCGCGCCGGTGGCTTGTTGCTCCGCGAGGCGGGCCAGGACGAGGGGAAAGGAGGTGTCCTCGACGAGGCCGCTGAGACGGGCGTCTTGCTGCACGCCGGCGGCATGTTCATCGACGGCTCTGGCCTCTTCGAGTGCCGGGACAACGGGCTTTCGAATCTGCGCGGTCTCGCGTTCGCCGGCTTCCATGATTTCGGCGACCTTGAGGTCGAGGGAACCCATGGACTCGGCGTGTCCGTCGAGGGGGATGGGGAGGGCGACGCGCACCGGGACAACAGGAACGTCGATCTCCGCCGTCTGTTCCGCGTTCCCACGCCTTCGCATGGACTTCCAGAGTGAGCCGGCCGCGGCTGCGACTTCGTTCTGCAGAAATGTCGAGATATCGAGCCTGGCGCCGATGGGCGTGAGGAGTCGCAGATCCGACCCGAGCAGGATCATTGGGATTGCCGTGCCTCCGGGAGCCCAGCGAATCGACTCCACGGTGGCGGTGCCATCTCGGCCAGGGAGTTCCATCTGAATGGCGATGGCGTCGAAAGACTCGGTGACGAAGCGGTCGATGGCTTGCTCGCCACTACCAACGCACACGACGTCAAAGCCATGCTCCGAGAATTCATGAGCAAGCGCGTCCCGTGGCTCTCCTTCGAACATGGTGAGGAGCAGCTTCTTCATGGACCGGTCCAAGGCGCGTGAACACCGACGGGCGAGATCTTCTCCTCAAAGAGAGCTCGGACCTCGGTGGCAAGTTGGCGCCACTGCTCGAAGAGCGCGTCATCGGCACGCAACTCATCGCGCTCTCGGATGCCCAAATGCCTCGCCAATGTGCTCGCACGCGGGCCACCGAGGACGACGCGACCGTCACCGCTTGGGTCCAGCCAGCGCATCCCGCGTGTCGCCGCCGAAAAAAAGGAGCGAGCGCTCTCAAGGAGGGCAAACTCACGTTTGCTCAGGGCCTTCGCCGCGGCGAGCGCTTCAAGGGCCGCCTGTGTCGAGGGGACCCGGACCCGTGTATCCGCCGCGTGGCTCATTTGAAGCCACTGAGTGAGAAACTCAACATCGATCAGCGTTCCGTGTCCAAGCTTCGAATGGTATCGATGAGCGCTTTCCCCAGCAAGTTCGCGTTCCAGTCGGCCGCGCAGACGAGCGACCTCGACTCCTTCTGGGGCACCTTTGGCATACGCGAGCTTTTCGATGGTCTCATCGACGGTGCGCCGGAACGAGGCACTCGTCGACGCGACACAGCGGGCCCGGAGTAGCGCCTGCCGTTCCCAACCTTGGGCTCGCTCGGCGTGGTATCGCTCGAAGGCGCGCAATGAAACAACGAGCATCCCTTGGGAGCCGCTCGGCCGAAGGCGGGTGTCGACCTCGTAGCCTGGTCCCTCTGCATCCACACAGCTCAGCAGACGCAATATTCGCTGGGCGAGCTTTGCCAGGGGAGCCGCCAGAGAGGGGTCTTCGCTGCCGTGAATGAAGAGAAGGTCCAAGTCGCTGCCGAAGCCAAGCTCGCGGGCGCCCAAGGTTCCTAGCCCGATGACGGCAAAGTCCGCGCTCTCCAGCAGTGGCGACGTGTTCAAAGCCGCGCGAAGGCTCGCGGCGATTTGTTCCTCGGCGAGGCGGGTCAGGAGCAACGCGGTTTCCGTCGCACTGAGTTCGCCTCCCGCGGAGGCCAAGGCGAGCTGGAGTGAGGCCGTTCGTCGCTGCTGTCGCAGAAAACGAACGCACGCCTCAGAGTCGACGGGGGTGTTCGCATGATCCGCCCGCAGAGAATCGTCGCTGGGGCAACGTCCCGAGAGGAGCAGACCGAGACTGGCGGGGAAACCGGTGAGCGCCACCCCAAAGCTTGGACTGCTGCCTAGCAGCCCAACGAGTCGCCGGAGAAGTCGAGGTTCGCTCTCAAGCAGCGCGCTGTAGGCGCATCCCCCGCGCAGCAGAAACTCTGTTAGCTGCCGTAGCGCCAGGTCAGGGTCGGGGGCCTCACTCACTTCATGCAAGAGACGCTGCGCGAGTCGAGGTGCTCGACGGCGTCCTATGAGACCCAGGGGCCCTTCGGGAAGTCGCCGCCACCGAATTAGGTGTGTCGCGCTCTCGTGCTCATCGCTCGTTGGCAGCGCGCGCGCACGCTCGGCGACTTGTTCGAGGGGCAGCCCATCTGCCACCGCGTCGAGAAGGCGCACGTAGGGGGAGGAGGCCGGCGAGGAAACTTCGGTGCGAATCGAGTCAAAGAGACGGGCGACCTTTGTGCGGTGTTCATCGAGCTTGCTCAAGAGCGCGGCTCGAGAGGGCAGGCCCAAAGAAGCGGCGAAGCGTTCGCCGCTCTTTGAGTCATCGGGGATGTCGTGGGTTTGGTAGCCCTTGACCATGTGAATGCGGTGCTCGACGCGCCTCAGTAGTGCCCAAGCGCTCTCAAGTTCATGCCGCTCTCCAGGCCCGATGAAGCCAAGGGACTCAAGGCGCCGCGCGGCTTCGATGGTTCCGCTGACGCGGAGAGAGGGGTGCAGCCCGCCCCAAATAAGCTGAAGCGCCTGGACAAAGAACTCCGCTTCACGAATGCCGCCGCGGCCAAGTTTGACATCGCGTTCCGGGTGTTTGCTGAGCTCGCGACGTGAGCGCTCTACCATCTCGTGCATCGCGTCGGCGATGCTGGGGTCCACCCGCCGCGGGAAGATGAACGGGCGCAGGGCGTCCAGGAGTTGCTGTCCAAGCTCCATGTCCCCAGCCACCGGGCGTGCGCGTAGCCATACGGCGCGCTCCCAGGGCCGGCCGAAAGACTCGTAGTACCGAAGCGCCGAGGGCAACGAGTTCACGAGGGCGCCCTGACTCCCTTCGGGGCGCAGACGCAGATCGACGCGAAAAACAAAGCCGTGTTCGGTGAGATCGCCGATGGCAGCGGCGGTCTTTCTCGCGACTCTGGAAAAGAAATCCGCGACGCTCGTGTCTCCGCTCTCTGTGCTGCCCACGTCTGTCTCATGGAAAAAGCAGATATCGACGTCGCTCCCCAGGTTGAGCTCCCCGCCGCCCAGCTTCCCCATCCCCATGACAACCAGCGGAATAGCGTCGCCTTCCTCGTTGATGGCCTCCCCAAAGCGGGACGCGACCTCCTGTCGGGCGCTCTCCTGTGCGACTTCGATACAGGCGCCGGCGAGATCGGCCAGCTCGCGGCTTGTGTCATCGATATCCGCTATCCGTCGCACTTCACGCAAAGCGATCCGAATCATCTGATGATGCCGGCTTCGTCTCAGGCCGGGAAGCAATCCATGTTTGCGAACCTCCTCCCTAATTTGGCGAAGGATGCGATCCGGCGTCGCCGCCAAGTGAAGGTCCTCCGTCAGGACCTGGTCCAGCAGCGTGCCGTCGGCGTTCACCAGATGCGCCAGGGCCGGCGCGTGGCTCGCCAGATCGACCATAATCGCAACGCTTTCATGGCGCGCGCTGGCGGACGAAACGGCTTTGGGCGGATTTGAGGCGCTCACCCACGGAGAATGCCACGGTTGACGCGCCTAGGGGCATGGAGTAGGTATCCCCGCCTCTGGGTATCTACCCTACTTTTTGCCCGTTTTTACTTGATTGCCGGTGCTTTCGTGTACGCCAACCTCCTGACGAGTCTTCTGGAGCTGCTTCTGTGGCTTCAGCCACCACCTGCATCGGACGCGCCCGCAGCTGCGGGTGCCGCAGCACCAGATGGCCCACTGGGCTGCGCTGGCGGCGGCGGCGGCATGATGACTTATGGGTATTTGGCGGCGATGTTCGCCATCTTTTGGTTCCTCATCATCTCTCCACAGAGAAAACAGGCCAAAGCCCAAGAAGAGATTCTCAAGGGGTTGAAAAAAGGGGACATCGTGCGCACCACTGGCGGCATTCGCGGAGAGATTCTCTCCCTCGATGAACGGGAAGTAACTCTCAAAGTGGCCGAGAAGATTAAGCTCAACGTGCTTCGCTCACATATTTCGGGGCCCGATGCTCCGAGTGACGCGATGCCACGCACAGACGCAGGCAAGAAGGACTAGTTTCGATGGATCGCTCTTTCTACTTACGCCTTAGCGCCGTGGTGCTCGCGATTGTCGCGGCCTCCCTCGCGCTCTGGCCCAGCATGGAGTCGGTGGGCGCAGCCCCTGCTCCTGAATGGGTCCAATCGGTCTTCCCAGGACGAATCAGTCCCGGCCTCGACATTCAGGGCGGTCTTCGCCTCATGTACGAGGTTGAGGTCGACGAGTACATCCGTGACCGTCGCGACCGCTACTCCGAGCAGATGGTTCGAGAGCTCGGCGCGCTTCTGGGTGTCTACGACAACGACGAGATCGACTCCATCACGCGAGAGCAGCTTCGTGACGTGGGCGCTCGCGTCACCGTTCAGCGCGTCGGCCGACGTGGCGTGCGCCTCGTGTTTGTCGAGGCCTCCGACAAGGACGTCTTCGACAACCAGTGGCTTCGCGAGAAGTTCCCTGACCTTCGGCGCTCCGGCGACGACGGACTCAGCATCAACCTGACGATGCGCGAGGATCGCCTCGAGGAGCTTCGTCAGCGCGCTGTTGAACAGGCGGTTCGCACCATCAGCGACCGTGTCGACGCTCTCGGCATCAAGGAAGCGACGGTCATGGGACGCGAGTCCGACATCATCGTTGAGGTTCCCGGCGCGACGGAAGAGGACTTCAACCGCATCCGCGACATTATCGCGCGCACCGCTCGTCTTGAGTTCAAGGTGCTCGACGATGAAGCCAGCTTCCTCGGCGATATCCCGCAAGAGCAGCTCGACGCCGCCAACATCGAACGCTCCATTGAGCGTGCGTCCGCTGGTGAGGCTCGGCCCAACGTCGCTGTTCCTTTCCTTATCGCGCGCGGTGAGCCCTGCGCTGCAAACGACGACGACTGTGTCGGCGTTCGACAGCGCTTGAAGGCGTTCATCGAGAGCCTTGAGGTTCCTGAAGACCACCAGGTCATCATGAGCCGACTCGACGCCGCGGATGACGAGACCGAGCGCGAAAACGACGAAGAAGCGTGGCGCACCTACTACGTCTACCGCACCACGGATGTGACCGGTGAAGACGTTGAAGATGCTCTGGTCAGCTTCGACCCGAACGAAGGCAACCGCCCCGTTGTGTCGATTCAGTTCAACAGCGCTGGCGCCTCGAAGTTCGAGGACATGACCGGTCGCAACGTGAAGCGCCGAATGGCCATCGTCCTCGATGACGTCGCAGAATCGGCTCCGGTCATTCAGACGCGTATCGGCGGCGGTCGTTGTCAGATCACCCTTGGCAACATGAGCGACTACAACGCGCTCCTCGCAGACGCCAACGAGCTTGTCGTCGTGCTTCGCGCTGGCGCTCTTCCCGCGCCTCTTCGCCCCGCGAACGAGCAGCTCATTGGACCGACGCTTGGACGCGACAGCGTTCAGCAGGGCGCTAAGGGAGCCGTCATTGGCGTCTTCCTCGTTCTGGTCTTCATGGCGTTCTACTACCAGGTCGCTGGTCTCATCGCTGACGTCATGGTGACGCTCAATCTTCTTTTCCTCCTTTCCATCATGGCCGCTCTTGAAGCGACGCTGACGCTCCCGGGGGTAGCGGCTATCGCACTCACGGTGGGCATGGCGGTGGATGCGAACGTGCTCATCACCGAGCGCATTCGAGAAGAGCTCAGGCAAGGCAAGTCAACGCGTTCTGCCGTCGACCAAGGATTCAAACGGGCGTTCTGGTCTGTCTTCGATAGTCAGCTCACCACGTTCATCGCAGGTGTCGTTCTCTTCCAGTACGGTACCGGCCCCATCAAGGGCTTCGCTGTCATGCTGATGATCGGCATCGTCACATCGCTCTTCACAGGAATCTTCTGCTCCAAAGTCATGTTCGATTGGGTCGTCCGCGGTCTCAAGGTCGAACGATTGCGAGTTGGGTGAATCATGGAACTCGTCAATCCCAATAAGACCATCGACTTCATGAAGTTGAGGAAGCCTGTTGTCAGCGCTTCCCTCCTTCTTGTCGTTCTTTCCCTCGTCAGCCTCTTCGCCCCCGGGCCGAACTACGGCATCGACTTCGCCGGCGGTACGGAGCTTCAGCTCGCCTTCGGCGGCGACATCGACTCCGGCGAGATTCGCGGGACCCTCGACTCTCTCGGCTACGAAGGCTCCGACGTTGTTCGCGTCGAAGGCGCGGACAACACGTACATGATCCGCGTTCGCGAGGTCAGCGCGCTCCCCGAAGAGCAGGCCGAGTCTCTTGAAGCTGCCGTCACCGCAAACGTGGGTGAGGACAATCTCCGAGAGTTCAAGCTTTCTCCTGGTGGCGACAAGATCACGCTTCGCCTTGGAACCCAGCCTGACCTCGCTTCCCTTCGTGAAGTGATCGAAACGGCAGGTGCTGAGGTTCGTGGCGAAATCAACGCACTTCCTGGCAGTGACGATGTCCGCCTTGAGATTCAGCTCATCGGTGTGGCCGACGAGCTCGTCTCCCAGCTCCAGTCGGAGCTTGGCGAGCGCGGCCCTGGTTCCCCAGAGCGTGCAGAGTGGGTTGGACCCAAGGCCGGCGAGCAGCTTCGTGACGCAGCCGTCAAGTCGCTCCTCTACGCCATCGCGTTCATCATGGTCTACGTCGCGTTCCGCTTCGACCTTCGCTTCGCTCCGGGTGGCGTCATCGCCATGTTCCACGATGCGGTTATCACCCTGGGCATCTACGTCGTTGTGCAGAAGGAGGTGAACCTTACGACGGTGGCAGCTTTGCTGACCATCTTAGGTTACTCCATCAATGACACGATTGTTGTTTACGACCGTATTCGAGAGAACATGGGTCGGTACCGGGACCTCTCCATGCGCGAGATCATCAACCGGTCGACGTCACAGATGCTCTCCCGAACCATCGTGACCTCTGCGACGACGCTGCTTTCCGTGACGGCATTCTTCATCTGGGGCACCTCGGTGATTCAGGACATCGCCTTCGCGCTCTTCTGCGGCATTCTCATCGGCACGTACTCGTCCATCTACATCGCGGCTCCCGTGACGGAGTGGATGGATCGCCGATTCTTCCAGAAGGCTGCGTAGACCGAACAGAAACACCTCTGTTTTGATGCTCGAAGGCTCAAACGCTCTGCGTTTGAGCCTTTTTGCTTCGACGGAGTCACAGCGCGGGCCTAGGTTTGTGAGATGGCGAATCCCGGATACCGAGTGAAAACGATGGATCCGATGCGCGCCGCAGAGTTCGGTCGCGCTTGGGACCTGGGCCCTGCGACGGCGCAGATTCTTCTCCAGCGTGGCTGGGAGGAGCGCGAGGCAGGTGCACTCGAGTGGCTGGATCCGAAGCTAGCTCGTCTAACCGCGCCGGACGCGATGGCGGACCGCATGAAGGCTGCGGAGCGACTTGCAGAGGCCTGTCGCAAGGGTCAGCGCATCTCGATCTTCGGCGACTACGACGTCGATGGGACCACCAGCGCGGCGATCCTCGCCGACATTCTGGAAGAGCTAGGCGCGGAGGTTCATGCCTTCGTCGCGAATCGTTTTCAGGGCGGATATGGCTTCAGTGGTCCGGCTCTGGATCGATGCCTCGCGGTGAAACCCGACCTCATCATCACCTGCGATTGCGGAAGCTCAGACCACCCAAGAATCCAGCGATCGGCGGACTCGGGCGTTCCCGTCATCGTCGTGGACCACCATTTGGTCCCGAAAGAGACGCTCCCCGCGCACTCCTTTCTCAACCCCCACCGGCCCGAATGCGGCTTCCCTTACAAGGGCCTTTGCTCCGCTGGCCTCGCTCTCTCCCTCGGCGCGGCGGTTCGCCAGGTGCTCGGCGCAAAGCTGGATGTTCGGCGATGGCTCGACCTCGTTGCCCTTGGCACCGTCGCCGATGTTGCGCCGCTCGATGGCGACAATCGCGCGTTGGTGCGCGCAGGCCTCAGGCTTCTCGCGAGCGACAAGGCACGTCCGGGGGTTCAAGCACTTCGGGCGAAGGCGGGGCTTCGAGCAGGAAACGCGATGGGGGCGACGGAGATCGCTTTCAGGCTGGCTCCACGCTTGAATGCAGCGGGGCGCCTCGGCGACCCCACCGTCACCCTCAAGCTGCTTCGTGCCCGAACCCTCCAAGAGGCCCACGCCTGCGCTGAGGAGATCGAGTCGCTCAACAACGAGCGAAAGGCGGCTACGAAGAAGACCACGGACGAAGCTTTCGCGCAGGTCGAGGAACTCTACGGGTCTCAGCCCACGCACGGCGTCGTGGTGGCGGCGAAGGGGTGGCACCGCGGTGTCGTCGGAATCACCGCGGCGCGAATCGTGGACCATTTCGATGTCCCCGCCGTGGTCATCGCATTGGACGAGAACGGCCATGGAAGCGGACGCACGCCCGACGGCTTTGACCTCTACACCGCCCTGTCGAAGTGCAAGGAGCACTTCCTTCGTTTTGGCGGCCACCAGGCGGCTGCGGGCCTCACCATGGAGACGGACAAGATTCCGGCTTTTCGGGAGGCGTTTTCGGCCGTCGCACCTCGACCCGAGGCCGGTGTTGCGTTGCCTTTGGTGGATATCGAACTCGATGGGCGTTTTCCGCTTCCTTCCGTTCGTGACTTGATGCGGCTTGAGCCGATGGGGGAAGGGAACGCTGAACCCGTGTTTGCCCTTCGAGACGCTCACATCACCGAGGCACGAACTCTCTCGGGCGGTCAGCATCTGAAGCTCCGCTTGAGGGTCGGCGATCGCTACGTTTCTGCGTTCGGCGCGAATCTGGCGCACCGCCTTGAGGCCCTCGGCGACCGGGTCACGGTGGTTGGGACTCTTCGCCCCGATCATTGGCGCGGGGGTGAAAACTTGGAGCTTTCCGTCCGGCATCTCTTCTCCGAAACCCCAGAAATGCCTGTGGAGGCTTAGGCCGCGAATATTTCCGCCGTTCACGCAACAGACACGACGTGCGCGCTGTTTGCGGTCTGGTTGCTGGAAAGACCGGGCCCGTGTAGTGTGCGGCGCTACGGAGGGGTTCCTTTGCTTCGATGTGATAAAATGATGCGGTTTGCTGGTGTTTTGGCTTTTTGCGTGGCCCTCGGAGCTTTTGCTCCTTCAGGCGCGTTTGCACAGGACCCGGTACCCCAGGAAGTGACTTCTTCCCCAAAAGGCCTCATTGGCCTCGGCTTGATCGGTGCGGAACTGGGTCTCGTGATCCCCGCGGCGGCTGGCCTCGATGACACCTGGGCTCTTGTCACGTTCCCGCTGGTTGGCGCCGCAGGCGGAGCCATCGCAGGGCACTTCCTCATCGACAACAACGAAAAGCCAAAGGTCGGCGTCGCGATGCTCGTCACCGGGCTTGCCTTGGTAGTTCCGGCGCTTGTGCTCACGCTCTCCTTGACCGCGTACGATCCAGAGGACGAGGACGACGGGGGCAGCGATGGTGACGAAGTCGCCGACGATGAACTGTCCGACGAAGAAGAAGGCACCGTGTCCGAGCCTCCTGCCGAGGTTGAGACAGAAACCGCCGCTCTCCATCGTGCTCGTGTCGCTCGCGCTGGCGGTGGCTTGCTTCGAATCGGCGAAGCCGGAGTGCTCGTGGGCGTTCCGAACGTCGAACTCGTCCCAACGTTCACGCAAGAAGAGCTCAGCCGCTTCGGTGGCAACCAGGCAAACGAGCTTCGACTCGCTGTCTTCAGCGGCGCATTCTAGTCGCTTAGGAGAGCGTTTGGTAAGTCCAGACACGCTCGCCTTCGAATGACCGACCTTTCCCTGCCGGCGCTCGTTCTCGGAACGATTCGTCGGCGTTGTCTTTGGGGGCGCGGAGCAGAAATCGTCATCGCCGTGAGCGGCGGGGGCGATAGCGTCGCCCTGATGCACCTCCTGTCGGAGCTAGCGCCGCGTCTTGCCCTGACGCTCCGGGTTGCCAGTGTGGACCATGGGTTGCGACTGGAGTCCGCCGACGAGGTTCGTATGGTTGGCGTCGAAGCCGCTCGGCTCGGTCTACCGTTCACACCCATCAAGCTTGAACTCGCGGAAGGGGCCAACGTCCAGGCCCGCGGCCGAGAAGCCCGCTATGCATCCCTGCACGCTCTCGCGAAGGAAACCGGGGCGTTCGTCGCTTTGGGACACACATTGGACGACCAGGCCGAGACCGTGATGGGGCGAATTCTCCGCGGCGCTGGGCTTCGGGGACTCGGCGGGGTTCAACCCCAGCGTGATGATGGTGTGGTTCGCCCACTCATCGACGTTCGCCGCGACGCGCTTCGCGCCTACCTCTGTGCCAAGGGAGCGTCCTGGGTTGAGGACCCCAGCAACGAGCTGGAGCGCTTTGAGAGGGTACGAATTCGACGTGCATTGGCCACGTTTGAGTCCGAAGACCCAAAACTCAGCGTGCACCTCGCAGAGCTCGCTGATGACGCGCGAGAAGCTCATGAGGTGTTGGAGTCCCTCGCAAGCGCGCTTGGCCCTGAACTCGATTCACTCGCTCACGCACCGAGCGCCGTGCGCCGTGTGGCGATCCGCCGTCTGGCGGAAGGAAAGCTGGGCAAAGGTGTCCGCCGCCGACATCTCGAGGATCTCGAGCGCTGTGTGCTCTCACGAACGGGCGAGGTGTTGCTTGGGGGCGGATGGCGAGCATCACCTCGGGACGGTGTGCTCCACTTCGAAAAAGGCGATTGGTCAGGTCGCTCGGGTTAGCTCATCCGGCCGTGAGGCGGAGTGAGAGGGCTTGCGAGAAGCTCACCGAAAGGCCAGGATGGAGCCGAAAATAGGGCGAGGGCTCGACAATGGCACGCTCCGTGACCAGGGTATTGGGGTGGCCTTCTTGGCTGCCTTTTGCGTCTCCCCAGCATCTCCTCTGCAGGCGAGACGAACCGACGAAAGCTAGATGTGAAGTCAAGTCATAGAACTCTCCTACTCTGGGTCTGCCTGATCCTCATGTTCGTTGCTATCTGGCAACTCGTTCAGCAGGACGAGAGCGCGCAGAGTGTGGCGTTCAGTCAATTTGAAACGGACATCGCGGCTGGCGTCGTGGACCGCGTCACGATCACGCCCACGGAAAACAGCTCGCAGTTCGACTACGTGTTGGCCGGTGAGGGCGCCGCAGCAGAGCAGAAGCGCACGGTCGGTCGTTCAAGTGACCGCATCGAGGACCTGCTTCGAACGCACAACGTGCGCGTCGACTACGAGCCCGAAGATGAGAACGACTTCCTCGCCACCATCTTGACGGTGTGGCTCCCGATGATCTTCCTCGTCGTGATCTTCTTCTTCTTGATGCGACAGATGCAGGCGTCCGGTGGCAAAGCGATGAGCTTTGGCAAGTCGCGCGCGCGACTTCTGAATGAGTCTCAGAATCGCGTGACCTTCGCAGACGTCGCGGGGATCGATGAAGCCAAAGATGATTGCGAAGAGATCATCGCGTTCCTGAAGGACGCGAAGAAGTTCCAACGTCTCGGCGGCCGTATTCCGAAGGGCGTGCTCCTCATGGGCTCTCCGGGCACCGGTAAAACGCTCCTCGCGCGCGCCATCGCCGGCGAAGCCGAGGTGCCGTTCTTCAGCATCAGCGGCTCAGACTTTGTGGAGATGTTCGTCGGCGTCGGCGCTTCCCGCGTTCGGGACTTGTTCGAACAGGGGAAGAAGCATGCTCCGTGCATCATCTTCATCGATGAGATCGACGCTGTGGGCCGGCACCGAGGTAGCGGCATGGGCGGTGGACACGATGAGCGTGAGCAGACCCTCAACCAACTCCTTGTGGAGATGGACGGTTTTGAGTCCACAGACGGCGTCATCATCATCGCGGCTACGAACCGCCCCGATGTCTTGGACCCAGCGATCCTTCGACCCGGTCGCTTTGACCGCCGCATCATTGTTCCTCGGCCCGACCTCAAGGGTCGCGCGGGCATCCTGGGTGTTCACACTCGCAAGGTGCCTCTGGCGCCCGATGTCGACCTCGAGATCATTGCGCGCGGTTCACCGGGCTTCAATGGCGCAGACCTTGAGAACCTCGTCAATGAGGCGGCTCTTTTGGCGGCTCGACAAGACAAGGACTTCGTCTCGATGTCCGATTTCGAGATGGCCAAGGACAAGGTGTTGATGGGCAGCGAGCGACGCTCGATGGTCATCAGCGAGAAAGAGAAGCGGACAACGGCCTACCACGAAGCCGGACACGCTCTCGTTGGCAGCCTCATGGTGAACCATGATCCGATTCACAAGGTCACCATCATTCCTCGAGGGCCCGCCTTGGGCATGACCATGTCCTTGCCTGCTGAAGATCGCCTGAGCGTGTCGCGTGCGTGGCTTCTTGACCAAATCGCCATGATGCTCGCTGGTCGTATCGCTGAAGAGGTGGTCTTTGGACAGCTCACGACGGGCGCCGCCGATGACTTCAAGAAAGCAACCGGCCGAGCCCGTTCGATGGTGACGGAGTGGGGCATGAGCGACAAGCTCGGGCCGATGGCGTACGTGGTCAAAGAAGAGAGCGGTTTCCTCGGCTCGACGCAGCACAAGGAGTACTCGGAGCACATTGCTCAGGAGATCGACGCTGAGGTTCGGCGGATCATCACTGAGGAGTACACGCGCGCTCGAGACATGATCGAGACGAACCGGAGCAAGCTCGACGCCATCGCCGATGCGCTCCTTGAGCGCGAGACAATCGGCAGACCTGAGATCGAGGCGATTCTCGGAGACCAACCGCTTCCGCCACCGGAGCAAATCGTGATTCCTAGCTACGCCGAGAAGCGCGCTGAAGCGAAAGAGAAGCGCAAGGGCTCCATCTTTCAGCCCCGGCCGCGTGAAGTTCCAAGCACCTCCTAGGGATTCCGTGATGCCACCGGCCTCGAGTGGCCGAAAGTAAAGGATTTTTGCCCGCCACGGTGCGAAATCAGGTACTAATCCCCCTAGGAGGGGCCCATGGCTGGGGGTGCCGTGATCTCGACACCCAAAACTAATGTCCATACAGGCTGCGAGGTGTGGGGCGTCCTTAATGTGACGCCGGACTCTTTCAGCGATGGTGGGCAGCACGACAAGCAGGACTCCGCTCTCGCACGAGCGGAGCGAATGCTGGTCGAGGGCGCAGACGTGATCGACGTCGGTGGCGAATCGACGAGGCCGAAAGGCACCTACGGCGAAGGTTATGCTCACGTCGGGGCCGCCGAGGAGCTGTCACGGGTGCTTCCCGTTGTGTCGCAGCTCGTCCGAGTCGGCGCGAGGGTGAGCATCGATACGGTGAAGGCAGAAGTTGCGAGCGCGTGCCTGAGCCAGGGTGCCGCCATCGTGAACGACGTGTCGTGCGGCGCATCCAAGGAACTCCTTCAAGCGGTGGCTTCACATGACGCTGAGCTTGTGTTGATGCACAACCGAAACCACGGAGAGGTCACGGACGAAAACTCGCGCTACGATGACGTCGTGGAGGATGTGCGCTCGGAGCTCTTGGCGGCGGTATCCCGCGCGACTCGTGTCGGAGTTCGCTCGGATAAGATCTGGTTGGACCCCGGAATTGGTTTCGCGAAGACACCACATCAGTGTGCGCTTGTGCTTGGGTCGCTCTCCCGTCTCGTCGACACCGGCCATCGAGTTCTCGTGGGCTCCTCACGAAAGTCCTTCATTGCTGCGCTCGCGCCAAACGCGAATGCGACCAAGCCAGCAACGAGCGAGCGATTGGGGGGTACAGCAGCCTCCGTTGCACTTGCAGTTCAGCAGGGGGCAGCGGCTATTCGCGTTCACGACATCGCGATGATGCGGCAGGCCGCTCTCATTGCCTTGGCACTTCGCGGAGAAGCAGGAGACGTCGCGTGACGCCGGTGGGGGAGACACTCAGCGGGATGGCGCATAGCGTCAGTGACTTCTTTGAGCGCAGCGCGCTCTCGGTGGGACTCGATCTTCTCGATATCTTCCTCGTCGCCGCCGTCGTGTACTGGGGGCTTCTTCTTCTAAAAGGAACGCGCGCCATGCAGATGGCGTTCGGTCTGCTCTTCGTCTTCCTCGCGTACATGGTGTCAAAGAGCCTTGGTCTCATCACCATCTGGTCCCTCCTCGACACGCTCGTCACCTACGTTGTTCTAGTCGTGGTGATCATCTTTCAGGCGGACATCCGTCGCGCGCTGATGAGAGTCGGAAGCCAGCAGTTTTTCCGAGGCCAGCGAACGGCGCGCGAGACTGGCGTCATTGAAGAGGTCATCAAAGCCGCACAGGAGCTAGCGCAGAAGCGCATTGGCGCGTTGGTTGTGTTCGAACGCTCGGCTGAGCTGAGCGAGTTCATCGAGAGCGGAACGACGCTGGACGCGAACGTCACAAAGGAGCTCCTCTACACCATCTTTATCCCGAGCTTCGAAAACCCGATGCACGACGGCGCATTGATCATCCGCGACGGTCGGGTTTGGCAGGCTGGTGCGTTCCTTCCCTTGGCCGGCACCGCGGGCCGCGACCGGACGCTGGGCGCCCGTCACCGTGCGGCGCTCGGGATAAGCGAAGAAACCGACGCAGTCGTCGTCGTCGTGAGCGAAGAAAAGGGGGCTATCTCCCTTTGCTTTGGCGGCAATATCGTTCGCGGCCTGGACGGCTCGGCGCTTCGTGATGCGCTCTTCGGTCTCTTCTACCGAAAGCCCGAGGCGAAGAAAGACGCAAAGAAGAAAAAGAAGAAGACGGAGGAGCGGCTCAGCGTTCTACCCGAACAGCCGGAGGAGCGAGAGCCGAGCGGTGAGCTTGCAGCGTCTCGAGCAGAGGACTCTGTTTCGTGAAGCCGCGATCACTACCTACGATGCTCTGGAACGCTCTTCGCGAGTTCTTCTCTCGCAATATTTGGCTGAAGGTTGTCGCCCTGGGGATCTCGCTGATTCTCTTTTCTGTGGTGCGCGGCGCCGAGGACGAGCTGAGTTCCGTCTACGTCAACGTGACGGCCAGCCTCCCCACCGACGGAATGATGCTCATCAGCCAGCCACCCGACCAGGTTCGGCTGACGCTGCGAGGTTCGCACTCGCAGATCAATTCCATCGGCGACATCGAGCCCGTGGTGATGGACCTGACGGATACAGGTCAACGCTACTACTACTTCGCGGATGACGACTTCGACATCCCCGCGGGTCTGACAATCACGCAGGTAGCTCCGTCGTCGGTGCCACTTGAGTGGGCGCGCCGTGTCGAGCGACCCTTGCCCGTTCAGCCACGCGTGGTTCGTGAGCCGCCGGAGGGGTTTGTGTTGGGCGAACCTCCTCGTGTCGAACCCGCCTCCATCGAAGTCAGCGGACCCGAGGCTGAAGTGGACCGTCTACGTACGATTCAGACGGAGCCAGTCGAGTTGAGCGGTCTGAGCGCAGGCGAGCACCAGATTCGTGTTCGTTTGATGCGTCCACCGAGGAACACCCGTTACGCCGACGAAGAAGTGACGGTGACCCTCATGGTCGTGCCGGACCGCACGGAGCGGCTGATCCCAGGAGTCGAAGTGCGTGTCGAGGGGGACGCAGCGACGACACCGTCGCGCGTCAGCGTGACGGTGGAAGGGATGCCTAGCATCGTCGATGGCATTGACGCCGCCGACTTGGTGGCGAGCGTTGACGCGGCGGAAGTGGATGAGAGCGGCACCATGCCGGTGCGTATTGCAGGCCTGCCGGAGGGAGCAGTGGTTCTTCTCGTCGAGCCGGAGCGTGTCTCTCTGATGCCCTAGGGAGGGGAGAGGCGTGCTGCGCGCGTCTAGAGGTCCTTCGCGGCCTCGTTCATGATTTGATTGGCCATCGCCTCGATCTTCGCAGCGTCAGGTCCTTCGAGCATCACGCGTAGCTTGGGCTCGGTTCCACTCCAGCGCACGAGGACACGGCACTCTCGCCGAGTTCACCTTCCACCTTTGCGATCTCTGTCAGGGCTTTGGGCATGTCTTCAAGCTTCTTTCGCTCCTCGAAGACGCGGTTGACGAGAATCTGTGGCACCCGCGTCATGGACCGCTTGGCCAGCACAGACAGTGGCTCTTCAGATTCGATGAGTAGCGAAAGCAGCTGGAGCGCGCCAACAAGGCCGTCGCCGGTGGTGGCGTGATCCAAGAACACGAGGTGACCGCTCTGTTCGCCGCCAAGGTTCAGGCCCGACTTGCGGAGGGTTTCGACAACGTAGCGGTCTCCCACGGCGCAGCGTACTAGCGTGCCGCCGGCGTCCTTCATGGCGCGTTCAAGACCAAGGTTGCTCATGACCGTAGCAACGAGCGTGTTCTTCTTCAGCGCGCCCTGCTTCATGAGGCGCGAGGCACATAGAGCCATCAGCGCGTCACCGTCGACGGTCTGACCCTTTTCGTCGACGACGATGAGTCGGTCTGCGTCGCCGTCGAGGGCGATGCCAATGTGAGCACGATGTCGAAGGACGGCTTCCGCACATGTCTCCGGATGAAGTGCACCCACGTTGTCGTTGATGTTGCGGCCGTTCGGACTCACGCCAATGGGGAACACGGCGGCTCCCAGTTCGGAGAAGACGAGGGGCGCGGTCTTGTAGGCGGCGCCGTGTGCGGCATCGATGACGATGCGCATGCCTTCGAGGTTGCGGTTCGACGGGAAGGTGCTCTTTACGTAGGCAACGTAGCGACCCGGCGCGTCATCGAGTCGTTCGGCGCGGCCGACGTCGAGCTTGGTCGGCCGATCGCTGTCGAGAATGCTGCCGTCGAGGAGCGCTTCGAGTTCCAGCTCTTCTTCGTCTGGAAGCTTGAAGCCATCACCGCCGAAAAGTTTGATTCCGTTGTCTTGGTAGGCGTTGTGGCTCGCGGAAATGACGATGCCGACGTCGGCCCGCATGCTCGTCGTAAGATGCGCGATGGCGGGCGTGGGCAAAGGCCCGCTCAGCATGACCCGGCCGCCCATCGCGCATACGCCCGCGGAGATGGCGGACTCAAAGAGGTATCCACTCAAGCGAGTGTCTTTGCCGATGACAACGCGCGGCGCGTGGGCGACGCGCTTGTTTGCTTGATACGTAACCGCGGCGCCAATGCGCATCGCCATCTCGGGCGTCATCGTTCCCGCGTTTGCCAGGCCTCGTACACCATCTGTCCCAAAGTATTTTCGACTCATGCGGCCTCGATCATGCACACACATCGCCGCCCATGACACACAAAAGCGACCCATTCGTGAGCCAAGGTGGGGAATTACGCGTGTTTACGGCGTCATCGCCGGCGGGACGAGCTGAGTGGAGGGCGATACGCCGACTCTGGGCGGTTTAGCGTGTCTGCGATGCTTCGTAGAGCGCAAGCGCAGCCGCGACCGAAGCGTTGAGCGAATCGAAGCCGCTCATTTGCGGAATGCGCGCCATTCGAGTGCACCGCTGTCGAACGAGGCGCCGGAGGCCTGTGCCTTCGGACCCGACGACGAGTACTCGGCCTAGAGGAGCCGCCCCGAGCGCGTCGATGCTTACGTCCCCGTCTGCGCTGAGGCCAACGACGTCCATGCCGGCCTGGTCGAGGTCTTGGAGGCTGCGCTGAAGGTTCGTGACGCGTGCGATGGGGAGACGCTCAGAGGCGCCGGCAGAAGCACGGACGACGGTGGGGGTGACGGTGGCACTCCGGTGGACGGGAAGGATGGCTCCTTCGGCGCCGAAGGCGAGTGCGCTCCGAAGGATGGCACCCAGGTTGTGTGGGTCTTGAACTTCGTCGAGGGCGATGAGCAAGGGAGCGTCGTGCGCTCGAAGGTCATCGAGGGTAGCGAACGGAAAGGGAGGGCCGAAGGCGACGACACCTTGGTGTTTGATGCCGTCGGCGCGGGCGTCGAGATGCTCCAACGATTCGAAGACGAGGGCGATGTTCGGGGCCTCTTCGGCGAGCTGAATGAGGTCTGGGATCTTCTCGCGGAGTGCGTCGTGTACAAAAATACGCTCGACGGTTCCACCGCGAATGGCCTCGACGACGAAGCGGCGTCCGACCACACAGTGACCTGCCTCCGGGCCTTTGCGTGAACCTCGGCCGCGACCGCGTTCTTGACCGCTACGCTCCCGGCCTCGGCGCGCGTGGTCCTTCTGGCCGTGCGCAGGTTTTCCTCGTTCGCCGCGACCCCGCCTCTTTGTGCTCATCGTTCTGCCTCTATCGTTGCGAGGATGCTCGCGGCTGCCGCGACGGGGTTTTCCGCAAGACGAATAGGCCGCCCGACGACGAGAACATCGGCGCCCGCTCGAATCGCCGCCGAAGGCGTCGCCGCACGGCGTTGATCACCCCGCTCACTGCCTTCGGGCCGAATGCCTGGCGTCACCAAGACGGACTTGGGGAAGTGAGTTCGCAGTGTGGCGGCTTCCCCAGGAGAGGAGACAAAGCCGCTCACACCGGCTTGGGTGGCCATGGATGCCAAGCGAAGAACTTGGTCCTCGGGCTCGCCCTCGACTCCACATGCGTTGAGCTCCTGGGAGTCCATGGAGGTGAGTACCGTGACGGCGAGTAGCTGTGTCGAAGAGCCTTCGAGGGCCTCGAGAGTGGCTTCAAGCGCCGCCGGTCCAGCGGAGGCGTGGACGGTGAGATATCGGACACCTAAGCGCGCGGCGGAGCGGGCTGCGCCCGCCATCGTTGCGGGGATGTCGTGGAGTTTGAGATCGAGGAAGCATGCAGCCCGTGCGGTCACGAGACGGACAACGTCCGGGCCACACGCGGTGAACAGTTCAAGACCAACCTTAAAGAGCCCGACGGAGGGCGCCAGCGTGTCGAGCCAAGTCTCCGCTGACTCGGCATTTGGCACGTCCAGCGCGAACGCAAGGCGCTCACGTGCTGATAGTGAGTGCTGCGTCACGGCGTTCTTTTCAGGTTTTGCTCGGGTTCGCGAAGTGCGAAGCGCCAGACAGAAGGCTCAGAGTCCGTCGAGACCGGCCAACGGGTCGTTGGTGTCCGCGCTTCTGCTCATCATCGATGAGCTCATCGTCGCACGGCGGCGACGCGTTCGTCGCGTAGGGGAAGGTGCTGCAGCTGCGGCGGTCTCGGCAGCAGTGAGTGCTGCCTGCTGTTCGCGCTGAGCTTGTGCGGCGGCTTCCTGAGCTTCGCGAGCGAGGCGGGCCTGCTCTGCTGCTTCTTGGCGCGCCTGAGCGGCTTCGGCTTCCTGACGTTCGCGTGCTTCACGCTCTGTACGAACGGCGAGCTCGGCGGCTTCGGCGTTGGGCTTGATGACGCCGAAGTAGACGCCGGCGCTCGCACCGATGAGCAGGACGACGAGTCCGGCGATAACGGCGGGCGGGATGCCCTTCTTTTGCTTGGCCTTCACCTCGGCGAGCTGGCGCTCATGAGCGAGGAGACGTTCCTGCTCGGCGGAACGTGCGCGCGCTTCTTCTTCAAGGCGGACACGGAGAGCAGCTTCTTCGCGTTCGCGAATGACACGCTCTTCTTCTTCGCGCTTGGCTCGCTCGGCGGCGGCTACGGCCTCCTCTTCGGCGCGAACCTTGGCTTCGGCGGCTTCACGCTTGGTGCGCTCAGCTTCTTCGGCGAGGCGCTTTTCTTCGGCGATCTTCGCCGCCGCTTCAGCCTCTTCGTCTTGAATACGATCTTCCTCAAGGCCCATGAGCTCCTTGAGATTGAAAAGTACGGAGGATTCCTTTTGCTCGGACATCTTGGCGTTACCTTTGGGCCCGTTCTGGGCGGTTGGGGCGGAAGCCCACGCTGGCACGCGAAGTCTAGCAGCGACGTTTTTGGCCTGTCAACGTTGAAACTAAGCGGTATTGCTTAGGTTTATCCCACTCTCTGGAGAATGCCGCGCTCGTGATAGGATCCAGACATGCGAGCCCTCCTTCTTCTTACGCTTTTGACGGCGTGTGGTGGACAAGAACCGTCCGTGGCCGGCGAGGGGTGTGTACGCACAGTCCAGTGCGCCGTGGGACTCGCCTGTGTGGCGGGCGTCTGTTCCACCGATCTCACCGGGATCATGGGTGAGCCTCCCGTTGGTCAGGATGGTGGTCCGGGCGTCGATGGCGCAGCCGGTATGGACGCGGGCCCGGGTGTGGACGCCGGCCCTGGCGTCGACGCCGGTCCTGGGATGGACGCCGGGCCCGGAATGGACGCGGGCCCGGGAATGGACGCGGGCACGGACGCGGGTCCACCGATGGACGCGGGCACGGACGCGGGTCCGCCGATGGACGCGGGCACGGACGCGGGTCCGCCGATGGACGCGGGCACGGACGCCGGTCCGCCGATGGATGCGGGCACGGACGCGGGGCCGCCGATGGACGCAGGCACGGACGCCGGTCCGCCGATGGATGCGGGAACGGACGCGGGTCCCATGGACGCCGGTCCAATGGATGCGGGCTAGCCGCCGGGCAAGGCTACTCGCGCCAGAACAGTTTCCAAGGGTTGTGCTTTAGGTCGCGCACGAGCTCTTGAACGTCGTCGTAGAGTTCTTCGTCCATGATGAACGCGCCGACGCTTCCTTCTCCCGAACGGATCTGGTTCACGATCACCTGCGCGCTTCGGACGGTCTGATCGGCGCCGGTGATGAGGCGCTGGATGCTTGCCCGTTGTTCCGGGCCGAGCACGTCGAGGGCTTCGTCGGCTTCGGCGGCGAGCTCCCGTGTGTCCTGCATAAGCGGGTCGATGTTCTCGGCGACGACGGCGAGCGTCGAGTCGAGGTTTCGGACGACGCGAGGGAGCCGGTTCATGCTGCGATTCGCGGTGCTGAGCAGCTCGTTTGACTGTTGCATCGCGGTTTCCACATCTTCGAGGATGCGCTGGATACGTGGACTCTCGCCTTCGAGGAGTCCGTCGAGACGGCGAATGATGTTGGCCGTCGCCGCCAGAAGCGTCTGAAGTTCCTCGCGGTTGTCGCGAATCAGGCGGGTCATCCCCTCGAGGAGTTCGTACATCATGCCGAGGGCCAGCTCGAGTCGCGGTGGGTCGACGCCCTCGACGATGGCGCCGTCATCGAGGGGTTCGCGCTCCGGCGTTCCCGGGTCGACGGCGATGATGGACTCGCCGAGAACACTCTGGCTCGCCACATAGAAGAGCGCGTCCTCATGGATCGTGTCGCGTACCTCTTCGTCGATCTGAAGCATCATTCGGATCATTGGGCGCCGACCCGTCTGAGGGTCCAGGCGCTGCCCGCGGTACTCGATTTGCTCGACCTTGCCGATGCGTATGCTGCCGATGTTGACGGGGGCTCCAGGCTGTACGTTGCCCGGGTTCTCGTAGTCGACGTAGATGGTGTACTGCTCCGCGAGGGTCACGTCGCCGAGCACAAACACGAACGCCCCTAGGAGCCCGAGGGCGACGAGCACGAGGAGGCCGACCCGAGCCTCGATGGAAAGGCCCTTCTTCTTGTCGCCGCTCATACTTCCATCGGCCCTTCCGCCTCACCACGAATAAACTGCTGGACGATGGGGTCGTCCGTATTTCGAAAGTCATCCGGCGTTCCGAGAAGGCGCACGGTGCCCTTGTACAACATTGCGATGCGGTCAGCGATGGAGAAGATGCTGACCAAGTCATGGCTGACGACGATGGAAGTGACGCCGAACTCGTCACAGAGGCGACGGATGAGTACGTCCGTCCGGCGGGCGCTCACCGGGTCGAGAGACGTCGTGGGCTCATCGAAGAGGACGTATTCGGGGTCCAGCGTGAGGGCGCGCGCGATGGCCACGCGCTTGCGCATGCCGTCCCCAAGCTCTGCGGGGAAGGCGTCTGCATATTTGTCCATTTGAACACGCTCGAGGCGCCGGCGAGCGTCGTCGATGGCGTCGCTCATGGACATGCCCTTGTGCTTCCGTAGAGGGAGGGCGACGTTTTCGGCGCAGGTCATGGAGTCGAAGAGGGTGGAGTTTTGGAAGACCATGGCGCAGGCCTTCCGGACCGGCGCGAGCTCCTCTTCGGGCAAGCGCGAGACCTCATGCTCCCCAAGGAAAATATCGCCTTGGTCGCAACGAAGGATGCCGATGAGGTGCTTGATGAGGACGCTTTTGCCGACGCCGGAGGCGCCGATGATGAAGAAGCACTCCCCGTCTTTGACGTCGAAATCGACGCCCTTGAGCACGACCTTGGGTCCGAAGGCCTTGTGTATGTTGACGAAGCGAATCGGCATCGGAGCCTCTTCCTAGAGACCCAGCGCGTAGCCGGCGCTGCTGATGATGAGGTTGAGGAGGATGATGCCAAAGCAGGACCCGACGACGGCTTCGGTGGTTGCTGCGCCGACGCCCTCGGAGCCGCCGAAGGTGGCGAGTCCGCGTTGAGCGCTGACCAGGGCGATGGTGCCGCCGTAGGTGACGCACTTCAAAAGACCGATGACCAGGTCGCCCATGTTGACGTACATGAGGTTGACGAAGGTGTTGGGGTTGACGTCGAAGCTCAGGTACGCGACGAGCATCCCTGAGCCGTAGGCCACAAAACCCCCGATGACGAGAATGACCGAGCCCATGATGACGCTCGCGATGAAGCGCGGTACCACGAGGTAGTCGACGGGGTCTGCGCCGCACATTCGAAGAGCGTCGACTTGGTCGGTGACGACCATGGATCCGAGTTCGGCGGCGATGCCGGCGCCGACGCGCGTGGCAAGGGGCAGGGCGCCAATGGATGGGGCCAGATCTCGGACGAGCATCTTGAGAAACGTCGCTCCCACCTGGGAAAAATCAGGCACCAGTTTCATGGACTGAAGACCGGTTTGGAAGGCGATGATCGCGCCAATGAAGCCCATGGTGACGACCATGAAGGGCAGGCTACCGTTGCCGATGGCGTACATTTGTTGGGCGACGGCGCCGCGCTGTCGTTTTCCGCGAAAGAGGAAGTAGAGAGTACGCGCGAAGAGGTGCGCGATGGCGCGCCCGTCCTGGAATAAACGACGGAGAGAGCTGAGCAGGCTGGGGCTTTGTCGGCTCATCGCTTACTCGAGGAGAAAGGTCGACAGGTAGTCGCAGATGAAGATGCCGGCGGCGGCGGCGACGACGCTTCGGTTGACGCTACGACCGACGCCCGGCGCGCCACCGCTGGTGGCCAGACCGTAGTAGCAAGAGACGAAGGCGATCATGAGGCCGAAGAGGCCCGCCTTGATGAGGCCGATGTAGAAGTCCCACGCCTCGAGTCGCTCCAGCGCGGAAGAGAGAAAGAGCTGCGGGTGTACGCCCAGGAGGACGTCTGCGAGGCCAACGGCGCCGAGGAGAGCGACGGCATCGCCCACTACGCAGAGGACGACCATCATCGAGACCATCGCAAGAACCCGTGGGACCACGAGATACGCGATGGGATCGATGGCGAGGGCACGGAGCGCATCGACCTGATCGGTCACCTGCATCGTGCCGAGTTCAGCGGTGTTGTTCGCGCCGACGCGTCCATTGAAGATGAGGCCGATGAGGAGTGGGCCGATCTCGCGCACAGTGGTGAACGTGGCGGCCCAACCGATGAAGCGAGTAGCCTGCAGCTGCTCTACGAAGGGCGCGGCCTGAATCACCATGATACCGCCGGTGAAGGCGGCGGTCGCACAGATGATGGGCACGCTGCGCAAACCCATGCGTTCGAAGTTGCGAAAGAGCTCATGTCGGTCGATGAGGCTGGGTCGCATTCTCGCGAGGACCGCTTTTGTGAGCAACGCGATTCCGCCGACCTGCGTCGACACCGCCAAGATGAATGCTCCGAGGCGAGACGGGAAACTAAGAAAGCCGGCGCTCACAGCGGACCCTCCGTGAGCCCGTGAACGAATTGACGCACGGCGGGCTGCTCCGTGGTGCGCGCGTCCTCCGCGCTTCCTTCAAAAATGATCTTTCCTTCGTAGAGCATCGCGACGTGGTCCGCGATGGAGAGGACGCCGGAGACGTCGCTGGAGATGACCATCGCTGTGGAGTTACGCGCGCGCTGTTCTTCGCGGACGAGATTGTAGATCTTCTTGCTCGTGACAGGGTCGAGTCCCGCCGTTGGCTCGTCGTAGAGGAGAATCGGGGGCTCGGTGATCGTCGCGCGGGCCACGCCGATACGTTTCTTTTGGCCGCCGGACATCGACTGCGGGATACGCGTTTCGGTCCCTGGCAACGCTACGCGCTCGAGTCGTTCGGCGACCCTCGCTGCGATCTCGTCCTCCGGAGGGGGGCCTCCGCGTTGGCGCCTGAGGGGAAACGCGATGTTCTCCGCGACGTCGAGGTCGAAGAGGGCGTAGTTTTGGAAGAGCATCCCGATTTTCTCGCGGACCTCGTGGAGCGCGAGTTCGTCCATCGCGGTGACTTCGTCGCCGTCCACGAAGATATTTCCTTCTTCGGGCGCGACGAGGCCAGCGATCATCTTGAATAGCAGGCTTTTGCCCGCCGCCCCGGGTCCGATCAGTGCGTAGATGGAACCTGGGGGGACGCGCAGTGTGACACCCCGCAATACGGGCGCGCGAAAACTCTTATGTACGTTTTCGACGCGAATCAAGGGCTGTCAGAGTCCGCGAAGCTCCGAAGCGGCGGCGACGCGTTCGATACCCAACACGAAGGCTGCCGTTCGCAGGTTGCAGCCATGCTTCTTGGCGGTGGCGTGAACATTGGCGAAGCCAGCGTTCATGATTTTGCGCAGCTCACTGTTGACCTTCTCCATGTCCCAGTAGAAGTGCTGCATGTTCTGCGACCACTCGAAGTAGCTGACCGTGACACCGCCGGCGTTCGCGTAGACGTCCGGGATGACGTGAATGCCGCGCGCATCGAAGACCTCATCGGCCTCGGGCGTGGTGGGGCCGTTTGCTCCCTCGACAATGTACTTGGCGCTGACTTCCTTCGCGACCTCAGCGGTGAGCACGCCGCTGAGGGCGGCGGGGACGAGAATGTCGCAGGGCGTCGTGAGGAACGCGGTTCCCTCGACGGTGTCGCCGCCGGTGTAGCCCTTGAGTGTTCCGTCGCCGTCAGCGCAGAACTTGATCGCGGCTTCGATGTCGATGCCTTCGTTGTTCACGTAGCCGCCGGAGATGTCGGCGATGCCGATGATTTTCGCGCCCTTCGCCACGTAGTCTCGGGCAGCCCAAGTGCCAACGTTTCCGAAGCCCTGAATCACGACGGTCTTGCCCTCGAGGGTCTCGCCTTCGGTCTTGAGCAACTCTTCTGTGGCGTACACAACGCCGCGGCCCGTCGCGGCGGTACGTCCGATGCTGCCGCCCAAGGAGACGGGCTTGCCGGTGACGACGCCTGGTTCGTAGCCGTGGTACTTGCTGTACTGGTCGAAGATCCAAGCCATGGTCTGACCGTTGGTGTTCATGTCCGGTGCAGGAATGTCCGTCGTCGCGCCGATGATATCGTGGATGCCATCGATGAACTTGCGGGTCAGGGCCTGGTTCTCCACGTCGCTAAGCGTGCGCGCGTCAACGGCGATGCCGCCTTTGGCGCCGCCGAAGGGAACGCCGACGATAGCGGTCTTCCAAGTCATCAGTGTGGCGAGGGCGGTGACCTCTTGAGCGTCGACGTGATGGTGATAGCGGAGTCCGCCTTTGAAAGGACCTCTTGCGTTGTCGTGCTGAACGCGAAAGCCGATGAAGGTAGCGAGGGACCCGTCGTCTCTCTTGACGTTTAGTTCGACGCGAACTTCGCGCCGCGGCGTCTGGAGGTGCGTGGCGACCTCTTTCGGCATCTTCAAGAGCTTTGCTGCGTTGTCAAAGTAGCGCTGTGTGTTCGCTAGAAAATCTGAAGACATTGGAACCCCTCCCCGTTTTTGTGTTTGATGTGTTGTTGTCGCGCGCACGCGCTCATGACGTTTGCGTGATTTCGGGCTGCGGCAGTGTCTTGGGACGACGCAGACGCAGCAGGACGACGAAAGCCGCCAGAAGAACGTTGAGGAGAAGCAAGCCTCCGAGGACGAGCTTGAGCCCCATCGCAGAGCCTCGGCTCACGCTGAAGGGGCCGACGGAAACGAGCCGGGAGCCCGAACTCGCGGCGGGTGGCTGGACCCGAACGGCGACAACGGAGACATCTTCTGTGGCCATGCTTTGGACGGCACCAACGATGAGGGCTTTGAGCGCCTCATCGCTGACGGGTTGTGATTCACCCCGATACTTCATCAGGACGGAGGCACGAGCCGTCGGTGGTGCGTCGTCGAGGGAGACTCGGCGCGTGTCGGGAAGCGCGATGTGGACGCGTGACTCAAGAACACCTTCGATGGACTCGATGGAGCGGGCGAGTTCGCCGCCCAAGGCGGACACGTAGCGTGCGCGTTCTTCCGTGGCGGTGGGAACGAGGCCGCCTTCGCCGAATACTTCTTCGAAACCGGTCTGTTCGCGTCTCGGGAGCCCTTCGGCACGAAGGGTGTTGAGGGCGTCGCCGACGTCGTCTGCGGGGACGATGACACGAAAGAGCCCTTCGTCCCCAGCGCTAGGCTCTTTGTGCGCGCCGATCTCGGCGTCGTGCAGAGCAACCACAATCGCGTTCGCAGACTCTTCGCTGAGGCCTTCTTCCACGGTCGCTTCGCACCCGAAAAGCAGAGCTAGGGCGCATAGTCGGGCGAAGGGCTTCATGGACTTGCGTCGAAACTGTAGCGAGCGCCCATGCGTGGGGCGCCAAAGCTTGGGAAACGTACCCGACGAACGGCGCGCTGAACGCACGCTTTGAACGCGCCACTTCCTTGGCGAGCGGACACACCTTGCACGGCGCCGTTGCCGCCGATGGCGATATCGATGGTGACGTTTCCAAGGCGCCCCCCACGAGCGGCTTCGGGGCCAACGCAGGAAGAGTAGATGCGGTTGACCTGGCGGTTCATGACACCGACGACCTGCGCGGGAGAAAGCCGACCTTGTCCGCCGCCCATCGTGGCGTCGCCGAGTTCGACGGCGCGGTTCATCGCATCTTCGTAGGAGCCAGCGAAGCCGCCGCCTCCGCCGCCCATGGCTCCCGCGCGCCGCATTCCGCGTCCACGCCTTGGGGGGTCGGGCAGGATTCCGACGGTTCCTTCGATTTCGATTTCGCCATGCTCAAAGAGCTCGCCAAGTTCGGCGTCGGCGACGGTCGTTTCCTCGCCCGTTTCGCGCGTCGCGAAGAAAACGACGGCGGCGGTGATCAGGCCGGCGATGAGGAGTCCACCGACGATTAGCTTGGTCGCGCCGGAACGCTTTTCGCTCTTTTCAGCGTCGTCGAGGGCGTCTTTTCGAACCTGCTGGCGTTGCCGCAGCTTTTGCTGTTCGACGAACTCTTTGAACTCGGGCCACTGCTTGATGGGCTTCTTGGCGCCCGTGTCCATGTTCGACAGGACGTGTGCTTCGAGGACCTCGCCCTTGATGATCAGCTCGACGAGCTCTCGGGCATCGAAGGGGCCATGGCTGAGGCCGTCTTTGTCGACCATCCAACGTGGCGCGTCGTTCGCCGTGAGTTCCTTGAGCGCATTGCCGAGCTCGTTGGTCGTCGAAGCGGGGGGCGCATGGGGAATCGACGCGCGAAACTCTTCGTGGATAGAGACGCGGTCACCGGCTTGGGGTCCACTTGGAGCCGAAGGCGCAAAGGGGTCGAGGGAAGCCTGAGGAGTCGCCGGGGCCTGGATGCTTCCCACGTCGATATCGATGTCCAGCTCGACCTCGATGCTCTCGTCGGGCATCGCTGCGGGCGCGATGCTGCGAACGACCTCTTTGACTCCAAGGTCCGTTTCAAGGGGGACGGTGGGAGCGCCGGCGACGAGGGGCTGAAGCGCAGCGCGGACCTCATCTGGCGAGGCAAAGCGTGCCGCAGGGTCGGCGGCAAGGCACATCAGGAGCACTTGGTCGATCTCAGCGCTCGCGTCTGGATGTACCTGCGATGGCGGAACGAAGCCGTCGGCGGGGCTCTTGCCAGTCAACAGAAGGTAGAGGATCGCGCCCAGACCAAAGATGTCCGCGGCAGCTGTTGGCGGTGAGCCAGCTTTCACCTCGGGGGCGAAGCAGCTCTGGTCTTCTTTCGCGAAGACCGCGGCGCCGCGGCCGGCGAGGAGGGCGCGGGCGAGGCCGAAGTCGGTGACCTGAACACGGCCATCGTCGGCGATCCAAACGGCCGAAGGGCGAAGTGTCCCGTGGCACGCTTTGGGTTGAGCCACGGTGAGGGCACGGCAGACATGCTCGAGAACTCGGTAGATGCCGCCGAGGGACATATATCCGCCGTTCTTGCGTCGTGCGGCGATGACGTCGGTGAGGGGTCTACCCTCAACCCAGGCGGTGGCGACGAAGGCGCGGCCGCGCGCCGTTCCCACGCCATAAGTGGTGACGATGTTCTTGTGACTGAGGGCGGCGGCCGTTCGGCACTCGGCGCGAAGGACTTTCATGCCCGCCGTGTCGACGAGCCCCGGCGCGAGGAGACGCAGCGCGATGGGTTTGTCGGTCTTCGTATCTTTGCTTCGCAGCACGATACCGAGATGGTCTGCGTACTCTTGCCCTTCGATGGCGAAGCGGCCGCCGACGACGGTGCCTGGCGTAAGCGCGGGGCCAGCTGCTCGAGCGCGTTGCGGTGGAAGTGCGCTCATGGTGTCTCCCGGCAGATCATTGCGGAGAGGGTAGAACGTAGGGTGCGGCGGAATCAACGCCCGTCCGCGTGTCGGGGAGCAAGACCCCTGGCCCCGTAGGGACCTAAGAGGAGGAATTGCGACGCATTGCGGGTGTGGAGCGCCTCTGAGCCTCGATGAAGGGCCTTTTCCGAGGGGGGCTGCTCGCTCCTCGAAGGAAAAGTGTCCTCTCCGGTCCGGCGGAGCGTGGGCGTTTGGGGGCGATCGTCTCGTCCCCTTCTCTCGTCCTCCTCCTCCCCCGCTGGGGTTGCGCCGGGCTAGTTCTCGTTCTTCTCGCCGGTCCCTGGCGAGAAGAAGTTGGCCTTCGTGATGGTCTCGTCGACGCGGAACTGGTGGGCGTAGCTTGGCGCGCTGCGCATCCTGCAGTCGCTCCGCTCGCAGGAACGACAGGTCGTCCCCACAGGAACGGTCATGCGCTTTGGGTCCGCGAAGGGCATGTCGTCGGCGTAGGCGAGCCGTGACGCGTCCTCCGCACGGCACCCGAGCCCGATGGAATAGAGTGTCCCGCGGGCAATACTGCCGCCTTCTCGTTCGGAGGTGACCTTCGCAAAGGTGAAGTGCGTGCTGCCGTCAGGAAACACCGCGTACTGCTTGGTGATGATGTTCGGCGAGAGAAAGGCGAGATGTGCCGCCATCTTTGGGCATCCGCCTTCCCGCGAGGGGAACGCGATGCCATCACCGGCGTAGCGTTTGCTGATGTTCCCGGCGATGTCGACGCGCAGAAAATGTAAGGGCACGCCGGGGCGTTCGGGGTCGCCGAGGTTGCAGAGACGGTGGGCGACGCTCTCGAAGCTGGTGTCGAACCAGGTCTCGAGGAGTTCCACGTCATAACGGGTCTCGACGACGGCGTCGTAGAACTGCTGGTATGGCAGAAGGATGGCCCCCGCCACATAGTTGCTGAGGTGGATCTTGATGAGCTTGAGCGTCTCTGGCGCCTCATTCTGAGTGAGGTCCTCCAAGATGGTCGTTCGCGGGTCGTGTTCTTCGAAGAGGCGCAGCGCGATGGAATGAGCCAGACGAAAGCGCCGGCGGTGTTCCCTCAAATGCGGCGAGAGCGTGAGCGTTCGCTTCCCGGGATCCCATCGCTGCACCACCGGGTCGCCCGCCTCCGGGCTGCGAACCGTGACGCCGAGGTGTTCTGCGAGGGCGTGTTCGAGTTCTCGGGATGGGAGACGTGCGGAGAGCTCCGCTTTTTGACGAAAACGCTCAGCGCATTCTTCGAGGGTGGGAAAGTAGTTCTTATGCTGCTCAAGGAAGCGCCCGACGGCGTCATACGACTGGTAGTCGAAGTGCGCGGTTCCGGCGCGCTCCTCTCGTTCGCCTTCGCCAAGTCCCGTGAGGAGCGTATCGAGTCGTTCACGCGTCGCGTCGTAGAGCGAGGTCAACTTGGAGAGCGCATCGGCGGCGACGGGCGTCTTGGCGATGAGGGCGAGGTCACTGTCTGTGAGCCCAAGGGTTCGTAACGTGGGTGCCTCTCGGAGTCGCGCTTCACGCGGGTCGGGGGCGGGGGCGAGGCTCGCCATGAAGCGCTCCGTGGGCTCGCCGTAGAGTTCGAGGGCGGCGAAGAGCAGAGGGAGCTGCATCGCTCGCTTTCCTTGCTCGATGAGGCTCAAATAGGCCGGAGAGATCGACAGTCGCCGTGCCATCTCGCCTTGCTGCAAACCGCGCGCTTCGCGGAGCTCGCGCAGTCGCCGCCCCATCGCGACGTTGTTCGCTTGGCCGGGCCCCTTCGCCCGCGGTGATCCCTCGTTCCCCACCACGTCGTTTTAGCCTGGTGTCTGGCGTAGGGCTAGGGGTCTGGGCCCGAGAAAGCGAGGGGAGGGGCTTTGCCAAGCGCGCCGCCTTTGGTAGGAAGCGCCATGCCTTCCTTCGACGTCGTCTGTAAGATCGAACAACACGAACTCTCCAACGCGATCAATCAAGCGAGCAAAGAGATTTCCCAACGCTATGACTTCAAAGGCTGCGATGCCTCCATAGAGCGGACCGATGATGGAATCGTCATCAAAGCCAACAGCGAGATTCGCGTCGACGCGGCTCGTGACGTGCTGCACCAGAAGCTCGCGAAGCGCGGCGTTTCGCTGAAGGCGGTGGACGCTCAAGCGAAGGCGAAATCTGGAACGATGGTGCGTCAGCTTCTCAAGCTGCGCGAGGGGATCGAAAAGGACGACGCGAAGAAGATCGTCAAGGCGATCAAGGAAGCCAAGCTGAAGGTGCAGGCTTCGATTCAGGGCGACACCGTCCGGGTGACCGGTAAGAAGCGGGACGACCTCCAGGAGGCCATCGCGAGCCTCAAGGCCAAGAATCTCGATCTGCCGCTCAGCTACACGAACTTCCGCGACTGAGCGGGTTGGTTAGCGAGGAACGAAACGAAAGGTCTGGTTGGCTGCCGCCGAATCGGGCCAAGCAAGCTGCGCTTGTTTCTTTTTGGCTTGGCCGCTCCAGCACGCCCAGAGGGTGTAGAGCGAGTACATCGTCCCGATGGGGAATGTCAGAAGAAGACAGAGCGAAAGAGCGGTCTGAATAAGGCGCGTTCCTTCGCTTCCACGGAAGGCGAGGAAGCTGGCAATCGCCGCCACGGCAAGGAGCGAGAGGGAGATGAGGCAGGCGAGGGTAGCAAGAACCCCGGATTCCGGTCCGCCGCTCAACGGCTGAATCCAATAGTGGACCGCCGCCACCACGCCGCCGACGCTCGCCCCTGCCAGGAAGATGTTGGCGATTCGTAGTCCGATGGGGTGGCGCATGGCTGTTGCTACGTCGGGGGGTGCGGAAAATTCCCTCGTCACCGAAACGTTGCGTTTGAAGCGCCAGCCAAGGACACTCCCCGCATGGACGAGGAGCTCGACGAACTTCACTGGTCATACGTTGAGAAATCACGGGCCGCCGCCACCCCAGCGGGGCAGGCGGAACTCTTAAAGGCAACGTTGGCGCAACTCACTCTCGCCGACATCGCAGCCTTCGACCATTGGTTCTGGCAACAGATGCAGCTGCTCTATTCGTGGGAGCTCTGGGGCGTCGCGAGCTTGGCGGGCCACGACGGGGAAGAAGCATTTCTGGGCTTCCGAGCATGGATCGTCTCCTTGGGGCGCAGCCCGTCGCTCGCTGCGGCTGCGGACGCTGACTCGTTGGCCGAGTTCATCTTCGATGGCGCGGAAGCCCCCGACTTTTGCCACGCTGGACGTGAGGCGTACGAAGGCAAAGCCGGCTCTGAGCTGCCGACGGCGACGCTCAATCTTTTTGCGAAGCCTCGCGGCGAGCCGATTCAGAACTCAGAACTGACGACTCGTTTTCCAGGCGTGAGCGCGGCTCTTTCTCGGTAGATCGCGTGCCTTTTGCGGCCCGCGCCCTGTGGACCACGTCCGTGCCCTGGCCGCGTCGCGGCGGCTGACGTACCCTCCGCGGCGTGCTGACTCGTGTCATGGCCCTCTCGCTGATGAGCGCTGCAATGTGCTGGGCCGGCGCGCTCGCTCAAGAGGAGTCCGGCGGGGACACCGTCGTCCCAGAGTCCGAGTTGCGCCTTGTTCTGGAGGAGCGCTTGCCGGCCCGGTGGTTTTCTGCGGACACGAACGCGTACAAGCTTCGTCCGGAGCGTTGGCGTCGTCGCATGCCGCCTCAGTGCCGAACCCAAGGCGGGTACATCCAGCACTGCCAGGGTGAGCGACGCGTCGCGATCGCGACGCCGGAGGCGGCGGAACGCGCGGACCGCTTGGGTCTCGGACGCCGAGAGACAGCGCGCTGGCTACTTCACAAGCGACCGTTTCCCGAGTGGATCGCCGCCGCCGCCGGGCGCGACGACGAGCGCGGTCTGACGTTCCCTCTGCCGGGGGGTCGAATGGGTCGCGGGTTCGGCCGAGTTCGGCGCGGTTCGTTGAGAGCTCGCCGGCACAAAGGCGTCGACATCGGATCGCCAGAAGGGGCCACCATCGTCGCGGCGCAGGGAGGCCTCGTCGCGTACAGTGACAACGAGGTCACCGGCTACGGCAACTCGGTGCTTCTCCTTCACCCCGACGGGTACACCACCTTCTACGCTCACTGTGTGGAGACCTTGGTCGCCGCAGGGGAGTTTGTGGAGCGAGGTCAACCCATTGCGCGTGTCGGCGAAACAGGTTTCGCATGGGCACCTCATCTTCACTTCGAGTGGCGTCAGCGTGGCTGGGCCCGCGACCCCGCACCCCATTTCGTGGACCGCCCATGACGACTCCCTCCGCCAAAGAGCTCTGGGCCCTCGACGCCGATGCCCTCCTCGACTTGTTAGAAGCAGGGCATCCCGTGGACCGGGCCGCTATCGAGGACCGAACGTTTCGTGGCGTCAGCCTTGGGCTTCCAGGAGCCATCGAGAAGATCACGTGGAAGACATTTCAGAAGGTCTTTGTGAACGACTCTGACGGCCTGCGAGGATGGAATGTTCGGCTTGAGCAAGACGGAGTCGACGCGCCTTCGAGGCCGAAGACGCGAGGCGGCGAACCACGAACCTTTGGCCACTTTCAAGTCCGGGCGACGACGCAAGATGACCGCGCGCGCTACCGCGGCCGCTCACTTTTTCTACCTCGGGCGTTGATGCTCGACTACGGACTGGGTGGCAATGGGCTCGACCCGATCAGCATGCTTCGAGACCCGATCGTCGCCGTCGATGGGGACAGCTCACGGCTCCTTCTGGGATGGTCGTTCTTGCAGCTCGGGCCGGCGAAGGTTCCCACGCCGAGCTTTTTTACCCTTGAGGACGAGGGCCCGCGCACACATTTCGTCCCACGTCCCTAAGAACGCCGGTGCTGGCGAAGAGGATGCATCGCCTGGGCTCGGGTGGTATCTTCCGCTCCTATGCGTGCTTGCCTGCTTCTGTCGCTCGGTTTGATCGTTGGTGCTTGTGGCGACGACGACCGCCGACCGCGACGCGATACGGGGCCGCTCGATGCCGCTGCCGATTCGGCGGACGCCGGCGATGAGCGGATGGACGTAGGACTCCCGGACGTTCCATCGCTCTTTGACGCGACGTGTGCTGCCGTCCAGGTGGAAGCGGAAGTCGACAACCGACCCGTCGACATCATCTGGGTCGTCGACAACTCGACGAGCATGGAGCCGGCGATCACGAATGTACAAGCCGGGTTGAACGACTTCGCGCGACGGGTGGCCGCTAGCGGACTGGACTACCGCGTCATTATGCTCTCGTTGCGCGGGACGAGCGCCTCGACCCGCTACCCCATCTGCATTCCCCCGCCGCTTGCCGGCGACGGAGACTGCGGGGACGGCGAACGCTTCTTTCACGTGAGCGTGGACATACGGTCGACGCAGCCCATCGAGCAGATCCTTGGAACCTTGGGTCAGACGGCGGGATACCGCACCGAGGACGGAGACCGAGGCTCCGAGCCGTGGCTCGACCTGCTCCGTCCGGACGCCACAAAGACCGTCGTCGTCGCGACCGACGACAACTCCCGAACCTGCGCGCGCCCCCACAACAGCGGGGTGAACTGTCAGGGGGGTGACGCTGCCCTCACCACGACCTCCTTGGAGGTCTTCCCCGGCGGAGGCAACCCCTTCAACAGCAACGACTTGGGGCCGGGCTTCTTGACGCCCACCTACGGGGACCTCTTTGAGGGGTACACTTTCAATGCCATTTATGGATGGGGCAGCGAGGCGGACGAAGAAGCCACCTGCATGTATCCGGACGGAAGCTCGCCGCCCAACTCCGGCACGACCTACACCGCGCTTGTCACGCGAACCGGCGGCGTTCGCGCTCAGATTTGCCAGCAGTCGATGTCCTCCGCCTGGGATGCTTTCTTCGAGGCCATCGCCACCCGCGTCGCCGAGACCGCTCGACTCAGCTGCGAGATCGCGTTGCCGACGCCGCCTGACGGCATGATCCTCGACCCCGCGAAGGTGAATGTCGTGCTTAGCGCTGACAGCGACACCACGAGCTACGCAAAGGTGCCAAGCGCCGCGGACTGTGCGGAGGGCGGGTGGTACTACGACAACGAGGACGCTCCCTCCCAGGTGATCCTCTGCCCATCGAGCTGCGACGACGCACAGCTTCAGCTTCGCGAGTCTGGCACCGCAGAGATCGGCGTTCAGTTCGGTTGCGACTCCTTGCTGATCTGAGCGCACGGAACGAGCTGATTCGGCGCGCTGGTTGAGGCCGCGCGCTGCGTCTGGCATCTTTAGGACATGAGGGCGACGCCAAAGAGGACAGGCGGGGCGCTCATCGCTCGTCGCTCGGTCCAAGCGCTCGCCTTCGTTCTGGGCGTCGCCGCGTTTTTGCGCCTGCCGCTCCATGGCCCCCCGGAAGGCTCGTTGCCCGAGTGGCCGCCTCAGATTCCGCCTTTGGACCCGCCGGCCGCGCACGCGTCGGTGCCAGACGAGGACCCGCTGCCGACGTTTGTCCCAGCGACGCTCCAAGAGCCTTCGGTCTCACCGGCGCCATTCCTCTATGTGCCGCCCGCTCGCGCTTATGTGCAGGGGCTGGTTGGAACCGACGGGATGATCGCCGCCCTCATCGACGAGCGGCTCCGCGACCTCGACAACTTCGGGAACCCAGGCGCACGCGGAGACACGCTGTACCTTCTCGGCATCGAGCGACAGCGAGGAGGCGATTTCGGCGCTGCTGCCGATTACTTCGAGGCGTTCGCGCTGCAGCCTGGTGAAGGTGTCGCGGCTCCGGAAGCGGCGGCGAGCTTGGAGAACGCTATCGTCTACCGGAGAGCTCTCGGCCAGGATGCTCGCGCATTGGCGGCGGTCGAACGCTTCGTGGAGCTCTTTGGGGCGTCGCATCCCCGCGCCACCACGCGCGTTCAACTCGAGGCCGCTGCGCTCGGTGAGCACACACACCTGGTTGCTCTTCAGGCCCGTCGGCTCCCGCCGGCGGAGCGGATTCAGTCCGAAGTACGCCTCGGTACAACGCTCTGGGATCGAGACCGGAGCGAGGCGCGTCGCGCGTATCGACGTGCGGAACGAACGTGGCGGCGTGCGGGCGGTGGTCTCATGGCGCGCTCGCCCGGGCTTGGCGATGCAGCCTGGGTTGCGGAGCTCGCACGTACACGTGAGGCACTCGCGGAAGCTCGCTTCGTCCAAGCGAACCGACTCTATTACGTGGCGACGCGCAGGAAGGCGCCGGAGTTTGTTGGGCCTCCAGATGCTCCACGGGTCGCACGCTGGATGACGCGCAGGCTGCGGCCGTGGCTTGAGCGCCGGATGGCGTTGATCGGACGAGCCGAGGCTGCGCTCTCTCGCGTCGACGAACTCGGGCTGAGTTCAAGAAGCGTCGCCGCGGCGGCGCGGCGAGGTCAGCTCTACGCGCAGCTGCGCACGGACCTTCTCCGTGCGCTCCCCAGTGAGGTTCGGGTGGACGAAGGTCGTTTTGTGGTGCCAAGCCGCAACCTGGAAGACAACCTCGCGCTCCAGCGCCGCCTTGTGGAACCGGCAACGCGGCACTTTGAGCACTGCATGGAGAGCGCGGCTGCGACGGGCGCATACGGCGAGTGGTCAGAGCGTTGCGCCGATGGTCTGGCGCAGTGGTTCGACCGCTACCAGCAAGACGAACTCCTTCCGGGCCGAATGCGCGTTCGTTAGGCGGTCTCTGCGTCGAGGACGCGTCGCGTCGCGTCGAAGAACTGTCGGGCTTCTTTATGCGTCCGGCCGATGGCGGTGATGCCCACTTTGCCGAACTCGGAGAGTGCACCCATCAGATGGAATACGACGCCGGTGTCGGTCCAAGGTCGGTAGTGAAGTTCATGGACGGCGGCGATGTCGAGGAGGTCGTCCACGAGAAGTCCGCGGTACTGTTCAGACTGAATGGTGTCGCTGGAGACGTAGCAACGTGGCTCGCCTCGACCCGTGACGAAGCGGCCGGTCTCGGTGTCGAACTTCCCGCCGTTGAGCATGCGCAGAATCATCAGAGGGTGTGTGGTGCCGCTCATGCGCAGGTTGATTTCGATGGCGTAGTGTTCCCAGTCTCCGGGCCCGCGCTCGACGGCGACGAAGTCCACGGCGGCGCGGCCAATGACGCCGCGCTTCTGCAGGATGGAACCCACGGCCATCGCGTCGTCTTGGATGGCCATTCGGTAGAGTTCTGCCGCAGGGAAGCGGCAGCCTTCGTAGTTTTGACCGTCGGGGCCTCCGACGAGTTGATCGTGGGTGGAGATGCACTGCAGCTCGCCGCTGGGCGTGATGCTGATCTGGCCGCTCGGTGAGGTCTTTCGTTTTCCCTCGATGAAGACTTCAACGACGCCGCCCCCTTGGCGGTCGAACTCCGTCCCAAAGTCTTGCCACGTCGGAAACGACCCGTTGCAGCGCATCGTCGCGAGGTGTTCTTCGATGCGGCTCACGCGCGTTGCATGGTCTCCGCTTCCTGGAGCGATGTCGGCGAGGGGCGCAAGATTGACGACGGCGTTACCTTCGCCGCTGAATCCCTGCGCGTGCTTGACGACCATGCGCCGAGTGGACGGGACCTCTTCCCAGAGCTCTGCGATGGCTCGGGGGATATCACTTGTGCTGTTGATATCCTCGATTCCCTCAGGGTGCCGAATGCCCGCTTCTTTGAAGCACGCACGCGAACCGCCTTTGGTGCCCAAGTGCAGAAGGCCCGGATCGAGGCCGTAGAGGGGCACGCCCAGTTGCACCGCCAGCGTGCGTTCCAGGGCGCTGGACGTGAAGCACGTCATGTGCGCCCGCGAAGGTTCGATGGCCCGTCGGATTCGCTCGATGAGCCGTGGTCGCTCGAGGATCTTCTCGGTGAGGGGTCGTGACGACGTGTCGTACGTGGAGAGGAGCGTGAGTCGACCTCGTGCGTGCGCTGTCGGGATGCCTTGAAGCAGCGACATGTGGTAGTCGACGGTGGCCGGGTGAAGTGGTTCGCTGGTCACGTAGACGAGACGCGCGCGCGGGTGACGCAAGAGCGAGAGCGCGAAGAGCATTCGCTCCTCGTAGTGGGAGACGCCGGCGATATTGGTCATCGCGAGGCCATCCAGGGAGAGCGACGGGATGATGACGACGTCGCGGGGGCCTTGATCCAAGGTTGGAAGGAGTTCCCAACGCTCACGCAAGGTGCGCTGTAGCTCGGTGAACTTGGTCAGCTCATCATCGAGAGGTGGGGGAGGGTTAGACCGAAACGCGCGCCTCATCTTGGTGCATCGTACCTTTGCGTTTGCTGACTGTCGAACCTGAGGCGTAGATGACCTCAGGCTGGGCAGGCAAACCGCTAGGACCAGCCCGCCGCCACAAAGCGGCCACCCAGTGCTAGGATGACGGCGTTGACCCATTCACCCGAGAAAACCAAACGGAGCGGCGGTCGCCCACCGGCCGCGTCGAGTCGACTCTCGCTCCTGCTCTACCATGAGGGGGCGCCCCGGGTTTTGCAGCTTGTGCGTGGCGTTCCGCTGGTCGTGGGCCGCAAACCTCCTTCGGACGTCGTGATCGAGGATGCAGAGCTCTCACGCCAGCACGCCCGTTTCGTCTGGGAGGCTGCGGGCGTTCGGGTTTTTGATATGGGCTCGACGAACGGCACCTTCAGCGGAGGTGAACGAATCGAAGACGCCTTACTCGCGGTTGGCGACGAGGTCCTTTTGGGTTCCGTCACGGCGTGCGTGCATGCGCCAACGGCGGCGACCTCGATGGCGCCGCCTTCGGATGTTGTGGTCTCCAGTCCAGCGATGAAGGAACTCCACGACGAGGCGATGCGCGTGGCGAGCGCCGACGTTAGCGTCTTGCTCACCGGCGAAACCGGTGTGGGCAAGGATGTTCTGGCTCGCCTGATGCACAAGGCCTCATCTCGCGGCGAGCAGCCGATGCTCGCCATCAACTGCGGCGCGGTGACAAGTTCGTTGATTCAGAGCCAGCTCTTTGGGCACGAACGCGGGGCCTTCACCGGCGCGGAGCGGCGTGTGTCCGGGATCTTCGAGCAGGCCGACGGCGGAACCGTGTTCCTCGACGAGGTGGGCGAGCTTCCTATGGAGGCGCAAGTTTCGCTGCTGCGCGTGCTGGAGACCGGGACATTCACACGCGTTGGGTCGCAACAAGAGCTCCGCGTGGATGTGCGTGTGTTGAGTGCGACGAGCCGCGACCTGGCCGCGATGTGTGAGGACGGCTCCTTTCGGACGGACCTGCTCTATCGGCTCAACACCGTTCATTTCTCAATCCCGCCGCTGCGGCTGCGCCGCCAGGAGATTCCCGTCTTGGCAAAGCACTTCCTGACCGTGGCGCAGAAGAAGCATAAGACTTCGATCACCGGATTCAGCGCCGAAGCGATGCAGGCGCTGGGGCGGGCGGCTTGGCCGGGCAATATTCGCGAGCTGCGCAATGTCGTCGAGCGCGCCGCCATCATGACGCGGGGAGCCGAGATCGAGCTTTCTGACATCGCGGGCTCGCTTCGTGACGCTCCGTCCGCGTCGTCCGCGCACTCCTCGCCCAAAGCGCCGCTTCTTGACTCTGACCTGAAGCTAAAAGACCAGGTTCGCCGCTACGAGGCCGAACTCATTCTCGAGGCCTTGCGTGAAGCGAACTGGAATCAGACAGAGGCGGCGCGCCGCCTTGAAATCCCGATTCGTACGCTCGCCCACAAGATTCAGAAGTTCGATCTCAAGCGGCATTTTCCCGGCTAGCGGGCGCCTAGGTGGAGCCGGGCGTCTGCTGACGTGGCCGTGCGTCGATGACAGATGTGCTCTACTACGCGGACGATGCTGCCTCCGTTGGAACAAAACGACTCTCGAATCGCGTTCCGCCTCATCGCCGTCTTTGCGTGGTTGGTCGTCGCCGGATGTGGCGACTCTTTGGTCTCGTTCCGCGTTGCCTTTGAAGATGAGGCCTCTCAAGCACGCGCCCGCGTCGTGCAACTCGACGCTCTCGCCGGCGGATGCGAGGGCACGGAGAGCATCTACGGGTGGACCTTGGACCGCGACACGACGCCGGAAGCCTCGGATCTGCCGGACGGTCGCTACGGAATACGTGTTCGCGCGACGGACGCTACATGCCAGCGCTTCGCGATGGGGTGCGTGGAGGTCGACCTGCCCCGGACAGACGACGTCCTGATCGAGCTCACGAACACGGATTCGACCTACGTGTGTGGAGCACGAACTTGCGAGGATGGCCGCTGCGACGAAGAACCCGAGCCAGGCGCCATCCGCACGATGGGGCTCGGCGAAGGAGAGTCCTGCAGCGTGTCAGAGCAGGGAGCGCTCTCCTGTTGGGGCTCGAACGACCAGGGGCAACTCAGCCTAAGCGAGAGGCCGAATGTTCTGGCTCCAACCGTCGTGGGCACGGAACGTTTCGTCGCCGTAGACCTTGGCTTTCGAAACACCTGCGCGATCACCGAGGCGGGGGACCTGCAATGCGCTGGGCTAAACGAGGCCGGCGCAGTAGGGGTCGGGGACCGATCGCCGCGATCAAGCCTGACCCCGGTTGCCGCCGATATTCGTTTCACAAGTGTGAGCACGGGCTACGAACACACTTGCGCCATCGCGGAGGACTCAAGTCTCTACTGCTGGGGCCAGTGCTGTACGCAGCTCGGGGCCGGCGCCCAAACTGAGGACCTCCTTGTTCCTAACCGAATCTCCGATGGCTGGACGCAAGTCAGCGCGGGCGGTTTCGACGGCGCGGGCCACACGTGTGCGATTCGCATGGACGGGTCGCTCTGGTGCTGGGGCGATAACCACAGAGGCCAACTAGGCGTGGGCGACTTGGTGGATCGCGACGAGCCAACGCAGCTAAGCCAGCCCGTAGGCCCATGGGCGCAAGTACATGTGGGCGGCGACTTTACCTGCGCCATCCGGCACGACACGACATTGTGGTGCTGGGGGTACTCTCAGAACGGAGCTCTAGGAGTCGGGAGCGTCGACGGCGCGGCGCAACCTCTACCGTTGGAGCACGCCGAGGATGGATGGACGGCGCTGGCTGCGGGCGCGCGAACGGCCTGCGCGCTCAAACAAGATGGCTCGCTTTGGTGCTGGGGACTGAATGCGTCCCAGCAGCTTGGTCAAGCGGACATGGCGGAGCTGCCAGGGGCGTTGAGTCCGCTCCGAACGCACGCCGAAACAGAGTGGCGTGGGGTGTTCGGCGGCCAACGCCATATGTGCGCACTGGACTCTGACGGCGGCGCCTTCTGTTGGGGAAACAACGCCCACGCTGAGCTTGGCGGGGGAAGCGTCAGCGAGCCGACGCCCGTGGCAACACGTGTGATGCTTCCGTAGGTCGCGTTAGGGAGCCGTCACCGGAACGACGAGGCGCGTCGCTTCCCGCGGACGCACCGTGACGCTGCGGCGTACGCTGCCTCGGCCGAAAGGTCGAAGGACGACGCGCCGCCGACCCGCCGGCAAACGTGTTCGGAGCGGAGTGCGTCCGACGTTTCGGCCGCCAATGATCACGTCCGCCCAGCCTCCGGGTGTGGCGATGTTCACGAAACCGGAGGCGCGCCGCCGCATCGT
>JBGCFM010000091.1:0-32791 GCA_045106895.1 Polyangiales bacterium | reverse complement strand
TGGTTGGGGTCGCCCCTTCGCGCTCCGCCGCGTGAGCAACGCCCGCTTCCAGCGCGTGCAGCCCGTCGCAGGCTTTGAGCTCGTCAGCGCTGGTCCAGACGGACGCTTCGGAACCGGCGATGACATTCGTGACCCAACAGCACGCATGCTTCGCGAGGGGAGCCTCTACGCCAACGCCGTCGGCGAAGGCGACCTCGTCGCGCGTCTCGGCGGCGTCGAACTTGGCCGGGCATCTGCTACGGCCATCGCGCGTGCCTTCGGTCAAAACCTCGGCGGCGTCCCGGCACCCCGTGAGACCTCCGCGCAGGCTTCATCGATGCCCGGGCTGCCTGGTCGGTTGCCGGTGCAGACCTTCGCGATGGCGCTCCGGCGTCCTGGTACCCGCTTCACGGTGCCTTCCGTCGTTCTCCGTGGCGAAGGAAACCAGAGCGCGTCACTCGACGTAGGCTCGGAGCCCCGTACGTGGCGCGTCGTTCGAATGACGCGAAACGGACGAGGCGATGTGCATGTCGATACGGACACCGTCCAAGCCGGAAGCTCGATTCTCACGAGCGCTCGACTTCCCGCACGCCTTCGTGTCAGCGAAGCCTTCGCCGTGCCTTTTTCCATCACGAACGTCGGCCGACAGAGCGCCCAGTACACGCTGGACTCTTCAGAGAGCAGCTTGCGGGTCAGCGCACCAGCAAGCCTTGAGGTGCCCGCCGGCGAATCCCGCTCCTTCGAGATGATCCTCGAGGCGGAGTCCGCCGGTCGCGCCACGCTCTCCATGAGCGTCGGTAGCGGCGGCGCCAGCCGCGTCGTGGAGCGGCGTATTTCCGTCGACCGCGGACTGCACCCCCTGCGTCGCGTCGCGACCGGTGTCGCCCCATTCCGCACACGCCTGAGCGTGCCTTCGGAGGCGAACGCAGCGAGCACTCGAGTCGTGCTCGTCAATTCCGCGTCCTTGGCGCTTGACCCCGACCTCGCCGAAGCGCGTCGTTCACATCCCGCCCTACTCGCTTGGAGCCGAACCCTCGCCGGTGCCCCAGTCGAAGGCGACCTTCGCGCGGCCTTGCTTCGTGACGGTGGCGTCGACCCCCTCTCCGTCGCCACCGGCGTCGTCGCACTGAGCGCAGTGTTCGACGAAGAAGGTCGCCCGGACACTCGAGCCGCAGCCAAGCGCGCCCAGCTCCTAGGTCGTCTGCGAAACGCACCTGCGTTCACGGACCGTGACCCACAGGCAGCACGCCTTCGAACCATCGCGATGTCTCTCGCGGCACTGGCAACCGCCGGTGTTCCGAGCGAAGTGGTCGCACCGACGGACCCGATCTCGGTGGTGCTCCTCCAGTGGCGGCGTGAGCTGCGCACGGCACTTCGTGATGTCCCAGGTGAATCCTCCTTGCTCGCCCGCGCGGCAGCTTCTCTCCTCCTCGTGGACCCTCAAGACGGGCACGGTCGCGCCATGTACGAGCGCGCGGTGGGCGGCATTCAAGAGGACAACTCCTTCGCAACGGTACCCGGCAGCTCCGAGCGACCGGGAAGCGTCGAAGAGCTCTCTGCGACGCTGAGTCTCTCCATCGCTGCACACCAGGTGGGCGATTCAGAGCGCGCACGGCGTCTGCTTCGCGGAGCCGCACGACAGATGAGCACGCTGACCCGCGACACCTCCGAGGCGACCTTCTGGTGGCTCGCCGCCGGCGCGTACGGCGTTATGGGAAGCGGCGCGAGCATGGCGAACGTGGAGATCGACGGCGCCGATGTGAACGTCGACCTCAGCGCCGGCGTCGCGGCGGTCCCCGTCGATGCAAGCGCAGGAGATTCGGTACGTGTACGTATGCAGCCGGACGACAACCTCGTCCTCGCCCGCGTCGAGACTGTTTATGGCCGCGCCTTCGCGCAGCAGGAAGGCACGCTGCTCGGGATCGTCATGAACGGCGAGACCGGACGCGTCGATGGCCGCACGGGATTTGAGCTTGAACTCACCGCCCGCGCCGCCGTCTCTCGGCCGATCCTTGAAGTGCAGCTGCCGGCGGGTGTTGTCGCCGACGACGCGGCACTTCGCCTTTTGGCTTCCTCCGGCGCTGTCCTCCGCGCCACACGCCGACGCCCCGGCTTCGTCCGCTTGGAGCTTGCGCCCATGGCCGCGGAGACCAGTCAGACCATCCCGCTTCCTCTCACTTGGCGAAGCACCTCGACGGTGCGTGGCCTTGGCGCCATCGCCTATCCGGCGGGTCAGCCCTACAATATGAGCGTGCTCGCGCCACGGGCGCTATCGCCTAGCGAGTAGGCAGCATCTCACCTCGGCAGGTTCTTCTGACTTCTTCCATTTCGACGCGCCGGCGCGCTCTTCTGCGCTGGTATGACAAGGGTCATCGGGACCTTCCTTGGCGACGCACGCGCGATCCCTATCGCGTGTGGGTCAGCGAGATCATGTGTCAGCAAACCCGCGTCGACACGGTGATCCCATACTACGAGCGCTTCATCGCCAGCTTCCCAACGCCCGCCGCGCTGGCCGAAGCGGAAGAGGATTCCGTCATGAGCCACTGGAGCGGCCTCGGCTATTACCGCCGGGCGCGCATGCTCCACGCTGGCGCGAAGGACGTTGTCGCACGCTATGGCGGCAGCGTCCCGAGCGGAGCGGAAGAGCGACTCTCCTTGCCCGGCGTCGGTCGCTACACCGCCGGCGCCATCGGCTCCATCGCATTCGATCGCGAAGAAGCCATCGTCGACGGCAATGTCGCCCGCGTGCTCTCGCGCGTGCATCGCATTCCTCACGCGTTGCAAAGCACGGCGTCGAACAAAGCCCTGTGGGTCCACGCCGAAGCCCTCGTCCGAGGCAAGCGCCCCGGTGACCTCAACCAGTCCATGATGGAACTCGGCGCGCTCATCTGCACTCCGACGTCGCCCAAGTGTGACGCGTGCCCCATCGCCAAGGGCTGCGAGGCTCTTCAGGTGGGTGATGTGGATTCCTTTCCCGTGCCAAAGAAGAAGAAGAAACCAAAGAAGATTCGGCTCGTCGCATCCGTGGGCACCGCGAAGGGCAAGATCTGGCTGCAGCGTGGCGACAAGAAGCTCTTTGGCGGACTCTGGGGCGTGCCCATGTTGCCCATCGAAGAAGCCGACGAAGTGCCTGCTCGTCGCGCCGCCCTCGCGAAGAGCGCGCTGCGTCAGGTCGGCATCACCGGACGCGCGCCGAAGAGCATCGGCGAGGTGGAGCACGTTCTCTCGCACCGGCATATGTTCGTGGACGTCTTCCAGACCAAAGCGGCGCGCGGCGAGGCGAGCGACGGTCTCAGGGCTGTGGCGCATGCGGAGATGGAATCCCTTGGTGTCGCGACGCTGACGCGGAAGATCCTCGCCCTCCTCTGAACGAACGAATTGGGGCCGGGTGTCGACGTTGACTCGATGACCCCGGGAACCGAGCCGAGCTTTGTGCTAGGGGAGCCAGCGTGACTGGGGGAAAATGGCTGGGATGGACGTGCGCGCTCGCGCTCCTGAGCCTGTTTGCCGCTGACGTGAAAGCGCAATCCCTCAGCGATCAAATCGAAATCGCCGAGGAGGAGGAGCAAGAAGACGCTGCCTTCGAGCTCCGCGAACCGGAACTCGACCCCGAACCCATCGTTCTCGCGCGCCGCGCGGTGCCCAACTACGACGGCCGAGAGCCAGAAGGCGAAGGAGCACGAGGCGCGCTGTGGCTCCCACGTCTCCTCCTGGCGCCAGTGTACTTCGTCACCGAGTACGTACTTCGGCGCCCCCTGCGCTATTTGTTTTCGCTGGGGGAGAGCTCGTCCAAAGACCCGCTGCGCTTCTTTGTTTTTGGAGACGGACGACTCGCCATCGTGCCTACGTTTCTGGCCGACTTCGGCAACCAACCGAGTGCGGGCATCTACGTACGGTGGAACGAAGCAGGCCATGAGAACCACCGGATGCGTCTTCACTTTGCAACGTGGGGAAAGCACTGGCTCAAAGGTCGACTGACGAGCCGCTGGGAGAACGACAATCTTCGAGGAGAACTAAGAGTGTCTGCGCTGCGACGGCCAGACGGTCTCTTCAGCGGTCTCGGCGGCTCAGCGCGGCCAGGGCTCCGAACCGCTCGTTACCAGTTTCGCCGACTCGAAGCCCTCGCGTCCTTCGAGGCACGCCCTTGGCGAGAGAGCGTCATCGAGGCACGCCTTGCGCTGCGCGAGCTTCGTTTTTCCAACGACGCGTTTCGTGGACCGACGGTGGCTGACTTCGTCAACGAAGGCGAACTGGATAGCAACCCTGCCGGCTTCGAAGGCTACTTCATCTCGGAAACTCAGGTCTCTTTCGACCTCAATTCGAGGCAACGCACGGGCAACACCTCAGGCTTCGAGTTGCGTGTTGCGGGTGGGTATGCCTTCGATGTGCAGACTCCAAGCGAGCGCCAATGGCTCTCGTACGCGGTCAACGCGGCGGGCCATATCGACATCGGCCACCGCCGCGTGCTCTCGCTCTCGGCGACGGTGCAGGGGACCGAGGCGGTGGCTGGTGAAGTGCCCTTTACAGAGCTTCCCCAGGTCGGCGGAAGCGAGGCGCTCCCGGGCTTTCGGCGGGACACTCTCCGTGGGCAAAGCACCGCGACGCTCGTCGCCCGCTACAGCTGGCCTATCTGGGTTTGGCTCAACGCCACTCTTCACGTTGGTGTGGGCAACGCCTACGACGGCCGCTTCGAGAACATGACCATGGGCAATCAACGAATGGGCTTTGGCCTTGGCTTCTCCGCCGTCAACAACATCGACCACATCGTGAATTTCATTCTCGCGTGGGGCACGGACACATTCGATCGCGGCGCGAGCGTCGACTCGTTCCGGCTGACCGTCGGCGCGACCTGGCGACTCTAGTCTAGTGTCCTGAGCGGACTAGGACACTAGGGCTACGCGGATACTAGACGATGAGCGCGATGACGGCTTCTTCGCGTTCCGCGGCGCCGGCGTAGAACTTCACAACGCGCACAAAGACATCGCTTAGGTACGTGAGGTCTTCGGGGACCTCTTCGGACAAGCCGAGGGCCTCAAGCTCTTCTTTGTAGTCGTTGACCGCGCCTGGTCGACGGCGTCCGAACTCACCGTGGACGTCGAGGCTCTCGAGGGCGGCGTAGTTCTCCTTGATAAAGCCCTCGGGGAGACCCGCGAGCGCTTTTGCCACGGCTTTCACCCTCTTCGCTTCCAGGAGCTTTGGGACATCAAAGCCGAGTGATTGCCCAAACTCCGAACCGTTGTGACCCAAGATTGCGTCTCTTGCGGCACTCTTCTTCGAGGTCCCGTTTGCGAGCATCTTATCCAGCGCGTCCCAAGACTTGTCGAGACTCAGCAGCCCGGGAACGGAGCGGCGCTCATGAAGCGCTTCAAGGACCAGCGAGGTGTCGTCTTCGAGAAGCGCTCGGCGCTTTGCTGATAGTGAACAAAGCACTCCGTACATTCCCATAGCCGTCTCCTGTTGCGGGAGAGTACCCCGCTTCGGGGCTCAGGCGATAGCACTCAATGGAACGCTACGAACCAAAGCGGAGCGTGTAGGCGTAGCGCGCGTCTCCCCCAGTTGCTCGACCACGCACACGAATCTGTTCGGCGGCGCGCTGCAGACAACGCCGAAAAGACGCTCCGCCGATGGTGACGCCCTCTGCCCTGGGCCGAGCCACCCCGCCCGAACTACGAATGGTAAAGGCGACGATCGCCTCACCCGACTGGAGCGCACCGTGCTCGAGCATTCGGCTGTAGCAACGCTGAAGCGGCGCACCGATGCTGCGAACGGCGCGGCGTACGAGGTCGTGATTGGCTTCGCCAGCGCCGTCGACGCGTTCGCCGACGAGGACATGCACATTGGCGACGAGAGCGACATCCCGCTCAACGACCTGCGTCGCTTCGTTGAGGGTAGCAACGCGCGCCGCATTTCCGGTGAGCTCCTGGACCCGTGTGGTGGGTTCGAGGGCGGCGCTATGAGGTGCGCAGGCCTGAAGTTGTTCGCTGAGTGCATGAACTCGTTGCTCCAGCGAGACGATGGCGCTCGCCGCATCATTGCGCGCCTGCACGTCACTCGCTCGAAGCTGGGTCTTGGCTTCGCGAACCAACGCGAGTGTCGTCTGGAGCTGTTGAATCAACGGCGAGAGACATCGCTCCATCGCCGTCGCACGGCTCGTCGCCTCACTGACGCTAGGTGGATCTTGAGCTTCTGCGCGGAGCGCGAAGGCAGCGATCAGAAGACACAAAAGGCTCGTGGAGCAGCGACGCATGACCATAGGACGCATCAGATACGGAAATTGTTCAAGGGATAGGTGCGTCGCTCAGTGTGCGCTCTCGTCGGTAGGCTCCAATAGACCGTGGTGGCCGGCGATTTCCGCACGAGGATGCGGTTTTCGCCGACTCAAGACGCCAAGTTCTTCGCTTCGTTGGAGTCTTCGATTGGCATACGCCTTGCGTTGATTTCGCTCGTCTTGCCGCCGGATCCACCGCGGCTGGAGTGAACGTACTCTTATGCGCCAAGCCATCTGTCTATCCCTCACGCTCTTCGCATGCACTGCGCCCTCCAGTTTCGCGGAGTTCGACTTTGCGGAATCGCCCATCGTCGATGGCGTCACGGAGTCTGCATATCCGGAGGTGATGTTCCTCTACAACGCGTCGGTTGGGTCCGCGTGCACGGCGACGCTTATCTCACCCCGCGTCGTGCTGACGGCGAAGCACTGCGTCCAAGACGGGGACTCCTCGAGCGCATCCGCAGCGAGTGACTTTCGCCTCTTCGTCGGCGAGAGCTCGCGACGCCCGACGGTGCAGTACACCGTCAGCGAAGTACTCCCCGCTCCAGGACGCTGGGACTTGCGCGACGCCTCGGACGTCGCGCTTCTTATCTTGCCGGCGGCAGCAGCGGAAGAGCCCCGCCCCGTCGACTTCGGCAATCCGAACACACTGACGACCTTCACGGCCATCGGTTATGGTCAAACGCCGAGCGGACGCAGCGGCACGAAGATGCGCGTCGAGAAAACCGTCGACGGCTCGGGTCGCGGGTTCATCTACGTCCGCCCCTCCGTCTGCTCGGGAGACTCAGGCGGCCCCCTGATTGGCCCAGGCGGGGGCATTTTCGGCGTGGCTAGCTACATCTACAGCGAGACCGGTGCGCAACCCGTCTGTGGCACCGCGCCCGGTGCGTACAACGGACTCCAGACGCTCCAAGAGTTTATCGAGGACGCCATCGAGAGCACAGGAGGCTGCGTCGCCTCGGAAGAGGTGTGCAACGGAGCCGACGACAACTGTGATGGTGTTGTCGACGAAGGCTGCTCGGCTTTCGGGGAGAGCTGCACAAGCGACGATGAGTGCGCCTCGAGCCTTTGCGGCGAAACGGAAGCTGGCGTCGTCTGTACGCAGAGCTGCGACCCCCTTCGCGCCGAACTCGGCTGCCCCCCTGGCTTCTTCTGCCAAAACAACGGCGACTGCAGCGGCGTATGCGCTCCCCAGACGGAAGAACGGAGTCTTGGCGTCGAATGCGACGCGTCCGGAGACTGCAGCAGTGGCTACTGCGCAGCGGTCGGCGAAGCCACACGTCGCTGCCACAGCCCCTGCGGCGACGAACAGGCCATGTGCCTTGCCGGCGAAGTCTGCTTTGCGAACGAAGGTTCGTGCGGCGCGTGCGTGGAGGCTCGTTTCGTTGCCCCACCACGTGGCCAAGGCGAGCCTTGTGAAACGGACAGCGACTGCGCGGACGGCACCTGTCTCGACGACGCCGGCCTTCGTTTCTGCGCGCGGGCATGTGAACTCGCGGAGGACTGCGACGACACATTCCACTGCCGCGGGTCAAGATGCATCCCCGGCGCCCTCGAGGAAATCGGTGGGGCATGCCTGGAAAACGGAGACTGCGCCGGCGGGTTCTGCGCGACACAGGCTGAACGCCGCTGGTGCTCGACTTTCTGTGAGGATATCGAGGACTGCCCATTGGGCTTCGCCTGTTTGGCCGCCGGCGACGCGAACATCTGCACACCCGCCAGCGGCATCCTCGGCGACGAGTGCGTCGTCAACGAAGACTGCATCGGTGGCCTATGCGTCATAGGCACCACCCACGGTTCAGTGTGCTCTCGTTTCTGCGGTGCGGAGCTGGCGTGTTCGTCAGGCTTCGAGTGCCGGCGCGTAGGCGATGAGGGCGGCGTGTGCGTGCGCCCTCAGGTAGAAAACGCCGAAGACACGGAAGCAGCGGAAGTCCCCCTCATTCCGGCGGACTCCGGCTGCAACGCCTCGTCGTCGCAGAGCTCAAGCACCTTTGCCTGGCTCATCATCCTCCTTATCGCACTTCCGCTTCGGCTCTGCTCAAGTTGGCGCCGTCGCACATAGACGACTCAGGGCACTAGTTGCTCTTCACCCGGTAGAACATGGCGAAGAGCAGTGGGACAACCATCAGTGTTAGCAGCGTGGCGAACATCAGACCGAACATGATGGCGACGGCCATCGGCTGCCACATCGCACCACCGCTGATGTAAAGCGGGATGAGCGAAGCGACGGTCGTCGCCGTCGTCAGCAAAATCGGCCTGACGCGCTGCTGCGCGGCATTGACGATGGCATCCAGCGGGTTGTCTGGTGAAGCGTCGAGTTCGAGCTGAATGCGGTCGAGCAAGACGATGGCATTGTTGATGACGATACCCGCCAGCGAAACGATCCCCAGCAAGGTCATGAAACCAAAGGAGCTCTTCATGAGCACTAGACCGACGACGACGCCGATCATCGCCAGGACGATGGTCGAAAGCACAATGGTCGACTTTCGAATGGAGTTGAACTGCGCCACGAGGAGCAAAATGATGATGAGCAACGCGATAGGCATCTTGTCGCCGATGCTGGCATTTGCCTTCACGCTCGACTCCATCTCACCGCCAAACTCGTAACGAACCCCGACATCCCAGGTCTCGCTCTGCTCGTCGAGCCATGGTTGGATCGCCTGAACAACCGCGATGGCGGTGGTGGTCTCGTCAACGTCCGCGCTCACCGTCACGGTTCGGTAGCGGTCACGCCGGAGGACAGCGGATGGCTCGAAGGCCAGCTCGATGTCGGCAATCTGAGAGAGCGGTACGCTGCTACGGCGAGACTGAGAGAACACCGCGAGGTTCCGGACGCGTTCCAGGTCCCTTCGGTCGGCGGCGACACTTCGGATGATGACGGGGATGCTCTCGTCATCTTCGCGGTAGCGTGTGCTCTCGAGACCGGTCAGGAATGTCTGAAGCGCGAGGGCGGCTTCTTGGTTGGTGACGCCGGCGCGACGCGCGCGTTCTTCGTCGATGCGCACAACGAGCTTTTTGACGCGCGGCCCCCAGTTGTCATCGACATCCCTTGTTCCAGGAATGTCACGAAGCTGCCCCTGAACTTGCTCGACGAGTTCAAAGAGCTCTTCCGTATTCGGACCCGAAAGCCGGACCTGAACGGGGTCACCCGCAGGAGGTCCTGCAGAGAGCATTCGAATATTGGTGCTGGCGTCGGGAAAGCGAGCGGCCACGAAGTCCCGTAGCTCGTCCATCGCTTCCAGCGCCGCCTCGGTGCTGCTGGCATGCACCATGCGTTCGCTATAGCCGCCAAGCGATGGCGAGGGAGCGAAGCCCAACGTGAAAGGGACCGGCGTCTCCCCGATGAACGTGGTCCAGCTGGTGATCCCTTCCTCCTCGAACTCTTCGCCCGCTTCCGGGGTCTCCACACGGCGCGCTTGAAGCCAGCGGTCCACCTCTGCGGACATCTCCTCCGTGTTCTCAATGCGCGTGCCAACAGGGAGCTCGATACCCGCCATGAAGAACGGGCTCTCCTGGGAGGGGAAGAAGATCGCGGGAACCAACGACCAGAGCTGCAGCGACGCTACGAACACGGCAATGACAACGCCAAGGGAAACCCAGCGGCGTTTCAGGAAGACTCCAAGGCTCGCGCGGTAAACGCGATAGACGCCGCTGTCAAAGGTCTCTTCTTCGGCCTTAGGCTTCAAGAAGAGCACGCAGAAGAGCGGGATCACCGTGATGGATAGAACCCACGAGATGAGCAGCGTGATGGTGACGACGGTGAAGAGCGCGCCGGTGTATTCGCCGACGGCGGACTCTGCCAAGTAGATCGGCAAGAACGCGGCGGAGGTGGTTAGCGACGAGACCAAGAGCGGGATGCGAAGCTCGGCACACGCACCAACGGCGGCGTCGATGGCTTTCTCGCCTTTGTTCATCCGCACCAAGATCGCTTCGCTGACAACGATGGCGTTATCGACGAGAAGACCCAGCGCGATGATCAGCGCCGCTAGACTCATCTGGTGGATCGACTCGCCCACGAGGGAGAGGACCCAGATGGTGATCACCATCGCCATCGGAATGAGACTCGAGACCACAAGGCCCGTGCGCATGCCGAGGAAGAGCAACATGACCACGAGCACGATACCGATGGCCTGAAGAACACTGACGACAAACTCGTCGACCTTCTGCTCGACATCCTGCGGCTGAAAATAAGTCAGCTCGAAGTCGATGCCGTGGGGATAGCGCGCTGGTAGCTCAGAGAAGAAGTCGCGAATCTCCGAGCCGATCTCGACGAGGTTGCTGTCGTCGGCGACGTTGACTGCAAACGTCAGGGCGCGCTGACCGTTCACCGTGACCAGCCCTTGCGTAGGCTCGCGATACCCGCGCCGAATCGTCGTGACGTCGCCGAGGTACGCCACCCCGCCCGTCGGAAGCTCGATGAGCGTTCGACCGAGTTCTTCCACGGAGCTGAAATTGCCGCTGGGTTCGAGGGCGATGCGTTCGCTACCAATGTCGATCTGCCCGCCGGGAACGATGATGTTCCGCGACGCCAAGATCTGCTGCAGCGCGACGGGCGAAAGACCCAGGCGAAGGAGCTGGGCGTTGTTGAACTCAACGTAGACGCGCTCTTCTTGGTCGCCCTGGATGTCCACGCGACCGACACCTTCGATGTGAAGCAGCTGGTCGCGAATGGTCTCGCCGATCTCCGTCATCTCGCGATCGGAGAAGCCGTCGGCGGTCATGCTGAACATGATCGGATAGATATCGCCGAGCTCGTCGTTGATCGTTGGCCCTCGAATGCCGCTCGGCAGCTCTCCCTGGACGGCCTCGATTTTCCGGCGCAGCGAGTCCCAGATGGGGCGCACATCGGAGTACTGCTCACGAATATTGACGTTCACAATGGAAACGCCGGTGCGGCTGGTACTGGAGATAAAGTCGAGTTCGGGAATCGACTGGACGGCCTGCTCAATGGGGTCCGTCACGAGCATTTCAACGCGGTCCGGGCTCGCGCCGGGAAACTGCGTGACGACCATCGCCGTGCGAATGATGAACCCTGGGTCCATCTTCTGAGGCATGGCGAAGTAGGCGGAAATGCCGCTTACGAGCAGCACACCGAGCAATACAGCGGTGACACGATTCGAACGAATCGCTGCGGCGGTGATGCTCATTCCGAGTCGCTTTCCTCGTCCGGCGCGCTCTCGTCGCCGCCGTCCGCTCGGCCCTCGTTCTCAAGAATCCGTACCTCAAGGCCTGCGTGAATGCGGGTGACCCCGGCGGTGACGACACGGTCACCATCGCTCAGGCCGTCTCGAATCTCGATGCCGTCGGCACCCACGCTTCCAACCTCAACGCTGACGCGACGGATCAGTCCCGTCTCACCCTCGCCCTCCACGACGTAGACGAAGCGTCCTTCGGTGTCTTCGCTCACCGAAGTAACGGGGACGATATGCTGCGGAGCTTCTTCTTCGCTCAGGTCGAAGGCAAAGTTCACGTCCGCGGCCATGCCCGCGCGAACATCGCTGACCTCCTCCGGCAAGCGAACCGTCACGGGAAAGACCGAGCTGCCCTGCATCGGCACGCCGACCTCATAGATGGTCCCGGTCATCGGCTCATCGTGTGAGTCCACGCGAACTTCGACCTCGTCACCGCGCTGGACGCGGTTGATGTGCGACTCGGGAACATCGACACCTACCTCGAGCTGCTCGCCCACCTGGAGGACCGCGATGACCTGTCCCGCGCCGACGACTTCGTTGCGTTCGACGGAAACGGCGCTGATGGTGCCTGCGTCCGGCGCAACGAGCGTCGCGTACTCAAGCTGACGCTGGAGTCGCCGAACGGACTGTGAGATCGCGGCGGCGGCGGACTGTGTGGAGTCACGCTGTGCTCGGGCATTGTCCAAGTCTTGACGCGAAGCATTTTGGTTGGCGTAGAGGGCGCGGATACGGTCGTAGGTTGCGGCGGCCTGGCGAACCTGCGCGCGCGCTTGACCGGCGGAGGCACGAGCTTCTTGGATCTGCAGCTCGATGTCCGTCGGGTCGACGGTGGCGAGGCGCGCGCCGGACTCCACCGTGGCGCCAACGGTGATGTCGAGCTCCGCGATACGCCCTGGGACCTGAAAGCTCAACCGTGTTTCGTTGCCCGCGCGCACGGCACCGCTAAATGACCGGCTTCGAGAGCCATCGTCGGTGGAGACAACAATCGAGCGCACCGGTCGAATGATCTCTTCGGCGGGGGCCTCTTCTTCGCCCCCACAAGCACCAAAGATGCTGACGGAGAGCGCAAGGAAAGTTCGTGTCGCGTTGTTCATATTCAGTCCCGCTCCTGGCGTTGTTCGGCCGCGTAAGTCGTCAGTCGTTGTCGGAAGTCCACCCTCTCGGCTTCCGTGCGGCGGAAGCCAAACTGCCCCGTCGAGCGCTCCACCCGAACGAAGTCCACGAGGAAGTCGTAGATGGCGTTCGCCGCAGAGAGTTCCGTCAGGAGGGCCTGACTCTGGGCGTCGATGAGCGTGATGATCGTTGTGGCTCCGCGCTGGTAAGCGTCGACGACCAGTTCCAGGTTCTGATTCGCCGCGTTCGCCGCGTCCTGCCGGAGCCGCATCGCGGCCCGTGACGAAGCCGCCTGGTGCATCGCCGCTAGGACGCCCTGCTCGATCTGCTGGGCGATCTCCCGCCGCTGCGTCTCGAGCTGGCCTATCTGGGCCTCGTTGCCGCTAATCTCTGGATAACGCGCCGCGTCGAAGAGGCGGAAACGAAGCCCGGCGCCTACCTGCCAAGTGAAGTTGTCTCGCTGGACGCCCGGAATGCCCGTGTCGTCCGCGGAACCTGCGCCACTTCGATGGAACACGTGGTTGAGGCCGCCGGAGACGAAGACATCAGGAATATAAAGCGCTCGGCGAAGCCCGGTGATCTGATGCTCGAGGGCTTCGAGGCTCGCGTCGATCTGCCGAATCTCGGGCGAGTTACGCACCGCCTCTTGGGCCACGAAGGTCCGCAAGATCCGGAACGAGCGCGGGTCTTCGAGATAGCGAACGACGGCGGGGTCCAGTTCCGAGGCTTGTTCCGGAGTCTCAGGTTCCACGGGCCGAAAAGGCTCCTCGAGGTCGTCTCGGTTGAGGACGCGGTTGAGGGCGATCTCCGCTTGGTTGCGTTGCGCAGACGCCTGAATGATCGCCGCACGTCCATCCGCGAGCTCGATCTGCCAACGAAGGCCTTCGGAGCGATTGGCGCTGCCGATGGAGACGCGCACCTCCGCCAGCGCGAGGTTGCGGCGTATCCGTTGGAGGTTGTCGCGGTTCACACGCTCCGCTGTTCGTGCGCGAAGCACGTTAAGATATGCGGTGGACGCGTCAGAGATGACGTCCAGCTCCCGTGACTGAATCCCGTGCTGGACGGCTCGCTCATTCGCCAGGGTGGCCCGAATGCCTTGGTGAAGCGCGGGCGAGTAGATGACTTGCTGCGCCGATATGCCCCAGCTCAGCTGTCGCTCTGCATTGCCGAGGTTGTTGGCGGCGTCTGGGTCGAGCCACGTGAAGTCTGCATTGGCGTCGACGGTTGGAAGCCAGCCACCGCGGGTCTGCTCGACCTGCTGGCGGGCGATGTCCGCATCGCGGCGGGCCACTCCGAGCCCGAGATTCGCCGCCAGCGCCTCGCGGACGACGGTTGGTAGATCGAGCTCACGGCCGCGTGCCGCGTTCGTCTCTTGCCCGACAAGCGTGGCTTCGACCATCAGCTCGAAGCTTGGAGAGACCCCGATGGTACGCGCCGTCGCCATGTTGATGACCAACTCCGGACGCTGCTGGAAGAGCGTGCTGAAACGCGATGGCTCTTCGCCATCGAGGGCTTCGGAGATGTTCAGCGCCATTCGACGTGCGCGGCGTTGATTCTCATCCGCGGGGATGAGCGTAACAAAAGCTCCGCGGTCCACCCAGGCGCGACCACCGCCGGCGTAGGTCGGGAGGCGCCGGCCATTCAACGCATCGATGAGGCCCTGTTCGGCGCTCTGCGGAAGCTGAAAGAGCGGCCCAATATACACCGCGTCCGCGTCCGCTGGAATCGCCGCCATGATGGCTTCCACGTTTCCGGCGACGGGTAAGATTCGAACGCTGCCACCGCCCTCAAGCTCGACGGACGTCGGGAGCTGCTCTAGCGCTTGGGCAAAGTAGCTGTCGAGGATGAGTACGGGGTGTTCGCTGCGTACGACTGCACGAAACTGAGCGATGTCGCGGTTGAGATCGAAGGGACGAATCAGGTAGGCAAGGTTCCGCCGCCCGCTGGTTCCTTCGTCTTGAGGCAATCGGTGGAGCTGAGGTGAAGCGGAAGGCAGGAACACGGGCTTGGTGAGGCGTTCGACTCGGCCGATGGCTCGTGCCGTGTGAATCCCGTAGCCGATGACCATATCGATCTCTCGGTTCGCAAGAGCTTCGTCGACGAGCTCTGTGGCGCGCTCCGCCGTGAAGTCGCCGACATGAGTAGGCGCCGCCGGAAACTCAAAGCCTTCGAAGCGATTGCCGAGAAGCGCGCGAACCTCTTGGGCGAGAAGCGCCGGCTCCTGAACGAAGATGTCCGAGGCTCCGTCGCTGATGATGGCCACGCGCGGTGCATCGGCGCCGGCGCGAGCGGAGAAGAGAGTCACCACCACGAGGAGCGTGCAAGCGAGCCACTGGATACGCATCGCGCTTCGGGGTCTATTCTGGGCCATCGTCGTCCTCGCTCGATTCTTCGTTACGCCGCGCGGACAGTAGGTGGCTGCACGCGTCCCTCTCGGTCGCGGAGCGCACGTGAACGTAAACAGCAATTCGACGGCGTGGTTTAAACAGCCGGTTGGGCAGGCCTCAAAGGGCCGTTAACGCTTGTTCGGCGGGTTCGACTGTATTCGGCGCACCGTGGCGACATCCACTTCATCGTACCCACCCACCAGCCCGCAGACTCTCTCGCCATCATGGATGGCGACCTTGCTCGTCCGCAGCCATGCCACAACATTCTCGTCGCGGTCTTGTCGTTCGACGATGTTGTAGGCGTGCCCGATCTTCATCACCTTGCGGTCGTCACGATGGTACTTCGCTGCCTGTCGTTGAAACGGAACACCCGGAGAGTCGTCGCTGAGGCCGATAAGATCCGCAGCGTCCGTCCCCCCGGCGTCTTGAGCGAAGCGCGCGCAGCCGCCGAGCCAGCGTAGGTTTTCGTCTTTCCAGAACAAACGAAGGGTCGGATAGCGAGCGTTGAGTTCCACGCACACGGCGCGAAGAAGGTGACACGCGTCGTGGCTTTCGTGGTCTTGCTCGAGGCGATAGATCACGCTCTCCTCGGGCCAGGACTCCTGCAAGATTAGAATGAGACCACGCTTGATGGCGTGCACCCGCGAAAGGTTCGCTTCGACCCATTTGTCATCCACGCAGAGAGAGTACGATACGCACCTGGAGTTCACTAGCGGCGTTGTGACTATCTCCCCCAAGTGCAGTGTGCTCCTCGGAGAGGTTCGAGTGGTCCTAGTCACCGACGAGCTGCAGAGCGCGTCGCGTCACATACGCGCGGATCGCGCTCATCGTGTCGGATCCCGTATCGTCTCCAAGACGCCGGCGTACATACGCGTTCGAGTTCGATAACACCACGACGCCAAAGTCTGGCCCGTACCAAACATCCGCCGACGAGCCTACGCCCGCCCCGTTGTGACCGTGCATGGACACGCCTTCGATGAGCGTGCTGTTCATGGAAACGCCGCGTCGCGCGTTGAGTGAAGGGTTCGCCACCTGCTCCATCAGCGCGACGCTCTCGGGTTCGACAACGCGCACGCCGTCCAGCTCGCCGTCATTCATGAACACTCGGAGGAGACGCGACATGTCCTCGAGGCTGCCCATGAGACCGCCGGCTGGGTAGTAGAGCGTCCCCGTCTGAACGGAGTCGTAAGAGTCCACGCCTGCTCCATAAGAGACAGAGAGTCGAGCGGGGTCAACGTCCGCGAGGAAGAAACGCCCGTCCATCGAGAGCGACTCGAGGAGGGTGGCGGAGAGCGAACGAAAGTCACGGCCGGTTGCGCCTTCGAGGGCGTGCCCGAGAAGCGCGAAGCCCATATTCGCGTAGGCGTAGCTCGCCCCTGGTGCCTCTTCGCCGAAGTTCTCAGACGAGTAGAAGCCGCCGCCGTCTTCCACATAGCTGCGTGTGAACACGCCGAGGTCCTCTTCTGGGTCCCCATCGACGAATCCGCGAACGAAGAGGCTCAAGCTGTCACGAATGCCGGAGGTGTGCGTGGCAAGAGAACGAACGCTCATCGCCTCATTCGGATGCAGCGGGTGACTGAGCGTGTGAGAAAGGTGCTGCTCCGCGTCATCCCCAAGCGCGAGTTCACCAGCCTCCACGGACTGCATCAGCAAGAGGCCAACGACGAGCTTTGAGACCGAGGCGACGCCGAAAAGCGTATCTTCCTGGACGAGCTCGCCGGTGGCGACGTCGCTGACGCCGTAGGTCGAAGACCAGAGGATTCCTTCGGGCCCAACCACCGCGACAGCCAGGCCCGGGAGGCGCCCTTCTCGCATCTGCGATTCAAAGAAGAGTCGGTCGGTGATCTCTTCCTCACTGCGCGGCGGAGCGACATCGGCGACGTCTCCAAGGCCCGCGTCCATCGGGTCAGGGGTGTCGACGCACGCCAAGGCCAGGGAAGCCAGCGGAGCGACGATCAAGAGCAGGCGACCGAAGGCGTGGACCACGACTCAGTGTGCCCAAACCCGGACCGTTTTGCACCTGCGACGATAGAGCATCCTCCTGGTAGTCTCTGCGCATGCGCATTCTATTGGCGTTTCTCATCGTGCTCAATGCGACGGCGGCTCTCGCCCAAGAAGCAACAGACCCGGCGAACGACTCGACGACCGTCGAGGCACAATCGCTCTTTGCGGCGGGACAAGCAGCGTACGATGACACCCGCTACGAAGACGCGCTCCGCTACTTTCGGCTCGCGGCAGAAGTCAGCCCCTTGCCGGAGCTTCAATACAATATTGGACTCTCCGCAGACCGGCTTCGACGAGACGCAGAGGCGCTTGAAGCTTTTGAGACCTTCTTAGAAGGCGTGGACGAGAGCCACGCATAGTACAACGAAGTGCAGGCACGTGTACGAGTCCTTCGCGGTCTGGACTTACGGGTTCACGAGCTTCCAAACGACGACGCCATCTCCGTCGATGAATCATCCGGCTCGAAGACAGGACTCGTCGTGGGGCTTAGCGTGGCAGGTGTCGTCGTCATCGTTGGAGTGGTCCTCGCCATCGTTCTGACGGGAGGCGGCGGTGAGCCCACGCCGGGCAACTTTGGTCCAACGTTCCAAGCCCTGGGCGCGCCATGATTCATTCATTTCGATCACTGATCGCCCTTCTCGTTCTGACGCTGAGTGTCGCGTGCGGCGACGATACTCCCAGCCAGACCATGGTCCGCGTCTCCCTTGGCTCAGGCCTCGACGCGAACGAATACGAGGTGCAAGTCACGATGGAGCCGAGGACGAGTCGCAAGACGTCACAGAGACCGCACGGCGCGACGCCTTTCCGCTCTGCATCGCCGTGGTCCCCCGCGATGACGACGCCAGCCGAACCTTCACCGCGCGCGTCGTGCTTCGCGACGCAGGGTCGGTAGTCGCCTCGCGGGAGCTCGAAACAGGCTTCGTCGAGGGCGAGATACGTGTCGCCGAGTTGGAGCTTATCGCATGCACGCCGGGCTCATGTGGACCGACACAAATGCGTCCACCGAGCAGCCTCCTCGCATTCGACACGAGCACCTGTTCGGGCGACTCAAGCGATGCCGGTATGATGGATGCGGCGGTAGAAGATACGAGCGGAATGTCCGATGCCGCAGCACCGGACGTAGGCAACGCCGATTCAGGAGCGTGCACGGACGACGCTTGTTGGTTCTCTGACATCTTCGACCTACCCACGGATGCGTTCCTTCGACGCGGCTTCTTCGCAGAAGGTGCTCTCGTTCTTTACGGCACGTCGGATAGTGCAACGCATCTGACGCGGGCGTGGCCAGACACCGCGCCGCTCGGCACCTACACAGCTCAAGCAGCTTCTGGCTCGCTGCCCACGACGCCCATCGCTGGCGGCGGCGGCTATTTCGAGGACCATGCCTGCATTGCGCTTTCCACCGATGAGGGACCTTTCACGCTTCTCAATGGAGGGTCCTCCGTGACCGAAGGGACCAACAATCATTTGCTCGTCTGCCAAATCGGAGGCGAGGACACCGTCGTTGTGGAACGAGCCGGTCCTACAGCTTCTGGGTTCGCCATGGGCATCCGTGGCACCACACTCTCTTTTCTTTCGGAAGATATGCCGGGGCGGTGGTTCCTAGAAGGACGCATTCTCGGCGAGTCCGTGGGCCGCGTGTCCGACCTACTCGTGCGTGGCGACGGCGAGCTGCGCTGCGCTTCGGCCTCCTTCGCAGAAACGTGGACGGCCTACAACACGACCCCAGCGACGGCCGCGGTCTACGCCGTGCGCGGCGAACAGGACGCAACAGCAAGCTGCAGCTCAGGAGGAGACAACCTAACCCAAACCTACCACTTCGGCGGTCCTGGCGAGGAAGAGGTTGTGTCCTTCTTCGTTCGAACCTCCAACGTGTTCGTTTTAGTCCGACACACGAGCGATCTCTCGCTCGCCATCGCGAACGGCGCGGCGAACGGTACCGCTACGGGAGCCGGTTGGACTCTTCTCGCGCTCTCCCCGAGTCAGCTCGTTTGGAGCGCTACTTTTGATGAGCCAAGCTCGATGCAAATGTTGAACGACGAACTGGTCGTTGCAAGTGTCGAATCAGAAGACGCGGGCTCAATGACGCGTCTAACTTGGTACTCACTCGCCAACGAAGTCATTCGGTCGCAGGTGATCGATGGTGCATGGTCCTTGGTGGCCACAGAAAGCAGAGCTGGCTTCCCTCAGCGCCTAGGTTTCGTCTCTAACGGCGTGGATGCAACGGTACGCGTGATAGTCCTGCGTGATTGAGCGCCTGTATCCCTGACTACGAGGCTAGCGCTGCTGCTGTTGTTGCTGTGTCTGAGCGATAAGCACAGCAACCGCACCACCAGAGGCCGCGGCAGCGGCTCCAGCAGCGCTTTGCACACTCGGTGGAGAACACACGCAGCCGGTCTGGTTTGCGACGATCACAAGTGACTGCAACTCAAGACCGGCGGAGCCACAAAGCGAGACACACTGGTTGACGTTGTCCCTAGGAATTGTGCTGCGGTTTGAGGCGGGCTTTGGTCCGCAACCCAAGACCAGCAGCGCAACGAGTGGCGCCACTGCAGCGAAGATGAGTCCTATACGATGGCTCTTGTTCATTGTTGGCTTTCTTGGTTTCCGTACGCGGGCCTAAAGCGGCTGCACGAACACTTCGCGACGACCACCGGCCTTGCGGCTCGCGGGCCCAATAACGCCTTCGGCTTCCATCGCGTCGACGAGCTTCGCGGCCTTGTTGTAGCCAACGCTGAGCTGCCGTTGGAGGTGCGAGATCGAGCAGTAGCCGGCCTGCGCCACGACGGCGACGGCCTTGTCGTAGAGCGGGTTGTCGGTGTCCGCTTTATTTCCGCTGCTCTCGTCTTCGCGTGGCTTGAGGATGTTCTCGTCGTACTTGGGCTTGCCCTGCTCACGCAGGTGATCACACACGGCCTGCACTTCGTCCTCATCGATATAAGCACAGTGGACGCGCTTGAGCTCACTTGAGCCCGGCGGGATCATGAGCATGTCGCCACGCCCCAGGAGGTTCTGCGCGCCGACACGACCGAGGATGGTCTTGCTGTCCTCACGCTGGCTGACCTTGAAGGCCATTCGAGCGGGGAAGTTCGCCTTGATCATGCCGGTGATGACGTCGACGGAAGGTCGCTGCGTCGCGAGAATCACGTGCAGTCCAGCGGCACGGGCCTTCTGAGCCAAGCGCGCAATGCAGGCCTCGACGTCCTTGGCAGCGACCATCATCAGGTCGGCGAACTCGTCGACGACGACGACGATGTAGGGGAGCTTCTCCGGCGTTGGCAGCTCCGTGGGTTTCTCTTCACCCGTCGGTTCAGCGACGACCTCGTTGCCGTGCATGTCCATGCCGCGCACCTTGCCGGCTTTGCTTCGCATGAGCTTCTCAGGCGCGAGTTCGCCAGCGAGGACCTTGTCGACGCGTTTGTTATACGTGGTGATATTGCGCGCTCCAGCATCCGCGAAGAGCTGGTAGCGACGTTCCATCTCGTCCACGGCCCACTTGAGCGCAAGCGCGGCCTTGTTCATGTCCGTCACGACGGGCAGGAGCATGTGCGGGATGCCATCGAAGACCGCGAGCTCGACGACCTTCGGGTCGATCATGAGCATGCGGCATTCTTCCGGCGTCTTCTTGGCGAGCATGCTCGCGAGCATCACGTTGAGACCGACGGACTTACCTGCGCCCGTCGCACCCGCGACGAGGAGATGAGGCATCTTCGCAAGGTCGCCGTAGACCGGCTGACCTTCGATGTCTTTGCCGAGCGCAATCGGCAGCGCGCCCTTGTGGTCTTCCCAGCGCTGGTCCTCGAGGATACTGCGCAAGTAGACGATCTGACGGTCGTCATTGGGCAGCTCGATGCCGACACGTGCCTTGCCGGGAATCGGCGCGACGATGCGCACTTTCTGGGCAGCCAACGCGAGGGCGAGGTCGTTCTCAAGTCCCGCGATCTTCGAGATCTTCGTGCCGCTCTTCGGCTCGAACTCGTACATCGTGACCACGGGGCCAGGATGAATCTCGTCGACGCGGCCCTTCACGCCGTAGGACTCGAGCTTCTCCGTGAGGATCGCCGCATTCTCACGCAGCACCGCAGGGTCGACACGAATTCGGTTCGCCGGCGGACGCGTCAGGAGATCGACCGGTGGAAGAATGAAGGGCCGGTGACGACCCGTCGGATCCTCCACAGGCTGTGGCACCTTGGTCGGAGCCAAGCGCGTGTCCGAAGGGGCGATAATGCGCGGACCGTCTGCTTTGCTCGGGCTCGCCTTCTTCTTGGAAGTCTTCGCCTTGGTCACCTTGATAGGCGCAGGTTCTTCCTCTTCCTCAAACTCTTCTTCTTCGTCTTCGAGCTCGGCGTCGAGCTCCTCCTCGTACTCTTCTTCTTCGTCCTCGTACTCTTCTTCGTCGTCTTCGTACTCGTACTCTTCGTCGCTGGCTTCCGTCTCTTCGTACTCGTCGCCTTCTTCTTCCGCGTCTTCGTACTCTTCGTCGCCAAGCTCGGTATCTTCGTCTTCGAAGTCCGACTCCGTATCGTACTCCTCGTCGTCCATATGGATGACCGGCTGAGCCGCTTCTTCGCGCTCTTCGCGACTGAGTCGTTCGAGCTCGCGCGCTTCGCGCCATGCATCCGCGATGGCACCGAAGCCCTCACGCATTCGCGCGGTGGCCTCATGAGCCTTGCGGCTGGCGAAGCGAACGCCGGCGATGACGGAGACGTGCGTTCGAAGCACAAGAGTGATCAACAAGATCGTCGTGCCGACGACGTACGCGCCGGCGAGCCCAAGAAGACTGCGCAGCACTTCGCCGAGGACTTCGCCGAGGACGCCTCCCGCAAGGTGGCCGCCAAACACACGCGTTTCGCCAAAGGCGAGGTGCAGCATTCCGCAGCCGATGAGCACGATCACGAGGGTGGACGCCACCGTCGCCACGCCAAGGAGTCCCTTTTTGCCTCGAAAGAGCCGCCACGTCGCGCTGGCGAGCTCGAAGGGAAGAACCCAGGCGACGATCCCAAATGCCGACACCACGAGATTCGCGAGCCCGATCCCAACGGGACCAATGAGGCCCGTCTCGGCGTTCAGTTCGTACGACCAGAGAGCCAGGGCCAACAGGATGGTTGCCGCAGAAGTGACCAGTCCTAAGACCTCACGACGTCGACTTCCGTCTCCGATTCCCAGCAAATCGCCCGTAGAAGGGCTTCGAGCCGATGTAGCTTTTTGTACGCTCAAGTGTGCACCGTCCTACATGTAGTCTAGAGGATCCAAAGCTACAGCGTCAAGAAAGCGCCAGAAGGCCCGTTGTTCGGATTGCCCCCGTGGGAAGAGAGGTGCGGACAAGAGGCCGAAACTCTTGATCCTACAGGGGATCTGTCTACTATCAGCCCGCAGACGTCTGCGACCCCCTTCCCCCATAAAACGGTATCGACAACGCGATGCACGCACCCCGCCCCCTGTTCACCTGCCTTGTCCTTGCGTTGTCCTTCGGGGCACTTTCGGGCTGTAAAGTCACCTCTGAGGATATCGCGTATTGGAAGGGCACCGTAAAAGGGCCCGGCAAGATCGTCGCGGTCGTCTTAGCGGACCGCTACGATATTTCTCTGCGCACCGAAGCCGGTCTCGCTTTGATCGAAATGGAGCGCACCGACGAAGACGGCGTGGAGCTGCTTCAGCAGGCCATTCAACGACTCGCGCGACAGGACGAAGAAGCGACGCACGCCATCGTCGACGGCATGGCGCCGGGACTCATCGCGATGATGGAAGGAGAAGGCGCTGAACAAGACGAAAACCTTGGGCCACCACTCCAACAGATTCGCGCGAAAGATGGCGCGTACTTTCTAATCTCACACGCCACAGCGGAGACACGAGGCAGTCTCGTTTCCGCCGTCGTCGGTTGGTACTCGCGTGACTTCGCGAACCGCTCCCTCGCCGGTAACTACTCCGTCGAACAGGTTGTTCGTTCCCTCGGTGCGCCCGCCGCCCGACAGCTTGTGGACGCGATGTCCTATGAAGTTCCACAGCAAGCTCTGGTGAAAATCGCTGAGCTCATCGGGCAGATCGGCGACGACGAAACGAAGGCCCTTGCGGGCGCCCGCCTCGTCGAGATCGAGACGGCCATGGAAGGCCAGGAGTTCATCGACTGGCTGAAGTCAAAGATCACCGAGAGCCTGGAATCGCAGGGTCGAGAAGCCGAAGATGGTCGCGTGACAAACATCGCCCTCGTGAACCGCGAAGGTTTCATCAACACCGGCGCGATCCCTGCCATGAAGCACCTTGCGGGTGTCGAAGCGGTCCGAAACCGGCTCATGGTTGTCGCTCTCGCTGCCCCAAACCCGGAGATGAACGCTGCCTCCCAAGAGGCGATCAACACGCGTCGACAGCGCGCCCTGATGGCGCTCCAAGGCAACGCCACGGAGGCTCAGCTCTCACAGCTTTTGGACCTCGCGCTCAGCGACCCAGCTGTTCAGGACTACGCCTTCGACCGCATCGGCGACATTCGTTCCCGCGACGCGATTCCGCGCCTTTGGCCGCTCGTTCAGAACGGGGAGACGGCGTCGAACCGCCAGCGCTGGCGTGCGGGTGAGCTCGTGCTGTCCCTCGGCGGAGCGGACGTCGTCACTGAGTTCTTGTCGAAGCTTCCTTCGGACAGTGACGTGGACTACCTGCCGCAGGAGCTCGAAGGTTACGCGACACAGATGAGCCAGATGACGCCACAGCCCGTCGAAGTCATCGAGCGTCAGCTCAGCGCACGTGAGTGGTACCGACGAGTCATCGCTCTCAACTTCATCGCGCGACGTGGCACAGAAGCGGACATCGCCAAGATGCAGCGGCTCGTGTCGGACCGAACGGCCGTCGTCGGCGACGGCTGGGCGAGCCGTGAGATTGAAACTGTGGGCAAGGTCGCTGAGACGGCCATCGCCGCACTTCGCGAACGACTGGCAACGCCAGCCGAAGCCACTGAGGGGGAGGGGTCTGAGTGACGGACCAAAACAAGAAGACACTGCGCAGTTTTCAGTGTCGCGACTACCTTTGGGAAATCTTCGGTCAGATGTCGAGCGAGCTCGAATGCTCCGTCGACTACCTGATCAACGAAGCGATGCGTCAATACGCTCGCTCCCGTAACTACGGCGGTCGCAGCCAATCTCAAGCCGGGATGCCTGCCGCTACCGCAAGCCCCCCCTCGATGGGCGGCGGCGCCCCTTCGATTCCTTCGCTGGGTGGACCCTCCGCTCCTCGTCCGCCCTTGCCATCAGCGCCACCTCCACCACCGCGCCCCTCGTACGGCGGCTACCCTTCGGCTCCCGCCGCGCCCCCCTACCCACCGGCGGGCAACTACACACCAGCGCCTAGTGCGGCTCCACCCGGTTTCGGTGGCTACTCCGGGGCGCCCTCAAGCTTTCCGCCACCGCCTCGACCGAGCAGCCCACCACCACTTCCCGGCGCGCCCGTCTCGGCTGCACCTGCCTTCGGCGCACGCCCTTCCCTCTCCGTGATCTTTAACGGACAAAAGTACCCCGTCACCAAAGACGAGTTCGTCATTGGACGCGGAAGCAAGACCGCCGACCTTCCTATCAAGGACGGCAACATTTCGCGGCGCCACGCCGCCATCGTGCTGCAAGGCGGCGCGTACTACGTCAAAGACTTGGGCAGCACGAACGGCATCGAATACGCAGGCCGGCGCGTCGACAGCAAACGAATCGAAGAAGGCGACATCGTCCAGATCTGCGATTACGAGCTGCGCTTCACCTACAACTGAGCTTCGCTCGGTTCATTCCGACTTACCCGTTTGCAACATGCTCCTTCGCATGATGCTCACGGGTTTTGTTTCTAAGTTCCTCCGCTGAAGTTTGGAGTTCGACCTAGAATTCGAGAGTGTTGTCCCGCGCGGAACAAGGACCCGCGCTCCTTTGCGAAGGCCCAAAGCCTTCGCAAAGAAGCGCGTCCCCGTAACATCCGCTCACCACCCACATCAGCATTGTGCTTTGAAACGTACGAAGGTTCGGGGTGGGCCCGCGTGGGGCCCAAGGCTGGGCCCACGCGGGCACGCCCCGAACCGGACGCGCTTAGAACGATCTTCGAGGAGACCCTGAGCGGACCGAGTGACCCGGCGAAGCGTGACGCTATCGCCAGTGAATCTTATACGTGAGGCTGTGTCCGATGCGCTCACTGAACTGCGTCACGGAGCGCGCCGCCATCTTCTCGCTCAACGAAACAGGGATAAGCGTCGTCAGCAGACCGAGGCTTGGCTTCTCACCACGCAGCGTCCGAAGCTTGCCCGCGGGCGTGTAGTCGAGTTTGGCCTCCAGCTTTCCGCAGCTCTTCAGCAAGTCGTAGAGGTCCCGAAAGAGAATGAACGATGTGTCGTTGGCGTTTGTCGCCCAGTTCGCGGCGGGCAAGAAATCGATGAGATGAATCAGCTGGTAGTTGAGCTGCGTCCAGAGCTCTTCGCCGCTCAGGCTGATGGACTCGTTGTCGATGACGCGGTGGAAATCGATGCGCTCGATGCTGTCTGGCCGGTGCCGGTTGAGACGAAGTTCTTTGCGGAGGGGGAAATCATAGAGGAGACGCAAAAGCGAAGGGAACGCTTGAACGTGCGTCCACTCCTTCGGCGTCATGAGTTCGCGAAGTGCAGGGATCTTGTCAGCGCCCATCGCGAAGGTGTTCGTCCCGGTGCCGAGGATCGAGTGGAGAAGCATCACGAGTGGCGACTCGTCCGGGTAATGGTGAACCGTGTACTCGAAGCAAAAGTAGAGGTGGTCCAGGAATGAGCCGTCGGCGTGCTCCACGTCGAAGTCGCACTCCTCGACCATGAAACGGAGAAGCTCCGAGTCGACAGAAGGCAGTGGAAAATCTTTGCGCGCGGCGTCATACGCGGCTTGAACTCGTTTGGCCGCGGCGCTGTCCCAATGCGGCTCCTTACCGACGCGAGTCTTCATAACGAAACGCGCAGCCTTGCCTTCCAAGGTTGTGAAGATCGTGCGGTCGAGATCGAAGTCCGGGATAGGCCGAATGGTCACATCGCCGGCGTAGTCAGCTGCCTGTCCATGAGCGATGGCGGCTTTGCGCAAGATGCTTGGGTCGGGTCGTTCGTCTGCGTTTTGCTTCATAGGAAGCCTAGGCTTAGCACGCGCTCCCGCTCTCATCGAGTTCGAGTCGAGCTTGGGACAACGAGGAGGAGACGCTCTGAGCGCTATCGTCTACTTAAACTCGAGGACGCCGTCATCGAGTTTGCTGTAGCGAATCGAGAGCGAGTCGAGGAGGTAGTTCTGGTACAGGCGCCAAGGAAACGCTCCGCCTTGCTTGGGTAGGAGGTGTTTGGCGCGCTCAAAATACCCAGAGGAGAAGTCGATGAAGGGGCGGTCGGTCATCTCCGCGGCGTTGGCCCGCGGTACCACCGCGTCGTGGCCAGCGCTCTCCATGTGATTGATCAAGCGGCAGATATACTCCGATGTGAGGTCCGCCTTGAGCGTCCAAGAAGCGTTCGTGTACCCGAACCACAACGCGAAGTTGGGCACGTCGTTGAACATCATCGCCTTGTACATCCAGTGTTCCGACGGATCCATGGGCTTGCCATCGATACGCATGTCGATCTTGGACATGAACTCAAGAACAAGACCCGTCGCTGTCACGATGATGTCCGCCTGGATCTCATCGCCGCTTTTGAGGAGGATCCCGCTCTTCGTGAAGCGCTCGATGTGGCCCGTGACGATCTCGGCCTTCCCGCGTTTGACGGCGCGAAAGAAGTCGCCGTCCGGGACCATGCACATGCGCTGCTCCCACGGGTTGTAGGGCGGGTCAAAGTGCGGACTCACGTCGTAGTCTTCGCCCATCTGGGCACGCACACCTTTGTTCACAAGGGCGCGCATCGGCCCCGGCGCTTTTCGCGCGAAGGTGAACACCCCGAGGCCCATCGCGATGTTCTTCCATCGCGTCACCCGATACGCGGCCTTCGGGGTGAGGCGTTTTTTGAGCGCCGTCGCGAAGTTGTCTTCAGCCGGTACAGACACGACGTAGGTCGGCGTGCGCTGGAGCATGGTCACGTGTTCGGCGCTTTCCGCCATCGCGGGTACGAGCGTCACCGCCGTGGCTCCGCTCCCAATGACCACGACACGTTTGCCGGCGTAGTCCAGATCTTCGGGCCACTTCTGCGGATGAACGATGTCCCCTTCGAAGTCGTCGGAGCCTTCAAACTTCGGCGTGTAGCCCTTGTCGTAGTCGTAGTAACCGGTGCAGCTGAAGATGAAGTTGCAGGTGAACTTCTTCGTCTCGCCGTCGGCCTTCGCCTCGATGGACCAGAGCTTGTCGTCGCTCGACCAATGGGCCGAGACCACCTGGTGCCCGTAGCGAATGTTCTCGTCGATGCGGTTCTCCGCGACGGTCTCCTGGAGGTAAGCCAGGATCGATGCGCCATCCGCGAGGGCCTTCTCGCCCGTCCAAGGCTTGAAGCTGAAGCCCATCGTGTGCATGTCCGAGTCCGAGCGGATGCCCGGATAGCGAAAGAGGTCCCAGGTGCCGCCGAGCTGAGGGCGCCCTTCGAGCAGAGCGTAGGTCTTGTTCGGACAGCGCGTTTGCAGGTGATAAGCGGCTCCGATTCCGGAAATGCCGGCACCGATGATAAGGACGTCCAGGTGTTCGCTCATGTGACCTCAGTCGGAAGATGCGGCCTCGCGTAGACAAAGGTCCAGCGCTCCGTACCTAGGGTTCGGAAAAAGCGAAAAAAGAGCGTCCAAAAGCGCGAGTTCTGCCTTAGAAAGCGCTCCACTCGCGGAGCGCAATTTTTGATGCGCTGAGCGCTGGCCTAGGGGCACTTTGCCCTTTATACGGGGGGCCATGAACGACAAGTCCCAGTACATGAGCGATGAATACATCGGGTACTACTTCCTTTTCGTGCTCTTTGTGGGCCTTGGACTCTTCCTCTACTTCCAGAACCGAGCCCCGGACGGCCCGCCACCGCGTTGGACCGGCTCCCTGGAAGCGCTCCCAAGCGCAGAAGACCTTGAGATCGACATGGACAAGGTCGCCCTCGGCCGGCGCCTCTACCACGACGGCATCCTGTCCGGTGACGGCTCCGTGTCGTGCGCGACCTGCCACAACGTCGCGGCTGGCGGCGCCGAGCCTCGACGGACGTCCTTTGGCGTGAACAACGCCGTTGGACCCATCAACTCGCCCACGACGCTCAACACGTGGAACCACATCGCCCAGTTCTGGGATGGCCGCGCCGCGGACCTCCAAGAGCAGGCGGGCGGACCCGTCGAGAACCCGGGTGAGATGGCCTCCAACTTCGAGGTTGTGGTCCCACGCATCGAGGGCGACGAGTGGTACGCATCCCACTTCGCCGACGTGTACCCCGAAGAAGGCGTCACGAAGAACAGCATCACCGACGCCATCGCCGAGTACGAGCGCTCGCTCATCACCCCCGGCTCCTTTGACGCGTGGCTTGCTGGCGATGAGACCGCGATGAGCGAAGAAGCCGTCGCCGGCTACCGTCTCTTTGAAGAGGTCGGCTGCACGACGTGTCACCAGGGCCCAGCCGTGGGCGGCACGATGTTCATGAAGATGGGCGTTGTACACGACTACTTCGAAGAGCGCGGCGGCGAGCTCACGGAAGCGGACATGGGACGCTTCAACCACACCGGCGACGAAGGCGACCGTCATCACTTCAAGGTGCCCACGCTTCGCAACATCGCGCTCACCGCTCCTTACTTCCACGACGGAAGCGAAGACGACCTTGGCAACGCCGTGCGCACGATGGCCCATGTCCAGCTTGGACGTGAGCTTGAAGACGCCGAAGTCACCAGCATCGTCGCGTTCATGAACGAGCTCACCGGCGAGCTTCCAGAGTACGCGCTCATCCCCGCTGCGGAGATGCCCCCGGAGCGCACCTACGAGCTGCCCCTTCCGTACGACATCCGCGTCGCGAAGCGCCTCGACGGCACGATCTACTTGAGCGGTGTGATCTCAAGCGAAGAGGCCAAGGCCGCTCTCGTCGCTCGAGTACGCGCCAAGGCCGGAAACAACGTCAACGCCGACGAGCTCATCGTGGACGACACCATGGTCTACTCCACCCCCGAGACCTTCGACGCCACCGTCGACACCGTCCTCGACGCTCTTGCACCCATGACGCAGGCACGCGCTGACTTCGACTTCGCCGGCAGCGCAGACGACGCCAAGATGTGCTTCGTTGGCGAGGGCGATGAAGCTGCGATGGCTAACGCCAACGCTCTGTTCTCCGCTGCTCCCGATGGCTTCGCTTGGTCAAAGCCCCTCAAGATCTACGACGCAGCCGCAGCCACCGCGTGTGACGAGCGACTCGCCGCCCTTCAGGCTCAGACGCGACTCGAGTTCAACACCGGCAGCGCGGACCTTTCCGCCGCCAGCGAAGCCATGCTTCGCGGTGTGCCAAGCCTCCTCAACGGATGCCCCGAGGGCGTCCGAGTCCACGTCGCTGGCCACACGGACAACGTCGGTGACCCGAACATGAACCTCCGGCTCAGCCGCCAGCGCGCGGCCTCGGTGGTGGATGTGTTGGTCAACGCCGGTGTGAACGCCGGGCAGGTCGTATCCCACGGATACGGCGAGACCAAGCCCCTCGCAGAGAACGAGACCGACGAAGGGCGCTCCCAGAACCGGCGAATCGACCTGGTGCTCTACCGCGAGTTCTAGGCCCACCTCGTCGCTTTCGATGCCCCGCTCCTTGGAAGAGGACGCGGGGCTTCGTCGTTAAGAGGCTGCCCGTGAGAGGGCTAACGCATTCCTCGTCCACATCGGCCCAGACTGCATTCGGGCACACATTCCCATGGCGCGCAGTTGAACCCGTTCCCGTCTAAGTCGCGGTAACCACAGTCCGCAGCAATGCGTCGCCGATCTACCTCGATGAGGCGTTGCGCCGTGGTGTTGTCGCTCACGCCGCCGCAGTCGATGATCGCGGGATAGCAAGAGCAGTCTTCGTCGCTCGCGCAAGCGAGGGCGGGCTCTTGAAGAATGTCGTTGGCTTCGGCTCGGATCTCCGCGCACGGGTCCGGTGGCTCTACGCTCAGATGTTCGTCGTTTGAATGTTCCTCGTTCGCGTTTGGCGACGTTTCGCCAGCGTTCGTCCCAGAAGATGGTGTTTGTGGGGTCTGGGCCGGGTCGCTGCACCCAACGTGAACAAGAAAGAGAGAGAGGAAACAGATCCGCATCCTTCGTAGGATATCAGAGGCGTCGCGGCCTTGGCGCTTTGGCTATGGCTCGATCGTCGTCGGCATTTCAGGAAGTCGACCCGAGTCGAGCCAGCTGTACACGCCGTATGTCTGTAGGACACGCCGTGTGTAGCGCCGGGTTTCATCGAAGGGGATCGATTCAACGAAGGCGTCAAAGTCCTGGGCGCCCGGCGTTTCGGATGCGCGAGCGCGCCGAAGCCAGCGGTCGAGGGCGCCATGACCTGCGTTGTAAGCAGCCGGGATGAAGACATCGCTGGGGTAGCGGCCCTGCAGCCACGCCATGAAGCCTGTCCCGCAGTGCAGGTTGATCTCTGGGTCACGGACGTTGTGGGCGGTGATTCGCACGTCCAGGTCACGACCGTAGCGGCGGGCCGTCGGCAAGAGAACCTGAACGAGACCGTACGCGTGAGCCCACGAGACAGCGCCCGGGTCGAAGCTCGACTCTTCGCGTGCCACAGCCCGAACAAGTGCAGGGCTCACTTCTGCCTCCGCAGCGGCAGTCTCGATAAGCGGAGCGAAAGCCTGGGGGTATGCGAGGCGCCACATGGCGCGCGCTCGGCCCGTTGGCGCTGTGCGTCGAAAGCCACGTTGGCCTCGAACGAGGCGAGTCAGGCGCGTTAGCTCACCGGCTTCTGCCAGGAGTGAAGCGACGAGCCACTTCGCGTCGTCGTCGGCGCCGGAACCAAAGAAGCCCATCGCGCTGAACTCTTGTTGGGCCTCATCGCTCGCTCCGACTTGGAGCAACACGAGGGCGCGGGCAAAGCGGGGGTCATCGAGTTCCGCCCGCCAGGGGAAGCTCAAATCCGGCTCCTCATCGCTCCGGAGCGACTCCAGCAGCTGAGCATGTCGCTCCGGACTCTCCGCATGAATACGCGAGAGCGCGTGCTGCGCGTAGTACGAGAGCGGCCACGCCTGGACCACCTCTGCGTAGGCTTCGACGGCCGGCCGCTCGAGTGCCGCGAGCGAACGCGCACGCCAATACGCTGAACGTCCCTGCATGCCTTCGGTGTTCTCACCGACATCACGCCCAGCTTCAAAGAGCGCGAGCGCTTCTTCGTGCCGACCTCCCTCGCGGTGATGCATCGCCAGGTGAAAAATCGCTTCGCCGCGCATATCGCCGTCTTGGTGCTCGTCGATAAGCACCTGCAATAGACGCTCATACTCGGTGCGGTCTCGGCCCTGTTCCAGGAGCGCGGTTCGGAAGATGACGTCGTCCGCGAGGCGATGGTCCGGCGACTCTTGAACAAGGGCGGAGTACTCGGCGCGAGCTCGCGCCGCGTCGCCGCTCTGAGCGTAGGCTCGGCCGGCTTTGTAGTGGGCCCAGGCGCGTTCGTCACCGGTGCAACGGCGCGCTACCTCGTGCATGAAGGGAGCACCTCGACGACGTGCTCGCTGGCGAAGGATCGCTTTGCCCTGTTGCAAGAGCGCTTCGCACAGACGTGGTTCTTCCGGACCCATGGAAGCCACGATCGCTCCATACGCCGCCTCCGCGTCGCGATGATGATTGCTCGCGTACAGCGCATCGGCCTCGCGAAAGCGATCGGCGAGGGGAATCTCCTCGAGAGCGCGACGACGGGGTGCAGGAAGAGCCGCCAAGAGCGCTTCTGCTTGTTGAGCAGCGTCGCGACCGACACGTGCCTTCGGCGCGCGCGTCGCAACACGCCTCAGGAGATGCAGCGCTTCCTCTTTCAGAGCAGCGTCGTCTTGGGCGCTAAGAATCGCCGCCAGTGGCATCGCCGCCGAGGCCGCGCCGGACCGTTGCGGTGCTTCTGCGACGAGCTCCCGGAGAAGCGGAATGGCGTCGTCGAGTCGCCCCGCCGCGACGAGCGTCAGCGCTCGCACGCGTTGCACGCTATTGGCGCTTGGAAAGTCCTCCGGGATGGACTCAAGCAGCGTCAACGCGCGTTCGCTGTTGGACTCATGCGTCGACTCGGCCAGTCGATACGCCGCCCAGGGAGCCAGCGCATGGTTCATTCCCGCAAGCTCCTCGAGCATCGCATCGCGGCGTTCTGCCGTGAGGCTCTCGCGATGAGCGAGTACCCACAGGCCTATGCCGCGCTCCGCCGGGTCGCTGATGCGTTCTAGTAAGACCTCTGGGCGTGATGAGGTCCGTAGCGCTTCGACAATATCCGGCGCCTGGGCGGCGCGCGGGTGAAAACGACGTGGTGCCACCTCCGCGGGCGGCACCGTCTCAGATGCCTGAGCCTGGGCATGGTGCTGCGGTGTGACAGCGGGCTGTTCACACGTTGCGATGACCAGAGCGATGCCGGCGATGGCGGTGCGTGAAAAGACCATAGAGCCGAAGCTAGAAATCATGAGCGATGCCGGCAACTTTCCCACATGTTCTACTCAACAAGTCGGGGGCGTGCGTTCATTCCGGCTGCTTCGCTGGCCCTCTGTGATTCGCTCAGGGTTTCGTCTTGGAGTTCGCTCTCTGAAGTTCGCTCTCTAAGTTCGTCCGGTTCGGGGTGGGCCCGCGCGGGCCCAAGGCCATTCGGCTGGCACAACGCTTCGCTCGGGTCTCTGTGATCCGCTCAGGGGTCGCTGTCTCGAAGTTCGCTCTAAGTCCGTCCGGTTCGGGGTGGGCCCGCGTGGGCCCAAGGCCATTCGGCTGGCTTGTGTCGCCGCCCCTTGCGGCGACACAAGGTCTCTCCCGTCGGTGCATAC
>JBGCFM010000090.1:0-41537 GCA_045106895.1 Polyangiales bacterium | reverse complement strand
GTGCTCCAGCTCTTCCCCATCGTGGAACCACCGGCCCGCCGCATCCCGGACGATGGTCGTTTCGCGGGTAAATCCCTTCGCCAACATCTCCGCCGCGTCCATGCCCTCCGGTCATACCGCCACGCGCCACAATAACAAGTGGCGCAACGTGTCCGTCGTTCCGTGCCCCCATAAGTCCGGGTCTCATCGCTTCTGGGCGACCTTAGCGGCGCGGGGCTTCCACAACCACGCCCTCCTCGCGCCCCACGACGCGCATTCGCACCTGAGCGGGGTTCTCAGCGTCGGAGTACAACGCGTCGATCCGTTCTTCGACCTCGATGCCCAGGGCGAGGGGCCTCATCCCTCTTCCGTGTGCCCGAATCCAGAAACCGCGTTGGGGACTTGAATCATCAGTTGGAGTGTGCACGCACGCGATCCAGCCGGGTGTGTCCAAGCACCGAAAAGAACCACCGAATCTGAGCGACACGATGACGCGACCATGAATGACTATTCGACAACCATGGCTGCCGCAGATGCCAGGGCTTGAAGGCCGCGTGGGGGCACCAAAGCCGTCGGCCTGCTCGTAGCCAAGCGAAGCGACACGACGCCCGCGTGGGAGAACGAGCTCTCCGATTGAGTGTCCTTGCTCCTCCACTCGAACGATCTGCTGGACTTGGCGCACCCGCACTTCTCGACCGCCACAGCGCATCAGGAAGGAATCGTCGCCTTCTGTTGCCGATGGCTGGCACTCAGCGGTCTCCGTGCCCAGTGGAACCTCCTGAGTTACGACTCCCGACTCGATCAAGGTGACGCGGAGTATGGAGTCCGGGCTCTGTTCCAGTCGGACGTGCGTGTCTCGTCTTCCCCGCGCCGCTCGTGGTGGAGTGTACCCAAGTAGCACTGGTTCTTGATACGAGTACCCGGCCTCTCCTGGCTCCCCCGGATAGGAGACCACAGCGACTGCGTTCTGTTGGTCCGGGACCCGCCACAGGGACACCACATAGGCCTGCTCTGGCGGAGCGCTTATCGAAATCGTGCGTGCGCTGAGGTGAGTTCCCGCAAGGCGGACTCTGTGGCCACACCCTCGGCAACCCCGCTGAACACTCAACCTAATTTCACGGTTGGAGAGCCGTGGGAGCGGCACAAGGCGCTCGCGGAGAGCAAAGTACGATAGCTCCTCGCCCGCGACTACGTAGCGAGTAGTTTCGTCCTCAAGAGCGACGAACTCACCAGGTGTAGTCGCCCACGGATGGTGTTGCGAGCGACGCGGGCGCGGTCCAATCAAGGGCAACATATGGAGCTGCGGTGGACTGGCATCCTCGACCCCGTCGCTTCGAAGAAAGAACACGCTCTGCGTCTCCGCGTCATAGCCGAGCATCTGCACCACAGCCGCATCGCCGACTGTGGCGGCGGCGGGGGAAACACTGAACAGCACCACTGTGATGAGTGCAGCCCCGAGTGGATACTTCATGATGGGTGCGGACGCGCGCCTACGCTGACTATTCAATCTGAAGCCTCCTAGTCACGGCGAGCCGAGCGGGAGAACGGACTTTGGCATTCAAAGGCTCTTCCTGCACGCGCACGCAACCGAAAGCTAGGCGTGGCGATGGGGGGCTTTACCGAAGGAGCAACTCCGCCATGGGCGAACCGATTCGCACCCCTCCCCGAACCTCCGTACGCGGAAACCCGGGCCAGGCCCCCACGTCTTCCAGCCTCAATGAGGGTGTCACAACGAGCGCAACGGCCGCCGAGCCTGAGGAGCAAGCGGACCAGGCCGCAGCCGACCTCGACGCGCTCAGTATCGTTCATCGTCGTAGCGCGCCTAGGCGCCGCCGCAGCCCAGCGCGTCATCGTCCCCAGCTATCTCCGCGACAGGTGGCCGAACGTTTTGTGGAGGGCGAGGCGGAGGGCGAAGCTCAGCGCTCTCTCCTAGGCGCCATGGAGCCCCTCGAGCGGAGGGCGTTCGTCACGGAGCTCGCAGGCAAGCTCTCGGACGTCGCCGTCGGCCACATCCAGGGCGCCGTCGAGACCTTCAACGGTGTCCGAGCGAACTTCAACGCCCGAAGGGTTGAGCGGGGCGAGGCAGCGTTGCCGCCCGTGGAGCTCAACAGCGAGTCCATGCGCGCAATGCTTCAGGCCGGAATTGAAGAAGGTCTCGAGGCAGGCCTTCGCCTTGTCCTCGAGACCGCTCTCCATGCCCTCTTCGGGGAGCCCTCGCGCCTTCCGCAGGCCGACGACGCGGCGAGCTCCCTCGGGTCACTCCCCGAACTTGAGGAGCTGGACACGGTCTTCCACCTGCGTTGGTCTCAGCCCTTCTAGTGTCCTGAGTCCGCAATGCGGTGCATAAGTCGGCGAGTGATTTCGTCCGTGCCTAGGCGCTGTGACGAAGGAATATCAGAGATATTTCGAGGAGCGGCAACGACGGCACGGGTGAAAAGAGCCGTCGAATTATGCATCGAATTGCGGACTCAGGGCACTAGGTCGCTAGGCGTGGACTTCATCGGCGCCGTTTTCCGACCGTTTGCCAAAGGCGATCTCGCCCGCGGCCATATCGACGACGACGGTATCGCCTGGTGCGTAGCGACCCGCGAGGAGCTCCTGCGCAAGCGGGTTCTCCACGTAGCGCTGAATCGAACGCTTGAGAGGACGCGCGCCGTACGCCGGGTCGAAGCCGATGTTGGCGAGGTAGTCCTTCGCGGCGTCGGTCACCTCCATGGACAGGAAGCGATCCTTGAGCCGCGACTCGAAGCGCACCAGCTGAACATCCACGATCTTGCGCATGTCCGCACGGTCGAGTCGATGGAAAATCACCGTCTCGTCGAGGCGATTGAGGAACTCCGGCCGGAAGTGCGAGCGAAGGTCCGCCATCACACGCTCGTTCATCGTCGCTTCATCGTCCGTGGACACGATGTGCGTCGAGCCCACGTTGGAAGTGAGGATGATGACTGTGTTCTTGAAGTCGACGGTGCGACCCTGACCATCCGTGAGGCGACCATCGTCGAGCACCTGCAAGAGCGTGTTCCACACATCGGGGTGACCCTTCTCGACCTCGTCGAAGAGGATGACCGAGTATGGACGGCGCCGAACAGGCTCCGTGAGCTGCCCACCTTCTTCGTATCCAACGTAGCCCGGAGGTGCACCGATGAGGCGCGATACGGAGTGCTTCTCCATATACTCGCTCATGTCGATGCGGATCATGGAGCGCTCGTCGTCGAAGAGGAAGAGCGCGAGGGATTTCGCAAGCTCCGTCTTGCCGACACCGGTGGGCCCCAGGAAAAGAAAGCTGCCCATCGGCCGGCCGGGCTCGCCAAGGCCCGCGCGGCTACGACGAACGGCGTTGGCGACGGCGACGACGGCTTTGCTTTGACCCACGACGGTCTCTGCGAGGCGCGCCTCCATATCGAGGAGCTTCTCGCGCTCCGACTCCAGCATCTTGCGCACCGGCACTCCGGTCCAGCGCGAGACGACGGCGGCGATGTCTTCGTCCGTGACGTCTTCCGTCAGGAAAGAGCCTCCTACCTGAGCTTCATCGAGAGCGACCTGCGCCGCTTCGACGGCCTTCTCTCCCGCCGGGATATCACCGTACTGGAGCTTCGCGGCGGCATCGAAGTTCGCCATGCGCTGAGCGCGCTCAAGGTCTGCACGAAGCGACTCCACGTTCGCCTTTGCCGAGCGAATGGCGTTGATGAGCTCTTTCTCCCGAAGCCACTGAGCGCGCATGGTGCTTCGCTCTTCGTTGAGCTCGCTCAGCTCCTTCTCGAGGTCTTCGAGGCGCTTCAGGGACGCTGGGTCGCGCTCCTTCTTGAGGGCCTGCTTTTCGATCTCAAGCTGCATCGCCTTTCGCTCGACCTGGTCGATCTCGACGGGCATCGAATCGATCTCCATCTTGAGACGACTGGCGGCCTCATCGACGAGGTCGATGGCCTTGTCCGGCAAGAAACGATCGGTGATGTAGCGGTCCGAGAGCGTCGCCGCAGCGACGATGGCCGAGTCTTGAATGCGAATACCGTGGTGAACTTCGTAACGTTCCTTGAGTCCGCGTAGAATACCGATGGTGTCCTGCACCGTGGGCTCGCCGGCGACGACGGGCTGAAAGCGACGGGCAAACGCGGCGTCCTTCTCAATGTGCTTCCGGTACTCGTCGAGGGTCGTCGCGCCGACGCAGCGAAGCTCACCTCGCGCGAGAGCCGGCTTGAGCATATTCGACGCGTCCATGGCGCCCTCGGAGGCGCCTGCGCCGACCAAGGTGTGCAGCTCGTCGATGAAGAGGATGACGCGGCCTTCGGCACGCTCCACTTCTTCGATGACGGCCTTGAGACGCTCTTCAAACTCGCCGCGGTACTTGCTGCCCGCGACCATGGCGCCGAGGTCCAGCGCGAGGAGGCGCTTGTCCTTGAGGGACTCTGGCACGTCCCCTTGAGCGATGCGCTGCGCGAGGCCTTCGACGATGGCCGTCTTGCCGACGCCGGGTTCACCGATGAGAACCGGGTTGTTCTTGGTCCGGCGCGAGAGCACCTGCATCACGCGACGAATCTCTTCGTCGCGTCCGATGACCGGGTCGATTTTTCCTTCACGCGCACGCTGCGTAAGGTCCCGCGCGTACTTCTCAAGGGCTTGATACTTCCCTTCCGGGTCGGGGTCGGTGACGCGCTGGTTTCCTCGGACATCGGTGATGGCCTTCTCGAGGTCGGCGCGCTTGACCTTCAGCGTCGTGCCGACGGCTTTGTCGGAGCACATCGCGAGGAGCACATGCTCCGCCGACGTGTACTCGTCCTTCATCTTCTCCGTCTCTTGCCATGCGTCCGTGAGGATGCCCCGCAGACCGCGCCCCATGGCTGGCTCGCCGCCGCCGTCCACGCTTGGCAACTTGGCGATTCGCTCCGCCGCGCGCTGCGCGATGGCGGGGAGGTCCGCACCCGCCTTCTTCAGCATGGCGGGAACGAGCCCGTCTTTCTGGGCGATGAGCGCGAGAAGGAGGTGCTCGGCGTGGGTCTCTGGATGCCCATTCTTCGCGGCGCTCTGTTGCGCCGTCAGGAGTGCTTCGCGTGTCTTCGTCGTCAGTCGGTCGAGTCTCATCATTGGCCTCCTCGGTGATTGCCGTGAGCGGGATCGGGTCATTGAGCGGGGTCAGCTCGGACTTGCCACGTGGGGCTCGGCCGGCTGTGGCGACGCGCTCGGCCACGACTTCCACGTTAAGTCCGCCTTTGAGTCGGTCAACAGGTGACGAAAAATTCGTGACGTGGCATGAAGGCGTTCATGCGTCCGCGACTCCTCGCTGTTCTAGTTCTCGCGATGGCCTGCGGCGATGACCCCACGCCGGATCTTCGGCTCATGACGCCGAGAACCACCATCGAGACTCTCCTCGATAGCTACGGCGTGGCGGAGCTTCCGCAAGAAGAGATCGACCGACGCATGGACATCGGGCGACGCTTTCATCTGAACGACCCGGAGGCTCTTCGCGCATGCTTCTCGGACTGGGAAGAGCCCGCCGGGGAAGGACTCGCGGGCTACGTCTTTGGCAGCATCATCGTCGCCAAGGATGACCTCATCGCGACGATTCGTGATGACGAAGCCGAGGTGATGGTCCGCGATCCAGAGCGGCGAACGCGCCCGGTGTTTCTCGAACGAGAGGGTGGTTCGTGGCGCATCAACTTGGAGCGAAGCGTGCCCCGCGCCGTTCGCGAAGAGATTGAAAGCAAAGCCGAAGAGCGCGCGGCGGAAACGCCGTCAACTCCCTAAGTTCGCAGCGGCGGCACGGGTTCGGATTTCCTGTGTGCTCTTCTCGTCCTTCGCGAGTGGGTAAAGATCGTTGTGAATGATGAGGAGACCACCCTCGCGTTGCCGAAGCGCGAGAACGTGGCTCTCAGCCGCGCCCAGAGTCAGAGGCGAGCTCTTGGTGAAGCGCTTCATCAACTCCACTTCTTTTTCTTCGTCAAACAGGACAAAGACGTGTTCGGCGGAGCCATCGCTCTTACCGGAGATGACGTTGACGACGCGAAGCCGAACCTCGATGGCGTCTCGGAGAGTGAGCCTCGTTCGGCGGGTCTGTCCCATCACTGCGAAGGCGAGCAAGAACGCGAGCGACGCGAAGACCAACCCAAAGAAAAATATCAGGAACGAAGCCACCCAGCGTGACGTCCGAACGGACTCACTCCAGCTCGTCGCGATGGCGTAGCCGTCATCCGTACGCACGTAGCGCACCTCGAGGGGCTCATCCCCGTTGAGACCGTCGAGGAAGGTGCTGAAGTTCTGCTCGCTTTCGTGGAACTCCCCGCTCTCGTCGAGCCAGTCGACGGGAATGGTGTAGCTATCGATGAGATCCCCCGTCGCGCCCCAGCTTTCGTGTACATGGGGGTCGCTGGCCACGGCACCGTTCTCCCAAACGCTGGACTCCTCCATGAGGGCGCGAATGTTGTCAGCCTGGGCGAGGGCGAATCCCGCGATGACCAGGACGCCGATGAACATAAAGGTGAGACCCAGGGCGCGCATACCCAGGCTGGCCCGCCAATGCAGCGCGTGCGGACCCGGGCCAAGGATGGGCGTATCGTTCATGCCCCAGTCGTAACACGAACTTCTACGACCCCTGCAAAAGCTTCGCGATGCGCTTGGGGTTCTGGGCGATGAGCCAATGCTCTCGCTCCGTATCGTCGCGAATCACAACGAGGCGACCCCCTTCGACGGTAGCGCTCACGATGGCGTTCAGCGGCAACGACCACGGCTCCGTCTGAACGACAAAGCGAGTCGGTACGAAGTGGATCGCGCTCTCCGTGAGATACCCACGCCCGCCGCGCGATTCGAGGCCCAGAAAGTGATTCATCGGCCACTCTTCGACGACGTTCTCGTCAGGTCCGAGGGCTAGAACAGGTTTGGGCGTACGCATCTTGCGCGCCATCCAAACGGGACCCGCCACGAGCGCGGCGAAGCCGACGCCGCACATCACGGAGACCCCCAAGATGAAGAGCGGAGCGGCGGCCGGGTCTCGCCCATTCTCGAGCATTGAAAACCACAGAAAGGCAGCCATCCCCAGCGTGCCCAAGGTGGAAAGCACGAGGACGGCGGGCCTGGTCAACATGAACCAGATGCTGCCAAAGCTGATGCGCGTCGCGCGCTGGCCCCCCGCCCACCGAATAAACACGATGAAGGCGAGGACGGCGAGCCCTACGCGAAGCGCTGGCATCTTCTAGCGCCGCATCTGGCCGGCACGACAGCGCATCTTGTCGTTGTCAGGGGTGACGCACTGACGGAAGAACGATGAACACACAAGGTTTGAGCCGCACGACTGGCCAGGCTGACATCGACGACCGATGTTGGTGTCGGACCAGTCGGAGAAGGTGCCGCGTTCGTTGTGGCCGTTGATGGTGACGTTCAAGTTGATCACGCGGCAGCCCACGGGACCGCTCGCGCGTCCGCCACCCATAGCGCTGGGTCGTCCGCCGCCCATGGCGCTGGGTCGTCCGCCGCCGTTACCGCCGTTGCCCTGGTTCTGTGCGTTGATGGCGTCTCGCGTTTGAGCGCCTTGATTGCGCACCGTGCCGCGTGTTGCTGCGCTCTCGTCGCTCACGTGGTCGATGACCGCCGTACGCGCATTCGCGATGTCCGTTCGGATCTCTTCTTGGTTCTGCTGGATGTTGTTCAAGTGAGCCAGCTCTGCCTGGTGGCGAGCGATGGATGCCTGCTCCATCTCACGCATCTGGTCGACCATGCGTCGCTCCAGAGCATCAAGGCGGCGCTGCTCGGCTTCCGCCGTGAGACGACGGTCCGGCGGGAAACGCCAGCCACGGAGGGTTCGGTCCACGAAGGTGAGGTAGGTCGCGTAGGCGTCGCCGGTGTTGTCGAGGTAGACGTGGTTGGCAGCGTTTGTGCCGTCTTCGCGCGCCTCGGTACCCGTGCGGTAAGGAGTGCCAAACGAGATCTCAACATCGTTCATGCTCTGTCCACGGCGAAGAAGTCCGTAGAGGATGTCCCACTGCTGCTCCACCTCTGCGGCGTCGAAGTGCTGCGCATGTTCAATGGCGCGGGGCGCGACCTCTTCAACGCGCCAGCATGGAAGCCGGGGCTGCACGGGTCCGATGTGAACGACCTCGTTGTCGCAAGTGTAGATGGCGGTGTCGATGTTGGGCTCGCCGAGGATGCCGTAGAGGAGCACGCGGCATCGGCTGTCTGCGATCTGCGTGTTCCAGTAGAACGCCGGGAGACCGTTCGCGAGGTAGACCGCGCGCTCGTCAAGGCCGACGCGAGCGCGACCATTGGCGATGAGGTCGAGGTCCGCTTGGGAGTAGTCGTTTGTGAGGTCGCCCTCGACGTACATGCGCGACTGACGCTCATCGAGAGTCCCTAGACCCGGAGGCGGCATGACGGGGTTGCTCATGCCGGTGCTGCCTGGCGCCAAATAAGGCCGATCGAACTCGCCGCAGATAGGCGGGGAGTTTGGCGTGAGCGTAGTGCCCGCCACTTGCTGCGGCATCGCGGCTTGAGTGGTCACCTGTCGACGACCACCACACGCGGTGATGGTGAGTGCCGTGAGCGGCAACGAAAGAAGCGCGATGGCCGTAAGGAGGACACGCGTTGGTTTGCGGAGGGTGGTCATTAGCTCGCCTGACAGGTTCCGGTGATACAGATGAGCGCTTCGTGGCACGGCGCCATCTCGTTGCAGGCGCGGTTGAGCTCCGAGCGCGGGATGCGCGTGGGGTAGCCACTTGGGTCCGTCACAAGGACCGTGTCTTCCGCCGGGGCGGGCTGCACCTGGGGCTGTGGTTGAACGCCAGGCTGGACGCCGGGCTGGACGCCGGGCTGAACCTGGATGCCGGCAGCTTGTGCGTTCATCACGGCGGGCTCGTCGGACTCGCCTCGAACGCCAGCGACGAGGTCACCGTTGAACACGACGACGACGTTTCCGCGCTGACCCCAGTAAGTCCACTCCGGTGCTTCGAGGTTTGGCGTTCGACTGTCGGGTGGGTAACCGAGGGCCGCGATGACGCCGGCTCGGGACATGCCCACGAAAGGCTGCGATTGCTGCACGCCCGTCTGGTCTGCAGCGCTCATGCCCGCGGTGTTGGGGCAAGCGGGTCCGAAGAGGCGCTGGAGGTGAACCTCAAGCGGGAGGCGCGACGAGCGATGCACCGTGTATCGCATGCGCTGACCGTTGGCCATGAACGTCACGCGCCGGCCACGGGCCGCCTGAATCTGCACAGGCGTGCACACCGGGATAACGGTCTGGAAGCGCCAGTTGTTGATGGACGTGGCGTTACGACCATGCACGCGCAGGTTCGTCTGAAGGTAATACGAGCTCTGAGTATCGACCTGAAGTCGGGCTCCTCCTCCACACGCCGGAAGGCAGCCAAGGAGAATAAGCAGGGCGAAGGGAGAAGCTACGGTTCGCATATCACTCGGTGGATAGCAGCGGATCGCTCCCTCCACAAGACAGGCGATACGCCTAGAACCAGCGTTTAGGGCAGGAAACGCGCGCGTTCTTCGGGGCTTGGAATACGGCAAACGTCCGCTTTGCCCCAAACTCGATAGCGAATCTTCGCGATGAAACGATAGCCAAGGTCCGTGAGAAACGCGGGCAGGACACGAAAGTGCCGAAGCCAGCGCCAGCCGGGGTCGAGGTAGGAAGCGATCTGAAAGACGGCCCGTGACCGCAAGTAGAGGTGTTCGCCTTCCAGGAAGACGATGCTGTCGACGCCCGCGAGCTCGTCTCGATCACCGAGAGCGTCCGCGGCTGTAGAACCCTGTAGCGGAGCGAACTGGAGGCGCCCTTCGCCGTCGTGGTCGAGGAGCCACTGGACGCTCTTCTGACACAGGCCGCATTCACCATCGTAGAAGACCATCTTGGTCAGTTCAGGGCTCTGCGTGTCCACGTGCCTAATATAGGGTCCGTCTTAGCCCTCGTCCACGACGCCGCGGAGAGCGAGCTGGCCGCGCACCCACTCGACGCCTTCGTCCACGGAAGAGACGACCTTCACGGGGAAGGCCTGAGCCTTCAAGAGATAGGTCGCGCGCACCAAACCACGTTTGATGGCGTTGTCCGCGACGATGGCTGTGCCCGCATTCTTCCGGCGGGCGATGTCCACGTTCTCATCTTGGCGAGCTTGGATCGCGTTCTTTTGGCGCATCGGCGCACGGAAGAGCCCGTTTAGGTCGATGACCCACGCGTAGGGCTCCGGGAGGATCGGCGGGAGCGCGTGGAAGTAATCGAGGAACTCGGCGAGCTCCGCATCGCTAAAGCGGTCTGGGTAGCTCTGGACGAACACGTGACGACCCCTTTGTTGAAGCCAGGGGTGTTTGGGAATGGCAGCGTCGGTCACGCCCGCCCTCTGACACGCTTTGAAGAACGCCGCGAACCAAAGCCACCTGCTCGCTTTGAACGCCCACCCGGAGCAGCGCTATAGTACGTCCATGCGCTATCTCTTGCTTTCGCTGATCTTCGCCTTCGCTTGCGGCGATGACGACACCTCCGATGCCGGCGGGCTCGATGCCGGCGCTGACGCAGGACTCGATGCCGGAAGCGACGCCGCCGACGCGGGCCCGGACTCCCCGGACCTGAGCGATGCGGGCCCAGACGCCTTCGACGCCGCCGCACCGCCGGGGCCGAACCGCTTCTGCCCGGGCTCAGAGGACTGCATGGACCCCGCGGATGGCATGTTGAGCGTTGGCGCGGCGCGCGTGGAGATCACCGCGAGCTTCGACGAGAACCGAGAGGTTATGACCGTCGATGTCGACGGTGATGGGATCTACGAGCCCGCCGACGGCGACCTCTTCGAGGATATCAATGGAAACCGCCGCTTCGATGCAGCCTGGATCGCGGGCTACGGAATGGGCCGGCCAGCGGCGGGGGTCGCGGACCCACAATGGGCGAGCGCCATCGTCCTTGAGAACGGCGACACGCGCATCGCTTTGGTGAGCCTGGACGTCGTCGGCTACTTCCACGATGACGTGGTGCGAGCACGCATGCGTTTGAGCGACGCGGACCTCGACTACCTGGCCGTGATGGCCACGCACACACACGAGGCGCGCGACACCTTGGGCCAGTGGGGCGAAGGCATCAGCCGCACCGGCGTGGACCTCGAGTACATGGACTTCCTCTACGGCGCCATCGAGCAAGCCGTGCGCGAAGCCATCGCCGCGCTTCGGCCTGCCAACGTTGAATACGCGACGACCTTTATTCGCGACGGGCCCGGCGGCGTTCGACGCTACGTGTCGGACTCACGTGACCCGCAGATCCTCGACGACGAGATCCGTGTCATTCGCTTCATGGAAGCCGGCGGTGACGAGACCATTGCCACGCTCATCAACTTCGCCTCTCACCCAGAATACCTGGGCAGCCGCAACACGCTCCTCTCAAGCGACTTCGCCCACGGCCTGCGCGAAGGGGTTGAGAACGGCGCCCAAGGGCCGACCGAGGCACTGGAAGGTGTCGGCGGCATCGCTGTGTTCTTCAACGGCGCCGTGGGCTCGCAGATCGGCCCCAACGACTTGGACTCCCCTCAGACCTTCGACGGGGAGCCCCTTGTCGACAACACGGTGGAACAAGCCCACGGCGTCGGCGCCCAGTTCGCGGCCTTCACGCTCGCGGCGATGGAGACGTCCACGCAAGAAGAGACCGCTGCGCTCGCTTTCCGCGCGCGTGACTTCGAGGTCGCCGTCGACAACCCCCTCTTCCGCCTCGGCTTCACCCTCGGCATCTTCCCGACTCGAACCCCGCGCGCGCAAAACCCGGCGTTGCCTTTTAGCGAGACCAACTCGGGCTTCATCACCACCGAGGTCGCCGTGGTGGATATCGGTCGCGCGCGCCTTCTGCTCATCCCCGGCGAGATTGACCCGGCGCTCTTCCTCGGCGGATACGACGGTAGCTATACGCCGGCGGACCGACCCATCGTCAACGAAGAGGTCACCAACCCGCCGGACCTTTCAATGGCACCGGACGGCCCCTACATGCGCGATCGCGCAGCCGCGGACGGCTTCGACTACGTGTTCCTCTTTGGCCTCGCCAACGACGAGATCGGATACCTCGTGCCGCCCTTCGACTACCAGCTCAACGCGGACAACCCATATTGGGAGCAGGCGCCCGGCGATCACTACGAAGAGACGAACGGCCTGGGACCAAACACTTGGCCCGACGTCGAAGAGCAAATGAACGCGCTCCTCGACTTCACTCCTTGAGCGGAGTGAGCGGCGGACGACTCGGTGGGATGACTTCTCAAGCGCGAATGGACGATGCGAAGTTTTGGGACATCCTCGGTGAGTGTGAGTCTTCTGGTCAGAGCGAGCAGTTTCAGAGACTCGAAGATGAGTTAACGAGCTTGGACAAGTCCACGGTGTTTAGCTTCATGAACACCCTCGTTGCCTACATCGATTCTCTGATGACGCAGGACGCGTACTGTGCGTGTCACGTGATCACGGGAGAAGACCCAGGTGTCGAAGATCTGGATATGTTCTTCTGGGGCTTTTGCACTCTTGTTGTGAGTCTCGGCAAGAAGCGCTTCACAGACTTCGTCGCGGAACCCGATTCCTTGGCAACCTTCCCCGAGTCTTTGCGAGATTGGGAATGCGGGGACCTTTTCTTCAAAGTCCTGTCCATCTACGAGTGCTTCTTCGACGAAGCAATGGACTACTCGTTGCCGCCACCCACTGTCTTCTCTCCCTGTGTGCTTGCTGATCTGCCGATGCGTTATCCGCGCCTGTCGCGACGCTATCCGCCGCTCATCGGAGAATAGGCGGCTCAGCCTTGGTTCAACCCATAGCGATCGGCGAACTCCGCGCGAATGGCCCCGTACCAAGCGGCGAAGGACACGAAGCGGCGAATTTCCTGGAAGCGATCGTTGAGCTCAACGATGAGACCCCCAGGACGAAACGCGCTCAGGAAGAAACCTTCATGGAAAACCACGTACGTATCCGGTAGGCCCTCTTCCCGAAGAACATCGTTACGTTCTTTCAGGGAAGAGTCGAGTTCACCGGCCCCTGGGCCAAGAATCGTCTCCGATTCGAAGAGTTCGCCGCCGCCAGTCTGCTTCCACAGCTCGATGAGTTCGAAAGGCGCGTGACAAAGAGGCAGCATCCAGAGCTCGAATGCCTGGGCATCGATGGCGCCGTTCCAAACGAAAAGTTCCGGGCGCGTCGACGCATCCCGGAACAACTTCAGCATTCCTAGACTGCCTTCCCATTCAAGCTCTGCGAAGTTTCTCGGCGACGAGACATATTCAAGGGACACAAGCACCTCGTCCTTTGGCCACGCGCCGATGTACGTGTACCCCTCCAACATCGTGGCGACGCCTTCGTCGACGAAGAGGATGAACCCAGCCCCATGCTGGAGTCCTTCAAACTCCGCGTGCAGGTCGCCGAAACGAATCGAGGCTGGCGCCGCAAGGACTGGATCGACGCCCCTCGGCCACTCGAATTCGGTGAAGAAACCGACGCCGGACACCTCCCGTGACTTCACATGGGCAGTCGCGAGTTGCTCGCGCAACCCAATGAGAACTGGGTGCTCATCCGTGAGCAGCTTGTCGAGAACCGCCGCCTCAAGAACCGTGAGCTCAAGTGACTCGCCCACGGCTAACGTCCGCGGGCTGCGAGCACGGCTCGGATGGCTTCCTTTGTGGTCCCCGACTCGGCGCGTTCAGCGCGCTGCAATAGACTGACCACGTCCGTGTGTTCGGCGCGAACAAGCAAGCCGCGAACCTGAGCGCGCTCCTTCGGCGTTCCTTGGCGCATGGCGTCGATGAGCATCTCAACGGCTTCGAGGCTTGGAATGCGGCCGATGGAGTTGAGGGCCGCGGCGCGCACCTGTTCGTCGGTGCTGCTTCGGTAGATGCGCTGAAGTGGATCGAAGGCGTGGCCGAAGTGAAGCTGGTGAACCGCTTCGAGGGCCTGGCGCCGAACCGCCGGCGCTTCGTCGTCGAGTCCGCGCATGATGATGCCAAAGGTGCGCTTGAAAAAGAGCTGCCTGGCGGCTTCGAGGACCGCCGCGCGAACGCCGACCTCTTCGTGATGGAGGAGCTTCTCAAGAGGCGCGAGGGCCGTGTAGATCTCGACGCGCCCAAGCCGCTGGGCCAGTCCCGCGAGGACCTCCGGCGAGCGGTAACCTTGGTCTTCGCTGCCTCCGCTTCCGAGTTGATGCAGCCGGCACAAGAGCGCGCGGCGACGGGTGAAGTCCGGCCACTTGGGGTCGAGGAGCACCTCACCCATGGTCTCGGCGGCGTCTCCGTGTTGCTCCCACTCGATGACGTCGAGGCGCCAAATCTCAGGGTAGGCCGTGTCCATCCGGAGGTAGTCGGGGAAAGGAATCGAGGCGATATTGTCGTCGACTTCGTCCGCGAGGCGCGCCTGAAGCCGTGCGTAACGTGCCTGACGTTTCTCGCCGAGATCGATGGCGCTCAGCTCGCCGTAAACGGAGCGAATCTCCGAGTAGAGGCCCAGGTCGTTGAAGAGGTCGATGGCGGAAGCGAAGGCGTTCTCCGCCATCTCCGGGGTTCCATCGACGAGGAGCTTACGCGCCGAGAGCACCTGCGTTTCCGCGGCCTTCTGTTGGTAGTGGCGCTCGTAGGGAAGGTCGTGTCGACGGCAGAACTGCGCGGCTTCGCGAAAGAGCGTGGCCGCTGCGTGAAACTCCTGGCGCGCGAGAGCCAGGGCTTGGAAGTCTTCGTAGTACTGCAGCACGTAGTACTTGAGGTTGTCCTCCGTGAGCACACGAATGCAGTTGATGTAGCCCTCGGCGAGGTTCTCAAAGGCCCCGGACTTACCGAGCGTCAGCAAGATCTGGTAGCAGTCGAAGGCTCGCTCTCGAAGCCCCGCGGCTTCGTAACCGTCCGCCGCAGCCTCGAGGAGATGCATGCTGCGAACGGTGGCGCGGCGAGCTGCCGTGAGGTCATCGAGGGCCGTGCAAGCGCGGCCCAAGTTGAAGCGTACGAGACCGTGCACGTAGGGGTCGCCGCCCAGACGTGGGTCGTCCGCGAGGCGTTCCCACAGAACGCGCGCGTTTCGAACTTCGCCGGCGTCTTCCAAGAGGATCGCCGCGTGCCCGAACCAACCAGCCTCGCCGTAGAGTTTGGCGGCTTCGACGAGCTGCCCTTGGGCGATGCGAACACGAGCGCGGTCGCGTGGGTCTTCGCTGGCGCGCCACGCACCCTGGTAGTCCCGCAGGTACAGAAGGATCGTCGCCGTCGCGCGTCCCATGTTGAGCATGGCGTAGGCACGCGCCATGAGCCGGAGCGCTGCGGCGAAGTCAGCGTCGCCAAGATGTGGATGATCGACGAGCTCCCAGAGGTGCCCCAAGCCGTCCGCGGCGCGGTGGCCGTCGAGTGCCGCCGTGGCTGCACGCAGCACATCTCGTTTGTCCCTCGCCATGGCTAACTCACTCTTCTATGAATTGCGCACGGGACGCAACCGGCAACTATGGGGCGTAGCGAGATGGCGCTCAGTCTTTCGAAGGCATCATCTGGGCGAGAAGAATCGGGCCGACGATCATGCCGATGACCACATAAGGCTCTTCCATCCACGTGGTGAGCTGAGCGATGCCATCGCTGACGACGGGAATCTCCACAACGTAGACGAAGCCGGCGGCGATTCCCGCGCCAATAAGAAGCATGAAAGGCACCGTCGCCCATAAAACGCCGGTGCGAAAAGGCTTCGCGAGAAAACGCAGGGGCGGGAGAAGCATGTCGACGGCGGCCATGTAGTTGACCATGCCCATGCCAAACGCCGTCATGGCGAAATACTGCGCGCGTTTTGAGAGCTCCCACTCCGGCGGCGGCGAGGGGTCTGCGGGTCCGAGTTCGACGTCGAGGACCTGGAGGGCGGCGATGGCCAGCGCCGTGAACGAGAATGTAAAGGCTGCCTTCTTCCAGCGCCCCTGCATTTTCATCCACTCTGGGAGGTCAGGCCCGCTGTCCTTTTTGACTCCGCGCGCACGAACCTCCAGCAACCCCGCCACACAGAGGAGAGGCACCTGAACGAAGAGGATCAGATCGATGAAGAGCTCAGGCACACGCGCCATGACTTCGTCGAAGCGCGAGACCGTCGCCGCGATGCCGACGAGGGCAAAGAGCGGAAAGAAGAGCGTGGCAAACGCATCACGCCGCGGAGCCGATGGGTCCGCGGCGCGACGTGAAGGTGGAGAAGAGTCCGTCAAGGTCGAGAGACCTAGAGGCCTAGGAGACGAATAATGTTTCCGATGATGGGGATCTTCTTGAGGATATCGAGGAAGCCGCCGCCGCCGCTGTTCGTCTGAATCGCCGAGCTGCCGCTGCTGCTGGCCATGCTCGCTGCGGCTTCAACGCCACCGGTTTGACTGGGGCTGCTTGGGGCCTCGTAGTTGCTGTCCCACTCGGCGACCCACTCGCTCATCTCTTCGACGAGGCTGCGGTAGTCTTGAATCTGCGACTGCATGCGCACGCGCTCCGGCACAGCTTTGTCAGCGATGGGCGCGAAAGCGGCTTCGGCGGTGGCCAAGCCTTCCCGCGCTCTATTCAGGCAACGTTCCATGTTGCCCTTCGACTCCGCAGCTTGCTCCGGCGTCAAGAAGCCCTCGGAAGCGAACATCATCAGGTCTTTGCCCGCGGACTCGGCGTTGCTGAGGGTGAACTCATTGTGACGCTCGAGGCACTCGTTGAGCAGGGTGTATGCACGGCGCGCAGCGGCATCGAGGGCGGGATCTGAATGGTCGCCGATGTCCCAGCGGTTGCACACGTGATGGGCAGCATCCCAGCGCTTGTTCGGCGTCGGGTCTTCCATCTCTCGGACCATATCTTCGAAGGTGTACTCCACCTCTGGCTCATCGGGGCGCCCCGCCGCGCGCTCGGCGTGGTCCTGCGCCATGATCGCCGCGGTCTGGGCTTCCATGGCGGCTTGATGGCCTGGAGTGTGCTTCGCGTAGAGCATCCCGTACTGCGTCGTGATGTGGTGGTCGGTGTCCGCGGCCATCGCGGCGTTCCACGCGGCCTGGGCGCGCTGCCACTGGTCCATGGGGAGACCTTCGGCGGCGAGGATCGCGTTGGCATCTTCCCCGCCGGCGATCTTCGCCATGACCTTCGCGTATTGGTCGAGACTCACGCCTTCGAGCGCGCCGGCGTCCGGCACGTCGGCCATATGAGCCTTCATGGTCAGCTCTTGCTGCATCGTGGCGAACTTGGCGTGAAGCTGACCGCTTGGGTCCGCCTGCATGCGCGTCCACCAGCCGTTCCAAGAGTGAGCCCAGGTGTTCTCATCGACCCCGCGCCCGGCGAGGTATTGATGGAAATGAGGCTTGTAGGCCGGCTCTCCGTACTGGGCCTTTAGCTCGCCGTCTTTCGACATGATCTCTGCGCAGTCGCGCATTGAAAGCCCATGAATCTGCTCATCCATTCAACAACCCTTCCATGATGGTCGAGCGGAGACTACGCGAACTCGCCTCAAAACGATACCCACATTGGGGGGACGAGATCCGTCGTTTTCTGTGCTTCTAGAGCGATTCGACGAGGGATTGGCGGGACGCTGCGTGTGAGCGCAGCTCTTCGACGGCGCGGGTAAACTGGGTGGTCTCGCGAGACGCCACTTCCATCAGAGTCTCTTCGTGGGCGTCATAGATGGCGTTCATATTCGTGGTGTTGAAATGCGCCATGACGAACTCGCCCATAAGCTCTTCGTATCGAGCGCGGTAAGCGTCGACATCGATGAGGTAACGGATGATCGGCCAGTTGTCGCTCACTTCGCTCAGGCTCAGGCTTAGCGGCGTTCGCCGGCTGGATGTCAGCGATTCGTTGTTGTCCCATGCGATCCAGTGGAGCGTTCCTTCGTCTTGGTAGAGGAAGTAGTTGTGGGTCATCTGGCCGTAGGTGTCCCAGTTCTGAATGACTTGATTGACGGCGAGGTAGCGCAAGAACCCATCCACATCGAAGACCGCTTCGAGGGCCGCGGTCCAGGCGGCTTCGTCTTCGGTGCGCTGCGCATCGTGAAGAACGTCATAGAGAGCGCGAACGTCGGAGTAGTCCGCTTCCTCTTCGTTGGTCTTGAGGTCCATCTCGGATTCGTCGTAGGTGCCGAGGGCAAAGCTCGCTGCATCACCATCGGGCTTGTAGAGGTTGCCTTCGTCGCTCACGAATAGAGTCTCGTAGGCGGTGTCGTCGATCTCTTCGACGAGCGTGTAAACGCCCATGAACTCGGGTCCCGCTCCACGGTCGAGGTAGACCTCGCAGAATGCCGTCCGCGCCGCGGGAACACCAAAGGCCAGGAAAAGGTCGCTCGCGACCTTCTCGCGCATGAAGGATGAGTCGTTGAAGTTGCTGGAGAGATTCAGCTGCTTGAAGCCGAAGAAGCGCTGGTTGTCCACGGCGGGGTAGGTGTCTTCCCATTCGTCGAAGTCGAGCTTGAACGGGTACTTGCCGCCACCCCGCGCCGCGGACTGAAGGCTGGAGTTGCCCTTGTAGCGAATGCCTACGTGGTTCCAGGCGGCACCGTCGAAAGTGAGGGTCGCTTCCGTCCACACCGGCGTCTCGTCGAGAGTGGCTCCCATGCCGGGCCTACCGCCGCCACTGCCAAGGATCTCGCTGAGGTCCGCCTGCATGGCGGCCCAGTTGTCAGCGCTGATCTCAAGGTCGATGCGGTGGAGGGCGCCGTCGCCGAAGACCACATCGTAGTTCGGGTCCACGTTGCCGTGGCTCGCTTCCGTCCAGCTCGGGTTCTCTCGGTCGATGGGTCCGGCGTCCGGCTCTCCGCTGTCCACGGAGGCATCCGCGGAGGCGGCGTCCATGCCTGCATCGCTGGCCGGGGCATCCACTTGGACGTCGGTGGCGAAACCTGCGTCCTCAAGGGGGAGGGCATCATCACCACATGCGAGGAGAAAGAGCGAAGCGAGGGAAAGTCGAAGGTACGTCATCAGGTCTATTCAGAGCAGAGAGTGTGCCACCCGTAAATCAACGGTGCAGATGCGGAGAACTTGCACGGCATGTGCGAGTTCTGCAGTCGGCTCAGGCGAGTTCCGCAGTCGGCCGCCGCACGCGGCCGCGACCCTCGGTGATATTCACTCGGCCGGAACGAGCACGTGCGAGCGAAGCCGCAAGCGACGGCCCAAAATCAACGTTTCTCCGTCGACGCTTGGCCCCGGGATCGACGCGCGGATGTGCGACGCGTCCCAAGTCACTCCGACCATCCCGTCGAGAGTGCTGTAGTCACCGATGAGCGCGAGGCGTAGCTCTCCGCGGTCGGTGAACACATAGCGAATGTCGAATGCGTCTTCGCAACGGCAATCTCCGGGGCTGCCGGGATAGCCCTCTTCGCCGTCTTCACATTCGCACGTGTAGCTGGTCACGCTGGTGGTCGAGACATAGAAGAGTGTGGTGTCCCCAAGCCCTAAGATTCGCGGATACCCAAATCGCGAGTCGTCGGGCAGGTCGAAGTCGCAAAGCCGGACCTGTTTGCGGCCTCGGATCACGCTGATCACGTGGAGCTCATCGTCGATGATGCCGAAGGCAGCGCCGTCCTCGCCCACCGTTGCGTACTCGTCGAAGTTGTCGGCGCGCGTACCCGGGTGACGGTGGTCGTCGAGCCGCAGGATCTCGCAGGTCGGCTCGAGCTGTTCACGCTGACGCAGACATCGACGAAACACGGGATCATCCTTCAAGCTCACGAGCGCCCGCAGTCCGATCTTGCTCATCGAGTCGCAGCTCACTTCGAGCTCGCTCTTGGCCACGCGAAAGAACGCCTCCGAGGCGATTTGCCTGCGGCGTTCATTGGGCGTTGTCATCGCAAGCCAATAGCTCTCGCGCGCCGCCGGCCAGTCTTGCTCCGCTTCAGCGACGCGGCCGCGCTCGTACGAACACGCCTCGAGCGTTCCGGGAGCGAGGTCGACGTCGAGCGTCATGTCGCCCGCGATCCGAAACGCGTCGTCGAGCTGCGCGCCCGCGGCGCCATACATCTGGGCACGGCGAAGGACGCTGGCCAGGGCACAGATGGAGGCCACGTCGTTCGCGTTTGCTTCGATGCGCGCCGCGAGCCGGTCGTGGCTCGCGCGAAGCGGCTCGGGAACCTCCGTTGGCTCCGCGACATCGGGCACGCCCGGGGCGGGAGTCGATGACGTCGTCTCCGGCGCCATCTCTGAAGTTTCCGAGCGGGCCGGCGGCGTCGTGCCCATCTCCGGCGAGGACGTCATGTGCGACGTCGCCGCGGTCGGGCTCGTCGAGGGCGTCGAGGGCGTTCTCTCCTCGGGTTCCGCCGACGATCCGCACCCCAGCAAAACCAACACCCAGACCGAGCGCATCAGGCGACCTTGCCCGCCAGCTCGCCGCTCCAACACTCGCTCCATTCGCTACCCCTGGGAAGACTCCCCGACAAGCGTCCTACTGAGGACCCTGAGGAACTTCAACGCGAGGCGGCACCAAGAAGAACACGGTGCGTTCGTCGAGGGGCGAGCCGTCGCCGAAGACCGTGAGGAGCGCCTTGTAGACGAGGGGAGACGTGGACGGCTCCTGGATATCGTCGTTACGGAACGGCACGACATCCCAGCAAACGCTCGTGCCAGGGAGGACTGCCGAGAACGCGTCGTCGAGGCCATCCATGTTGGTATCTTCGGTGTCCACAACCGGCGTGCATGCGCCGACGCCGCCAACGTTGACGACGAGACGATCGATGAAGCGAAGCGCGTCGCCATCGTCGTCCTCAAGCTCCGTCGCCTCGATGGTTGCGCGCAAAGGCACGCCTCGGACGACCTCCGTGATGGCCGTGGTGACGACACCAGAAACGGCCGCGTCCATGCCTTCGAAGACGAGAGGGGTGCCGGCGCCGCTGAGGGAGCCGGTGTCTCGCGCGAGGTTGATCATGTCGTTGCGAGCGCCGCTCCCTGGGCTCCCGCTCCAGACGCCAATGAACTTGATGCCGCTGGTGTTCATCGCTCCGGCCGCGCCGGCGAGGGTGCCCCCGTCGGAGTTCTCATCGGTGAAGGTCACGAGCAACCGAACCGCTTCGGGGCGGAACTCGGGACAGCCGAGCATGCTGCTCGCCGTCGTGCATCCACCGCCGCAGGTGCCGGACGCGACGCAGGTCGCCATTTCGAAGAAGTCCTCATCGCTACCGCCGGTGGAAACTCGACCGATGGCCGTCCCCGTCGCCGCGGAATCTCCCTGGAGGGAGAGAAGGTTTGAGTAGCTGCTCTCATACTGACCGGCGCCGCTCCAAATGCTTGGAACGCACGTGCTCATCGCTGGGTCCTGAATACAGCTGCCCTCAAGCGAGCAGATTTGACCCGCCTCGCAAGCGTCATCGTCCGCGCAGGCGACGCCGAAGTCCATGCATGTCAGGTCCGTCAGCACGGTGTTGACGGCGGCGCGCATGGCGTTGATCTCTCCGCTCATCGAACCGGAGCGGTCGAAGACGAAGTAGACGTCTGCGAACTGAATGCTCGTGCTGAACTCCAACGTGTCTTCGGGTGGGTTCGGATCTTCCATCCAAGGCACGACGAAGACGAAGTTGCCTTCTGTGCGTGGGCTCACGGCTCCGTCCAAGGGGTCCGTGCCGGCGGCGCTCTCGATGAGGTCGCTGATGCCGTCGCCGTCGCTATCGCCATTGAGCGGGTTGGTGCCCAGCGTCAGCTCATCGAGATCGCTGAGGCCGTCGTCGTCGGAGTCCGGGTCGCGGAAGTCCGGGATCATGTCCATGTCCGTGTCCACGGGAACCGTGTTGAGGTCGTCGTCGCCGGCTTCGACGCTGTCCGGGATTCCGTCCGCATCGCTGTCCAGATCGATCCAGTCGAGGAGATCATCGGCGTCCGTGTCCGCGTCACGCTCTTGCCCGTCGGTGATCGTGTCGTCGTCGCGGTCTGGGTCCTTGAAGTCGACGAGACCATCGCCATCGGAATCGATGTCTGGGGCGTGGTCGCGAAGCTCTTCGGCGTCGCTCACCCCATCGTTGTCATCATCCGGGTCTTGAAAGTCGAGGAGCCCGTCACCGTCCGAGTCGACGTTCGTTTCGTCTTCATCGAGGATCGTGTTGTCGTCGGAGTCCGTGTCTTGGAAGTCTGGGGTCCCGTCGAAGTCCGAGTCGCGTGGCGGCGTCGTGACGTCACTGTCGCCTGCCTCATCCGCGTCGTCGATGCCGTCGCCATCGGAGTCTGTGTCGCGGAAGTCCGGGGTGCCGTCCCCATCCGTGTCGACGCCCGTACGACTTCCTTCGCGTTCGTCGCTGATGCTGTCCCCATCGGTATCCGCGTCGTCGTCCGGAGCGCCATCGACGAGACCCCCATCTCGACCAGGGCTGGGGGGCGTACTCGGATCACAGGCAGCCAAGAGAAGAATGAGAATGGACAGCAAGCGCATGACGCAAACCATAGCCGAGATCTTCCCGCGTCGGCCAGGGCGCGCCAAAATCATGGCCCGCCAAGATCAGGGGCCCGCCAAAATCATGGGCGCACCAAAATCATCCGGGCCGAACTCACAGCGCGACGCTCTAGGCGGCGTCGGCTTCTTGACCCACGAAGAAGCTCTCCAGGGAACGGGTGTGGGGCACGACGGACACGATAGAAGCTTCGCTCTCCATCACGAGGCGCATCACCGCCGGGAGACCTTCCGCGGCGTCGAGGGTGAGCTCCAGTGTCGAGGGCCGTCGTTTGAGCTCGCCCATCTCCGCCAGCTTCGTTTCAAGCTCCGCGTCACCGCCGCGAATCACGACGTCAACGCCGCCATCGGTGGCGGAGAGCTCGGCGACGGTACCGCGTGCTTGGATTTTTCCTTTGCGCATGATGGCGACGCGGTCACAAAGCGCCTCCACGTCGCTGAGGATGTGGCTCGTGAAGATCAGGGTTTTGCCCAGCTCGCGCTGCTTGAGAAGGAGCTCCCGGACTTCTTTGCGACCCACCGGGTCAAGGCCGCTCATCGGTTCGTCGAGAACGAGCAGCTCTGGATCGTGAAGGAGGGCTTGGCCAATGCCGACGCGCTGCATCATCCCTTTGGAGAAGCGCCCGATGGGGCGGTCCGTGGCGTGGCCGAGGCCGACCATTTCGATCATCTCGGCGATTCGCGCGCGCCGCTTGTCCGAGGGCATTCCCGTGAGGCGGCCGCAGAGATCGAGGAACTCCCCCGCCTTGAGATGCTGATAGATATACGGGTTCTCCGGCATATAACCGACCCGGTACATCGACTCGCGCCTCGATGTCGGAAGCCCGAAGATTTCCATGGTCCCTTCGGTGGGAAAGCTCAGGCGAAGCAGCGACTTGAGGGTGCTTGTCTTGCCTGCACCGTTCGGCCCGAGGAGACCAAAGATCTCTCCTTTGTGGACCTCGAAGTCGATGCCGCGGACAGCCTCGACCTTCTTGCGGAAGAAGCCGACGCGGTACGTTTTCTTGAACCCGCGAACGGAAACGACGGGCGCCGCGGCGTTCTCCTCCACTTTGGCTTCATCGACCATGAGGCGAGGATAATGGAGCGATCGAAAAAGAAGCCAGTATTTCGGCGCCTTGCCTTAGCCCATCAGCTCGACGAGGGGTCCTGCGGCGCGGCGTACGCGCGAATCTTCGCCGCCGAACTCGTTGAGTTCACGCCCGGCTACGTGCCCCATCGTGTTCCACAGGTTCGAGACCTGTCGATGTCCCTCGCCGCTCAGACCCGGGTAGAGAAGCGTTCGCCCGCCGGCAGCGAGGTGCGCGCCGCCGCCCACCAAAAGGACAGGAAACTCGCTCGCCGTCGAATGATGCTGCTCACCGTTGTCTCCAATGAACACGATGATCGTATTGTCCAGCATGTTGCCTTCGCCACCCGGCTCCGGCGTATCCGCGAGGCGGCGTGCCACCCGGGCGATCTCCGTCACCTGAAGTCGTGTCACCTCTGCGATGGCATCGTTCAACGTTGGATTGCGCGACGAACCGTGGTGCATATCGTGACGACCGACGCTGGAAACGCTGGAGTAGGTCAAGGAGAACGGGCCGCCCGCGCCGGAGCCAACGACGGCGACGTTGGTGAGCCCATCGATCATGGCGCTGGTGGCGAGATCGAGGAGCGCGCCAAAACGCGGAATCGGCGAGAGACCAGACTCCGGCGCCGTGGGCGGCGTGACGCTCATGCCCGCGAGGCGCGACTGCGTGAGCTGAAGCGCGTCGACGGCGGAGCCATAGACGCCGAGCTTGTCGACGTCGCTCAAACTGAGGCGTCCATCCGCGGCGGCGGCTTGGACGTCGGCGTCGAGAAACTCAAGGAGTCGGCGCTGGTGGTTGAATGCACGCTCCGCCTCTCCCCCGGCGAAGGCGCCATACAGAACGTTGTAGGCTGCTTGCGGGTCGTTGATGAGCGGCAAGCTCAGGCCACGCCCTTGGGCGCAGGCGCCAAAGTTCAATGCGCCGCCACCCACGTTCATACGAATGGCCTCAAAGGCCGTCTCCCGGCGAACCGCGTCCACCTCCGCAAGGTAGGCGTCGATGGTCTGCCCACCGGCGAGTCCGCTGAGGGTTCGCGTCGAGCTAAGGGCTCCATGGTAGCCCGAGTGTCCGCCGCCGATGACGCGTGAAGAGAGGCCGAAGATCGCCGTCGCACGGTCTGCGAGGCCGACGTCGCGCAAAGCTCCGAGGGCTGGGGCATCGGCGAGATCCGAAGCCGGAACGTCCAGAACGGAATCATGCCGATAGTCGCGGTACCACCATCGCCTACTGCCAATGGCGCTTCCGGCGGCGCCGTCGTCCAAGACGGCGCGAGCGGAGGGCGCGAGCATGGTGCGTGGCTCAAAGCAGTTTCCTTCGAGGACAAAAAGGAAACGGCACGGCCCCTCACCAGCGGCGAGGGCGCGCTGAAACGGAGCGATGCTCGCAATGGCGGCGCCGGCGGCGGCTCCGCGAAGAAGCTGTCGTCGTGAGATGCGGCTCATCGCGAACCTCCTTCGTCCAGGTCGGTATCTCTGCGGTGGGTGAACGTCTCGCTCATGAGGAGCGCCTCGAGCATCGAGAAGAATGAGCCTGTGCGTTCGAGGGCGTCCTCCATTTCCACAAGGGTGCAGCCGTCGTCGAGGAGTTCATCGCGGCCCATAAAGAAACGAAACGCGTGACGCACAAAACCACGTCGGGCGTAGTCGGAGCCACCGAGTGCCTCCACAAACTCCAAGGGGTCTGCATAAGCGCGGTTGAGGGCGGCGTCCGGGAGGTTGTCGACGACGGTGCTGCCATCGACGTCGCCTCCATGATCGTACGCGCGCTCGAATCCTGCGTGGTTGAACGCCTCGAAGGGGTTTCCAAGAGAGTTCATGTATTGATGGCATCCGAAACAAGCGGCGGCGCCTTCTGTCTCTTCGCTCTCCGTCGCGACAAAGACACGCTCGCGAGCCGAGAGCTGTTCGGCGGCCTCTTCAGGCTGCGGAGGGAGCATCGCAACGAGGCCCTGGACATCATCGAGGCTCCCAAAACTCTGGCAAAAGAGCTGGCTCCGAATCCAGTTGCCGCGTTCGACGAGGCTCGCGTCGTCTTCGAAGTTTCCTCCATGGGCGGCGAGCCAAGCCGGATGCGTGAGAACGCCGCGACGGCGTTCCAGCTCAAGCCAGCGATCCGCGCGCTCAAGACCTACGTTTTCACGGAGACCAAACACCGCCTGCTTCCAAACATGACTTCGCGATGTGCTGCCAGAGCAGAATCCGGTGTTCGGGCAACGCGTAGCCCCGCTGTCCGGACAGTCCTCTTCGGAGTCGCAGGCGATGCTTCCACCGCTGCCCAAATTCGAAGGCAGGTGAAAGAGCGAGGACGTCATGAGCTGCTGGAAAACGTCACCTTCGCCGGCGTCGGTCTCCACCACGATGCGCGCGATCATATCGTCGAGCTGTTGTGTCAGCGTTCCCTCGCTTCCGTTCCAACTCGAGCGAAGCTCACCAAAGCTCGGCCCCGTATCGTCGTCTTCAAAGCCGCTTGTCGCTGACTCGTCTTGTTTGAAGACGGTGTTGGCGTCGGTGTAGTCGAACCACTCGCGAAAGAACTGGATGAGGTTGGTGTTCAGCCAGTATTCGCCACGGGCGACGTTGGCGTTGCTGCGCACACCGAGGTCCGGGCGCCGCTCCCCCACGATGCCGCCGGCATAGCGACGGAAGAGCGCGATACGCGTTGCCGGATCCATGATCGACCCGTCTTCCACGGCCCCACGAATATGCCCGAGGCGCCCTGCCTCTTGGTTATCGAGGTCTGGGTCTTCCGCCGACCACCGCGCGTCGGGGCTCGGGTTGTTGTGGAGAGGAACACCTGGACCTTCCGCAGCGATGAGATGGCCCAGAGCTAGACCGAGCTCGTCGGGCGTCAGGATGCGACGCGCTCCGCTCGAGTCACCGAGCTCGGCGCGAAAGAGCGAAGCCGTAGAGAGCCTCGCCGCCTGAGCCACGAGCTCCAGTGTTTCGACACGTGGGATCGACTCACTCTCTTCGTTGCCAAGAGCGTCGACCAACAGAGCGCGCAGCCGTGCGTACTCGTCGGGCGATGGACTCCGAAACGCCGCTCCGCGGACAAAAAGCCTTTGCACGTAGCTATCGATGCAATCTTCAGAGGGCTCGCCGTCCCGCGCGATGCAGCCGACGTTCACCCCGATCATGCGGGTGCTCCCGACCTGTTGTGGATCTGGAACGGTCCAGGCGCGTGTCGCCTGCGGGAACTGCGCCATCAAGAGTCGGAGCGTGGAAGGCTCGATGGAGACATTGCCGGCGTATGTGGAGTAGCGGCTGCCCTCCGGCGCCGCGAGCGGGTTGGTTCCCGCGCGACCGATGGCGGATGCGTTGAACTCACGCTCGTCGATTCGGCGGATTCGCGCCGGCGAGGAACGCGGCGCCGCAGGGTCCGCACACGAGAAGAGCTCCGCCGGGTCGAGGGCGTTGGGATCGTAGGGAACGTCCGGAGGCGCGAGCTCATCACAGGTCGTTGGGGCGCCGGCCAAGATCCACGCTTCGATCTGAGCGAGTTCTTCGACGGGGCCGTCGAGGCCCAGGGGCATCCCCGCGCCGCCTTCACTTCCTTGGGCGAAGGCCATCTTGCGGTAGAGCCAGCTTTCATCCGGCACACCTGGAACCAAGAGTCGCTCGCCGGGCATGCCTTCACTCATCAACTCCGCCAGGTGTGGCAAACCTTCACGGGTCAGGTCCGGAAAGGCGCGCGATCCCTGGTGACATCGCGCGCAGCGTCGTTCTAGAAAGAGGATCGCCGCGCCGGCTTCGCCGCACGGAACTTCGACCTCGCCGTCGATGGCGGAATCGAAGGAGGAGTCGAACCCGCTAATCCCGCCGTCCCCCTCGTCTCCGATGGACCCGGTACAGGCGATGAGTAAGGGCAGAAGAAGAAGGCGGCGTGACACCCAGGAAAAATACCATGGGGCCGTAAAACATTCAGCTGTGGGCAGCGCCGGGCTACCTCTTAGAGCACGCGCTGAATCACGTCGATGACGTGGCTCGCCTCTTCGTCGCTCATCGTCGCGTAGAGCGGGAGCGCGATGCCTCGGCGAACACACTCCGCCGCGTTCGGCATCGACGCCGGCGGCAGCGAGCCGATGGCGCCGAGATCATAGGACATGCGCCCGACTTGAACGCCCAGGGCGCGAGCATCCGCGATGAACTCTTCCGGCGCCTTGCCGGAAGGAAGGAGAGCGGCGAGCGTCTGGTAGTTCGCAACAGCACCGGAGGGAACAGCCTGAAACGTCAGCACAGACTCGAGGGCAGCGCGAATCTGCTGAGCGCGCGTTTGGCGCGCTTGAACAAGCTCCTCGAGGCGCCGAACCTGCACCTCGCCGATGGCGCCGGCGATCTCCGTCAGCCGCAGGTTGATGCCCGCCTCGACGAAAGTCCCTGGCGCGGCTTGTCCGTGGTTTCGCAACGCCCGGAGACGTTGTGCGAAGTCCTCGTTGTCCGTGACGACAACGCCGCCTTCGCCAGTCGTGAGGACCTTTCGCGGGTGAAAGCTGAACGTCGAGAGCGCGCCAAGGGAGCCGCAGGGCGCGCCGCTCGCGAACCGGCTTCCGATGGCGCAGGCGGCGTCTTCGACGATGGGGATCTCGCCGAGGACCTTCGCGATCTCCGCGCCCCGCGCGGGGTTGCCAAACTGATCGATGACGATGGCGGCTTTCGTTCGTGTGCTTATCGCATCCGCGTAGCCTGTCGCCGGCGCGTTCCATTCGTCCGGGTCCACGTCGACGAGAACCGGCGTGGCGCCAAGGCAAGCCACGGCATGTGCCGGGCTCGGCCAGCTCATGGCGGGGACCAAGACCTCATCGCCCAGGCCGACGCCGAGAACCTGAAGTGAAACGGTGAGCGCCGCAGTTCCGCTCGAGACAGCGACGCCATGCTCACGCGACGCGGCCTTCGCCACGGAGGACTCAAAGGCGGCCACGCGCCGACCCTGGACCAGCATGCCGCTGCGCATCACGGCAAGAGCCGCCTCTTCCTCTTCCGGCCCAAGGTCGGGAACCGTCAGCGGGATAAGCTCGCGCACTATCGAATCCCGATGGCTTTTCGCACGCGCGCCATCGTGCTTTGAGCCACGCTCCGAGCCCGCGCTTCGCCCGCTTCGAGGATCTTGTCCAGACGCGCTTCATCGCCGCGATAGTCCTCATAGACTGCACGCCTTGGCCCAAGCTCCGCTTCTAGGACCTCGAAGAAATCTTGTTTTGCGTGGCCCCAGCCGTAGTTTCCAGCGGCGAGCTTCACCTTCATGGCTTCCGCCGCGGTGGCGTCGACCTGCTGACAGAGCTGCCAGACGGTGCTCGTGGCCGCGTCCTTCGGCTCTTCAAGTGTCTCCGAGCCAGTCTTGATGCCCATCACAACTTTTCGCAGCTTCTTCGACGGCGCAAAAAGCGGGATGGAGTTCCCGCGGCTCTTGCTCATCTTCTCGCCGTCGGTTCCTGGGACCAGCGGCGCATCACTAATGTGCGCCTCTGGAATCACAAGGGTGTCTTCGCCGTAGAGGTGGTTGAAACGCGCAGCGACGTCACGGCACAGCTCAAGGTGCTGCTTTTGGTCTTTGCCAACGGGCACGCGGTGCGCGTCGAAGAGCAAGATGTCCGCGGCCATCAGCACGGGGTAGTTGAACACGCCGGCATTCGGGCTCGCGTCCTTGGCGAGGGCATCTTTGTAAGAGTGACCGCGTTCGAGCTGACCCGTCGCGAGCAAACACGAGAGAATCCAAGAGAGTTCGAATACCTCGACGACACGCGACTGCCGGTAGAGGAGCGTCTTGTCCGGGTCGAGACCACACGCCAGCCAGGTGGCGGCCACGTCATAGACGCTGCTTCGGAGCGCCGCGGGGTCCCGAACGCTGGTGAGTGCGTGGTAATCCGCGATGAAGTAGTTCGTCTTAAACGACTCCCCCATCGTCTCGGCCATCGAGAGGGCCGGGCGGATCGCGCCGAGGTAGTTTCCCAGGTGGGGTTTCTGAGTAGGTTTGATGCCTGTAAGGGAGGTCTTCACGCTGCGATGCTGGCCCACGCTGTGGAGGGCTGCAAGGTCGACGATTCTGTTCTATAGCGGCGACGTGGATCTTCCCCAAGACCGGCCTTTTCGAATCCTCGGCGTTCAACAAGTCGCCATCGGCGCCAAAGACAAGAGCAAGCTACGAACGCTCTGGGTCGATGTCCTTGGGGCGACGCCCACGGGTGACTTCCGCTCGGAGAAGGAAAACGTCGACGAAGACATCGTCACGCTGGGCCGTGGCCTTGGGCTTGTCGAAATCGACCTGATGGAGCCCATCGACGCCGAGGCGAAGCCGCGGGTGCATGTTCCTGCGTTGAACCACATTGGCCTCTGGGTCGACAACCTTGAGGTCGCCCACGAGTGGCTGAGCGCGAAGGGCGTCCGCTTCACGCCGGGCGGGATTCGTAAGGGCGCAGCCGGCCACAACATCTGTTTCATTCATCCCCGCGGCAACGAGGACGCTCCCCTTGGTGGCGAAGGCGTGCTCATCGAGCTCGTCGAAGCTCCCGCTGAGTTCATCGCCGAGTACGATGCGAAGAAGTGAGCTGGCGGGATTCTTGCTTTGTCCAAGTAGCCGAGAAAGCAAAAGAGAAAGCAACCCCGCTTCGATGGCGTCCAGAAAGCAAAACGTGAACCCTTCTTCTCGATCGCACCTGCGAGTGCGCCATTTCTTCACGTTCGTCGCGACCCTCTTGGCGCTCGGTTTCACCTCCGTCGCCAGCGCCGACCGAGTCGTCGTCCTGCCGGCATCCGGCGAAGTCCCGTTGGAGCAACGAGACGACATCGAAGACGCCGTTGCAGCTGCTGTTCAGGCCCTCTCCCACGAGGCCCTGACGGAAGGCTCGCGGGGAGAAGCCGACGCCATGCCGCAGACGGCAAACGAAATGCGCGCCATCGCGGAGTTGCAAAACGCCCAGTGGACCATCGTCGCGGTGATTCATGACCACAGCGAAGACGCCTACTGGACAACGTTGCGCGTCGGTTATGCCCCAGAAGGGCGTGTTGAAGAGCTCGACGCAGAGGTACGTCGCTCGAACGAGCCCTTTCGTCTGCGCACGCTCTTGCAGGCCCTGATTCGGCCCGAAGGCCTGAGCGAAGATGGCCTCTCCCTCGCCGGAGAAGACACCGCCGCCCGGGCCGCGGAAGCCAGCGCGCTGAGCGCCGAAGAAGAAGCCGCGCGACTCGCCGCCGAAGAAGCGGCACGACTCGCCGCCGAAGAAGAAGCGCGTCTTGCCGAAGAAGAGGCCAACCGCATCGCCGCCGAAGAAGCCGCGGCCGCCGAAGCCGAAGCCAATGCCGAGCAGGCGTTCGAAAACCGCGACCGTTACGGCGTGGCAGACGGCCTGACGCTCGTTGAAGTCGGCGTTGGTTTCCGGCCGCTTCTGAGCACGGGCAATGGCGGAAATGGTGGATCCCTCGGCTCCATCGAGTTGAAAGTAGGCCGTGGTTTCACGGGTCTCCCGGGCTTCGAGGTTCGCGGCGGCTTGGACATCATGTTCGGGGCTGCGAGCGCCATCACGCTCCACGCCGGCGCTGCGTACCTGCTGAGCCCTATTACGGCCCCCCTTCACATCGGCGGCACCGTAGAGGTGGGTCTCTTTCAGGCCATCAGCGGTGACCGAGGCCCGGGATTCATGGTCCGCGCCAGCGCGCTCGTGACCTACAACCTGACAGGCGCTCTTTACGTGGAAGGCTCACTGCCCGAGTTCATGTACATCACCAACGGTGGAGGCGCGATCGCGCTCGGCGTAAGCGCCCGCCTCGGCCTCCGCTTCTAGTTTCTCAGCCGTCGGCTCCTTAGATCACAGCCAATCTTGTTGGACCGACCATTCGGGGTCGTGATTGACGGCTAGGTCGATGGTTCGGTGTGGGTGCTGCGATCCCCACTTGTGGATGAGTTCGGGGACGCGACCCGTCGAGTCGCAATGCAGGTGAATGACCCGCTCTCCGAGACCCGTCTCTCGGCCGAGGAAGATGGCCATGTTGCCTAAGGAATCAAAGAGACGATCCTCGAGTTCGTTGAGTTCCGCGGCCTCGGCGTCCTCCACCAGCCCGGCCTCCGTGGGCGTTTCGATGCGAATGATCACCGCGCAGTGGGTGTCCATGAGGAGATGATCGAGACGCTTCACGCCGAAGTCCACCGCAAGGATGACGGGGCCTTCGTTCGTTTGCATCTCAAGGATCGCGATCTGCGCGTCGGCGGAATTCCAAGCCGCGAGCATGGCGCGGAGCCCATTTGGATCGACGTCCGTGTCCGCCGTTTCGCTGGGCCCGGCGTCGATGTGTATGCCGCCGAGCCATCGTTCGACACCATCTTCGCCAAGAACATTGTCCAACATAAGAAACGTCGCCGTACCTCGCAGTTCTTCGGAGAGCTTCGCAAACGATGGGTGCGTGACGCGAAGGTGAACAAGGCGACGAGTCTCATCGACGTCCATCGCGAAGCGGAAGTCCGCAAAGAGAATCTCGGTACCGGCGAGCTTCAAGGCTTGCCCTTGGACTTCGCCGGGGAGCGCTTGGCGCGCTGGGTAGTACTCCCATCGGGCTGAACTGGATGGCGCTTGAGCGAGCCAACGCTCGCACGTGACTCGTCGCTGACGGTCGCCCTCGCTCGTCACACACAAGTGATGAGTCGATTGAACACCAGGCCCCAACTCCCAGCTCAGCTTCTTATCGATGGCATGAACGCGCGCCGAAATCTGCTCCACCCAGTCTTGTACGGTGCCCGCGTCGAGCGCGTCAGCGATGGAATCGCCACTCTCCGCCCACCACTGCCAAAACTCAGAGATCGGATCGGCGCTCTTTTTCTTCTTCTTGCTAAACGGCCAGAACCCCATTCTTGCTCCTTTGTGCGCGGAGAATACCCAAGTCGAGGGCGTTGAGATATCACGGAGGCCAGCGTATAGCGGTGGCATGAAACGCCTCAGTATTGTTGCCCTCGCTTTTGCGGCCGCTTGCGGGTCTTCCTCACCCATCGTGGCGGCGCCCGTGGATGTGACGAACGCGCGCTTGGCCGCCCCGGCCTACACGGGTCCGGCGCCGACGGACGAAGTGGTGCGACTGCGCGTCCCCGTCGCTGGTACCGAACCTTCACGCGGACCGGCGGATGCGAAGGTGACCATCGTCGTCTTCTCGGACTTCCAGTGTCCCTTCTGCGCGCGCGTGAGGCCCACGCTCGACCGCGTCATGCAGACATACGGCGACAGCGTCCGAGTCGTATGGCGAAACCTGCCGCTTCCATTTCATGAGCACGCGAAGCCTGCCGCGGCGCTCGCCATGGAGGCCTTTCGACAGCGCGGCGACGAGGGCTTCTGGGCCGCCCACGACCTGCTCTTTATGAATCAGCGCGCGCTCACCGACGAGGACCTTCGGCGCTACGGCGGCGAGCTCGGTCTCGACCCCCAGGGCGTGTTCGCAGCGCTTGGCGGCGCGCACGACGCAAGCATCGAGGCGGACATCGCCCTGGCAGGACGCGTTGGCGTTCGCGGAACCCCTGGATTCGTGGTCAACGGCGAGCAGCTCATGGGCGCTCAGCCCTTCGAGGCGTTTGTGGCGGCCATCGAGCGAGCAACGGCGGCGGCGGACTTTGTCATCGCGAACGGCGCCGCTCCGGGCAACGCTTATGCCGCGCTCATGCAGCACGCCTCCGACTCTCCGACTCCAGCCGCGCCCCCAAGTGCACCCACCCCGCGACGCAACGAGCCGGACCCGTCGGCGGTGTACAACGTGCCTCTCACGGGCTCACTGCCAGCGCGTGGAGCGGCAAACGCCCTCGTCTCCATCGTCGTCTTCTCGGACTTTCAGTGTCCCTTCTGCTCGCGCCTCGAGCCGAGCTTCGACGAGCTTTTGCAGCGTTACCCCAACGACCTCCGCATCGTGTGGATGAACAACCCGTTGCCCTTTCATCAGAACGCGATGCCAGCAGCGCAGGCGGCCCTCGAAGCCTTCGACCAAGGGGGTGATGCTCAGTTCTGGGCCTATCACCAGCGTCTCTTTGCCAACCAGCGCGCTCTTGAGCGAAGCGATCTTGAACGCTACGCGCAAGAGATCGGCCTCGACATGACGATGTTTCGTGCAGCCCTCGACAACAACGAGCACCAGCAGACCATCGAAGCACAGGCAGCCTTGGCACGACGCCTTGGCGCACGCGGCACTCCCTCTTCCTTCGTCAACGGACGCAACGTTCGCGGCGCTCAACCGGCCGCGGCCTTCATCCCTGTGATCGACGAGGAGATGGCTCGGGCTCGAGCAGCCATCGCAAGCGGTACTCCCCGCGCGAACATCTACGATGCCATGGTGGGGAGCGGACTGAACGCACCTCCCACTCCGCCACCAAGCGCCGCGGCGCCTCCTGGCCCAGACGCGGAGCGTGACTACGGCATCCCCGTGCCCGCGTCGGCCCCCTCCCGTGGACCGCGCAACGCGCGCATCGTCATTCAGACGTTCAGCGACTTCCAGTGCCCCTTCTGCTCCCGCGTGCTGCCCACGGTGGAGCGCATCATGCAGCAGTACGGCAACCAAGTTCGCTTCGTGTGGCGCAACTACCCGCTGCCTTTCCACCAAGACGCACCACTCGCGGCGGAAGCGGCGATGGAGGTCTACGCGCAGCGCGGTGACGCTGGTTTCTGGGCGTATCACGACCTGCTCTTCGCCAATCAGCGCTCCCTCGGGCGCGCAGAGCTTGAAGCCTACGCGCAGCAAGCAGGCGGCATCGACATGGCGCGCTTCCGCGCCGCCCTCGATGGCCGTACCCACCGCGCCCTCGTCGACGCCGACATCGCCGCCGTCCGAACTTCCGGCGCACGTATCGGGACGCCTTCGTTCTTCATCAACGGACGCTTGGTCCAAGGCGCACAACCCTTCGAGGCGTTCCGCGTAGCCATCGACCGCGAGCTGGCGCGCTAACCATGCGTCTTCTGGTGATCATTCTCTTCGCGGCCTGCGGATCCCGTGACGCGGAGACAGCCCCGACCCCACAGCCTTCTTCCAGCGAGACGGCGGGCGAGGTCGCTCAAGAAGCAGAAGCTCCAGCGGAGACGCCCATCGACCCAGCGCCGGCGCCCGTCATCGACTTGCAGAGCGTGCCGGATGATGGAGTCGCCCTTCGGGTTCGTGCCACCGGCGATGACGCCGTCGAGCTTCGCCGCAACGTCCGCATCGAGCGGCAGAGCGGGGAGAGCTGGGAGTCCGCCGATGCGGAGTACAAGCTCCGCGTGGACTGCCAAGAAGTGTCCGGCGAGTGCGTGACCTTGGCCGTCGGCGCGGAGCTGAGCGCGCCTCCTCTAACCACCAGCGCCGCCCAGTGCGGCGGCGACGCATTGGCTCCTGGGACCTACCGCTTCGTCGTTGAGAGCTGCGCGCCCGAAGGCGCGCGACCCCACGAGATCACCAGCGTCTTTACGCTCCAACCCTAATCGAAACCGGCGGATGAACGACGAACACCCAATCGACGAGGTCCCTCCTCTCGAAGATGGCCCCGGAGTGCCCTCCGACGAGCGCCCTCTTGTGGGCATCCCAGGCACGCTCCTGCAAGGCTTCGGCCCCATCCGTCACGCGCCAGCCCTCGCACGAAGTAGTGCGCTGCGCCCCGCGGTGGTCTTCGCGTTGCTCGTCGGGCTTCCCCTCACCCTCGCCTCCGGCGTGATCCCCTACACGCACCACCTGACCTTCGGCTTCTCTTTCTCCCTCACCGTACGCGAAGGCAACATTGCCCTCGACGTGCTGCGCGCAATGGGCCTGGCGCTCATCGCCATGGGCGCCAGCTACTGTCTGATGAGCGCCGCATTTGTGAGCCTCTGCAACGCGTTCGGTCGACCTCGTGACGGAGCAGCGTCCCCGAGCCGGGCTGCTCTTCGAGCCGTCCTCTATCGTTCATGGCTTGCCCCCTTCAGCAGTCCCTTTGGTCTCGGCGCCATGCTGGCTATGTGGGCGCTGCCGAGCCTCGATGGTTACGGCGAGTTCGTGTTCCTCGGGGCCATGTTGGTCCCGTTCATTCTGCTCTTCATCAGCCTTCATGCGGCGGCACGTTACGCAGCCGGATGCACACCCGGGATGAGCCTCGTCGTGACGCTAGTGCCCGTTTTGCTCTTCTTGCTCGCCCAAGGACTTCTCGTGGGCGACCCTCCTGGAAGCGGCATTCTTGAGCCGCTCATGCCGCACCCGACGGAAGATCAGTTGGCGCCGGAGTCGAGCTCCGAGGACGCTGAAGAAGAAGCAGAGGAGGCAGAGGAAGACGATTCTGGTCCCGCCGAAGGCGAATCCAACTGGGCCGACTCACCGACGACGGCCTCGCTTGGGACGACCTCCGGCTCTGGTGTGGCCGCCGGCGCTTCGTACGTCTCGTCCTCTTCGTAGGCTTCCTCTTCGTACTCCTCTTCTTCGTAGGTTTCTTCCGGCTCGGGCGAAGCCGGCTGCTCCTGTTCGACGTCCGTGCGAACGCCGATGCCAATGAAGAACGCGTTCACCGCCGCGGTGTTTCGCCCCCACACGGTGCGGGCGTAGCCCATGTTGAGCTCGGAGCGTTCGCCGATGCGGACGATGCCGCCGAAGCTAATATCGACGGCATCACGCTCGAGTCGCAGTTCGCGGAGGCGAAGGTTGTCGAGACCGCCGTAGTCCGCCGCAGGTACGTTCGGGTCGATGGCTGCGACGCTGACGCCGATGCGCTCGCCTTCGGTCACCGTGTAGGCGAAACGAACGTCGGCATAGAGGAGCACGCGTTGGCCGAGGCCTTGGCCAATCTTGAAGGACGCGAGCACTTGGTCGCCGGCGCCGAGGCGGTAGTTGTAGCCTGCATCGAGACGCATGAACGTTCGGCTTCGGAAGCTCGTGCCGAGGAGGAAGTTGACGTTGAGGTCCACCTGACCATCACCCAGCGCGACGTCATCGCTGACGTTCTCTGGGCTCACAAGCTCGCCGACGCGCGCCGTGAAGTCTGCGATGGTGGCCGGCTGGTCGCCAAAGGTTCCCTGGGGGCCGTCATAGCCAGCGGGGATCTTAATTCGCGCTTCGATCGCCAGCGCGAGGGCGGTGCGAAGTAGATTGTAGCGACCGCTCAGCCAGATATCGCCGATGCCCTGACGCGTCCGGCTCAGGTCGATAATGTTCTCCTGGTAGTAGTCCAGGGAGCTCATCGCCATGCTTGGATCGGCGAGCAAAATTACTGGGTCCGAGGTGTAGCTCACCAGCTTCAACGGCAGCTCGACTCCGAACTCGAGGCGGTCCGTGAACCCAGCGCGCAAGCCTAAGTTGAGCGTCGACGCGGAGTAGCGGCCCTCGAGGGGAAAGTTCTGACGTTCGCCTCGCTCGAGAAACTCCTGCCGGGCGAACTGGTAGTCGTAGCCCGCGACGAGTGCGATCTCACCCCGGTGCAAGGTCCAAGGAGACGCTGAGGCAGCGCTCGGGACGAGAAGAGTGACGAAGAGAAGGACGCCGAAGAGGACGGCAGATAGGAATTTCATAGGCTCGAACAAGACTCGCTAGAACGTAACAAAACCGGGGCGCTCAGGAGCCATCTCGGTCGGTCGGGTGCGCATCGTAGGACGCATGCGGGGCCGCATCGTGACCGGGCGCGTCGTTGGGGTGGGCTCAGGCGCACGCATCGCTGTTTGAGCTGGCTCCGTCACCGGGGGGGTCTCGACCATCGCGACGGGCTCAGGGGAGACCTCGGGCTCGGCGGCCTCGGCGGGCACGGGCTCGGCGGCCTCGGGCTCGGCGGCCTCGGGCTCGGGCTCGGGAGACACTTCTGGTTCCTGTAGCTCCGCAGGCGTTCGCGCACGTCGCGCAGGCCGGACTCGTGGTTCGGGACGCGCGGTTTCTTCTTCCGGCGCGTCTGCGACTTCTTCGACGATCTCGTCCTCCGGCTCGATCTCTGGCTCTTCCAGCCCAGTGGGCAACCCCGCCTCGGCTTCCGGCGGCGTCGCGAAGTTTGTGGGGGTTTCGTCGCTCGTCGCGGCTGGGATGTCCGGCGCATGCGCCGTCTCAAGTTTCCCCATACGAGCCATCATGACTCCGGCGAGCGCGGCGGCGGCGAGGCCAACCATCGCGAACACCATGAACTTACGAGAGGAAGGCGCGGGCTCTAAGCTCTCGTCTTCGTCGCTGCTGTCGCTGTCCAAGACCGGCGGCGCTGCGCGGACGACGACATCCTGTTTCATTTGCGTCGGCGCGGTGCTGTGACTCAGGCGGAACGAAGGCGCCGCAGCGGGCCCAACAAGGGAGTCACGAACGTCATCACGCTGAAGCAGCGCGGCGAGCGAGGCGTGGAGTGCGCCGCCGTTCGCAGGTCGCTGACTGGGGTCTTTTTGCAGGCACTTATTCACGAGGGCGCGGACGTCTTCATGAACCTCCGGGACGCGCTCGTGGAGCGGCGCGGGTTCTTGTGTGCAGGCATGCAGGATCACCGCGTGAGGGCTCTCGCCGTCGAATGGCAACTCACCGCAGAGCGCTTCGTAGAGCATGACGCCCACGGACCAAACGTCTGCACGCGAGTCGACTTCCGTCGGCTTCGTCGCCTGTTCGGGGCTCATGTACACAGGTGTTCCGACGGAGATGCCGGTGGCCGTTCTCATGTTCTGGCTCGCATCCGGATCGCGCGCGACGCCAAAGTCGAACAGTCGGACGGTGCCACTGTCTTCGACGAAAATGTTCTCGGGTTTGAGGTCGCGGTGAACCACGCCGTGTTGATGTGCCGCGGCGAGGGGCGCAAGCGCTTCGCAGATGATGTCGAGGGCTTCGGCGCGCGTATGCCCGGGCTCCTCCCACCAGTCTTCGAGATCGAAACCTCGGAGGAGCTCCATGACCAAAAAGAAGCGCCCATCGGGCAGGCGCCCAGAATCGTAGACGGTGGGAATTCCCGGATGCCCAATGCGGCCTCCGACGGTGACCTCTCGCCGAAAACGTTCGACGGCCATCTCGGTGCCTTCAGAGAAGAGGTTCAGCACTTTGATGGCGACGGAGATGCCTCGCTCGTCGGACGTCGCCTCATACACGTGGCCCATCGACCCGCGGCCCACCTCGCCAACGACCGTGTACCCGTCGAGGGACGGCGGCGGCATTTCGCGCCCCGTCACATCGGAATCCCACTTCGTATAGCTGACTGGCTTGGCGCCCATACCCTCTTCTTGTACGCGATTGTTGGCTAAACAGATCGGCGTACGAGGTGTTTCTCCACGCCTTGTCCATTCACTCTAGGGCCCATTTGCACCAAAGGCACAGCTCCTAGAGTGAGGGATATGAGACCTGGAGGCGAGTTTAACGGACATCGGCGCGAGGCGTTAGATGATCTCGAAGCCAGGTTATCGTAGTCGTTGGATCGGGTATTCCATCGCTCTCAAGCGCGCCTTTTCCCGGTCTCAGCGTTAGAAAGTGTGTCTCCGTGGACTTCGCGACCTGGATTCCATCCTGCTCTTGGACCGCTTCTAGGCGGATCTCGAGGGTTCGTTCCCGCTCGCCCCAGTCGAAGGTGCAGCGAAACCAATCTTGCTTCCACATCGAGCGAACGCAGCCCGCATCGATGGTACTGCGCTCATCGGGAATCTCCATGTCGTAGGCGTTGAGCTCCATCCAGAAGTTTAGCTCATCCCCCACCTTTGGATGAGCTTCGAAGGCTCTCATGAGGGCCACGGCGAACTCGAGTCGTGGGTCGTCCGCGAGCTCTGGGTCGAGACTCGTCGCGTAGTGGTAGATGAGGAGGACTGCGAGGCCCTCGACACCAAGAATGTAGTACTGCCCAAGGTACAAGAGCACGCCGCTCACCAGGACACCGATGACCGTTAGCGCGCATCCCAAGCGCGCGCGCAACGCCTCACGCTCGCCGCGCTTTTGAAGGGCCTCAAGCGCATCGGCGATCTCCGCGGGCGTCGCCTCCGCCTTCGCTTCGGTCCCTTCGAGGATCTTCATGACTCGTCGCAGCGGAGAAAATGCACGTACACGCCGTCGCCACTTCCAAAGACCACGGCATAGTCATCACCGCGCCGAGCGATGCGCGCGTGATGCGCGCTGCCGTCGGGTCCGCGGAGCGTGAGCACTTCGCCGAGCGCGTCTGGACTTGAGTTGGACGCGCGGCGCACGCGGACCTCACGGCGGGAGTCCCGCTCCTCGCCAAGAGGCGCATCGGCGACAAAAACCAAAGAGTGCTCGCTGGCGGCGAGGTCCGTGGACAGAGAGCCGTAGCCTTCTGAAGGAACGACCGGTCGCGGCGTGGGGTCTTCCGTGGTGATGGTGCCAACAGCGGTTTTCGCAGCACGGCCCACGGCAACAAAGGACAGGGCATGACCCGTGGCGGCAGGCGCCGTCGCCCACTGGATAGGATCGTAGGTGTTCGCCACCGCTGCAAAAACAGTCGCGTCGCCGTCCGGCGAGCCGCTCGGAAGAAACGCTTGGTTCCAGATCGTCGACGTCCCTTCGCGGGCGTCGACGATGACCATATTGCTCGGCTCGATCCAAAGAGGCGCGCGAGCCGTGGCGCTGGCAGGCGTGATGTCATGCCGGCCCGTCACTCGGCCTGCGCCGTCGATGGTCACAGCCCAAACGCGGGTCAGTTCGCTGCTGCCATCCGTGTAGGCCACGACGCGTGCGCTTCCCGTGGAGGCGACAGCCGGCGAGAAACGTTGGTCCGCACCGTCTCCGACTTCGCGAAATCCGAGCCGGCGGCCTCCGAGCTGAATCACGTCGAAGAGAACTCGCGCGCCCAAGTCGCTGATGGCGATTCCGACGTGACCGCTGTCGATGGCGCCGAGGCCCGGCGGCGCCACACGGGGCGTCTGAAGCGGGCGCTCAAGAAGCTCACGAAGCAGAGGGCGCGGCGCTCCGCCGGGCGTGATGGTCAGCGCGAAGACCTCTTCACCAGAGCCGCCCGTGGCGTAGCCTGCGATGGCAAACCCATCGTCACCCACGGCGACGATGTCCGCCATTCCGGCGTTTGGCCAAACGCGGAGCGCTTGCTCGCCAAAGGTCGCGCAGCCATTCGCAGGGACCTCTCCGGGCGCGCGCTGCACAACGCCATCCGGCGTGTCCGTGATCAGGTCCGGGTCGTCGAGACCCGCGAGAGGGTCATCGTCCGGGTCCGGCGCTCGGCCGTTTCGTGCCGTCGCGGGTTCCGCCGGCGTTTGGGGCTCTTCCGGCGGCTCTTCATGAGTCTCTTCGGACCCCGAACAAGCAAGACAGAGCCATAGACCCACCACGACAAATCGGCGCACGCCCGAAGTGTAGGAGGCGCCCGGGCCCAAGGGAAGCGTCGCTTTGCTCGCGATCGGGGATGGGTTAGGCAGAGGCGTGCGCTCGTCCGATTACCTGGGTCCTCGGGGTCCCCTCGCCAAAGCGCTCAAGGGCTATGAGCACAGGCCTAGCCAGATGGCCATGGCCGACGCCGTCGAAGATGCCTTTGAGCATGGAGGAATCTCCCTCGTCGAAGCCGGCACGGGCACCGGCAAAACCCTCGCCTACCTTGTGCCCGCGCTCATGAGCGGTCAGCGCATCGTCATCTCGACGGGAACCCGCGCGCTCCAAGACCAGATCATGGAGCACGACCTGCCGCTCCTCGAACGCCACCTTGGCGTGCCCGTTCGCGCGGCGTGCATGAAGGGCTTGTCGAACTACCTTTGCCTTCGGCGCTTCGAGGAATTCAAACGCAGCGCCGTCGCCGGTGTTCCTCCCTTGTCGCGGCAGCTGCCCATCGTTCAAGACTGGCGCGAGGTGAGCCCAAGCGGCGACCGAAGCGACCTCGAAGACCTGGAAGAGGGCGCCGCGATCTGGAGCTACGTGCAGTCCGGCTCCGACACCCGCATCGGCGCGAAGTGCACCTACCACGAGAGCTGCTTCGTCACGAAGATGCGCCGAGAGGCGGAAGCGGCGCAGCTCATCATCGTCAACCACCACCTCTTCTTCGCGGACCTCGCCATGCGCGGCCCCTTCGGCGGCCAGGTACTGCCGGACTACGACGCCGTGGTTTTCGACGAAGCCCACCAGATCGAAGACATCGCCACGCTCTTCTTTGGCACACAGATTTCAACGGGACGCGTGGAGCGCTTGGCACGTGACGCAGAGGCGGCGCTGGCCGCAAACGACGGGGACACGGCGCTCCCTCGCCGTCTGCGTGACTCCAGCGACGCGTTCTTCATGGCGCTACCGGACACGCCCCAAAACGATAGCCGCACGCCTTTGCCTCGCGCCACCTTCGACAAGCAGCTCGAGCA
>JBGCFM010000009.1:0-33183 GCA_045106895.1 Polyangiales bacterium | reverse complement strand
TGAGGCTCAAAAGCAAGGCTAAGCTGAGCGGGAGTCCCGCGGTGATCGATCGCCGTGTCATCGCGCGCACTATCGCACAATGTCTCGCTTCGTCGCACCCTTCTGCGAGGATTTTGGGACCTCAACGCCTCGTTTTTGGCGTGCTCCCGGACGAACCCGCGACAAAAAATGATGACCCCTTGGAAAACAAGCGGCGACGGAACGACTCCGGGTGTGAAACACATCCATATCGGTTTAGGCATTCTATTATTCGCGTGCTCCACGAGCACCATGCCCAGCGGCGACTCATCAATCGACGGCGCCCTCGGCGACGCCGGCCCTCTCTTGGGGGACGCCTTCCCGGACGATGGTGCCCCCGACGACACCGGCAATGTGCGCGATTCCGGGCTAGATGGAGACATTCCGCAGGATGATGGCGGCCCAGATGCTCACGTCGTCGACGCTGGCCCTCCCGTGCGCGTCGACATGGTCGACCTTCTCTTCGTCATCGATAACTCCGGCTCGATGGACCAGGAGCAAAACACCCTCAAAGGAGAGCTCCCCGCTGTCATCGAAGCGCTGACGATGGGCAGTGCACCCGGGATTGGTGACTTCACACCGATCCGCGACCTTCGCATTGGAATGGTCAGCACAGACATGGGCACGGGCGGGTTCGCCATCCCCACATGCAACGAGCCGAACTTTGGGGATGACGGGATTCTCCAGCGCCGGAGCGATTGCGGAACTCCGCCTGGCGGGCCTCCCTTCTTGGAGCTTCGCCCCGGCGACGATGTTGGCAGCTATGTTTCCGACCTTCAGTGCCTAGCCTCCCTCGGGACCAACGGGTGCGGCTTTGAACAGCCCCTCGACGCCATGCTCAAAGCAGTGACGCCGCAGTCGAGTCCCGTGACCTTCGTCAACGGAAGTCTCGGTCACGCGGACGGCGCGAACGAGTTCTTCGTCCGCCCCGAGTCCCTTCTGGTGATCGTCGTGCTGACGGACGAGGACGACTGCTCCGCCGCAAATCCCGACATCTTCAACCGAGACAGCGCGACCTTCACTGACCCGGACCTCAACCTGCGTTGCTCCCGCTACGGCGACCCCTCCGTGGGCGCAGTCCACCGAACGGAACGTTTCGTCGACGGTCTCCTGTCCATTCACCCGCCGGAGCGCGTGGTCTACCACGTCGTCGCTGGGCTTCCTGTGGACCTCGCACCGAGACCCGGAGAATCCACAGACTATGAAATGCTCATCGGCGACGAGTCCGTCCGTGACCCACGCATGATCGAAAGACCCGACCCTGAAATGCCCTCGCAGCTCACCCCTTCCTGTGTGACAGAACGCGGCAATGCGTACCCGCCGCTGCGACTTCTTCGTGTCGCTCGAGGTCTCGAGCGTCGTGGAGTCAGCGTCGGCGTGCAGTCGATCTGCCAAGGGTCCTTTGGTCTCAGCTCGGAGTTGACGACCCGCATCGCGCGTCACCTTTAGCGACGGAGCTTCATGGCGCCCCCGAAGGCGGGGGCGTCCTCGGTGCAGGGTTGGCGTCGCGGCATTCGTCCACGAACCCATAGGCGAACGCCACCATGTGCTCGGAGAACACGAAGCGCCGCCCGTAGGAGCCGCCCGGGTCTTCGCTGGCGGCGGTCTGAACCCGCGCGCCCGCACATTCGAAGAGATAGCGCGCTCGCCGGAGATGGTACGGCGAGCTGACGAGGATGATGCTGGGGTAACAAGGCGCTGCCCCGTCGCAGAGAATTTCGAGGGTGTTGCGTGCGTTCTCGATGGTGTTCCGCGAGCGCCTCTCGATTCGAATCACCTCCGCGGGCACGCCGAGTTCCACGGCGAGGTCACGCATGACCTCCGACTCCACGCGATCGTGAGGCGCAGGTCCACCCGCCATCAGCATTCCCTCGGCGAGTCCGGCATGAAAGAGCTCGACGCCCGCCGTGACGCGTCGACGCGTCTCGGGCATCACGTTCCCCTCCGCGTCGGTGGGCGGGCGATTGCCCAGCACCACGATGACGTCCGCTTGGCGAAGCGGCTGCGCTGTCGGCACGAAGCCTCGGGTACAGCTAAGCCCCGCGACGACTGTCACGAGCAACGCGAAGATGGCGCCTAACTTCTGCAGGGCTGATGCCAGCATACGCGGGCGAGCCTATCAGGACTGACCAACTTTCTCTCACCCGCGGCACGGAACGCGGAATTCTCGGAAGCTGGTATAGTCTTCGGGATGACGGGCTCACCACCTCCAAACGGCCGGCAGGAAGCCACGCTGTGATGAGAAGCGTCGCCATTCTCTACGTCGTGTCGAATCTCGCGGCCTGCGGGCAGATCTTCATCGACACGCTCGAAGACACGAACGCACCACTGGACGGCTCCGCCCCGGATACAGCCGATGATGTCGGCTCGCCCCTCGATGCAGGTCCAGACGTCACCGACTCGAGCGCCCCTCGAACGGATGCACCTGCGACGGATGCACCAGTGACGGATGCACCGACCGATGTCTTCGATGCGGGCATGGACGTCTTCGATGCATCGATAGTCGACGTAGGAACGGACAGCGGAACTCTCTGGCGAAGCGATGAGAACGCGTGCCTCGACGCGGAGAGCGGCCCTTTGGTTGAAGTCTCACAAGTCGACACGCCGCAGGTCGCCTATGGTCTCTGGTACAAGGCTCCCTTCCTGCTCTCGGCGGAAACCACGGGCGGATTCGCGTCCTACCGCTTCGACGGTGCGCGATTCCAAGAGATCGACCGCATCCCCTCCATTGGATTTGCGGAGGGGATCTGGGATGCGGGTGACGCCTTCATCGTCGGTGCTCCCGGGCGCGGCGTCTTTCGCATCACCATCGACGACTCCGGCCGACTGAACCTTGAAAGTGAAACGAACGAACCGGTGCGGGAAGCGCGTCAGGCGTGGGGAACAGACCGAACCCTCTTCGTGCCAAGCGGCGCTATGGGCCTCATCGCGTTGGTCTTCGACGGCACGTCTTACTCCGAAGTCGCGACACTGCCCACGCGGGGCTTCTCCCAAGGAGTATTCGCTGCGGACACACGGGTGTGGCTTGCCGATGGCTCCTCGCTTCGCAGTCTTAGTTTCGACGGTTCATCGTTTCGCGAACTCGGTTCCTTCGATGCGCGAAGCACGCGCGTTTGGGTCACCGACACGTCGGTCTATGGAACGGATGATAACCGCGTCCTCGCCTTCGACCGTGATGACGTGAACCTGGGTCTACGTGCGGCTGGTGGCTCGAGCGGAGGCGTAATCCGAGACATATGGAGCGACGGAGTGCACATCTTTGCCGTCGCTGGCGCTGGCGGCGTCTTTATTTTCCGGGACGCGGGGACCGACCTGGTTCTCGTCGGCCGAGCGAGCACGACGGGCGATGGCTCTGAGTCCCTCGGCGTGGTTGGCGACGGTGAGTTCATCTTCGTCGCCGATGGAAACGCAGGGTTGCGCGCGTTCTCCGGCTTCGCCTGCAGACGACGTCGCTAACTCGCGTTCCCTTGGATCAACACGCGCCAAACGAAGACCACCACGATGAAGAGCGTGGGCCCGACGACCACGCCAAAGAGGATGGTGGTCTTGGCGTGCCCCCAGGGTCGCTCCTTTTTTCGGGCGGCGCGATAAGCCGCCGGGACCCAACCGAAAGCCATGGGCAAATGCCAAATCATGACGGCGAGTCGGTAGTTCTCCGGCTCGAAGAGACTGTCTGTGGCGAAGGGGTTGAGCATGAACGCGATGAGGGCGAAGCAACCAAAGAGCAACGTTCCGGCAAAGAACCAGACGAGGGAGAGCAGAGCGACCATCGGCCCCGTGTCCCACTGACGGGGAGCGTCACTCACGTTTTCGTGGCTAGGCCTCATGACAAAGCAGTACCACAACACGGAAAAGCGTCATGATTTCAAGCCAAGCCCGGGTAGCTGGGTTGCCAGCGAGCGTCGGCCATCCTAGGAATTCCCCGTGCTTCGCTACCGTGCTGACATTCGAACCATCGGCTTCGTGACGCTCTACTTCGCGTGGCTGGCTGCCATGTGGGTCCTTCTTCCGGAAGGCCTTGAGCTCGCGTCGATCCCATGGGCTTGGGCCATCCCTGCCTTCGCTGCCCTCTGCGTGTTCTCTTTTCAAGGTGCAGTGTCCACGCACAATGGCGTGCATTCACCTATCTTCAAGAAGCGGTGGATGAACAAGATCTGGCAGGCGGTTCTCTCGTGGACCTACGGCCACCCCGTGAGCAGCTACGTGCCGGGTCACAACCTGAGCCACCACAAGCACACGCAGTCGCGCAGCGATGTCATGCGCACGACGAAGGCGCGTTTCCGCTGGAACTTCCTCAACCTCTTCTTCTTCATGGCCAGCTGCATCCCGTCCATCATGAAGGCGGACTCCACGTACACGAAGCTGATGCGCACGCGCCATCCGCGGTGGTTCAAGCAAATGCTCATCGAGCTGAGCTCGCTCCTGCTGATCACGGCGGCGCTCTTCGTCCTCGACTGGCGCAAGGCGCTCGTCCTGTGGATCGTGCCGCACCTCTACGCGCAGTGGGGCATCGTCACCTTCAACTTGCTTCAGCACGATGGATGCGACGAGAAGAGTGAGTACAACCACTCCCGCAACTTCGTGGGCAAGTTCGTCAACTGGTGGACCTTCAACAATGGTTTTCACACCATCCACCACCACACGCCGGGACTTCATTGGAGTCTGCTGCCGGAGGTGCACGCCGAGAAGATCGCGCCGCACATTCATCCGAACCTCGACCAGAAGTCCCTCGCCGTCTACCTCTTCAAGACCTTCATCCTCGCGCGTCGTCGCACCTACGACGGTAAGCCTTACTTCCCCGGGCCCGAAGGCCCGGACGAAGAGTGGATTCCTCATCCGAAGGACACGCTTGGCGACCTTGGTGCCGAAGGCATGTCGGAGCTCAACGCCCGCGTCGCCCACGACGCGTCGGCGGACACGCAGCACGAAGCGCCCGCAGAGTGACGGCGCGCGTCTGGCTCACCTTCTGCGCCGGTCTCGCTCTCACCGCCTGTCATAGCGAAGCCACTCCGGCTCCATCCACAGCGAGCGCTGCCCACGTTGTCGCGCCGGCGCCCGCTGCTGACGGTATTGTCCGCGAGGTCAGCGGTGATGGCCCCGCGGTGATCTTGCTCCATGGATACGGCGCCCAAGGAAACGACCTCGTTCCCTTCGCCCGTGAACTAGGAGGCGCACATTTCTACCTCCCCGAAGCCCCCTTCACGAGAGCTGGAGGCGGACGCCGCTGGTTTGGGCGTCAGTCTGAGGGAGCCTCCACCGACGAAATCGATGAAGCACGCGGCAGAGTCATCGCGCTCATCGATCGACTCGAAGCCGAAGGCAGGCCGGCGCGTGAGATTATCCTCGGCGGGTTCTCTCAGGGCGCGATGCTCACCGTTGAGGTCGCGCAACATCTCGCGGCGGAGGGCCGCCAACTCGGCGGACTTATGGTCCTCTCCGGCAGCACGATGCCCCAATGGCCTGAGGACTTCGCCGTACGCACAAACGTGCTCATCACACACGGAGAGACCGACAGCGTTCTCGCCTTCGCCCAAGCCGAGGAACTACGCCGACGGCTCAGCGCCGCCGGAAGCGACGTCGAGTGGGTACCCTTCCCGGCAGGACACTACCTGCACCCCACCGCGCGAGTGGCCGCCGCGGAGTTCATCCGCCGATCCGAGTAGCTCAGGCGCCGGCGCGCCAAACACGTAGCTCATCGAGGGAGCGTGTGTTGAGCACATCTTCCGGTCCAAGGCCCGCGCGGCGCGCGATGGCGACGCCGTGCTCGAGGTTGTGAAGCCCATCCGTGGAGTGGGCGTCGGCGCCGATTGAAACCAACACGCCTTGCTCCTTGGCCATCGCCGCATGCTTCGCCGAAAGATCGAGTCGATGTGGGTTGGCGTTCAGCTCCAGCGCCGTGTGGCCTTTCACACACGCCTCGATGAGCGTCGTGATGTCCACACCGCTCTCCTCGCGCGCGAGGAGAAGCCGTCCCGTCGGATGACCAATAATCGCGGTCATCGGATGAAGCGCGGCCTTCACCATGCGAGCTGTCATCGCCGCAGGGTCCTGCTTGAAACGCCGGTGTACGGAAGCGACGACAATGTCGAGTCCACTCAGCTGTTCGTCAGCGTAGTCGAGGGCGCCGTCCTCTAGGATGTCGCTCTCAACGCCCGTGAGAAGCGTGCAGGCGTGGCCTTCTTTGTTCATGCCCTCGATGGTGTTCGACTGTGACTTGAGCGCCGCGGGCGAGAGCCCACGCGCATACGCCGCAGCCTGGCTGTGCTCGGTGATGCCGAGATAGGAGAGATCAAGGGCCGCCGCCGCACGACGCATCTCCTGCAGCGTCGCGGTTCCGTCAGAAGCGACGGTGTGGTTATGCAAGGCGCCGCGCAGATCACCGCGCTGAACCAAGGGGGAGACGGCGGCGCCGACAAGTGTGAGTGGCACGTGCGGCAGGCGCCTCTCCGCCGGCGTCAGCAGCAGTCCCAGGGCTGCGTAGACCTCTTCTTCGGTGTCGCCGCTGAGGGGCCCCTTTGCGCGCAGCGCGTCTAGATGTTCGTCGCTTCCCGTTTCTTCGACGAGGGCGACGCCAAACGCGCCGGCTTCAGCGCGGACCGTTCGAACGCCGCGAAGACGGTCGAGTTCTTCGGCAAAGGCCTCGGCACCGTCACCGGCGGCGACGACAAAGAGGACTTGGTTCGTGAGTTCTTCGCCGCGCCGGTAGTCGCCGGCCACGGCGACGCGTTGGCCGGCGTCCGCAGCGAGGCCCAGAACGTTCGCCACGATATGGGCGGCTTCGTCCCGGCGGATCATGCCCTCGTTCTTGCGAAGAGCTTCCAGCTGGGCGGCGACCTTCTCCTGCGTCTTCTTTCCGAAGCCCTTGAGCGTCAACAGCCTGTTCTCTTGGATCGCGTACTCGAGCTCACCGAGGGACGTCACGCCAAGCTCTCGCCAGAGCGCCTTGACCTTCTTGGGCCCGAGTCCCTTCACCTTGCCGACGGCAAAGAGCCCCTCGGGCAAGTCACTCTCAAGTTCCGAGAGCAGTGCGGAGGGTTCCCCCGACATGATGTTGCGAGCGAGGTCCGCCAGGTCTTTATCGATACCCGGCAGCGAATCGAGTCCTGCCTCGACGAGCGCCGCGAAGTCTCCTTCGGCCTGGCTGATGGTCCAGCCCGCACCGGTCCAGGCTTTGGCGCGCGGATCGTCTTTGAGCTCTGCCGCGAAAGCAGCGCGACCAACCTCTTGCGAGACTTTTCTTCGCGTCGTCATGTCTAGGCTCTGTCTCAAAACCCCCCGTATGTCGATCCGTGGGGCGAGTGCGTCAGATGACGTGTCCGCGAACCGAGGAAATGCGGGCATTTTCGAGTGTGAGGGGGTGACGCCAGGTGCATGTGCTCTCGCCGCGTAGCGGCGTCGGGGGATTTCGAGACAGAGCTAGACTTCCATCTCGAGCGTCTTCGTTTGCAGCAGCTCGTCCGATGCTCCGCGAACGCCTCGCTCCGCTTGGCGCAAGAGTCGCAAGATTTGGGGCCCGAGGACATCGAGCTCCGTCGACGCAAACTGCTCGCCGCCGAATCGTTTTACCGCCGCCGTCTGTGCACGCAGCACCACAGAGTCCTGGCCGACGATGCGAAGCGCCAGTGGCTTCAACACGCGCCCGGCGACCTCGCCGAGCTTCGCGTTCGGGACGAAGGGCAGCCTGAAGGACACCGCCGCGAACATTCGCGTGAAGTGATCGCGCACCGGCGTCAGCGCCGTCGTCGCCACAACATGACTGCTCCCGCCAATCTCGTATTCGACCTGAGCGATGCACGGAAGAATGAAACGGTCGTGGTGTGTGACCACGCCGCCGGCAGGCGCGAGCACGCGTCCGATAACGCCCTCCGGCCTTGGCTCGCCGAGATACTGCGCCTCGACGCGGTCTCCGTAACGACGCACCTCGACACCGATGCGTTTTCGTGAAGCTTCACTGCGAAAGAGACCCCGGTGGAGGAACGCCGTGTGGGGAACATCGAGGGCGTTCTCCGCCGCCGCGTGCATCGTGCCTTCGAGTTCGACGACGTGGCGAACCGTGGAGTATCGCGCGTCATCGAGGTGGGGAAACGCGAAGGGCTCGCGCACGGGTTCTACGTCCGGCGTGCCGTAGACCCAGATAAAACCATCCGCTTCACGGGCGGCGAAGGCCGGAGCGTTCCGTGCCGCTTTGTTTGTCTCCGTGCCGCTGCACAATCCAGGGATCTCTTGGCATTGTCCGGCATTGTCGAACTGCCAACCGTGGTAGCCGCATTCGAGTCTCGTTCCCCGAACGCGTCCGAGCGAGAGCGGGACGTTGCGGTGCGGACAGCGGTCGAGGAGTGCGCCGATGGCGGCCCCACTCCGAAACACGACGATGGGCGTGCCCAAGAGCACGACGGGCAGCGGCTTGTCTTTGAGCTCATCCGCGATGGCGACGACGTACCAATCGTCTCGGATCGCCACGACCGAGCTGTTGGCCTTCGTGGGCGGGGGTACGAGGACATTCATCGCGGCGAGCTTACACCCCGGCGAGACTCGGCGCATGCCGCGCATGATCGATGCGCCCTGGGCAACAACACCGTTCCTGCCGCCGCTATTGTGTTCGAAGCGCGTTCGCCGCATCGTGGGCGCAGCAAAAGGAGGCTCCAATGGCCGGTGGCAAAGGGACAGCAGCAGATCCGTGGAAACTCAACACGCCCCTAGGGAAGGCTGAGTTCGAAATGCACCGGGACGAGGAGAAAGACGTCCTCCACTGCCAAGTAGGCTCCACCTGGCTTCACTACAAAATGAGCGCCCTCGATGACCTTCACGCGATGCTGACGAAACACGACGACTGGATGGAGCTCGGCAACAAGGACGAAAAAGCGGGGGCGCGTTCCAAAGAAAACCCCGTCGGCGGTTGGTACGGCCTCCGCAAAGGGTACCGCGGACGCTTCGCTTCCTACGTCGGCCCCGTGCTGGAGCGACTTGGCAAAGCTGAGTTTGAGAAGCGCGGCCGCTCAACCTGGGTCCGCGCAAAGTAGCAGGACCTTAGAAGCGCGCGCCGATAGCGAGAGAGAGCGTAGGCGTTTTTCCGTATTGCTCGATGATGGCTTCAGCGCTGGTCTCGGCGGTGGCCATCGCCGCCGCCGCCTGCCCCGAGAGGTTGGCGCTGGATGACAGGCGCGTGTTCGCGTCGAGCACCTGTGACCACCCGATGGCCGGACGAAGGAAGAGCGGCCCGAAGACGTCGATGGACCACCCGAGCTCCACGTAGAGCATGTGCAACGTGATGTCGGCGGCGAGCTCTCCGGCGCTCGCTGGCAACGAGAGATCCGCGGCGCTCCACGTCGCCGCGCTGCTGAGGCGCGCATACCCGGCGCTCAGCTCGGGCCCACCTTGACCGAAAGGCCGGACTCCAAAGCCAAAACGAAACATCCACGCGTTAGAGAACGCCGGCTCGATGAGCGTGGCGACCTCATCGCCGCCGAGGCTGAGAGCCACGGAGCCCGCCAGACTCCCGTACGCAGAACGGCCCACAGAGGTCTCGGCGAAGAAACGTTGTGCGAGGACTAAGCGTGCGCCGAGTGAGACGTCGAAAGGCAGCGTGGTTCCGGCGAGGATCTCCACGCTCACCAAGGACGGTTCGTCCGCGTCGAGCATCGTCGCCGAGACCGGCGGCGCATCAAGGCCGGCGGCGGGTTCCGTCCGGTGCTCCTGAGCGCTGAGCGGCAAGGCCCAGCAGAGTAGAAGCGCGAAGACGAGGAGGCTCCGGCGAAAGCAGGCTGAATGGCGCATTACCCATGAGATGCCTCACACCCGCCCGACGTTCAGCAGCGTCCCATTTCAATAGAGCTGAGTTTGTGACCCGCGCCGAGCTAGCCGAGGAGGAGAGCACGAAGCGCGGCCGCCGCGGGATGCAGCCGCTCCACCCCTCGGTGAACAATACGGAGCTGACGGCGGATCGGTACTCGTTTGTCTTCCACGCTCTCGAGGCGCCCCCGGCGTATGTCATCCCCCACGGCGTTCTCGCTCACGAGAGCCATCCCGATGCCGGCCCGCGCATGCCCCTTCACCGCCGCGATGGACCCAAGTTCCATCGCGACCTCCGCGTTTGGGAACTTCGACTCGAAAATGGCGCGCGTCGACGAACCTTGCCGAAACGTCAAAAAGGGCGCCGCTTCTTGGTCGAGGGAGGGAGACGCGATGAGAACGAGGTTCTCTGTCATCCAGCGCTCGCTGTTCGGCGGCGCTTTTGTACGCAGCCCTTGCCCGACGATGGCGAGGTCCACGGCGCCCTCGTGAAGCGCCGCGAGGGCCTCGCTCGTCGTCATCTCCTGAAGTGTGAAACGGATCTTCGGGTGGCGTCTTCGGAACTTCGCCAGTGGCCTTGGCAGGAGGTACGTGCACGCTGTCGCACCGGCGGCGATTCGCACCATGCCGGCGTCGAGACCCATCAACGCGGCCACAGCACGACGCCCATCCTCCGCCGCGGTCAACGCCGCTTTGGCGTGGGGCATCAGAGCCTTGCCGGCGGCGGTCAACGCTGCGCCGCTCCGCCCCCGATGGAAGAGTCGTCCTCCGAGCTCTTCCTCAAGGCGCGCGATGGACGCGCTCAGCGCCGGTTGTGAGAGGTGCGCGTGATGCGCCGCCTCCGTAAAAGTGCCGTGCGCAGAGACGAGGAGGAAATGCTCAAAAGACGCCAATGTCATTCCATCAGTGTTTCCGATGGTTGCGATAAAAACAATCGCTTGGACGAATACTCATATGAGCCGCACGTTTTGCACATGGAAGTTCTTGGAACCATCGCCCTTGGGTTGCTCGCGGGCCTGCTGACGACCGTCGCCGGACTCGGAGGCGGTCTAGTCCTGACGCTCATTCTGGCCGCCTTCGCCGGCCCTCAGACGGCTCTCGCGCTGGCAGCACCCGCGCTCCTTCTTGGGAACATCCACCGCATCACGCTTTTCCGGAGTGACCTGGACTCGCGCTTCGCCATGCCCTTCGTGCTGGGAGCCGTGCCAGGGGCGCTGGTCGGTGGCTTCTTGACGCTCGCGTTGCCAGAACTCGTCCTTCACGCCCTCATCGTCTTGGCCCTGGGGCTTGCCGCAGCGAAGGAGTTCAAGCTAATTCGCTTCACGCCAAAGGCGAGTTCGGTCTTGCCTATCAGCTTCTGTGTGGGCGTGCTGACGGCCACAAGCGGTGGTGGCGGGCTACTCTTAGGCCCGCTTCTTCTCGCGGCCGGCGCCCGCGGTGGCCGTTTCATCGCAAGCGCTTCGCTCATCGCCGCATCCGTGCATCTGGCTCGTCTCCTCGCCTATGGCGCCGGCGGGCTCGTCACATCCTCCACGCTTCTTATGTCGGTCTGCATTGGCATCGCCATCATGGTCGGCAACACACTCGGAAAACGCGTGAAGATCAGCGATGCGAAGCGTACGCGCCTTACGTATGTGTCCCTCGTCGCATGTGGCGCCGTCACCATCGCCGGGCTCGCTTAGTCGCCCTTTTGGGCGCTAAGACGCGGCAGTGACGCGACAGTGGCGCGGGTTGATACCGGCGTGGCGGCGCCCGGCCCAGGGTCTGATACACTCCGGTGTTCATGGCCAACCTTGGCTACATCCAGGTCGTTCGACACTGCAACCACCTCTGTGGCTTCTGTTCGAACCCCACGACTCCCTATTCCCACGACTTTGAGTCGATGCGTCCACTCGTGGATGACTTCGTGGCGCGTGGGTACTTCGGCATCATCCTCACGGGTGGCGAACCCACGCTCCATCCGGACCTGCCGCGCATCTGCGCTTATGCGCGCGACCAGGGCCTGCACGTTCGGATGATCACGAACGGGCATCGTCTCGCGGACCGGCAGTTCGCCAAGGATATGGCGAACGCCGGCCTGCAGCTCGCCCATGTCAGCATCTACTCCGTACGTCCGGACGTGGAAGAAGCCCTGCGCGGCACCAAGGACACCTTGCCTCGGGCCTTCGCCGCCCTCGACAATGCCGGCGCTCAGGGCATCGAAGTCAACATCAACTGCGTCATCAACAAGCTCAACGCGAGTCACCTCGACGAAAATGTTCGACACCTGGTTCGCCATCACCCGCAGGTTCGGCACTTCGTCTGGAACAACCTCGACCCTTCGATGGGCCGCGCCGAAGTAAACCAAGACAAGTTCACACCACGGCTCGCTGACTTCGAGCTCTCGCTACATCGGGCCATGCGTTTCTTGCATAAGAGCGGTCGAACCTTTCGCGTGGAGAAGGTTCCGCTTTGTTTCATGACGGACTTTGCTTGGGCGAGCACTGAGACTCGAAAGATCGTCAAAGGCGAAGAGCGCATCGTTTGTTTTCTCGATGCGAAACAATCGGTCCGACAAACGGACTGGGAGCACATCTACACCGACGGCTGCGAGCAGTGCTCCCTCCGCGAGATATGTGGTGGGCTATTTGACCGAGGCAACGGCTACGACCCAGCGGAGCTCTCGCCGGTCTTCATCGAGCGCGACAAAGTCGTGCGGACGATTATCGAGGACCCAAGCGACCCGAGCTACAAGCTGCGTGACCTCGAAGCGTGGAACCTCGACTTCCAAAAGCGAGTAGACGCCGCGAAGGAAGCCGGACCCGCCCGAACCTTCGAACAGCCGGACATCCAGGTTGGTGCGCTGACGGCGAAGGGCAAGAGACGCTTCGAAGCGAAACGACGTAGCGAGAGTGGACACGCCGCGGCACGGGGTGTTGCGATGGAGCGACTCGACGACCAGCTTCCCGACGAGTAGCCGCCCCAACTAGAAACGGGGTCAGACCCGCGCGCTCGTGGCTCGCGTGTCGACCCCGCTGTCCAGCGTCGTCTTCGTCTGGGCTGCGCTCGAGGCTACGTGCGAATCGCCGCCAAGGTCTCGGTACCTTCGAGACCGAAGGTCTCGTCCGGGACACCCACGGACTCGAGCATGGAGAGATAAAGGTTGGCGATAGGGTCGCCGTCGACAACGAAGTGCTCGCCGGTTTTGACCTGGCCGCGTCCGCTACCCGCGAGGAGGATCGGGAGGTTCGTGTGCCTGTGAACACCGCCGGACTGGCGCGGGGTCAAGTCACCCATCGCGTTGCCGCCTGCGTGACCCGTCGCATCGAGGCCGCCGCCGTACATCACGAGGGAGTTGTCGAGGAGTGACCCGTCTTCGTCTTCATCGATACCATCGAGGGCCGTGAGGAACTCCGCAAAGCGGTCGATGCCCCACTTGTTGATCGTCTCGATGCCCATGCGGTGCGGGTCGAGGTTCTCGAGATGTGAAATCTGGTGGTGACCGTCGCCCACGCCAATGAAACCGTAGCCGTTGGATTCGATCATCAAGCTCGCCACACGCGTGCGGTCGCACTGGAACGCGAGCTTCATCAAATCCATCATCGCGACGGTGTTCTCCTGGAAGCTCAAGCCGCCTTCCGGCGAAGTGCCAGGGTTGCACTCCACGCCACCGGGAACCTCCATGATCGACGACTCGACGCGTCGAATGCCCTCAAGGTATCCGTCGAGCTTCACGTTGTCCGCGGCGCCAAGCTGGACGCGTAGCGAGGCGAGGTCTTCTAGGCAGGAGTCGAGGATGCTCGTCTCTTGCGCCAAGCGTCGCGCGCGCGCTGCTTCGCCTTCGCCGGGATCGAAGCCCGCGAAGAGAGTGTTGAACACGGAGCTCGCGTTCGAGTCCTTGGCCATTGGCTGCGTCGGGTTCGCCCAAGACACATTGCTTCGGTAGATAGGCGCGTAGCCGCTGTCGCCTCCGTAGCTGCCGCTCTTCGTCGCCAGCACAAGTGAAGGCAGCGCGGTGTGTGGTGCGAGGTGATTCGCCGCCACCTGGTCGACTGAGATTCCGGCGCGATGGTCCGAACCATCGGTCTTGCGAATGCGCGTAGCCGTGAGGAATGTCCCCGTGTCTCGCGCGTGGTCGCCAGGACCGTCGTTCTCCGTCGTCCCATCCGCATAGGTGTAGCGACCGCTACCAGGGTGGTTGCTCAGACCCGTCAGGACGCTGAACTTGTCGCGTAGAGGCGCGAGCGATGAGAGCTGCGAGGGCATCGTGTAGTCCGGGCCTGCGCTCGTCGGCGTGAAGTTCGTTCGAATGATGCCGTGCGGCACGTAGATGTAGACGAGCCGGGTAGGCCGGTCTGCCTGTGCACGCGCGCGACGGCCCGTCGGCACCATGGCGTCGAGAAAGGGCAAGGTGATAGCGACGGCTGCGCCGCCTCCAATGAACGCGCGCCTCGAAAGTGGCTTCTTCATGGGCTTGCCTCCTCACGGTCGCCAACTTGGCGGAACACTTGGTTGAGTACGAGTTCTTCGATGATGTCACGGAGCGTAGCTGAGGTTCCGCCGGCGGCTTCTACGACGTCGAGGACATGACACTCGTCGACGGGCTGGAGCTGGCGCCCGATGGAGTACTCCATGAGCTGACCGACAACGCAGCCAGGGAAACGCTCGTCATCGGCGATGGCGGCGCCCAGAGACTGTGGGCCGTCGAGTGTTTCACCACTCGGAAGCACACCGGTCGCGTCCACGGCGAAGCCGTCTTCGGTGCCGTCCTCGGTTTCCCGCCAGCGACCCGTGGGGTCGTAGTTCTCAAGGGCGAAGCCGATGGGGCCCATAACGCGATGGCAGGTGGCGCACGCCGGGTTGGAGCGATGAGCTTCGAGGGCTTCGCGACGAGACTGACCAGACACAGGTTCAACATCGGGGTCGACGTTGGCTGGCGCGGCTGGTGGTGGCGCACAGAGAAGGCGCGAGAGGATGTCAAAACCGCGGGTCACAGGCGAGGTGACGCGTGGATGTGAGCTGATGGTCAAGAACGCACCCTGCGAGAGCACGCCCGCAGCGCGGTGGGAACCGACAACAACTCGGCGCATCTCAGGGCCACTGACGCCTTCGATGCCGTAATGCGCGGCGAGTTCCTCGTTGAGGTACGTGAAATCGGCGGACACCAACGTCGAGAGCGGCAGCTCGTTGCGGATGATGTCTTCGACGAAGAGCTCCGTCTCTTGCAGCATCAGCGGGCGAAGCGAATCGTTCCATTCTGGGAACGCTTCGGCGTTGACCATATGAGTTCCGAGCTTCTGAGTCAGAAGCCAGCGGTGGAGGAAACCGTTGTGGAAGCCACGGAATCGCTCGTCGTCGATCATGCGACCGATCTGGTCTCGAAGCGCGTCCTCGCGGTTGAGCATTCCAGCTTCGGCGACGTCGTAGAGCTCATCGTCTGGAGAGGAGCTCCACAGGAAGAAGGAGAGACGTGAGGCGATCTCGTAGGAGTCGAGGTCGCGGAGCCCGCCTGCGTGGGTCTCCGAACGAAAGATCGTGTTGGGCGAAAGAAGGATCGCGCGCATCGCGAGCTGGACCCCTTCGTTCGAAAGGCCATCCGCTTCGAACGTTGGCGCGCCGGCCTCGTATACTCCGACGAGCCGCGTGACTTCCTCGTCAAGGAGCGGGCGCCGCCAGGCGTGCAGACCGAAGTCTCGAACGAACTGCTCTGCGCAGTTGGCGCCGTCGCAGTCGAGGTAGCGTGCACGGAACGCTTCGTTTTCAACGGCTCCCTCGGCGAGTGCCTGGGCGGCTTCGGCGTGCTTCGAGATGAGGAGCGCGCCGGTCTGGAGCACATCGGCATCGTTCAGAAAGCCACTGGCGGATTCGTTGTCGACGGGAAAGTCCGCGCTCGGTCGCGCATCGGACGCGAGGAGGAGCAACTCACGCATCGAACGGTCGTATTCGGCGGCGTTGAGGCGGTGAACCGTCGTTCGACCTGCGGTCCGCTCAAGACCTTCACAGAACTCCGCGATGGGTGGAGGTGGCTCCTCGATGTTCGTCGGGATCTCTGAGATATCGCCGGTGCAGGCGCCGAGGGCGCTCACTCCTAAGAAAGCGATGATTCTGCCGGAACGGCGGAGAAGTCTCATGAGGCCGAAATTTAGCATAAATCGTACCATTCTCATACGACTCGCTTTTCGCCTATTCGCGTCGTTCGATCGCGACACCCTGACGCATGTGGGGGTTTGGGGCCCCGGCGCTTTGCCCAACCTCGAAGAAGGGATTGTGCGATGCTCCGGCCATATGATTGGGCGTAAAGAAGCAGGCCGAGCACTCCTCCGGTCCATTGGCTGGTCCGTCGTTGGAGACAAGCCGCCTACCGACCGCTATGTGCTCATCGCAGCACCTCACACTTCCAATTGGGATCTGCCGCTGACTCTGGCGTGTGGAGCTTCTTTCGAAGTCGATGTTCGCTGGGTCGGCAAACACACTCTCTTCGAGGGGGTCCAGGGGCGCATCATGCGTCGCCTGGGCGGTGTCCCCGTCGAGCGCCACCATCGAACGAATTTTGTTCAGCAGATGGCAGACCTCTTCGACCAGCACGACAAGCTCGCGCTCCTCGTCGCAAGCGAAGGCACGCGGAGCTACACGGACCATTGGAAGAGCGGTTTCTACCACATCGCTCGCACAGCCGGCGTTCCCGTGGTCCTCGGCTTCCTCGACTACCGACGCCGCGAATGTGGCTTAGGCCCAGCGATTCCGATCACCGGCGACGTCGGCAAAGACATGGATCAGATCCGCGCGTTCTACGAGAGCAAGGTCGGCCTGCACCCAAAGAAATTCGGCCCGATCCGGCTGCGATCCGAGATGGCGGACGAGAAAGCCTAATGGATAAGCCGCCGCCGCCGCCACCACCACCCAAGAGGGCACCCCCTCCTCCCGCACCTCCGCTTGCGCGCCCACAAGCCAAAGCGCCGAAGCCGCCGGACCGCCGTCGTTTTGCGCCGCCCCCCGTTCCTGTTCCCGTCGAGACCCGCGAGCGCATGGAGCTTGCGGAAGCCGCCATCCAGCTTCGCGACGAGCAGCTCCGGGCGCGCGTCGTGTACGTGGATCCGGCCGTCGAGACCAACGCTGAGCTGGACGCCATCACGGCGAAGGTCGTCGAGGAACTCAAGGCTCTCCAGGCGGCGGCACAGGGCGCACGCACAAAGCCCACGGATCCGCAGCAACTCGAGATCGAGCTCATTCGCGCGCTGCGGGAGCTCCTCGAGAAAATGGTCTCCGCAAGGCGCGAAGCATTCATGCGCCACAAGATCGAGAGCATCCAACGACGCATCATCGGTCTTTACTTGAGCGCGGACTCCTTCGCCGCCGGCGACGCGTCTTTCGAGACCGTCCACGCGCACCCCGACGAGGCCCTCTTCGCGGCGTATCGGCGACACAACGAAGCGATCCGCAGCGACCTAAAGCGTTTCAAGTACACCTCCGACGACGTCAAAGAGCGCGCGCTAGCTCGGCTCCGCAGCTTCCATAAACAGCTCGCATCGGAAGTGATGGCGCGAACCAAGCCTGAGCTCGAACGACTCCTCGGCGTCTACCGTGACGTGCTGCTGCTCTTCTTCATGAGGGACTTTCGCGAAGCGCTGGGTGAGTTCGCTTGGGAGGTCATTCGCGAGTCACGCGCCGCCTACGGCAGTGGCATGGACTACAAGATCACCGAGGCGCAGTTTGCTCGCTTTCGTGAGGTCTTCGAATCTCGTTTCATGGACCGACTGCTCGCGTCGATTCAGAAGCCGCTCGCCGATGCGTTGGGCGCGTCGAGTGACTACCCGTGGCGAGAAGAGACCGTTCGCTTCGCCGCGGACCCGCGTATCTACGCGGAGGTCTGCGGCGTGATGTGCAACGCCGTGTACAGTTACCTTCACGGCGAAGGCTTCCTCGACCTGCCGGCCAACTGGCAGGAAACCGTGGACGGGGACTAGGACCCGAGCGCGCGAAACTCAGAAGTTCAAGGGATAGTTGACGCGCCAACGCCACCCTCCAGGTGGACCAGCTCCGGCTCCACGAGAAAAGGCGCCCCCAGGGGAGCGCCTCTTCTTCGCGAAAAGTGAGAGCTAGCGAGCGGAGAACGTGAAGGGGTAGGTCACGCTGACCATTCCGCCGTTGTCCGGCGAAGGGAAGGTGAAGCGAGTGAGCACGTCGCGGACGCAGCTCTCGGTCTCTGAGTGGCGCAGCGTCGAGCCGACGATGGAGCTGCCGACGACGGCGCCGGAGGGGGAGATCATGAAGCGTGTGGTGACGCGTCCTTCAAGACCAGGGTTCGACTGAAGAGCACGCTCGTAGCAGAACTTCACTTCGTTGTGGTGGCGCCGGACGACACGCCGAATCGTCTCTCGGCTGAGGGCACCTTGGACGGTGGCGCCGGTGGAGCGAATCGTCGGGACCCGTGCTCGGTGTTCGCGAAGACCGAGGGATGTTCCGCTCGGTCCGTGACCGCCGCCGAGGCAAGGACCGTTGTCGCAGTCGCCAAGCCCATGACCGATGCCTTCGGAACCGAGACCGATGGTCGCGAGGCCACAGTCAGGCCCGGTGCATCCGCCGCTGCGACCGACGCTCATGAGGCCGAGGCCGCCGAGGCCTTCGCTGTCGCCGAGTTCAAGTCCGACCATCGCGCCGAGGGCGGACATGGGGTCGGAGCCGATGGCGTGCTCTGCGCCGAAGGGACTCGTTGGCGCGTTCAACGCCTGCATCGCCGAAGGAAGCACTCCCAAGATTCCAGCGTGGCTCGCCTCTTCGCGCGAGTGCTCCCGGGCCAATGCGCGGTCTTCCGGGGAGGCGTTGCCTTCGATGGCGTAGCTTCGGTTCTGCTGGTCGGATTCGACGTCGCCCATGGCGCCCTCTTCCCCTTCGGCGCGCTGGCCTTCGTCTCCGCCGGACGCGACCTCTTCCTCGAAGTCCACCTCTGGCTCTTCGAACTCCGCCTGTTCGGTCATGTAGTTGACGAGGCGGCTGTTCGTGTCGAGTCGGTCGCCGGTCATGGCCATGCCGTGTGCGGGTGAGAGCGCCATGATTCCCAGGAGAATGCCAGCGACGGCCATGGTGCCTCCGATGAAGACCATAGGCTGCCGCTCCATGGCCGTCTGTCGAGGTGCGACGCGTTTGCCTTCCTGAACTTCGCGGACAAGGACACGGAAGTCGCCGAGCACGAGGCTCGCTTCGATGCCCGCGGCGAGCGTGATGTCGGAGAGCTCTCGCTCTTCGCCGGCCACCCGGAGGGTGCCGGAGGCGCCGCTTGGAATACGGAGCGTGCCGTTTTCAACCAGAGTGTGAGAGCTCGAACCAAGGACACCGGCGTTCATCAGAAAGTCGGTCTCACCCGTGTCGCCAAGAACGAAGGTCCCGGCGTCGCTTACATGAGTGACACTCAACACATCGCGAACGTCACCCCAAGAAACGATGACCTCCACAACAGTCTTTTCGGTCTCGACGTCCTCGCCTCGAACAGGGGGTCCGCTGACAGCCAGTTGGTAGTGGGTTCGTTCTTCGCTTTCCATGGGTCTTCCTCCGGTGCGCAGCGCGCATCTGTGTTGGCGCAGGCTCACGTTGGAACGTGTGCTGCGTACTTATTGGGCGGGCTGCGACCCCAAATGGTCTTCCGCGCCGCCTACGAATACATAGACAGCCCTCGCGCCGGGAGGTTCCGGGGAGCTTCGCTTTTTTTTCGGAAACCTGACGCTCCGCCCAAGGAAATCGAAAAGGGCGAAAGAAGCGTGACCAGGGCTCCGGCTAGATGACGTTGCCCAGGAGCTCGCGAAGGCGCCCGTAGGCTCGATGCGCGCGCACACGAACGGCGCCTTCGGACGAACCGACGATGGCGGCGACTTCGGCGTAAGGAAGCCCTTGGAGCCAATGCAGCTCTACGACCTCTCGCTGCGTCGGTGGGAGCTTCGCGAGGGCACCGTGAAGAAGCTCGGCGCGCTGTCCGAGTTCCATGTCCGTGAACTCAGCCTGCGGCGCCGCCTCAAGGTCGAGGTCATGATCGACGTGGCGACGACGCTTCTGTTTTCGCCAGTGCCCACGGACCAGGTTCATGGCGATGGTCAGAAGCCACGGACGAAGACGGCCGTCACTCCGAAAGTCGTTCCGGGCCCCGTGGAGCCGAAAGAACGTTTGTTGGGTGTACTCGCGCGCCAGGTCGTCGTTGCGGAGGTGGCGTTTCACCATGGCGAAGACCATCGGCGCGTAGCGGCCGAAGAGCAGATCGAACGCGGCCTCATCGCCGCCCACATAGGCCGCCATCAGCTCTTCATCGCTGCGTTTGTCCTTGTCCGCCATCGCTCCGCGGGAGGCTAGCAGGTGTACCCCGATAGGTGGACTTCAACGTGCACCGGGCAATGCCCAGATGCCTGCTATGCTTGCGGAATGGAGCCTCTGAAGCCCGGCGATGTGCTCGCCCGCTATCGCCTGGAGCGTCCCCTTGGAGCCGGCGGCATGGGGAGTGTCTGGCTCGCCGTTCAGGAGGGCTTAGGCCGCCGGGTCGCGCTGAAGGTCATGCATTCGGCCATCGCCCTCGACGCCTCCCTCGCCGCGCGTTTTCGCCAAGAAGCCGAGGTAGCCGCCTCTTTCAACCACCCGGGAATCGTCCCGGTCACGGACTTTGGCGTCGATGAAGGTCGACCCTTCCTGGTGATGGACTTCCTCGATGGGGAGAGCCTCGACGCCATCATTGTTCGCGAGGCGCCCTTGCCTCCCGAGCGAGTCGCGTTCTTTGCCATTCAGGTGTTGGCAGCGCTCGAAGCCATGCACGCGCGCAACATCGTTCATCGCGATCTAAAGCCTGACAATATCTTCGTGTCATCATCGTCGGGTGTCCCGGACATCGCGCGCCTCTTGGACTTTGGCATCGCACGGGTCGTCGAACGCGACGGTGACTCCAAGATGACGACGACGGGTCAGGTGCTGGGAACGCCAACGTACATGTCCCCGGAGCAAGCCAAGGGGATGCCTGTCACACCGTCCGGCGATCTCTACGCTCTTGGCGTCGTGATGTATGAAGCCCTCGCGGGGTGCGTTCCCTTCGAGGCGGAGAACTACCACCAGCTGCTCTTCACCATCGTCGAAGGAAATCCGCGGAAGCTGAGTGAGCTTTGCCCGGGAGTCGATGAGACGTTTGTCAGTCTCGTCGAACGCGCCATGTCACCCAAGGCCGCGGACCGATTTCAGAGCGCGACGGAGATGCGCGAAGCGTTGGCTCCTTTTGCGGCGATGGACCCTCTTCGTCCGAGCGGCGCGCAAGCGAAGCTGCCGGCGTCGCCGAGTGAGGGCAACACCGACCCCCTCGCCGCCACGATGACGCCGCAGGAGGTGACTCCTCTGGCCTTCGACGCCACGATGGCGCCAAGCGAGGAGCCGTCGCTTGGAGCGAGCGGAGCGGGGCCCGCTGCCCAGAGCATGCCCCCAGATCCAGCACGGAAGCCCTGGATTCCCATCGTCGCTCTCTTCGCCCTCGGAGCGGTGGGCGCCGTCGCCTTCGTCGCTACGCAGCAAGGGGACGAGGTGTCCGTAGCCGCGGGTCCAGAATCACTGACGAGCACGTCGTCCGAGCGCAACGACCCGGTACCGTCAGCCGACGAGGAGCCAGAGGCCTCTCCGGTGGACCAGGTCGACGAGGTCGACGAGGTCGACGAGGTCGACGAGGTCGAAGAGCAGACGGCGGAAGTCGAAACCCCGGAAACGAGTGACGACACCGAGTCGGCGAGCGCCATGGACGTGACCACCCCAGAGCCGGCAAACCATACCGGCGCGCCGCCGGCGAGCATGCGACACGCGCACGCCGCGTCGATGAGCAGAACGGCACACACCGCGATGTCTTCTGCCCGACGTATCATGGCCCCCTGCGGCACAGGCGAGCATGAGATGTTCCTCGTTCGTCCGAGCGACCGCATCGAATTCTCCGGGACCAATGGGGCGTTCGGGTTGCGGGCCGGCGTATTTCGCACGCGTGTAAAGACTCAGGAAGACGCGATCACGCGGTGCTTTCGTGGCAAGTACGTTCGCCGCGGTCAGGACGTGCACCTCACGCTCGACGCAAATGGTCACGTGGACGGCGTGAGAGTGCGCGAGTGGTGTCCTGTTCCCCCAGAAGCACGGAGATGCACTCAACGCGCACTCACGGGGCTCGACTTCTCCGACCTTGGACCGACAAGAACAGAGGCTTCGTTCAGCTTCGATATCGAAGGTCTCTAGGCGTCAGGCTGAACTGGCGTCGACAAACCAACGTTGAGCTAGTGTGCGATTCAGAAAGGTAGACGGGAGATGACGCAGGACTGCAGTCCGAGGGCTAGGCGCGATGACGAAGGAATGTCCCCGACATTTCGAGGAAGAGCAACGCAGCCATCGGGCTGCAGGACAAGTCAGGTCCCCTCTACCTTTCTGAATCGCACACTAGGTTTGCATCCAGGCGAAGCCCCACGCAGGCTGCGCGTATGGCAGAGACCGACCGCGAGAAATGGGATGCACGCTACCGAGCCGGTGACTACGGCGTTGGCGACCCTGCTTGGCTAGGAGAGTTCGACGTGGACGTGCCGAAGCACGGCACGGCGTTGGACGTCGCCGCTGGCTCCGGACGTGTCAGCGTCTGGCTCGCGCGGCGCGGCTTTGATGTGACCGCCGTGGATATCTCGCCCGTCGGACTCGCCCTTGCCCGCGAAGCAGCCGCGGACGAGGGCGTTAAGATCACGACGCGGGTGACGGACCTCGAGCGCGAGCCTTTGCCTGAAGGGCCGTACAACCTGGTGGCGTGTTTCCACTATCGGCAGCGGGCGCTCTTCCCTGTCATCTGCGCGCAGATGGCGCCCGGCGGCGTCGTCGTCGCCGAGATCCGGACAACGAAGAATCTGGAGCGCCAGAGCCAGCCGTCGCGACGTTGGCTCGCGGAGCCGAATGAGCTGCTTCGAGATATCGGCGTACTCAACGTGCTCTATTACCGCGAGAGCTGGGTCGGTGATCGGCACGTGGCGCGGCTCATCGCCCGTCAGCCCTGAGCGCTCGGCCGCGCAGGAGCTATCAGATTTCGAAGGCCATCGCCTCGAGGCGCGCTCGCTCCCGAACGCGCCGAGCTTCACTCACGAAGGCCGCAACCTCCGCCTCCATCGAGCGCGTGGTGAGCTCGATGCGACTCTCAACGAGCGGCGAGACCGCTTCGACGGTGTGCTGAAGCGCGTCCGCTAGTTCCGCGAGCTGTCTATCGAGGGCGACGAGGTCGTCATTGGTGGCTTCGACGATGGTCTCGACGGTGGCGCCATGAGCTTCTTGGAGTCGGTTGAAGAGGTCATCGGGAACCACGTCCGGGAACATCCGTGCGTAACGGACGAGGCTTCGCCAGAGCTGGCCTGCGAGGTCTGGATCTGGAAGTTCGCCGCGAAGACTGTTGACCGCCACCTCGATGTCGCGCCACGCGAAGCGGTACTGGGCGATGTTGATCTGATAGCGCATCTCTTGGCGCCTAGGCCAAAACGAGTGCCGCCATGAATGACGATGGGACGATGCGACGTCCTGGAGCCCCACCGCGGACTCAGGAAGCTTGGCGAAAAAGAGCGTCGCGACTTCCGTCGAGAGGTCGAGCAAACGCGGGCTCGCCACTCGGCGACGCAGCCTCTGTGCCGTGCGCTGAACGAGCATCTCCGCCTGGTGCATCGTGAGCAACGCGGCGTCATCCAGCGTGGACCCGTAGTCGTCGGTCCACCTGTAGAGCTGTTCGAGGTGACGGTCTCGAATGTCGGCGATGCGCTCCGGCAATGTCGCCTGAATAAGCTCAAGGTCACGAAGATAGCGACCACTTCGCCAGCGAAGAAATAGATACAGACCGATGTAGAGCGCGCCGTAGCCCGCGAGCCAAATCACCAGGGCGAGGACGGTGGGCGCCATGTCTCTCATGAGAGGAGACGTAAGTTCGATGTAGTTGGGCAGCTCTTCGCTTACGAGCTCGACGAGTCGCTTTCGCAGCCCGAAGCCGATGTCCACGATGAGCGCGCCAAGGATGAGCATGACCAGACTCATACGGCGCAGGACGATGCTCACCGGCGTTCGTGGGTTCTGCGACATGCGCACGACGTGCTGGGAGGAGTAGACGACGTCGGCAACACCGAGAAAGAACGCGAGTACGCGACGGCCAAAGCCGTAGCGTGAGCGCATCTCGAGCGCGAGCGTGTCCGCCGCCGGCACCGGCGGGTCGGGCACGATGTTGAACCCGAGCATGAGCGTGACCATTCGGTCGGGCCCGCGACGCTGGGGCACATCCAAGAGCGACACCTCCTGAGCGTCGCCGTCTTCGCGCACAGACTCGAGCAGCTTACCGCGAATGGACTCGTGGCTTGCACCGAGCTTCTTCGCGAGGGTCTCCAGTTCGCTCTCGACGCGGCGCACGTAGTCCGTCGGCGTTGCCGTCGCGCTTGCGCTAGCTTCGGACCACGACACCTCCGCGCCTTGATCCCAGCGCACGACGGTTGTGTCCGCCTGCTCGCGGAGCTTCTCAAGAGCCCGCTGCACCATCTCTTCTTGGAGCCGGCGGTAACGAAAGAACCACGCGACCTTGTGCAGGAAATAGCCGGCGGAACCTACGACGAGTGCGTAGAAGACCAGGACGAGGATGCTGCCGATCGTCGACATCACCGGCGGCGAATAGGCCATCGGGCGACTGCGCGCCAGGTGACCCTGTGCCGCCTCTTCTTACTCGCAGGCGTGAGGAGCGAAGCCTTGCTCGTTGATGTAGTCGGCGGCGTCTGTTCCGGTGTTGCTCTCTCCGCGCGCTACCACGTTCGCCGAAGGGCTCGCGCTGCAGCCACCTGCCCATAGAACTTCTTCGCCCTCCGCCATCTCCGCGATGTTTTTGCGGCTGCGGCTCGAATCGAGCTCTTCGCCCCAGCACACAAAGTCGATCATGGAGTTACGACTGTTGTAGCTCTGGGAGTCGTAGAGGGCGAGCTCTCCGCGGGAGGGGTTTGCGCCCATGAAACTTGAACGCGCGGTGTAGGTCGCGTAGCCGCCGGGCGGAACCACAATGCCGGTGTCGTTGATGGTGTCGTAAGCGGGTCGGCTACAAAGCTCGAGTCCGTCGAGGGCAATGGCTTCGCCGGTGGGGTTGTAGAACTCCACTTCACCCGTCGCGAGATCATATTGGGAGATGATGACGTTGTCCCCGCCCTGCGTCGGCATCAGGTCCGGGCATGTAGGAGGCCCAGCGTCGCTTCCAGCGTCCTCTGGAGGTCCAGCGTCGCCGGGGCCTGCGTCTTCCATGGGGCCTGCGTCTTCCATGGGGCCAACGTCTGGCTGAGCGATGTCGGCGCCGCTGTCCGCCGGTCCGCTATCACCGCCGGCGTCGCCCATCATGTCGTCGTCGCCACATCCAAATGCAAGAAGTGCGGAAAAACCCACCAGGAGCGTTGTCTTCATACGCAGATGTTTAGCGCGTTTTCGCCGACGAACATAGTCCGGCGGGGCTCAGCGCCCGATGGAGCCGAGCTCGTGGCCATATTTCTTGAGAATATGACGGGCGACGGCGCTCTTATGCACCTCATCTGGGCCGTCATAGATGCGGGCACCTCGTTCGTGGCGGAAGATCGACGAGAGCGGGGTGTCCTCGGTCATTCCGAGGGCGCCATGGACCTGAATGGCGCGGTCGACGACACGCTGAAGAACGCCGGCAACATGAAACTTGATGCACGAGATGTCCGTGCGGGCGGCACGTGAACCTTGGCTGTCGATGCGCGCGGCGGTGCGCTGCACGTACAAGCGCGCCGAATCGATCTCCGCTCGACTCTCGGCGACCCAGTGTTGTATCGCTTGCTGCTCGCCAAGCTTCTTTCCCGGCGCGATGTCTCGGGTCACCGCACGCTCACACATCAGATCGAAGGCACGCTCCGAGAGTCCGAGCCAACGCATGCAGTGGTGAATACGACCTGGTCCGAGACGTTGCTGGGCAATGCGAAAACCGGCGCCGCGTTCACCCAAGAGGTTCGTTTTGGGCACACGGCAGCCTTCGTAGGCGATCTCCGAGTGGCTCATCCAGCCGCTACCTTCATCGCCCATGATCGCGATACGGCGGACGTGGTTGAAGCCCTCGGTGTCCGTCGGCACGATGATCATCGACGCACGCGCGTGTGGAGGGCCTTCGGGCTCAGTGACGGCCATGACGATGGCGAAGGCGGCGCCGTCGGCTGCGGTGGTAAACCACTTGCGACCCGTGATGACCCACTCGTCACCCTCCAAGGTGGCTGTCGTGTCGAGCCACGTGGGATTGGATCCGGCGCGATCCGGTTCGGTCATGGAGAAGCAGCTTCGAATCTCGCCGCGGGCAAGCGGCGCCAAGTAGGTCGCCTGCTGTTCTTCGGTGCCATACTGGTGAAGCACCTCCATGTTCCCTGCATCCGGCGCCTGACAACCGAAGACGTAGTGACCGAGCAGACTGCGTCCGATCTCCTCGCTGAGCATCGCGTGGTCGAGAAACGATAGGCCCATGCCGCCGAACTCTTTGGGCACTTGGGGGCCCCAAAGGCCCGCTTTACGGCACTCTTCGCGGGCCGCCTGGAGCGCGTCGATGGATGCGTCGAAACCGTCCACAGCGACCACTGGTTCAAGTGGGTAGACGACTCGCTGCATGAAAGTGCGGGCGCGTTCAACGAGAGCTGTCAGCTCAGCAGACGGTTCGAAATCCATTGTCTGTGCTTACCAGCGTTCGGCGCGAAGCGAAACGCCTCGTTCAAGTTCCGTGCGAAGGAATAGGACCTGATAGGCTGCCCACCATGAACGCTCCCGCCTCCACACGGCCACCACGAGAAGGTGAACTTCCATTTGAGCTCTCCACGCTGACCACCTGGTGGCAAGAGGCCGTCGGCGGCGCAGAGTCGCTTAGTCTTCGAGTGTTTCGCGGCGGACAATCAAACCCCACGTACTGGGTGCACGACGGCGAGCGAGCGTACGTGCTTCGCAAGAAACCTCCCGGCAAACTCTTGCCGAGCGCCCACGCCGTTGAACGAGAAGCGCGAATCACCCGCGCCCTCAAAGACACGAAGGTTCCCGTCGCCAACGTCATCGCGGAGTGCGAGGACGAGAGCATCGTCGGCACGCCATTCTTTGTGATGGAGCATGTGGACGGGCGTCTCTTCTGGAACGTGCAGATTCCCGACGAGTCCCCACAGACGCGGGCCGCCATCTACGACGAGCTCGCACGCGTTCTCGCGGAACTCCACGCCGTGGACCCCGCGGAGGTGGGCCTTGGTGACTACGGGAAGGTGGGGCAATACGTCGAGCGGCAAGTCCGTCGCTGGAGCAAACAGTACCTCGCGTCGAAGACCGACGAGGTTCCAGCCATGGACGCTCTCATGCGCTATCTCCCGGAGAACATTCCAGCGGGCGAGCGCACGACGTTGGTGCACGGTGACTACCGTCTGGACAACCTCATCTTCGACAAGCACGAGCCCAAAGCGCTGGCCCTCATCGACTGGGAGCTCTCGACGCTTGGACACCCGCTCGCAGATGTCGCGTACGCCTGCATGCTTTACGAGGTGGAGCTGCCGAAGATCGGTGGACTACGCGGCGTCGACTTTGAAGCCAGCGGGATCCCGCGCGAGAGCGCGTTTGTGGAGGCCTACCGTCGCCATGGCGGCATCGCGGACGAGAGCGACTTTGTGTACTTCAAGGCCTTTGGGCTCTTCCGCCTCGCGGCCATCGCCCAGGGCGTCTACAAGCGCAGCCTGCAAGGCAACGCGTCCGGCGAAGGAGCCGAGATGTTTCAGACCGCTGTGCGCCAGCTCTCAAGCATCGCCGTCCAACTCGTGGGAGCCTAGGGCATGCTGCACATCACACTCGTGACGTTTCGCGACGACGTCGATACGAAGGCGATGAACAAGAACCTCGTGGAGCTCGCTGGCGCATGCGCCGACGTGAACGTGCTCAAACCCATCGGGGTTCAGGCGGAGCGCTCTTGGGATGCATGCGTCGAGGTTCGCGGCTCGGTGGATGAAACCCTCGCGTCTGCACCTTGGGCCGAGCTCATGAGCGCTCTCGTCGCAGCCGCCGAAGTGCACAAAGCGTGGACCTTTGGCGCGGCTCTGAGCTCCTAACAACGCTTGCGGAAACAGCGGGTGTCGGTGGCGTCTTGGATTCGCTGAGCGATGTGACGAGCCAAGGGTTGCGCCGCAATCGCGCCGTCACGTTCGCTCGCGACATCCCCTCGTCCGAACTCGCTCTCGGCCTCGCATCCGCTCCAGAGCGAGTAGCCCCAGTTGCCGGTGCCGTCCGCCGGACCGGCGTGCCACATGTCCACATAGATGTGTTCGCCCTGACAGGCCAAGTGATGGGCTGGTTCGCTCCACCGCACGTCGTGGCTCACGCTCGCATCGATGCCGGCTTCGCTCAGCCCTTCTCGAAGCTCCTCGGCGACCAGCTCATAGACATGAGCGCGGTCCTCCGGCGCGAGACTCATGCCGACGTCCTTGAACGTGATCTGCCGAAAAGGAAGGTGGTCATGGGCGACGTCGATGACGAAGGGAGAATACAGGGCTTCCGCTGTGGCAGCGTTCGTGGCGTTCGTCGCGGCGTTCGTCGCGATGACGGGCACGGGCTCCGAGTGGGTTTCGCCGTTCGAACAAGCGCCGACCATCAACACAAAGAGACCTGTTAGTTTGAGTCGAGGCGAGTTCATTACGCCTCTCGTACGCGCGAGGGAGGGAGACGTTTCACAAGGTCTGAACACGAGCGACGAAGCCTCTGTAGTTCGGGTGCAGCCACATCCCGAGCATAGCGCTTTTCCACCGAACCACGTAGTCCGGCGTGCCTGAAGCTCGTCGGGTAGATTGTATCGGGCCGTGGGGCTGCTAGAGCCCTTCGATGACCGCTCCGACGACCTTGGTCCACCATATCGCTCACTGGGCAGCCGAGCGCCCGCACGGGCCCGCCCTTCATGCCAAGCGAAACGGCGCATGGGAGTCGACGACCTGGCGAACGTACTGGGACAACGTCCGTTCCGTGGGCAAGGCCTTCATGAAGCGCGGACTCGGCGTGGGCGAATCCATCGTCATCGCCGGCGCGAACCACCCCGAGTGGGTCCAGCTAGAGTTTGGCGCCATGGCCGCGGCAGGCGTCCCCGCGCCGATCTACGGAACGTGTACCGTACAACAGACCGCCTACATCGCGCGCCACTCCGGCGCACAGATCATCTGCGTCGATGGCGAAGAGTTGCTCGCGAAATTTCTCGAGGCCGAGGGCGAAGGCGAGCTCGAAGGCGTTCATACCTACGTGACCTTCTTCGCGCTCCAGCACGAAGACGAACGTGTCATCTCCTTCGCCGACCTCGTCGCTGAAGGCCGCCGCCAGGACGACGCGCCGCTCGACGCACGCATCGACGCGCTGAGCGACGACGACACCTGCATCATGATCTACACTTCGGGCACGACCGGCGTACCCAAAGGCGTCGAGATCGATCACGGCGGCGTCATCCATGTGGGCAACGGCCTCCTCGCCTTTGACCCGCGCTTTCGCGACGAGCTCGAATACCACACCGTCTCGTACCTCCCGCTCTCGCATCAGGCCGAACAGCTGCTGACGAACGTCGTGTGTTTGCTCGTTGGCGGACAGTCCTACTTCTGCCCAGAGATCGCACAGGTCCGCGACTACCTCGGCGACGTGCGGCCCACTGTGTTCCTGGGCGTTCCCCGCGTGTGGGAAAAGTTCGAAGCTGCGCTCCGAGCTCGCCTCTCCCAAGCGACGGGCATCAAAGCGAAGCTCGCGACATGGGCCATGGACACGGAGCTCGCCTGCTTCCGCGAGCAGGTCCGCCAGGGTCTCTTGGCGCACGAGTATATGCCTCTAAAGCGCAAGGTCGCGCGCGCGCTTGTCATCGACAAGATCAAGACCGCCCTCGGGCTCGACCGACTGCAGATCGCGGTGACGGGTTCCGCGCCGATCTCGAGCGAGACTCAAGACTTCTTCGCGAGCCTCGGCATCTGCGTGTACGAAGTGTACGGCCTCACAGAGACGAGCGGAGCCGCGACGATCACGGATCCGCGCCGGCCCGCTTTCGGCACTGTAGGCAAGTGCTTCGAAGGCATCGAAGTTCGCATCGGGGATGAGAGCGAGATTCAGCTGCGTGGCCGCAACATGGTGAAGGGCTATCGCGGCATGGAAAAAGAAACGTTGGCGCTCTTCAGCGAAGACGGTTGGCTACGAACCGGAGACGCCGGCGAGCTCGACGCCGACGGCAACCTGAAGATCACAGGTCGTCTCAAGGAGCTCATCATCACCGCTGGCGCGAAGAACGTCGCGCCCGTCGAACTGGAGTTCTATCTGCAGAGCATCGTCGGCGTTGGGCAGGCGGTTGTCGTTGGTGACCGCAAGCCATTCTTGGCCGCGCTGCTAACTCTGGACCCCGAAGCTCTCGATGCCCTCGCGGACGCCGCAGGAACTTCGCGCGCAGACATGAAGACCCTCGCCGCCGACGAGAAGGTGCGCGCGTACATCGATGCGGAGGTCGCCAGCAAGTGCAATGGGCGCGTCGCGCGATACCAGAGCATCAAGAAGTTCGCGCTTCTCTCTGAAGAGTTGACCATCGAAAGTGGCGCCCTCACGGCGAGCATGAAGCTTCGGCGCCCTCAGATTTCCGAGCAATACGCCAAAGAAATCGAAGGGTTTTACGCCGAGGGTACGCTGGCGACGCCTTCTCGCGTGTGATCAGCACCTCCCCCGTGCTAGTTAGCCGCATGGACAACGACCTTCTCAAGACGCTTTCTTCTCATATCGACGCCAACACGCTCTCGCAGATGGCGAAGTCGCTCGGGGCATCTCCGCAGCAGACGCAGTCGGCCATCGGCGCGGCACTGCCAATGATGCTCGGCGGACTCGCACGAAACACGGCCAAGCCCGGCGGCGACACGGCCCTCGCAGCGGCCGTCGATAAGAACCACGACGGGAGCTTTCTCGGCGGACTCGGCGGCTTGCTCGGAGGCCTCGGCGGCGCCGGCGGCGCGGGCGGCGCGGGCGGCGGCGGCACAGGCGACCTGCTTTCGATGGCAGCGAGCATGCTCGGCGCGGCCCCTGGACCGACGAGCGCCAAGAGCGTCGATGGCGCCGGAATCCTCGGCCACATCTTCGGCAACAAGCAGCCCGCCGTTGAAGATGGCGTGGCGCAGGCGAGCGGCCTCGACAAGGGCAAGGTCCTTCAGCTCATGGTCATGCTCGCGCCTATGGTGATGAGCGCCATCGGCAAGAACAAAAAAGAACAGGGACTCGACGCCGGCGGCCTCGCGGGCATGCTTCAGGGCGCAAGCCAGCAGAGCGGCGGCGGCCAGGGCGGCGGCATCTTCGGCGCGCTCTTCGACAAGGACGGCGACGGGAATGTGGCGGACGACCTGGCGAAGGCCGTCGGCAGCAACATGCTCTCGGGCTTGTTCAAGTAGACGCAACGCACGCGATGAAGCCCGGCCTCTGGTCGGGCTTTTTTTTAAGACGTCGGGATGAAGCACCCCGGCGCACTCCCGCCACCTTGACCGACGCACCGCCCGACCCCAGTTTTTCCCCGAATGATCGAGCTCGCGCACAGCACCTCCACCGTCGCGATGTGCGCCGTCATTTGGTTTGTCCAGCTCGTGCACTACCCGCTCTTTGCGCGTGTCGGCGCGAGCGAGTTCAAGCGCTACGAGCAGGAGCACGTCCAGCGGATCACCTGGATCGTGGCCCCGTTGATGCTCGTAGAGCTTGCCGCGGCTGTTTGGCTTGTCGCCGATGCACCGACGCTGGTGCACATCATCGGACTCGGCCTTGTCGGCGTCATCTGGCTCTCGACGCTCTTTCTCCAGGTGCCACTGCACAGCCAGCTCAGCGAAGGCTACGACGACGCTCTCGTGCATCGCCTCGTTCGTTCGAACTGGGTCCGCACCATCGCGTGGAGCGTCCGCCTAGGCCTGGTGCTCTACGCAGCCCACCTTTAAAGCCGGCGCACGTCCTCGTCGAACTCCTCATGCACGACTTCACCGTAGTCGAAGATCGCGTGAAGGAGCGTGCAGCCATGGGGGTCCGCCTCTGCATCGCATCGCGCGGCGACGGCCCGCAGGTACTCGAGGTTGATCACGTTTCGCAGCGCAGGAGCGAGGGCGATCGAAGAGTACGCCCCCGGGCGTTCATTGACAGCGCTTTCGCCTGAGTGACAGGTGCCGCAGGTCGTGCCTTCACGCCCCATTCGTGCCACCTGCGCAAATGCATCGCTCGTTTCGACGGGCGACTCGAGAGGAAAGACGAGCTCGGCTTTGACCGTCCGCGTGTCGTCGACCCATTCGCCGAACTCAAGAAGGTTCTGACCTTCGCCGCCAAGGGCCAAGGAGAGCACCAAGCCGTCTGTGTGAAGAAAGACGCGCGGGCGGTCGACGCCGGCGGACGGTTGAGCAGAGAACTGACTGTCCGTCGCCGTCAGTCGGAGGGGTCGCGGGAGACTCGCGACGAAGCACCCGAGTGACGTCTCGGGAAGACCATTGAGTCTCGCTACGGCGTCGTCGATGGTCTGCGGCGCGTCGCCCCCAGGCAAGCAGCGGCCGTCGATGAGACCCGGGCCGTCTTCTGCGCAGCCTGCAACACAGAGCATCACGAGCGCGAAAACAAACGGGGCCGGGGGGAACCTCTTCACGGCACTTAGGGTATCAGACGACGAACGTGCTACGCGAAGCACATGAAGACTCTGACGCTCGCTTTTTGTCTCGCAGTCTCGCTCCCCGCTCTCGCTCAAGGAACGGCTCAAGCCGGTGTCGCCCTGGAGGAAAGCCTCGGAGACGGAGACGGCCGCAGCTTAACACCTCCGGTCGTCGATCCCGTCGTACGAGGCTCCCTCTCGAAGGAAGTGATTCGAAATGTCATCCAGCGGCACATCAACGAGGTGCGCTACTGCTACGAGCGAGCTCTTCATGACGCCCCAGACCTTGAGGGCCGGGTCACCGTGCGCTTCATCATCGCGGGAAACGGCACCGTCCGCTCAGCCACGGCGCAAACGCCTCCGCCCGGTTTCGCGCAAGTCGCAGCTTGTGTTGTGCAGCGAATGCGACGATGGAGATTTCCTGCGCCGGCGGGCGGCGGGATCGTCGTCGTGAACTATCCCTTCGCATTCGGCAGCACCAACGCCTCCCCACCCTCCACTTCTCCTCCGCCAACGGAACCCGAGGCGGAGGTGCGAGGCTCTTTGCCAAGGGAGGTGATCCGCCGGGTAGTTCGGCGTCACCTCAACGAGGCGCGCTACTGCTACGAGAGAGCGCTCCAAAGCGCCCCGACGCTCGCGGGAACGCTCACGATGCGCTTCGTCATCGCGGCAAACGGAAGCGTCAGCGCCGCCTCGGCCAACGAACCTCCCCCCGGCTTCGGCGAAGTGGAGCGGTGCTTGGC
>JBGCFM010000089.1:0-4878 GCA_045106895.1 Polyangiales bacterium | reverse complement strand
GCGCGGGACTTCGTCGTTCACGCCGGCGAGGTGGAAGTCGTCGTTGTCGGGACTCGCTTCAGCGTTGAGCGTGGGGAAGTCGTCATCGTCGCGGTGTCACGCGGCGCCGTCGAGATTCGCCACGAAGGAGCAAGCGTCGTGGTTTCGGCCGGTGAAATCTGGCGCCAGCCCGAAGAAGTGGAGCCGGCCGCGGAACATGTTGAGCCTGCTCCAGAGACTGAGACCGCGAATCCAGAGGCTGAGATCGAAGTGGCGGCGGCGGAAGAGAGCACTACATCGACACGACCCAGCGCGACGCGTCTCTTCGAGGCGGCGCAAGTCGCTCGACGTGATGGTCGCCACGACGAAGCATCCCGAAAGTACGCGGAGTTCCTTCGGCATTACCCGTCGCACAACAACGCATCGCTGGCGGCATTCGAGCTCGGCCGCCTCAAGATGGATGTGCTCCATGACCCTGCCGGCGCGGCTCGGGCTTTTGGGCGAGCCGCGCGACGAGGTTCTCCTTTTCGGCAGGACGCCATGGCGCGACAGGCACAAGCGCTCGCCGCGTCTGGCGACGACGATGGATGCGCGCGGGCACGGAGTCGCTACGAAGAAGCGTTCCCCAGCGGCCGGCATCTGGCTGGGCTCGCGGGCGTCTGCGAGTAGATTGGGCAGACTGCTCAGCCGGGACCCGGCAACACGACCTCGGTGAAGTCGTTGCGCCTCCCGGTGTCACCGACACCAAGGCGTCCATCTTCGTTTTCGCCGGTGCACCAGACGCTCCCGTTGCTACGTTTTGCGCAGGTGTGAAAGCGGCCAACGGCGACCTCCACCCAATCGGTGAACTCGCCGACACGTGCCGGCGTCGTACGAGTTAGTAGGTCCCCAAGTCCGAGCTGCCCCTCGGCGTTTCGACCCCAGCAGTAGAGTTCGCCGCCGGTGATGGCGCACGCGTGAAAGGTATCGATGTCGACATCGATGAAGCGGCGCGCATCCACGAGAGTAGGGACGAGCGCGTCCATTCCAGTCCCTGTTCCCAGCTGACCCGCCGTGTTGCTGCCCCAGCAGTAGAGCGCGCCGGCCTCATCCAAGGCGCAACCGTTGACCGGTCCCACCACGACTCGCTGGTAGCTGCCTTCCTGGGCCAAGGTTGGCGTGCGCACTTGTTCCACTGCGCCGGCGCCAAGTCCGAGCTGACCCTGAGTGTTTCGGCCCCAGCAGTACAAGTCCGTTCCAGAAAGCGCGCACGCATGCCCTTGGCTGAGGTCGACGTCTGTCCAGTCCTGCGACGAGACGAGCACCGGTGCGGGCTCCGGGGGCGGAGCGCCACCCGACGAACCAATGCCGATTTGCCCTTCGGAGTTTCGACCCCAGCAATACGCTTCGCCAGATTCCGTCACTCCACAGACGCCGTGATAGCCAGCGCGAACTCGATCGACGTTCAAGCCTGTCGTCGCGGGCGCCCGGCGGGTGTTGAAGGTGCCATCGCCGAGCTGGCCGTCTCGGTTGTCGCCCCAGCAGAGCACCTCGCCGCCCGTGATGAGACCACAGCCGAAGCGCTCGCCGGCGGTGACCTCTATCCACCGTCGGTCCGCCTCAACAAGCGTTGGCGTCAACAGGTCGCTACCTTCACGGCCGAGCTGGCCCAGAGCATTGCTGCCGAAGCAAAGCAGCTGGCCCTCGACGACGATGCAGGTGTGATCGGTCCCCGCGGCGAGGGTTCGCCCGAGCGGGGGCACGGAGGCATCCACGAGAGGAATATCCGTACCTGCGTCCATCACGCCGGCATCGGGAGCGGCCGCGTCGAGGGACGCGTCACCTGGGCCAAGCGTCGGGAGCTCCTGAACACATCCCCCGACAAACAGGAGCAGCACGACCGCTTTCATAGGCGCACCGCGAAGGAGAAGGTTCCGTAGCCTTGGAATCCCGTGGCGCCGGTCAGCTGGCGTGACCCGTCTTGGGCGGCGGCACCGAGGATGGGTGCACCGACGCCGCCTTCGAGGGCGAAGCGCACGACGCCGAGGGAGTAACGCAGACTCAGGCCCGTGCGAAGACCTAAAAGAGCGCTCGATTGATCGGCTGCGCGGGCTCCTGGTGCGGCTTCCGCCGAAAATCGAATCCATCCGGCTTGGGCGCCGACGGTCCAGGCGAGGGTGACGGGCCCAGGCTGGTTTAGTCGAAGAAGAACACCTAGGCCTGCGCTCAGGACCCGGCCGCGCACGTTTCCAAACTCGCCGACCTGAAGCAGAGAAGCCCGTCCTTCGCCGACAATGCGGAGGCCAACGCGGGAAGTGAGCCAGCGCTCAAAACCAACAGAGCCCCCAAGCTGAAGCTCGCCACCGCTAAAAGCGTTGAACGTGAAGGAAAGCGAAAGCCAACGTACGCTTCGTGGCGTCGTCGGGACGATGCTGGTTTCACGAACGGCGCGTCGAACCACAGCGGGCGCCTCGGAGGCCTCAATGGGAGCATCTTCGAGGGTGAGTTCAGCCCAACTGGCGCGAACAAGTTCGTCCGCGGCGACGGCGAGTGCCAGGCTTTGGGCGCCGGGGCCGAAGTCCGCGACGAGGACACTTCGGCTGACCTCTTTGTCCGTCACGTGGTCGAAGACACGGATGATGACGTGCGCGTTCTGCCCACGTTCAAAGCGCACGCGAGCGATCGCCCGCGAAGGCGAAGGCGAAGTGACGCAAAGCTCGATGTCCCGGACACGAAGAGCGGCCTGAAGCTCGGCAAAAATAGCTCCACCAGCCCCATCCGGCCAATCGCCTTCCAGGCTCATCTCGAGGTAGTCGCCTTCGGCGCGACAGGGTGAGCTGTCCGCCATCGCAGCGTTCGCCATCAGCGTCAGCCCGAAGGCAGCGATCGCGCTGATGAGAAGAAGTCTTTGGACCACGCGACAACCTACCAGGTCAGCGGCCTTCGAAACGTTCAGAACGTGAGCGGACCAGGGCTCACCGGCTGATACACACCGTCGTAGTCGCCGAAGCGCTCTCCTTCGATGCCGAAACCTTGTGCCATCGTGACGGCGAGGTTGTGATTGCCAGGCTGGGTTTCCGCGCCGTAGGAGGCAGCGGGGTGTTCCGCGTAGTTGATGTGGCGCCCAAGGGCCGCGCCCGCGGCATTGCCGGCCATGACGATGGGCAAGTTGTCGGCGCGATGACCGCCGCCGTGACCGAAGTCGCTGAGCCATACGACCATCGTGTGGTCCAGCGCGGTGCCGTCTCCTTCGTCGATGGAATCGAGGCGCTGAAGAAGGCGCGCGAAGAGTGACCCGAACCATGTGTTGATGCCGGTGAAAGCGCGCCGGGCGTAGTCGATGCGCATGTCACTCGCTCGGTGCCAGGCCCCATGGTAGTTCTCGCCGGCGAAGGTCGCGGCCAGGTCTGGATGCACAACGTGACCCCACGCCCCTTCTTCCATGTCGAAGATCTTGTAGGTGCCAACGTCCGCCTGATTGCAGGCCATCGCTTGGGCGAGGGTGTCGACCTGAAGGTTTGCCACGGTCTCGTGCGTCAGTGACGCCGTCGAACCCAGGGTTGGCGTGTCGCAGACCGGGGGCCGCATCACATCCGGCGGAAGGTCTTGAATCGAACGTTCGAGATCGCGGAGCTGGTCGGCGTGACGGTCGAGGCGTGCTTGGTCGGCGCGAGAGACGCGTCCGCGAAGGGCCATGAACCGGCCGAGAACGCCGTTGAGAACACTGCGGCGCCGAAGCGACGCGATGTCTACGCCGGGTTCCGGTGGCGGTACAGGCATCCCGGCGCCAGGGAAAGCGAGGTCGAAGGCTTCTTGGGGCTTGATGATGGACGGAATGTGCTCGTCTTCACCGGCCCAGAACATACGTGTGTGGCCGAGGCTTGACGCTGATTCTTCGGGGTCGAGGCTGCTGTTTTGAACGCCGACATCGAATCGGCGCGGCGGGCCGCCGTCCTGCATGTGTCGACCGATCACGTGGTCGACGGACGCCGTGGTTGCGTGCGTCACTCCGTACTCGTTGGCGACGACGGGGGCGCAGGTGAGGATAGAAGGCGCGCCGGAGTGGCCGCTCTCGACCTTCGAGTTTACGCCGGTGATGACGTTCATCTTCGATGCCAGGCCGACATCGACGACGGGCTGTAGAATCGCGCCTTGGGTGAAGCCGGCGCCGGGGACGAACTCTTCCATGATGGAGCCGTGGCCGTGGAAGAACACGATGAGCCGCGAGGGCATCCCGGCGGCAGGCGCCCAAGCCCCCGCCCGATTCGGTGCCACGATGGACTCAAGAAACGGGAGCGCCAAGAGGCCGGCGCTGCCTGCGAGGAAGCGTCGGCGCCCACTCTTAAGAATCAAGCTGTCGGGACGATGACGACTCATGGGCTTTCCTCCATCTCGGGCAGGCGCTCTAGGAACATAGGGGACACCAGGACCTCAACGATCAACTGACGTATTGAAATGTCCGGAGTGGATGCGATGCGCCCAAGCTCGAAGCGCTGAGCCGCGTTCGGGGTCTGGCCCGTCAGATGTTCCATCCACTTCGACGCGTAACACTCCTGCACGTCCGCCGCTTGAGAGAGGCCGATGTTGAGTTCAGCGGCGTTCGCGTAGTCGATGGTCTCGGCCAAGAACCCGCTCGCCCCGAGGGAGCCGGACTGCTCGATGGCGACGGCGTCGGGATACTCTTCTCGGTAGGCGCCGATGGCGTCGAAGCTCTCGAAGGTCACGCCAATGGGGTCGATGGTCGTGTGGCAGTTGCGGCACCCCGATTTGGAAGCGCGATTCTCGACGCCGGCGAGTTTGCCGCTCGTGGCGCCGACGGGAATCTCCACGGATTCCTCCGTCGCGTTCGCCGGCGCGATGAGCACGGTGCACAGCAGGTGCTCGATGACGGCGACTCCGCGCAGGATCAGCGCAGATTCT
>JBGCFM010000088.1:0-49696 GCA_045106895.1 Polyangiales bacterium | reverse complement strand
CCCCGACCGTCCCCATGACATTCGCGCCGCCTGGGGTTTTTTTCGACTGCGTTCACATGGTGAGGGCAAAACCCTCGTGAGCTTCGGCGCGATGGTCGACGTCGGCAGTGGTCTGCTCACGGGTGCCCTCCAGACGCGCCTGCATGAGTGGGTGCTGAAGATTCCTTGGACGTTCAAGCGCCACGTCGAAGGAGCAGGCCGTCGTCGTCTCGCACGTCGCCGCGCTCGTCAGTAGTTCAGGCCTCGTCGACTTCGACGAACGCGCTCAGTCGGTGGTGAAGGACGCGCCGCATCCGCAGTCGCCGGTGGCGTTCGGATTGAGCCACTTGAATCCGTAGCCTAGGAGCTTCTGCTCCCAGTCGAGGGTGGCGCCCTCAAGGAGCTCAACGGAGCGATTGTCGATGACAACGGTGAGCCCGTCGAACTCGTACACCAGGTCGCGATCGCGGATCTTGTTCGCGACATCGTACACATAGTAGTAGCCGGAGCAGCCGCCGCCTTTAACTCCAAGACGAAGCCCGAGTGGTCGTTGCCCTGAGTCCGCGAGCTGCTTTTTGCCCATCTCCACGGCCTTCGGGGTGACCTTGATTCGGGGGTCTTCGTTCACTTCGGCCACGTTCATGGACCTATTGTAGGGCTCGTCACGCCTCGCGCCAACCTGTGAGTTTACATCTTCTTGGCGCGCCGCGTCATGTCTTAGGGGTGGTGAAGCGAGGCCCGCCATCTATCATTGAGGCTCCATGATCTACCTGGATCACCACGCCACTACGCCCGTTGACTCTCGCGTCCTGGACGCGATGCTTCCGTACTTTTGCGAGCACCCGGGGAATGCCGCCAGTCGCAATCACGGCTTCGGTCGCACCGCCTTCAACGCCGTGGAGAGCGCGCGCGCAGAGGTCGCATCGCTCATCGGCGCGAGCGCGCGCGAGATCGCGTTCACGTCCGGCGCCACGGAGAGCGACAACCTCGCGGTCAAGGGGGTCGCGGAGGCGCTTCATGAACGAGGCGACCATATCATCACTCAGCGTACCGAGCACAAAGCGGTCCTCGACTCCGCCCGCCGCCTCGAACGCCGCGGGTTTCGGGTCACTGTCCTCGACGTGGACTCTCAGGGCCTCGTTGATCCAGATGCGCTCCGGGCGGCGATGAGCGACAAGACGATCCTCGTCTCGGTCATGTGGACCAACAACGAGACCGGGGCAGCGCAGGACCTAGCGGCCCTCGGCGCCATTACCCGCGAACGTGGCGTGTACCTTCACTGTGATGCGAGTCAGGGGCTCGGTTATATTCCCCTCGACGTTAGCCAGGTCCCGGTAGACCTCGTCAGCTTCACCGCGCACAAAGTCTACGGGCCTAAAGGGGTCGGAGCGCTCTATGCCCGTCGACGAAACCCTCGAGTTTCGCTCGTGGCGGAGATCGACGGCGGCGGTCACGAGTTTGGCATGCGTTCCGGCACATTGAACGTTCCAGGCATCGTCGGCTTCGGTGCGGCGTGCGCGCTTCAAAGAGACGAGTCCGCCGTGGAGGCGATTCGGCTTCGTGCATTGCGCGAGACGCTCTTCACGAAGCTTCAGGGCCTCGGCGGCGTACTCCTGAACGGGCCACCCCTCGACGGTCCGCGCCACCCTGGGAATCTCAATGTGAGCATCGACGGGCTCGACCCCGGGAGTCTGATGGTTGAAATGGCCAAGACCGTTGCTGTGTCCAGTGGCTCCGCGTGTTCAACGGGGAGCGGCGAGCCAAGCTATGTTCTACGCGCGATGGGCTTGAGTCGTGATCGCGCTGCGTCTTCGATTCGCTACGGTCTTGGTCGCTCGACGACACAGGCCGACATCGACACTGCCTTCGAGGTGACTCGCGCGGCGGTCACGAAACTGCGCGCTGCGTACAACTCGGCTCCCGCCGGTTGGTAGGAACATCGGTCGCACGAATCGGAGGAGTTTGACGGCGTGTTAATGCCGCGAAGCGCTCTGCTAGAGAAGCCCAAGCTCTAGGAGCGCGTCGTCGGTCATACGGTCTTTGGTCCAGGGTGGATCCCAAACGAGCTGCACATGCGCTTTGCGCACCGTCTTCACAGCGCCGACTTTCGTGGCGACATCTTTGACGATCTGACCTGCGACCGGACAGGCGGGGGCGGTGAGCGTCATCTTGATCTCGACGTCGCCCTCGTCTTGCACCTCCACGCCATAGATGAGGCCAAGGTCGTAAACGTTCAGCGGAATCTCAGGATCGTAGATGCTCTTGAGAACATCGATGACCTGTTCGTGCACCTCTTCCGCGGGAGCCGTTTCGTGACGTTCATCATCCCCGCCGAAAGCTTCGTCGACGGCATCTGCGGGCCCAGGGGGCGGCGAGCCTGCGACGGGCAAATGAACGCGCTGCTTGCCGTCGCGAAGGGGCTCGATGCGGTGGACCTTCAGGTCCTCAATGTCGAAGTCTTTGCTCATGGGTTTCCGAACTTCTTATAGGGCCTTCATCTCACGCCACCAACTACCAAACGCTAGGAAGCTGTCCCTTTTGCCAGAGCGAGAGGACGTCCATGCTGACGGCGACGGAGACGTGGACTACGACGCCTGCCCAGATCGAGCGGTAGCGAAGAACGAGGGTTCCGAGGAGTAGGCCCGCGAAGATTGCACCGATGGTCTCGGGCCATGGTTTGCCGAAGTGAATCATGCAGTAGGGCACGACCATGCAGGTCACCGCGTGACCGCCCATGACGCGCTCGCAGGTCTTGAGCCAGTAACCACGAAAGAAGAACTCGAGCGCGAAGAACTGCGTCGCGTAGATGAGCTCCCAGGCCATGAGATCGCGATAGCTGCGGCCCGCGTTCTCGTACATGGGGTACTTGTTCTGGAACGCGGTGTCGAAGCTGACGAAGAACACTGCGATCACGACGATGCCGAACCCGAGGCCGTAGATCCACGCGTGATCTTTGACGCCTTTGAGGCTGAGGCCGTAGTCCGTAATGCGCTCCTTCATCACAAATTTGATGAAGAGTCCCGGGACGACCACATAGCCGACGAAGCGCCAGCCAGCCCACCAGACCTTGGAATCGAAGAAGAAGTCTGGCGCCGCCATTACCGCTTGCCAGGCGGCATCGGTTTCTTCTTCCGCCATGAATCGGATGTAGCCGTCGGTGACGCCCACGTAGCGCAAGAAGGTGAGCACGCAGCCCGCGAGAACCATGGCCCAGAAAGGTCGCCAGTCGGTTCCTAGGCCAGCGGCTTTGCGACGTGCCTTTTCGGCAAAGGCACGCTCGTCGGCGGCAGCCCAGGTTTCGCCAAAAAGACGCTTGGGATGAAGCGAGGCGAAACGAGCCGCCCATGTTGCGGGTTCGGAGTCCGTTGGAGAGGATACTGGGGCCTGCTTCGATTTTTCTCCCTGAGCCACGGCGGTGGCTATACGCGATTTTTCCGCCATGGAAAGGGGCGTAGGCGTTTCGAAATAGCGGACTCAAATGCAACCGACTTGCACATGCGTTTGCGCACGGCTAGCCTCGAGTCATGGCGCACACTCACAAAGGGCATGGTGAAAACTGTGGTTGCAACCATCGACCGGTCATCAAAGGTGAAGACCAGAGCCGTTGGCTTCCGGTGATACTTGCGTTTGTTGCCTGCGCCTTTTGCCCGGCCTGCGTCGCCACATATGCAAAAGTGCTGTCGCTCTTTGGCGTCGGGATCGGCCTCCAAGCTTGGCATCACAACCTACTCTTGGCCGTCGCCGTGTCGCTTTCTCTTGTCGTGAGCGGGTACCGCAGCTGGCGGAGTCGTCGTATTTGGCCGCTTGGCGTGGCTGCACTCGGTTCTTGCCTCTTGCTCATGGGTCACATGGTTCACAGCTTACACGCACTCGAATGGATGGGTGTCGCCGTGCTGCTTCTCGGAGGGATCTACGAGCAAGTTCGTTTTCGCCACCGCCATCCGGCTCTAGAGCCGAGTTGAGCTCATTCAAGCGGAGCCCAGCACTGCATTTTTGCGTTGCAGCAGCAGAGGCTTCAGCGCTTGGAGCGCAGGCAGTCGGGGCAATCGCCCTGAAGCTGGATCGTCGCGCGACCGATCGCATCTGCCCAACGCTTCCCGAGAGTCGAGTCATTGATGTTGTTGTCGAGTTCAATGCACTTCACGATCCCGCAGTCGCTACACACGAAATGTGGATGCCGGTGTCCATCGCCTGCTCCGGCAAGTGCATAGCGATCCACGCCGCCGGCGTGACTCACAACAGGCGCGATGCCTTCTTCACCCAAACGAACCAGGTTGCGATAGAGCGTGGCAGGGTCGTAGGGAGTGTCAGCGAGGTAGTCCACCATCTCTTGGTGTGAAATGGGACGGCCAACTTCCGCGAGTGCCTGCAACACGGCGACCCGTGGCGCCGTCACCCGAAGCTGATGGTGCTTCAGAATCATCCGCGCTTCTTGTTCAGACACCGAGTGGCCCACCGAGGGGAGCGTACGCCGAACTCTCTACGCGGCGCAATACGCGGGCCATGCCGCAACCCGTGCTTCCGTTCGGCGGGGTCACGTGTTCGATGAGGACGCGGAAGCGACGCAGCGACGCAAGGTCTCTTCGAGGTGATCCACATCCGGTAAGTTCGCCATGTCGATCACGACCTCTACCCGCGAGTCGCGGCGGTAGCTGCTGGGTTGCACGTCACCGTCGCCATCCGTGAAGTTGAAGCTCCACCAACCATCGTTCGTGTGAAACACTGCCTTCGTCCTTCGGGCGCCGGGAAGGCGAGCTAAGGAACGCAACCAAAGCGCGATTTGTTCCGCGTCGAAGACAAGTTCGCACCAGCAAACCCAGCCGATCGTGGCCGTGACGCTCGAATGGTGTGCGCGTCGAAGAATCGGGGTCGAAGCATCGCAGACCGTGTCTTCGGCCTCGGTATGAGCGCGATGAGAACTTTCGTGACCATGATCGACGCCTGGGTGCTCCGAGTGGTCCGTACCGTGTCGATGGCCGCCGCGAGGGGCGACGCTAGCGCGGCCTTTGACGACGTCGAGGAGTGACAGTGGCATGAGACCGTTTTCGACTTCTCCGATGACTCTCTTCGCCGGAAAGAGCGCCCCCGCCCACTCGCGAAACGAGGCACGTTGCTCATCACTGGCCAAATCTGGACGGCTTCCAAGCAGCACATCCGCCGCTTCGACTTGGTCTTTGACCACGTCTTGTCGAAGCTCGTCGTCGAAGCGCCGGAGGTCCAATGCGCAAACGATACTGCGGAGTTCGACGGCTTCCCGGATCCCTGGTCGATCGAGTGTGTCTAGTATTCCAGAGAGTGCTGCGAGGCCCGTCGGCTCGATGAGTAGACGGTGGGGGCGTCTTTGCAAGAGTCGAACGAGTGACACCTCGAACATAAATGCGGCGCTGCAGCAGATACACCCTCCTGCGACTTCGCGAATCTCGACTCCGGCAGCTCCGCGCGCGACGCCGGCTTCCATCATGGCTGCGTCGATACCAACGAGCCCATATTCGTTCACCAGAATAGCCCACCGTTCCTCTTGGGGACGCTGGCTTAGAAGATGGTTGATCATCGTCGTCTTCCCCACTCCAAGAGGTCCGGCGATGAGGTTTACGGGGATTCGTTTCTTCTCGCTCATTGCGCGCTCTGGTTCGCCTGTGGGTCAGACTAAAAGGACCTGGCCGCCCGAACTTAGAGCTGTGCTTCTTGCGATGCAAGTAGCTTGCATGTGAGGCGTGGCGAAGGTCCTAGAGACCAACACTCACGTCGGCCAGACGTCTATCCGAAGATCTTGCGGACCTTGGCGAGGCCAGCGACCAACGCGTCGATCTCGCTTGTCGTGTTGTACAAGGCCAACGAAGCGCGGGCGGTTCCGGTGACTCCAAAGTGCTGCATGACAGGCTGAGCGCAGTGGTGACCCGTGCGGATTGCGATACCTTCTGCGTCCAAGAGTGTTCCAGCGTCGGTGGGGTGGATACCGTCGAGGACGAAGCTCAGAACGCCGGACTTGTTCGCTGCGTTGCCGATGATGCGGAGGCCGTCCACTTGCTCGAGGGCTTGGGTACCGTACGCGAGGAGCTTGTCTTCGTGGTTGGTGATCGCATCCCAACCAAGATCCTCCAAGTAGCGGATCGCGGCGCCGAGCCCGGCGAAGCCCGCAATGTTGGGGGTGCCTGCTTCGAACTTGAACGGGAGGTCGTTGTACGTGGTCTGCTCAAAGCGGACCTCGTCGATCATGTCGCCGCCACCCTGCCAGGGAGGCATCGCTTCGAGGAGCGACTCTTTCCCGTAGAGTACGCCGGTGCCGGATGGAGCGTAAAGCTTGTGTCCGCTGAAGACGTAGAAGTCGACGTCGAGTTTCGCGACGTTTACCGGGCCGTGTACGACGCCTTGGCTTCCGTCGACGAGAACGAGGGCGCCGGCATCGCGAGCGAGCTTCGTGAAGCGGGCCACGGGCAGGACGGTACCGAGGCTGTTGGAGATGTGAGCGAAGCTGACGAGCTTGGTCTTGCTGCTCAGTTTCTCTGCGAAGGCGGACTCCTCGACTTCGCCCCGGTCGTTGATGGGCGCGACAACGAGGCGTGCGCCGGTGCGCTCACACACGAGCTGCCACGGGACGATGTTTGCGTGGTGGGCGAGTTCGGTCACGAGGACCTCGTCGCCGGGGCCCAAGTTCTGCGTGCCCCACGTCTGAGCGACGAGGTTGATGGCGGCCGTCGCGCCGGCGGTGAATATGACCTCTTCGGTTTTGGCTGCGCCGATGAAACGCCGCACGGATTCGCGGGCGGCCTCGTGTGTCGCTGTCGCGTTCTGGCTGAGTGTGTGAACTGCGCGGTGGATATTGGCGCAGTCCCGCGAGTAGGTGTGCACGACGGCGTCGATGACAGCTTGGGGTTTGAGCGCCGTCGCTGCCGAGTCGAGATACACGAGTGGCTTCCCATGGACGTCTTGGTGAAGCGCCGGGAAGTCATCACGCACCGAGTGCGTGTCGAGAGGGGGTACGGTCGCGCGGGCGATGGCCGCTTCGATGGGAGAGAAGCCGCTCATTCGATTTCGAGTTCGTCCGTGTTGAGACCGCCAGCCGCCAAGCTTGCGCCGGCGGGGAGTCGTTTTCGAAGCTCGTTGCTGAGCTCGTCGCGAACTTCGGCGCTGGGGAGCTCGTCGAGGATGGCCTGCGCGAAAGCGAAGGTGAGCATGGCTCGGGCGGTCTCTTCAGTGATGCCTCGCGTGCGCAGGTAGAAGACCTGGTCTTCTTGGAGTGCGCCAACGGTGGCCCCATGGCTCGCAACGACGTCGTCGTGGTCGATCTCGAGGTGAGGTTTGGTGAAGACGTTGGCGGTCTCCGAGAGCAGCAGATTGCGGTTGCTCTGATGAGCCTCGGCGCCGCCGCCGGTCCGCTGGACGATGGCCTGTCCATCGAAGACCGCTGTGCCGCGCTCGTCGAGGAGCCCCCGGTATTCTTGTCGGCTCGTACAATGTGGCGCGCTGTGGTCGACGCGTAGGTGGTGGTCCGCGTGGTCGCTGCCGGTGACGTGATAGACGCCACGCAGGTTGCATTCGGCCCCGGGTTCCGCGAGGTCTACGTGCAGGTCGAGGCGCGTGAGTTTTCCGCCGAGGGTCACGACGTGACTCTCGTAGTGGCTGCTCTTGTGCTGCCGGACAGCGACGGTACCGATGGTGCGTCCGCTGTCTTGATGGATGCGCAGATGCCGTAAGCGCGCGCCGGGCTGAAGCACGATCTCCAAGACGTTGTTGTTGAGAGCGCTCTCACCCTCGAAGCGTTCGATGAGGTCGAGTTCCGTGTTCGCCGCGACCTCAAGAAAGACGCGTGGACAGGAGGCGCCGCCGCCGCGGTAGGTGAACGTCAGTGGGTCGCCGGCGCCGTCGGCTCTCAGCAGGACAGGCGCTGTATGCGTGGCGGCGTTGAACGCACTGAAGTGCTCGCCATGAGCGAGGGTGCCGAAGCGCGGGTGTGTGTCGAGACGCTTCACCTGGGACGGCGCGCCGACCTCAAGAACACTTGCGCCGATTGAGAGCGTTTCGCTTGTGAGCGCTCGAACCGGCGTGAATCGCCAGGCTTCGCTCTTCTTGGTCGGAAGGCCCTCCTCTCCGAGACGCTTGAAGGCGGCCTGAACAAACTCGGGTGAGTCCGACGCGGGAGGCTTGAGTGCGCTTAGTAACGTCATGCTGGTGTGGCCGCGCTTTGCGACTGGGCGCTTTGGGATTCCGCGCGAACGATCTCGTAACCTTCGCGCTCGAGGCGGAAGGCGAGTTCCTTATCGCCGGCGTGAACGATGCGACCGTCCATGAGGACGTGGACGCGGTCGGGCACGATGTGGTCGAGGAGCCGCTGGTAGTGTGTGATGACCAGCATGGAGCGGTCCGGCGAGCGCAGCGCGTTGACGCCACCGCTCACGATACGAAGGGCGTCGATGTCGAGGCCCGAATCGGTCTCGTCGAGGATCGCAAGCTTCGGCTCCAGCATGGCCATCTGGAAGATCTCGTTTCGCTTCTTCTCACCACCACTAAAGCCATCGTTGACGGCTCGCTTGAGGAGGGCTGGGGGAAGCTCAACGAGCTTCGAGCGCTCGCGGGCGAGCTTCATGAAGTTAGCGGCGCTGATCTCTTCTTCGCCACGGCTTTTACGAATGCCGTTCATCGCGGCGCGCAAGAAGTGAAGGTTCGAGACGCCGGGAATCGCGACGGGGTATTGGAGCGCGAGGAAAACGCCGGCGGCGGCGCGATCTTCAGGGTCCTTCTCGAGGATGTCCTCACCGTCGAGGGTGACGCTACCTTCCGTGACTTCATAGCCATCGCGGCCAGCCAGCACGTAAGAGAGTGTGCTTTTGCCAGAGCCGTTGGGACCCATGATGGCGTGTACTTCGCCGGCGGGAACTTCAAGGTTGAGGCCGCGCAAGATCGGCGTGTCGCCGACCTTCGCATGAAGGTTCTTAATGGAGAGCATGGTGTGAGCTTTCGTTGTCTATGCGTCGAGTCGTGAAATGGACCCGTGAATTTTACTCTTCTTCGCAGGTGCCGCCGTCGGTGCACATGAATGTGCCGGAGCGTTCACCTTCCACGCAGGCTGCTTGGTAGCGACGCGTGGGTGCGCCTTCGCGGCCGCCGTCGATTTCATCGATGTTGTAGTCGTCGCATCCGAGGATTTGGCTGATGCGAACTTGTTCACTGGAGCGAAGCTCCATGCGTGTTGCGGTCCCGCCGCAGGCCATGAGTGCGAGTGCGGCAAAGAGAGGAAATAAACGAATCATCCGACGGCTCCTTCGAGGCTAACTTCTAGTAGTGCTTTGGCTTCGACGGCGAACTCCATCGGAAGTTCTTCAAGAACTCGTTTTGCGAAGCCATTGACGATGAGGCTTACCGCATCTTCCTCGCTGAGGCCGCGCTGACGGCAATAGAAGAGTTGATCGTCGCCAATTCGGCTCGTTGTCGCTTCGTGTTCCACCTGGGCGGTCTTGTTGTGGACCTCGACGTAGGGAACCGTGTGCGCGCCACATTCGCTGCCGATGAGGAGGGAGTCGCACTGCGTGTAGTTTCGTGCCCCTTCGGCCCCGCTCGCGATGCTCACGCTGCCGCGATAGGTCTGTTGTCCCTTGCCGGCGCTGATGCCCTTGCTGATGATCGTGGAGCGCGTGCGCTTTCCGAGGTGGATCATCTTGGTGCCCGTGTCGGCCTGCTGAGCGTGATTACTCAGGGCGACGGAGTAGAACTCGCCAACGGAGTCGTCGCCCTTGAGAATGCAGCTGGGGTACTTCCAGGTGACGGCGCTTCCCGTCTCGACTTGGGTCCAGCTGATCTTGGAGCGCTCGCCCTCGCAGAGCCCACGCTTGGTGACGAAGTTGTAGATGCCGCCTTTGCCATCCTCGTCGCCGGGGTACCAGTTCTGAACGGTGCTGTATTTGATCTCAGCGTCTTTGTGAGCGACGAGCTCAACGACGGCGGCGTGGAGCTGGTTCTCGTCGCGTTGAGGCGCGGTGCAACCTTCGAGGTAGCTGACGTAGCTGCCTTCGTCAGCGATGATGAGTGTTCGCTCGAACTGCCCCGTGTTGGCGGCGTTGATGCGGAAGTACGTGCTCAGCTCCATCGGGCAGCGAACACCCGGCGGAATGTAGACGAAGCTGCCGTCGCTGAAGACAGCGCTGTTCAGGGCCGTGAAGAAGTTGTCCGTACGAGGAACGACCTTCCCGAGGTACTTGCGAACGAGTTCTGGGTGGTCTTTGACGGCTTCACTGAAGCTGCAGAAGATGACGCCGACCTTGGCGAGCTCGCCGCGAAAGGAGGTGTGGACGCTGACGCTATCGAAGACGGCATCCACGGCGACGCCGGCAAGCGCTGCGCGCTCGTGCAAAGGAATGCCCAGCTTCTCGTAAGTCTCGAGGAGCTTCGGGTCGACGTCGTCGAGGCTCTTGGGTGCGTCACCGGCGGGCGCCGCGTAGTAGCTGGACGCCTGGTAGTCGATCTCCGGGTAGTTGACCTTCGCCCAGCGGGGCTCCTTCATCTTAAGCCAGCGAGCGTAGGATTCGAGACGCCACTCGAGGAGCCACTCAGGCTCTTCTTTCTTGGCGGAGATGAAGCGCACGATGCTCTCATCGAGGCCCGGCGGCGCGTACTCCTGCTCGATGTCCGTCACGAACCCGGCGGAGTAGTTCTTCTTCAGGAAGTGTTCGATTTCTGCGGATGCGGTAGCCATATTGAACGTTTCGTAGGAGGACGGGGTCCGGAGCCTCTTAGCTGACTCGAAGTTGGACGAGGGCGCTGACGTCGGGGGACATCATGTCCGCCAAGGTGATCGCAGACAGAGCGTTTGTGAGAGCAGCGTTGATGTGTTTCCAGTTTGCCTGCAACCCACACCCGGCTTCATGCGCACAGTTTGAGCTCTGCTCCGTGCATTCCGTCACAGCGATGGGGCCGTCGATGGCCTCTATGATCTCGCTCACAGATATCGCCTGGGCGTTCTTGGCGAGTCGATACCCGCCGCAAACACCCCGCGTCGCTTCGACAACACCAGCTCGACTCAGGCCTTTGAGCACCTTGGCGACGGTGGGCTGTGGCAAGCCGCTCAGCTCCGCGAGGCATCGGCCGGATGTCGGCTTGCCACACGTGGCCATATGTGTCGCGAGGACGATGGCGTAGTCGGTGAGTTTAGAGATGCGCAGCAAAGGAGTGACTCGGAAACAGGACCGCAGTGGTCCACTTTCTAGGGTGCGTTTGCGGAAGTGTCAACGGACGGCGGAAAAGGCGCTATGGAAGGCCCTATGGCTATGGAAATGCCCTTTCGGTCCACTCAACGAGTGTACTTCGATGACTTGGACGCACTGAACATTCTTCACAACGTGCGCTACCTGCTCTTTATCGAGCGGGCCCGCGGCGAAATGCTTCAGAGCTTGGGCTTTCGCTGGGAAGACTCCTTGGCCGACCACCCGGACAAATACCACGTCGTGGCAGCACATGAGGTCGACTACCTAAGCCCCGTGGAGGGCGAAGGGGAGCTCGTGGTGGAGCTCTGGCCGTCTCATTTAGGCCGCACGAGTCTGGTCATCAGCGCCGAAGTAAAGGCGCGACATGGCTCGCGTTGTCACGCCCGGGCCAAGACACGGCTGGTGCGTTTGGATCCGGAGACGCGAACAAGCTGTCCCTGGTCGGACCGCTTTCGCGCGGCGTTCGAACCTCTTGTTGTCACGGAGGCCGTCAAAGAGAGCTGACGGCTCGAAGTTTCTTCGACGCGACGACGGCGTATATTCGAACCACAAGTCCGTTGTCGTCGACGTCCAAAGCGATAGCCGCCCTCGGCGGCAAACCAGTTTTTGATGGCTCGTAGGCGGTGAACACGCCGGGCATCCCATTGAACTCGAGGGGTCGCGCCTGCACCGCGGTCTTCGGGCGTGTCTTGCGAAAGAACGTCGTGACAGCTTTCTTTCCACGTACCGGTTTTCGCGCCGCGAAGAACTCTCCGCCGCCGTCGTTCAACATCACGACGTCGTCGTGGAGGAGCGAGGCCATGGCATTGACGTCGCCCGTGGCGAGGGCCGTCATCAGTCGAACGAGCGCCATCTTCGTTTGGGCGTCCTGTCCTGCGCTGTCGGCGAAGCGCGTGGCGTCGTAGGCGAGCATCGAGCGCCTCGCACGGTGGAGAACAACTTTGATATTGGCTTCACTCAGCTTCAGGATGTCAGCGCTCTCCCGCGTCGACAGGTCGTACACGTCCCGCAGCAGAAGCACAGCTCTCTGTCTTGCGTCGAGGGCTTCGAGCGCCACGAGGAACGCGAAGCCAACGCTCTCTTTCTCGGCGTAGCGCGCGTCGGGAGCGTCCGTCGACGGCGTGCCGCGTCCGTCGGTCTCAAAGGGCTCTGGAAGCCAAGGCCCTATGTAGGCTTGGTGTTTGCGGCGCCGAAGCCGATCCCGCGCCAGGTTTGTGGCGACTCGCGTGAGCCACGGAAGCCACGGACGGTCTTGATCGCGTGGTGGTGCCTCAAGGGCGCGGACAAAGGTCCCCTGAACCAGCTCGTCTGCATCCGCAGCGCAGCCGGTCATGCGGTAACACAGGCCCCACAAGTACGCGCGATGGGCATCGAACGCCTCAGAGAGAGCAAACTCGCTGCTGGGGGTCATCGCTCACAGGCTCTCACGCGCTTTGCCTCTTTTCACCACCAAGTTGTTCCACGAGCGCATGTGCTGCCGCTCGGCCACTCGCACAGGCGGCGTCGGCGAGGAGGCCTTCTTGCCCAACCCAGTCTCCAGCCAAGCAGAGCGTCGGCGCGAGTTCCACCGGGGGGCGACCCGCGAAGCCGTCGTGCTCCGCCACCGGCATGGCGTGGTGTACGACGATGTTCGGCAGATAACGCTCTCGAACGACGCGCGCGCGCCAGCCGTCTTGCAACTCGTCGAGATACGTCTCTAGTTCGGCGCGTTCGGTTCCGTCCGCCGAAGACGTGCCCAAGTACTTCTGCACGTGAATCACGTGGGTGCCCTCGGGAGCCAGGCGAGCGACGGAGTGGTTCGACAGATAAAGCGACCGCTCGAGTCCTAGACCGAACTGAACGTTCGGGTTCGGCGCTCCCTCGAGGGCTACGTCGAGGGACGAAACCCGGACGGCTTCGAGGGCAGACACGCGTTTGCCGAGAGCAGGGTAGAGCGCCGCCGCGCGCTTCGGGGGGAGCGCTAGAACAACGCCGTCGCACTCCTCCTGATGTCCGTCACGCCCGCTCACCCGCCAACCACGCGCGGTCTGTGTGAGCTCCGACGCGCTTCGTTTGATGACACTCGCCGACGCCGCGATGGCGGCATCATGGAGCCCGTCCACGAGGGATTGCCAGCCGCCGTCGACGTAGGCTACGCCTTTGCCGAGGGCGAGGCGAAGCTGATGGACGGCGACTTCAGCCGAGAAGCGCGAGGAGTCACCGCCGTAGGTGGAGAGCCGCACCAGCGCCGAGAGGAACGAGCGAGCGTCGTCCGCTCGTACACTGCGGCGGACCCACGCGTCGACGTTCTCCTTCGGAAGCGCTGCGGGCAAGCGCGCCATCACGCGGCCCACCTGAAAGCGGGCGGCTCCGCTCAGCGCCTGGCATCGGAGCAAGCCCCACGCCCCGGTGGGAAGCGGGTAGCGGGTCTTTCCAGAGCTTAGGAATAAGCCCTTCGTCAGCCCTCTGCCTGTCCACGAGACCGAGAGCTCCCGAAGTACTTGGGCCATTTCTCCGCCGTGATAAAGAGCGTGGGGACCTTGGTTGAACAAGACTCCTTTCGCTTCGCTGCTGCGGGCGCGGCCGCCAAGCTTGGGGTCCCAAATCGAGACCTTTGCGCCGTTCTTGGCGAGATAGTTTCCTGCGCACAGACCTGCGAGTCCGCCGCCGATGACAATGATGTTCATGGATCCTGCTCCTTTTCCCTCTCACGAACGAGGCGGCGAAATGGTTACAGGTGAGCGTGCTTTTCTTCTCGGCTACTCTTCCGTGTCGACGGCGAGCGCTTCGAGTCGTATCGCCAAAGCTTGTCGGAGCGGTGTCTTCGCGGAGAGAACAGCGCCCAGGTCCTTGATGAGCGCGCGACGAACCAGCGAGTACGCCTCTGGGGTCTTCAGCAAGTCTCGGGTAGGCGCGCCGTAGCTCGGGTCGATGAGGTGGACGCTGACAACCGCGCGGAGACCGCTGGTGAGTTCGTCCAGCTCATCCTGGTCGACGACGTCGAAGGTCTGACGCAGCACGTCCCTTGTGCCCCGCATGAGTCCCTTCACGTGCGAGCCACCGCCGCGCGTGCGCATCAGGTTGCAGAACGAAACGACTTCGGGGGCGGTACGCCCGTAGGAAGGTACGTCGCACCAGAGCAGGGCCGCGCTCGCTGACAAGGGGCCGTCCTCCGCGGTGCAGAGGATCGCCTCGCCGATGACTGGGTCTCTATCTACCAGGTCGTAGACGAGCGCTCGCAGGTCTGCGACGGGGCCCCAGGTTTGTGGCGCCATCGAGAGCGAGGTTTTCAGGCCCGGCGCGAGATGCGCCAAGTAGCGCAGCTCTCGCGCGATCTTCGATGGGTTCCAGCGCGTCGAAGAGAAGACCTCTGGATCCGGCACCCATTCGATGCGGGTTCCGGTCTCCTCGGAGTCCAGGGTCACGGCTGGACCGAGCGCTCTGCCTTCGGCGAAGTCTTGGTGAACGCGAGGCTCGCTCCCCGTCGTGACGCTGAGCTTCTTGGAGACTGCGCACACCACGCAAAGTCCAACGCCCCACGTGTTTAGATGAACGTGTGGGGCGTGTCCGTCCGCCGTGGGCGTGTCGTGCATCTCAGTGAAGACACTCTCGAGGAAGCTGACGCCGCGCTCGTTCTTTTCGGTGGAAATCCCTTCTCCATCATCCGTGACGACGATTCCACCGTCCGAGGTGAGCGTGACCTCGATGCGGGTGAGCTTTCCGGCGAAGTGTTGGTCCAGGCAGTTGCCAAGGACTTCCATCAAGGTGTAATGCACTCCGTTTTCATCGGAGGCGCCGAAGTACATGCCCGGGCGTTTTCGGATCGAGGCGATGGTGTCGAGCTCTTCCATACTTCTCACTCAGAAGCGGTCCGGAGACGGTTCACCGGGCAAAAGGGTCAAGGACGTTGCTGGTTTCGCCCATGGTCGGCGGCGTCGGCTCAGGCGTCGTCGTCGGCTCTGTTGTGGGCGGACGGCGGTCCGCGTCGTCCCAGGGGTTGAGCACCTGATCCGTTGGCCGATGCCGCCTACGTCGCATCCGTGAGGGCGCCGGAGCCGTAGGTTCAGGCTCGACGCAGGCAACGGGCTCGCAGGCGACGGGCTCGCAGGCGACTGGAGCACACTCTTCGGGGAGGGCGACGGGCGTCGCTTCGCCTTCGTCCTTGCTTCCCAGCATGAAGCCCATTGCTGTCGCGGCGGAGCCGACGAGGGCAGCGAGGAGAACCGGGAGCACCCATTGGTTAGACACCGTACGAGCTTATCATCGTCACGCGCCGACACCACCATGAGCGCTCGTTTCATGGAACGCGTGTGGTAGTTCATTAGGCGTGCCTCTTGAGTTCGCCAGTGACGAGGATCTAACGGATGAGCAGTGGGCTGGTCTTCGGAAGTGGCTCGCGTTCCGATTCGTCGTTCTCCCGGAGACGAACGCGCGGGAGATTCGCTTGCGCTGGGATATCACGAGTCATCGTTCGGCGTGGGCCGAGGACATCACGATTTTTGTCGAGCCCCAGCTTCGAGTGCGTGTGCACGTAGGTGACGCTCGCCAGATCTCTGAACTCGTCGAGTGCGTGGAGCACATCCTCCAATGCGCGCTGACACCTACGTCGGATGAGTGGGCGCGGCTTTTGGAGCGTTCTTCGGTACGCACTTCGTCGTTTTTCGGCGAGGCGCAAAAAAATCGAAAGTAGCTGTCGATTCTCGCATGCCCCGCACGTCCTTAGGGAAAGTGACGGTAACGCGGCCCGCGGTGGGTAGCGGGCTGTCCTCGCGAGGAAAAATACGATGACAATGACGCTTAGAGTGATTCCCGGTTCCTTCGGTCTTCTCAACGGAGCGCTCTTCTCCGCCAAGGCGGAAGCCCTCCTTCGAATGGGCGGCTTTGACTACGAGTGTGTTCCAGGTCGGCCGGACAAACAGCCCAAAGGAAAGCTGCCTGTCCTTGAGGATGGCGAGCATCTGATCCCAGATTCACGTCACATTCAGCAGTACCTCGAGAACGAAAAGGGAGCCGACTTCGACGGGCACTTGTCCATCGCTCCACGCGGCGTCGCAGTCGCCTATCGTCGCATGGTGGAGGAGCACCTCTATTTTGCCGTGATGTACTCGCTCTGGGTCGACCACGCCGATGTGTTTCGGGAGGAGATCTTCGCCGACGTTCCACGGCTCATGCGCGGCGCCGTCTTTGGCATGTTGCAGAAGAAGATTCGCAAGAGCCTCTTCGGCCAAGGACTCGGTCGACACGATCGCGACGAGATCTATGCGTTCGGCGTCGAAGACCTCAGAGCGCTTGAAGGTCAGCTGCGCGGCGGACCATTCTTTTTCGGCGAGCGCATCAGCTCCATCGACGCGACGGTCTACGGCATTCTGCATCTGCTTGCGCGCGCGCCCTTGGATAACCCGCTGACGAAGCTTGTGCGTGAGAGCAGCGTCCTCACGGGATACGAGGCGAGGGTGAACGCCGAGCTCTTCGGCGAGACGACGTCCGCAAAGGCCGCATAGGCGGCGGACTCAAGGGGCGCGGAAGTCTTCGGTGGCTTGAAGAAGCGCCGCTTGAATGCCGGTCTCGCGCGCCGAGTGGCCGGCGTCGGGAACTAGGACGAGCTCCGCTTCGGGGAAAGCGCGGTGCAGATCCCAAGCGCTCTTCGGCGGACAGATCACGTCGTAGCGACCCTGGACGATGACGGTTGGGATGTGGCGAATCTTGTCGACGTCGCGCAAGAGCTGGCCATTGTCCATGAAGCCTTTGTTGATGAAGTAGTGGCATTCGATTCGTGCGAAGGCAGCCGCGAACACCGGCTCTGCGGTGCGCGCGACCATTTCGGGGTCCGGGATGAGCCGGCTCGTCGAGCCCTCCCAGATGCTCCACGCGAGAGCCGCTTCATGCCGAACGGACTCGTCGTCGCTGGTTAGGCGTTTGTGGTAGGCGCCGACGAGATCGCCACGTTCGGCTTCGGGAATCGGCGCGAGGAAGCCTTCCCAGGCATCGGGAAAAATGCGGCTGGTGCCTTCTTGGTAGAGCCAGTGGATCTCCTCCGGGCGACACAGGAAGATGCCGCGGAGGATGAGTTCGCTGACGCGCGCCGGGTGTGCTTCGGCGTAGGCGAGGGCAAGTGTGGAGCCCCAGCTGCCGCCAAACACCTGCCAGCGTTCGATGGCGAGATGCGCGCGCAGCTTCTCCATGTCGGCGATGAGGTGCGGCGTTGTGTTGGCCTGCAAGCTCGCATGGGGAGTGCTCTTGCCGCAGCCGCGCTGGTCAAAGAGCACGATGCGATAATGAGCCGGGTCCCAATAGCGTCGCGAGCTTGGGTCCGTGCCGCCACCTGGTCCTCCATGGACGAACACCGCCGGTTTCCCGTCGGGGTTCCCAGACTGCTCGTAATAGATGCTGTGGCCTTCGCCGACGTCGAGCATTCCGGAATCAAAGGTATCGATGGCTGGGAAAAGTGATGGCACACGCCACGCTAACAGAAGCTTGAAGCACGTGAAAATGGCTAAAAAGCCTAGGTTTGCCGCACCGCGTCGAACGTAAAAGAACCGTCACGACGCGGGTTGTTCCTCGACCCCTTTCGGGCCCGTTCCTAAAGTGACCTCCATGACGGCACTCGCTAGCGCCGCGAAACCACTCGCGCTTGAACTGCACGAAGCCCTCAGGGCTCTGGACCCCGCACGTTGGCGGGCAGAGCAGGTCGAAGGAATGCGAAAGCGCCTCGCAAGCTTGCGCACGCGATTCGCTCCTCTCGCTCAGCGCCATGGCAGCGAAGAAGAAGAGAGCGTTCGGCAGAGCGTGGAAGCCGTCAGCGACGAACTGGGCGAGAAGCTCCCGCAGACGGCCGAGGTCGACAAGTGGGTCGCAGTTCGCGCACGAGTGTCGCCCGCTTACGAGGCGCTGGTTACCGCGCTCAAGGCCCAGGACGTACGCGTACCAAGTCTTCGTCCAACAAACTACACGCGCAGCATCTTTCATGCCCTCAACGGGCTTGGGACGCTGGCCGTTATCGAGCTGTTGCCTTCCTACGTATTTCTCATCTCCGCCTGCTGCGCGTTCGCGGTGGTGTGGGGGCTCGAAGGTACACGCCGTATTTCGCCGGCCTGGAACGATCGCATCATGCGGCTCTTCGGGCCCGTGGCGCACCCCTACGAGCAGCACTCGATCAACTCCGGTACTTGGTACGCCACGGCGATGCTCGGTCTCGCCTTGATGCAGGCGCCATTGCTCGCCGGCGTCGCCGTAGTCATCCTGGCCTTTGCGGACCCCGCCGCGGCTTTGGTGGGGCGCAGGTTTGGTTCGATCCCACTCGTCAACGGCCGAAGTCTTCAGGGAACGCTCGCGTTCATGGCCGTTGGAGCCATCGTTGCGTTGGCGGTCATCACCCTTTTGCACGGGGACCTCAGCCTCGGTCGCGCGCTCTTGGTCGCTGGCTGTGCTGCCGTCGCAGGTGGCGTCGCGGAGCTCTTCAGCTCTCGCATCGACGACAACCTTTCGATCCCCTTGGCCGCCGCCGCCGCCGCCTACCTCGCGTTGCTGGTGTAAGCGACCAGGTCCTCGCTCAGCCTTGGCTTGCCAAGTATTTCTCAAGCTCCGCGCTGCCGCCGATCAAGACGCCTTTGTGGAAGACCATCGGGAAGGTCGGCCATCCTGTCCACATCTTGAACGCGTTACGCTTGCGCCACTCTTTGAGATAGCTGCCGTAGGCAATGTAGTGATGTTTGTGTCCGGCATCTCTGAGCGCAGTGCGAGCCTTCTTGACGACAGGGTTCTGAGCCATGCCCAAGATGACCCACTCGTGTTTGTCGACGGCGGCGATCGCCTCCTCCACGGTACTGCGGCGGTTTTGTGCCACCTTCTCTTGGGCGCCGGGGTGAATGCGGTCGTGGGGTAAGACGTATCGTTCCATGCGCCGGAGAATGGCACGCTCCGCGGGAGGCGCCCGGAGAAATCCCGGAAGCTATCTCGCAGCCCTCCCCAACGCTGCTAGCGTTGCTTTGTGAAGTGGGTTCGACGCCATCGTCAGCGGTTCATCCTCGTTTTTTCTCTCGGCGCGATCGTCGCGATGACCTTTGGTTATCTAAAACGCATCGGCATGGACCCGCTAGGAGGGAGCAGCGAGGACTCGGGAAGTTCACTCGTGGTGAGTGGCGGAGATTGTGACCCCCAGCCCTACGAGGGGCCGTGTGAACTCTTGAATGCCACGGCGATTCAGGTCGATGGCAGGCGAGCTGTGCGCGCCCAATATCGACTGACGGATGCGCCGGGCCGGGTCCGCGTCGAGCGGAACATCACCGATATGACGATCCAAGAGATCGAGGCGGAACCGCTGCTTTCATGCCGCGGTGAGTGGATGGCTGGGCCTTGTCCGACAGGACCGTTCGTGTTTTCGCCGCTCTCACCGGAGGGCGGGTACGACTCCCCCCAATAGAGTGCGTTTGGAGCGCTGCGCACCCTAAAGTCGGTAACGGGCGGACCGTTCAGCTTCTATGTGACCCAACCCCCTCCAGTCCGTGTGGCGAGTGCTGCCGCAGCGCGAATCGTCCAAGCCGCACTTCAACCTGATTGCTCCGCCGCTGAACTCGCCAAGTTGGCGGCACTGGATCCACAGTTCGCATTGCGCGTGCTCTCCGTCGTGAACAGTCCAGCCTTTGCGCTTTCAAACGCAGTCGATGACGTTGGGCGTGCCGCGTCCCTTTTGGGCGTGCGAGGTCTCAAGAACCTGGCGCTCAGTCTCATCGTCACGGAGATGGTTCCGAGTGGAGAGGCTGGTCAGGTCCTCTTCGCCAACTCGCTTCGACGAGCGCTCGCCGCGCGGGCGATCGCAAAAGCCAGAAAACACCGCGAGGTAGACCCATTCTTTACCACGGGTCTATTCCTCGAGACGGGGTTGCTCGTCACCGGTTCGAAGGACTTAAACCTAGCCGGTGAAATCGCATCGTCTCCGGCGGCTTTCCGTTTGATTCGTGAGCGCGCCGCAGGGGAGCCTGGTCATCCCGTGCAGGGCGCTGAGCTCGCAAAGAACTACTCGCTGCCGCAAGCGACCATCGACGCGATCGCCCACCACCATGACGACGCCTGCCCTGAAGGAGACATGGCGTCCATTGCATGGTGCGCGGAGCGGATCGCCGGCGTGTTCGAAGGGGGCAACGTCGAGGCTGCGAAGAAGCTCGCACACGAAGCTGCGGAAGCTATCGGCCTCTCCGCGGATGAGCTCGCAGAGATTTACGCGACGCTCCCAGGGCAGGTCGCTTTGTCTGCCGAAGCGTTTCAACAGGAGATCGCCGAGCAGCCGGACCTTGACGCTTTGGCCAAGGATGCTGCGCGCGCCCTGACTGCACTCAATGCGCAGTATGAAGGAGTCCTTCGCCAGCTCACGGCCCTCATCGACGCCAAGGAGGCGCTTGAGCAGGAGCTCCGCGATGCGAATGAGTTGCTTTCGATGCAAGCGACCACGGACCAGCTTACGTCTCTTCCAAACAAGCGCGCTTACACCACGGCGCTTCATCGTGACCTCGCGCGGGCGGTGCGCGAACAAGAGCCGCTAAGTCTGATCGTGATGGACATCGACCACTTCAAGTCCTTCAACGACACTTGGGGTCATGCCGTGGGCGACGACGTTCTTCGCAAGGTCGGTGAAGTTCTTGGCGACAGCGTGCGCACTGGGGACTTCCCCGCGCGTTATGGAGGCGAGGAGTTCGTCGTCGTTCTCCCCCACACCGGCAAGCACGGCGCCCGGGCGGTTGCGGAGCGTATTCGCAAGAGGCTTGAGGCCGCCGTCGTCGCTCATCCGGATGGCGACCTCAGCGTCACGGCGAGCTTCGGTATTGCGACCACGGATGGCCGCATCGACGCCGACTCGCTCTTTGTCGCGGCGGACTCCGCCCTCTACGACGCAAAGAAGACCGGACGAAACCGAGTCTGCCTCGCCGCGTAGGTATCCCTCGATGGCGTATACGCCGTCGAATCACTAGGGAGCTTTCGCGTCGAGCATTCGCCCGCTTGGGAGGTCCGGAACGAGGTCCGTCCACGGCAGGTTTCACTTTACACGGGTTACAGTCACGTGGGAAAAGTACATCTTCGTATTTGCATCAACACGGAGATTCTACTTGTTCTGCTCAACACTCACGCGGCTCTTCTGCGCCGCTTTTGCAACACTTGCGCTTGGAGCTTGTACCGACGACATCAGTCTACTGGACGCGCTTCCTGGCACCTGGCGGCTATCCAACGGCGACCTCGTTACCTTTACGCGTAGCGACTCGAGCATCCGCGAAGGCGACCAACTTTATCAAGGTCGAGTCGTCATGCGCGGAGGCGGAATCGTCGACCTTCTTGCGGGCAGTAGCTCCTGCCGAGGCGTCTCGGAGATCGGTCTACTGTGGGCTGTGGAGGACACGTCCCTCTATGGCAATATGGCTTTCGCCACGGACCCGAATTACAGGTCCGCAAGCGCGTCTCCGGACTGCCAGTCCACCGGGAACTCGCTTTCGTATCCGGTCATTGAGACCGGTGCTCGGAGCTTCACCATCGGTACGCCAGAGATCGACTTCCTCGGGATTCCTGCGGGCGAGCTTGAGACGTTCACGGCGGAGGCCTTGTTCATCGATGAAGGGCTCAGCGCGGGTGATATCGACTCGCAGCTTGAACTCATCGAACTCGGTCACGAAGTCGACGTCGACCTCAGCCATCAACTTGATCTTCGAGATCTCATTCGACCACTGCCGGTGTCCGAATGAATGCCGCATCCCACCGCACTTCCGCCTCGTACCGGACAAGACTTATGACCATGATCAAGCGACTCCCACTTCTGGGCACTCTCCTCGCCATCGCTGCTCTCACGGGCATCTCTGCCAAGACCAGCGCGCAAACCGAGCAGGCTCCGCAGGAAGCGCAGCAGCCGGCGCCATTGCAGCAGCGCGGCGCGATTCAGCAGCCTCCACAAGACCCCGCTCAGCAACAGCCTGCTCAGCAGCCTCCGCAAGACCCCGATCAGCAGCCCGCTCAGCAGCAGCAGGCCGGAGTATCCGTCGAAGCCAACGTGGCGGCGGACCCAGTGTTTGTCGCTCCCGACCCTGCGCCAGCTCCGGCTCAAGCTCCGGCTCCGGCTCCAGTCGCGCAGCAACCTCAGCAGGCGTACACGCCGCCGCCCCCGGCGCCTGTGATGCAGCCCACGGAAGACGAGGCCGTGACGGCGTCGCGTTCGGGCATGATCTTCGGCGCAGCGTTGATGGGCGTCGGTCTCGCCGCCGTTCCATGGTGGATCTCACGCCGCAGGGTGCTCAATGAGACATGCCCGTGTCTGGACCAGCAGCGCATCAGTCGTAGCCGCTGGGCCGCCGTTGGCATTAGTCTGGGCGGCCTCGCGCTGGGCGGCCTTGTGTTCGCTCTTGGCGTCAAGCAGCGACTCCGCGCTCGCCGCGAAGGGTTGACGACGTTGGACCTTGAGATTCGTGGCGACGGTCTCTCACTGAGCGGGACCTTCTAGCGCGCTCACTTTTGGGTTCGGATGAAAGAGACTAGGACTTCGGTCCTGGTCTCTTTTTGTTCGGGCTCAGTCAGAATCCCGTGTAGCGCCCCGCGGTGCGTACGGTGCCGTTGAGCGTACAGAGTCCGCCGTTCTCCGCGTGCTGCAGAACGACGTTCTCGAAGGTGAGGTCCATCTGCGAGGTCGCGGCGTCGAACTGACGCGCATGGATCGTACCCGAGATGGGGTCGGGGGCGTTGCCACCCATGACGTCCCCAGCGTTCATCGCCATCGCCATCGCCATCCACAGGCTGTCGACGGCCATGACTTGAACGATGACTCCCTGAGTGGTCTGGTTCGTGTTGATTTGATGAACGCCCGGCCCGGGGAGCTTGACGGTCAGGGAGCCGTTGATTTGATTGCCCACCGAGTTGACCGTGATGGTGCCGGAAGAACCGATGACCATATTTCGGCCTATGTCGAAACGTGGTGTGCACGCGCCCGTCGCAACCAGGTTGATCTGCGGGGCGTTGGCGGCTGGCGCGCTGGGAGCGGTCGGTTGCTGCGGAACGCCAGGCGGCTGTGGGACGCCAGGCTGCTGCGGAACACCGGGCACGCCCGGAGCCGTCGCGATGACGTCACCAGGAGAGTCGTCCATGGACACGTAGGCGACGCCGACGAGCAAGCAAAGCGCGATGAGCCCACCGAGGACTGAGATGACAACCCAAGGAGGGCGGCTGGTCGGTTGGCTGATGGGCGCCTGCGCCGGGGGCACGTGGGCCGCACTCACTGGGCCTGTTGGAGCGGTGATGGGTCCCGTCGGAGCGCCCGCCGGAGCGCCGAAGGGTCCGGTGACAGGGCCGGCGCTCTGCGGCTGAAAGGGACCCGTCTGAACGGGCCTGGCCGGGGAGGAGCCCACGAGGGTGACGGTGTTCTTTACGTGCTGGAGCCCAGCCAGAAGCTCTCCCATCGTCGCGATGCGTTGTTCGCGGTCTGGGTTCATCGCGCGGTCGACCACCGCGCAGAGCTCTGCTGGCACCCACGGCGCGGCTTGACCCAGTGGGACGCGGTTCCCGGCGACGATCTGCTGGACCAGAACAAAGAAAGTATCGGCGTTGTACGGAGTCTTTCCTGCCAATGTCTCGTAGAGGACCACGCCCATTGCGTAAACGTCGAAGGCCGCGTCTGGTTCCCGCCGACCGTCGAGCTGCTCCGGCGACATGTATAAGGGCGTGCCCATGATAGCGCCGGTTTGCGTGAGCTGCTGTTGCTGCCCGCCGCCGTCGTCGAAGAGCTTTGAGATTCCGAAGTCGAGGACCTTGGGGGCGCGCGGTTTTCCATCTTTGCTTTGGCAGAGGAAGATGTTGTCGGGCTTCAAGTCGCGGTGAATGATGCCTTCGCTGTGCGCCTCGGCCACGCCGTTGCAGGCGGCGATGATGATGTCGACGGCTTCCGCCGGCGGAATGCGGTGGTCGCGTTCGAGGCGTTCGCCGAGCGACTCCCCGCGAAGACGTTCCATGACGAGGAAGGGAGCGTCCCCGTCTTGGCCGACGTCTAGAATCTGAATGACGTTGGGGTGTTCAATGCGCGCCGTCGTGCGCGCCTCAGCAAGGAAACGCGCCAGGGCCTCGGGGGACTTGGCCATCTGAGGCTTCATCCACTTGATCGCGACGGGACGGCCAGTTGCGCCATTGGTCGCAGCAAATACGGCGCCCATGCCGCCTTCGCCGAGAAGGGACGCGACCTTGTATCGGCCGCCGACGAAGTCTCCGGGCTGGGGGAAATCGGACATCGCGCAGATTGTACACAACCTTCGCCGTGAGCGGCGTGGTGTCGCGAGGCTCGGTCAAAAATGCCCCAACTAGCCAGCGGTTCGGAAGATGAGATCCGGCAGCGGCGTCAAGGACGAGAAGTTCTTGTTGAAGTCATCCTGGTGATGAACGTGGTGTTTACGCGTCAGGAAACTGGTGGGCTTCAGCAAGAAGCCGGGCAGGTCGATACCAGCGTGGATGATGATGTTGAGGTTCGAGTAGACGAAAAACGCGATAAGGAACGCCGTGGGATGAACCGGCCCAATCGCCGCGCTGCAAACGAGGAGGAGGCCCAGTCCAAGGGCCAGCTCGATGGGATGCAGGTAGAAGCTCTCGAGCGCCGACGGGTTCCGGGCCCGGTGATGCACGCCATGAACGAAGCGCATGAGCTTCTTGTGGTGGAGCGTTCGGTGCAGGAAGTAGTACGCGAAGTCGTAGGCGACGAGGATGCCCGTCGCTTGAAGGCCAATGACCCACCAAGGCGAGGCGTCTGCGCTGACGAGGAGCGAAAAGCCGAAGTACGTTCCGCCAAGTACGATGACGAGGGAGAGGGTGGAGATGACGGCCATGGTTCGCAGCCGGGCGGGCCACGGAACCTTGATGCCGGGCTTGGCGCTAATGCGACGCTCGGTAAAGCGCGGCGAGTAGTAGGCCCAACTCAAGAAAGCGAGGAGCGCTGTGTTGAAGGCGAATATACCCGCGATGGCGATGTAGAACGTGGCCACAAGCCGAGCCTAGAAGATGCCAACGCGGAGTCAATGAGCGCCGCGAAGGCAAAAGGCACCCTTTCGGGTGCCTTTGTGCGCGGGAGGTTAGTGCCCGCGCATGCCGCGTCGAGCGGGAGGGCCTCTACGTGCGGCGTTGCTGTTTCGGGCTTCGCGGCGCGCCTGTCCGGGTGCCGACTCCCTCATGGCTTCGCGTGCTTCGCGAGACAGCCCACGAGGACCTTCACCAGGGGCCGGGCGCTCGGCCCTCAATGCTTCGCGTGCTTCCCGGCGTGCTTCACGTGTGCTCCGGTGCTCGGCGCGGCGCGCCACACGTGTGTCGGCGCGCTCTCCTCTTCGAGCGTGAGCTCTGACGGCTTTTTCAGATGGAGCGTCGTGTGACGCAAGCGTGTGCTCCGCTTGAGCTGCGTCTGCGCTAAGTTCGGACCCTAACGCGACACCGGTTCCACCAATGATCGTACTAAGTCCGAGAACAAGGGCTTTGGTCGTAAGGGCGGGCATCGTCGTTTCTCCTTAGAAGCCCAGTCATTGGGCTCACTAAGTTAGACGGCGAACTCCTGAACCAAACCTTAAGCAGGTTCAGGTTTTCCCGTGAACCCATCTAGTTGAAGAAAGTGCAGCAGCCTGTGAGGCAGTAGTCGCCAGGGGGACAGCTGGGAGCGCCGGGGACACCACAGAGCTGTCGTCCATCTTCACATGTTGGAAGGGGCACGCCCCCGTCGGGGCTTCCTGCGTCGTCGGAACCGGCGTCGGCCACCCCAGCGTCAGCACCTGGAGGAAAGCAGCTTGGCGGAAGCTCGGTGCGGCCCAAACAAAGCTCACATTCGCCGCATGGGTTGAGACAGTTGTCTACCGGCGTGCAGGGATGGCAGGCCTCGTCATCACCCGCTTGGTCGATGGTGCAGGTGGGTTCTTCGTCGCTATTCAACGATCCGATGAACACCCAGCGGTCTCCGCCCGCGGGCAAGTTGCAGCAGCCAAAACAGTCGCAACCGTTTGGAACGAGCGGTGCGCAGGTATCTTCGCATTCGGGGTCTTGGACATCGGGACACATCGCCGAGGCTGGCGGCGGGTCGGTGTATTCGCAGATGAGGTCAGGCTCGAGCGGATCGCAGCGGTGGTCCCAGTTGCATCCGTCGTTTCCGGGGCCCTGGTCGCCATCGAAATAGCAGTCGAGTCTACAGGGTGCGGAGTCACCCCCAGGGATGTCGAGGAAGAGTCCTCCTTCGTTGTTATCGCAGGGACCAAGACAGTCGGGGTCTTGGTCGTCCGTGAGTCCGTCGCCATCGTCGTCAATGGTATTGCCGCAAGCGTAGACTTGGGACTGACACATGACGATGGTGGGCGGAGTTGATGCATCGGCGGCGCCGCCATCGACGCGTCCACCGTCGACGCCTGCCGCATCGATAGGAAGCCCGGCGTCGGTGCCGGTGGCGTCGGTGCCGGCGGCGTCATTACCAACAGCGTCGACCTCCGCGGAGTCGCTCCCGCCACCGTCACGAGCCCCTCCATCGTCGAGCTGTACCTCTTCGCTGCAACTGCAGCCGAGAACGAGGAACAACGACAGAGTTCCAAGCATCTGACGAGGAGGGATCATGCTAGTAGTCATCGCCAACACAGTGGGCCGACGCGTCGAAATGGTCGCAAGAATCTCCTCGGGAGACGAAACAAACTCATTGAACACGGAATTCGAGGCCAAAAAGGCCCTGAAGACTCGCTCTCCTCACATCGAGGGCCAGCTCGTCGCCGGCAAAATAACGCTGCACGGTCCAGCCGACATGGGTGCCGCCGCGGAGCATCAAACGAATCCATGGGACGAGCATCACCCCTAGTTCAACTTCGGCTCGGCTGACCAGCGTGACGCGACGTCGAGCGACCGGGCTACCCACGCGAGTTTCGCCATCAAGCGTCGTAAAACGCGCACCGAAACCGATGCTCGCGCCGACGTCAAAGCGTGTGCCAAGATGAAGCCGTCCGCCGACACCGAGGGTCAACGATGAGTCGGTCCAGCGCGCATCGAGGTCGCTGTGTGGGCTCCGAACACCAGGCCCACTCTCGAGAAGCAACGAAAGTCCAAGAGCTCTCCGAAACCCACGTGGCCGAAGAGTCACTCCTAGCGCCACACGTGCGTCCGGAACGCCTGGTGTCAGTGCGAGGCCTCGAACGCCTGCCGCGGCGAGAATATCGACGCCCAAGAGTTCTTCCGCTTCCTGCATCGATTCAGGACTGGGCCGAGTCACGATGGCCTCGTCCGTGGGCTCTTGGCGGTTATCAGAACGAAACTGGGGAATGGTGCGGAGTAGTGTTTTTACGGTGAGCGCGACCTGCGCCGCCAAAGGCTCATCAAAAGGAGGTCCACTGGGAAGAGGTCGCGCCGCGACTTGGTCGGTTCGCCTATCGAAGACCCAGAGCGCAAACCCGTCATTGGATTCAGACACCCAGACCACGGCGAGGGCGTCGTATTGCTCAGCGATTCGGCGCCCTTCGGAAGACGAGGCGGGCATCGTCGGCCCCGGGTTGTCATCCGGAACGGCAGCCACCTCCACGTTCCAGGCAGCCAGGGTCCGGGTGACCGCATGTAGGAGGTTCTCACTGGGCGCGACCATCACGACTTGCGAGGCGGATGGTTGAGAAAGTGCTGTGCCGCCGGATACGAGCATCACCAAGACGACAATCCACAGTTGTCGGGCACTTTTCTGCGACGATCGCGGCGGGTCGCGCCACAGTGGAGGAAGTGAAGGCATCAAAGACAGAGCGCGAGGGCGATCGGGTGCTGGTCCGTCGCTGTTTGGCGCAGGATGTTTCCGCCCAGCGCGCGCTTTTTCAACGCCTGAAGCGAACGATTCACCGAACCTTGTATCGCATCATGGGGTCGAATGCACAGGTGCCAGATCTGATTCAGGACAGCTTCGTGGAGGTGTTTCGCTCACTGCCTTCCTTCGAAGGTCGGTCGACGCTCGACACGTGGGCTGACACTGTTGCGGCCCGTGTGGCCTACCGATACCTGTCGATGAAGGTGAAACGGCCCGGCCATCTTCGTCTCGTGGACGACGTACAAGAAGACCGGAGTACCGATGAATCGCGATACGCCGCACGCCGCGCGGTGGAGAGTCTCTACGCAATTCTCGATGGTCTCGAAGCCAAATACCGTATCGCCTACACGCTTTATGTCATCGACGGGCGCTCGATGAGCGACGTTGCGACGGTGACCGCCGTGAGTATCGTGGCGGCGAAGAATCGTGTTTGGCGGGCACGAAAGATGGTTGGCGAGCGCGCTCGTCACAACCCGGCACTCCGTGAGTTCATCCGGAAGGAGCTGCGATGAGTCATCCGGACGACTCTCCCCTCTGCGTGGACGAGCTACCCGACGCGGAATGGGCGCGCATCGAAGAGGTGGTCTTCGCCGAGCTCGATGGTGACCCTTCGTTACCGTCGTCTTCGCCGAACAAGAGGCCGCGCAACTCCGTTGCACTGATCGCTGTGGCGGCATTGTCCGTCGCGGCGTCTGTGCTTTTAATGGTGGGTTTGGATGCTTTCGCCGTCCGCGACGACGCCGCCGCTCCGACCACCCAATCGACGCGATTTCGAGGCGGGCCGGAGGGGGCAGAACTGGCTCTCGATGATGTTCGTCTCGTCCTCGGCCCGAACGCCCAAGGGCTGGCGGTGGGGAGTTCGGATAGCGGCTGGGTGGTCGCCTTGGACGAAGGGCGCGTCGAGTTCGTCGTCGCTCCTCGAGATGAACGTCCGCGCTTCGTCGTTCAAGCCGCGAATACCCGTGTTGAAGTTGTGGGCACGCGTTTCGTCGTGACCCGCGACTCTGAACATGTGGACGTGGAAGTTCGAGAAGGCGTGGTGCGCGTGACCCACGCTAACGAGGCGAGCGAACTTCGGGCGGGGCAACAGTGGTCCACAAACGAAGAGCCGGTGATCCCTGAGGCGGGTCCTGAAGAAGCCGAGGGGAGTGACCTTGATCCGAGCGCGAGGCCGAGACCTTCACGCCGGACAGACGCACAGAGATATGAACGCGCCGCAGCCCTTGAGGCTCAGGACGCTGCTTCCGCCATACGTATTTATCGACGACTGGCGCGTGGCGGGGGACCTTGGGCAGAGGCCGCACTCTTCGCGCGAGGTCGACTTGAGCTGGAGAGTGGCAGCCCCGAGAGTGGAGCCCGGGTGCTCCGCCTCTACCTTCAACGTTATCCGCGTGGAGTTAACGCCGAAGACGCACGCTTCTTGTTGAGCCAAGGCCACTAGCGGCCCGGAGTAGAGATTCGTTCTAATCCTCGGCGGACGACGAAGAAGGCCGGCGTTTGGCAGTGTCGCGGGAGCGACGAAGACGCCATTGCCGTCGATTGCAGTCACGACAGCGCCACGGAAAGAGACCGACAACGCTGGCCAGACGGTCCGAAAACCTGGAGCGTCGGGAGCGGGAGAGCTTGGCGGCGCAGTGATGGCAGTCCGGCGCGTGAAGCGCGCTAAACATAGAAGAGCGGCTCTCGAAGCTCCATGAAGCGGACGACTCGTTCGTGGTCATGTTCGGGAAGCTCGCCGCTGAAGCGCACGCCATAACCTGGGCCTTCATAAGAATCGAGGCGTTGCCATTCGACGGTGCCTTCGACGGAGAGCTCTCGGCCGTCGGGCAGATGCAACTGCAAGCGAACCTGCGTGCCGATGGCGTGCTGGTGAAAGTCGTAGGTGGAGACGAATACGCCGCGGACTTCGCCACCAAGATCCACATAGAAGTTCGATGGGCTACGGGGGGCGAGGCCTATGTCAAAGGTGGGTGTAGAGAGCTGAGAAGCGACGTCCATGCCTGACGAACACGGAAGATGTGTGCCAACCTAGAACGCGGTGCATTCCGATGAGTGCGCCGGTTTCATCGTGGGGCGCGCTCCACGCTAAGTGGTGCCGTCCCCACGGAGCGATGATGCCTAGCTAGTGCGCGTTTCAGAAGGTAGGACCTGACGTGTCCTGCAGCCCGATGGCTGGCCTAGCCCGGACGAAACTCGAGGCTGACTCCGTTGATGCAGTAGCGTAGCCCCGTAGGACGTGGGCCATCGGTGAAGACATGACCTTGGTGTCCACCGCAGCGCGCGCAGTGGACTTCCGTTCGACGCATTCCCAGGCTGCCATCTTCTCGCTCCACGATATTGGCCGCGATGGAGGGCCGAGTGAAGCTTGGCCATCCCGTGCCCGAGTCAAACTTGTCCGTCGACGAGAAGAGCTCCGTGGCGCATCCAGCGCAATGGAATTTGCCGGAGCGGTGTTCCGTATTCAGAGGGCTGGTAAACGGACGCTCGGTTCCTTCTTCGCGCAGCACTCGGTACGCCGTGGGGCTCAAACGCTCCCGCCATTCGGCCTCGCTGAGGCGAAGTGGGTTTGGGTGTGGGGTCGCTGCGGGGCTCTGAGCACCGGCGCCGTTGCATGCACCAAGGAGGGGGAGGGCGCAGAGGCCTCGAAGAAGTGAGCGTCGCTTCATGTTTCTAAGATGCACGAAAGAAGGGGGCGTTAGCCCGGCTTTTGTCCTTTTCACGCTGCGCATTCAGCAGAGTCCCCCGCGGATATTGTCTCAGCTCATCGACTCCGCTAGAAATTGGGTTGCGGCGCGAGCTCTCGCGAAGCGACACCAGCAAGGAACTCATGGCCCGTTTTAGCGCACTCTCTCTTTCCCTCCTCTTAGCCATCGCATGTGGCGACGACTCGACGCCCACAACGGATACGGGGCCTGGCGACTCGGGGTCCGACGCAGCCTTGGCGGACACGGGGACTACTGACACCGGGACCACGGACGTGGGGACTGTGGATTCGGGGGGGCCCGACGTGCCCTTCGTCCCGGACGCCAATACCCCCGATGTGGCGCGCATCCCCGGCAGCGACATCGAAGTTCAGACATTCAACCTCGCTTTGGCTGGCGCCTTCGTTCCAAACGAAGCGGCTCGTCGCACGCCCGTCATCGACGCCGTCGCGGCCTTGGACTCAGACATCGTCTGTCTGCAGGAAGTCTGGGAGCAGAGCGACAAGGACCTCGTCATCGCCGCTGCGACGGCGAACTTCCCTCACATCGTTTCTCACACAACGGACTTCTCGACGCCTATCACTTCCCCGGAAGATCAGACCGGTGCGATCCCGACGCCCTTCGACACGGCGCCGTGTGCTGGGTACGAAGAGGAGCTGGCCGCAGCGGTCGACTGCCTCTCCGAAAACTGCTCGACGTCGCCAGGTAGCGAAGAAGGGCAGACCGTCAGCTCCGCCTGCGCCGCCGCGAACTGCGTCGCCGCCGTCGTGCCCCTCCTCACTGGCGATGCCGATCAGCAGCGATGCTACAGCTGCCTGACGACGCAGCTGCCCACCGAGACCTTCTCCGAGATGCGCGACCTGTGCACTACGGAGACCAACGCGACGCTCGCCTTCCGCGGTCAGAGCAGCACCATGATCCTCTCCAAGTTCCCCCTCTCGGAGCCCGTCAACTACGTCGTCCCGGGTTCGTGGAACCAGCGCGTCGTCACTGTGGCGACGGCAACACTCCCATCGGGCGCTGAAGTCGACGTTTACTGCAATCACCTCACGCCGATTTTCGAAGACTTCACCTTCCCCTACACCGGTCAGTACGGCGCTGGAATGAGCGGCGCCGAAGGCTGGGCCGCAGAGCAGCTTCTTCAAGTGGAGAAGATTATCTCCCTCGTAAGCGAGCGCTCGGCATCGCGACCCGGCATCATCCTCGGCGACCTCAACACCGGCACCGCAGGACTGGGTCCGGATCTAGGTGACGAAGCCCCGGCGACCTTTGAGCGCCTCCGAGACGTCTACGAGTTGGGGGTCGCCCGCGACTTCGAAGCTCAGTGCACGTACTGTTCGAGCAACGCCAACAACGATGAAGACACCCTCGACGTGTGGATCGACCACATCTTCCTCCACGGCCTGAGCCGCAGCCAGGTCACCGCGTCGGAGCGCACGTTTGACGAAGCCAACGTGGACGCCGGAGACGGTGTGATGGTGCCGCCGTCGGACCACTACGGAATCGCATCGACGATCACCATCCCCGAGCCCTGAGTGCCCAACCTGCTAGCGGCGGCCTCGGCGACCTCGCCGTGCCCGTCGTGCGCGTGGCTGGCCCGCAAGCTGCGCCGTGCCGATGGTGGGTAGGGCCGTGCCGATGGCGCGGCCCTCGTCCGTTGCCCAGCCAACGCCAAAGAAGGGACCACGTGCTCCCGCGTCGGGGGACACACGAGTCTCCATCGCTGCGTCCGCAGGGATCACCACGTCGGCAAGATGTCCGCTTGGGTGAAGGTGGACGTTGCCCGCGGCTTCCTCGGGATGCGGAAGGATGTGGCCGTCGGCAACCTGAAAGCGAACGGAGCGGATGACCTGGCGCTCTTGCCGAATGTCGCACTGCCACTGACCTGGGTGGTCTTCGAGGCGCACCATTCCGTCAAACGGTTCACCAACAGTAATGGGCAGTCGAAGATGCACCTCTTCGAAGTGGTATTGGTCACGCTCGTCTTGACGCCCACGTCCCGTCGAAGCCATCACCCGTGTGGCGCGCCTCGTCGAATCGACCCCGCGGTCATTTCGCGTCGTTTGCAAGCGCTCCCCGTCGACGGAACAACGAATCTGCATCTCCTGGCCCCAGCGGCCGGCAGAAGGCGCGAGTCCGTTGTGACGTGTTTCGGCGATCCACATGAACACGCCGACGTATCCGTAGCTTTGGGAGCGCGCTGCGCCGGAGAGACAGAGCGCGGGCCTGCGCGCTTGAACGCACTCGTGGACCACTGACGAGACCAAGCCGCCGTTGAACTCGATGTAGTACTGGCGCGCGTTGTTGGCCCGCTCGAAGCTGCGAACTCCGAGAGTGTGAGTCCGGACGAGCGTTTCGCTGTCGTCGTCACCGTTGATGAAGTAGACCTCCGCTTGAACGTCTCCGACGACTTGGAGCTTGGTGTCTCGGCTGTTGCAACGGTCTGTTGTCATCTCCCCGAGTTGGCCTTCAAGGAGCGTCGTGCCGAGGTGGCGTTGCTGAAAGTCAGCATCGCACATGAAGGTTGCGAGCGTGCGCCGGCCTTGCTTGAGAACGTATTTGAAGCCGCTGTCTGCGGGAATGTTGTCGCCGTACATCCTGGCGCGCGCTTCCACGTACCATCCGGTGTCGTCACGTCCGGATTGGGTGTTTTCGAGATTGAAGTAAGCGTCGTGGTCGCTGTAGAACACTCCTTCTGGAACCTCGGCGCTTGCGGGTGACGTCAAAAGGAGCGCAGCGGCAAGGGCGGCGTAAGAGCAAAATATGTGTCTCGAAAAGTGCTTCGTTGATTCCATCGCTATCTCCTTCAGTCGTGGCTGAAGGGCCAGCGTAGAGGTGACACGGCGATGAAAAAATGACGGCTTCACGCCAGTTTGCGCAAACGGAGCGCTCACAAAAACGACGAACCTTCGTCAGTTATAGCGCGCCGTACTGGACTCCTTGAGGAGGGGAATCTAGCCTGAGGCGTGCCCAATGTGCTGAGCACAGATCTTCAACTCTCGGACGCCTGGCGAACCTTGACGCGTCTCATCGCGCGTCTTCGGGAGGTTAGCCACCGCGAAGACTGGCTCGTCGAGTGTCTAGACGCGCTTGTTCACCAGCTTGACGCGGACCGCTGCCTTGTTCTCACGCACGCCGCCGGAGCGGACTTTGTCGTGGAAGCGCGCTCTGCGGAAGGCGGCCTCGACGCGGCGCAGCGCCAGCGGATCAGTCACACGCTTCTCCGCCGGTGTCGCGCGCAGAAAGAAAAAGTCAGCTGGGAGCTTGGCGACGACGCCCACGCCACAGAGAGCCTTGCGGCGTTTGGCATCGTGGCTGCCGCGGCGATTCCCCTCGTCGCCGTCGGCGGTGACGTGGTCGTCGGCGCTCTCTACATCGACTTTCGCCGTCCACAGTGGACCCTCGACGGCAACGCCGTCGCGCTCTTGGAATCGGTTGGGGCCGCGATCTCTATCGTTCTCGACCGTCAACGTGCGGTGCAGTCGGCTCGCTTGGATTTGCTCGAGGCCCGGAGCGATGAAGCAGGTCTCACACTCGAGGAGCTTCTCAGCGCCCCTTCCATGGCGGCCATTCAAAAAGAACTCACGGCCGCCGGTGATGGGTTGCCGCTCATTGTCGCGGGGGACGACGGGACCGGGCGAACGGCCCTCGCGACGGCCATCGCCCGCGCATCCTCCAGGCGGCCCATCGTCAGGGCGCTCCCGCTGGCGTTCCGTTCCCCGGGTGAACTTGCCGACGAACTCTTTGGACGTGTCGCCGCCGAGGGGGAGACCGAGCGCATCGGGCTGGTCGAGCAGGCGCGCGGAGGGAGCTTAATCCTCGAGTCCTTCCATGACTATGACTCTGCCGTCCAAGAGCGCCTCAGCGACTTCGTACGCTTCGAGACGTTTCGCCCGAGCGGCTCAAATGGAGAGAGTCGCAAGAGCGACGCACGCGTCATCGCTACGCTCGCGCTTGAGACCAGCGTTGAGAGTTTCGAAGCCACGGGGGTCGTTCGAATTCAGCTGCCGTCGTTGCGTCATCGGCGGGACGAAATCGTTCCCCTCGCAGCGAGCATGTTGAGCCGCACGGACCCAGCGCGTAGTTGGAGCATCGCCGAAGACGCACGAAGCTGGCTTTGCGACGAAGCCAGGATGTGGCCTGGAAATCTGAGGCAGCTTCTCTCCCTCTTACGGCGAAGCATGCGCTTGGCGTTGACGGAGGGGCCAGAAGCATCGCTCCACGAGAGACACCTCGACGCTGCCGACCGTGACCCGGAGTTTCTTTCGGACAGCTACGAACAACTTCGCGCGCGCAAAGCGGAGCTCGAAGAGGACGAAAGGCGTTTTCTCGCCGCGAAGATGGTCGCCCATGGCTACAATCTGAGTCGCGTGGCCCGTGACATCGGGTTGCCGCGCACGAGCCTCATCAGTCGCCTCGATAGCCTCGGAATCGAGCGCCCCGTCGGTAAACCCGGTCGTCCTCGATGAGCGAAGAGGGAGCGAGTCAGCTGACTTGCCTCGCTGAACGCTACGAGCTCGGCGAGGAGCTTGGGCACGGGATGTTCGGCGCGGTCTATCGCGCGTTCGATCGTCGTCTGCATCGCGATGTCGCAATAAAGATCCTTCAACGCTTAGACGGTGCTTCTCGTTTGAGTTTGAAAACAGAGTTCCGGAGCGCTGCTCGAATTCACCACGAAGGCATCGTTCACGTGGAGGAGCTGAACACAGAGAGCGAGCCTTGGTTCGTCACCATGGAACTACTTGAGGGGCCCACGCTGCTTGAGTGGGTCCGTGGACCCACCGGCCTAGACATGGACCGCGTCGCGCGTGCGTTCAGCGAACTCACAGCCGCGGTGTCGGCGCTGCATGACGTGGGCCAGGTTCACTGCGACCTGAAGCCCGCGAACGTTCGCGTCGTTGACGGCGGCGTGCGTGTCGTCGACTTCGGCCTCGCCACGATGCTTGGTCACTCATCCCCGGCGCTTGCTGGAAGCCCTCGCTACATGGCGCCGGAGCAGCTCGCGGGCGAAGCCGCTGGCGCAGCGAGCGATTGGTATGCCGTGGGTGTGATGCTCTTTGAGGCGCTCGAATCGAAGCCTCCTTTTGAGGGGCGCCCCCTCGAAGTGCTCATCCGCAAACAACGCTACGGCGCTCCACGGCTGGTTGGCCCCCACGCGGAGTTGGTTGCGGCGCTGCTTGAGCGCGATCCCACTCATCGCGCGGGTGCTTCAGAGCTGCTTGAGGCGTTCGCGTCGCCGGGTTCCCACGAGGGCCCGCCCCCCTCCGAAGACTCGCCGTCACAGACGGGAGAGCGGGTCTTCGTCGGCCGGGAGGCACAGCTTGAGTTTCTCCATGCGCAGTGGCGTCTAGCCAACGAGGGGGCTCGCGTGGTGTCCATCGTTGGCGAACCTGGTTGCGGAAAGACCGCGCTCCTCCAGCGCTTCCTCGAGGACATCGACGCCTCCCGAGTGTTTCACTCTCGTTGCTACGAAGGCGCGTTTGTACCCTTCGCGGGTGCGGATTCGCTGGTCGACCAAGTCGCCGCTTGGCTTCGTAGCTCCGGGAGGGGCTCGACGCTGCCTGCGAACTTCGACGCCCTCGTCACTCTCTTTCCAGTGCTCGAAGGATTCGGCGGGGCGACTTCACGCACCGTTCGAGACCCCGTCATTCTTCGGCGGAACGCCTTCGTTGCCCTGCGTGAAATCCTACGCACGATGGCGCGTGATCTCGGCGGGCCACTTCTCGTCGCGGCGGATGACCTGCACTGGGGCGACGTCGAGGGGGCAGAGCTGTTGCATTTCCTGACGGAAGGACCAGCGCCCGTCCCGATGCTACTCATCGCGCTCATTCGAAGCCGCGAGATCGTTCGGCAATCATGGCTGCAAGCCTTCGTCCGCGCGGGGGATACCGTGGAGGTTGGTCCACTCAGCCACGAGCACTCCTTTGCGCTCGCTCGCTCGTTGCTCGGTGAAGACGAAGGCACAAGAGCTAAGCAAATAGCGAGCGTCGCCCAAGGCAACGCGCTTCTTGTCGAGGTGTTGACCCGAGACGACGCGGCCTCGGAGCTAGGCGTCACGCTCCAACGTCAGATGCAACAGCTTCCACCGACTTCGCTACGTCTGCTTCGAAGCGTCTGCCTTGCGGGACAACCAGTCCCCCGGGACGCTTGGAGCAAGATGCTCGGCGAGGGAGCGGAGCGCGCCGTTCGCGAGCTACGAAACGCCGGCCTCTTGCTTATGGCGAGAACCCGCGCAGGCGTACCGCAGCTCGAGGCGTATCACGACCGCATTCGTGAGGCGGTGGTCGCAGACATTGAGGAGACGCAACGCGGCGCCGTCCACTTGGAGATCGCGCGCACCTGGATCGACGCTGGCGGCGAGGCAGAGACCATCGCGCGACATCTCGACGCCGCCGGACACGAGGACGCCACAGAGTGGATGGTGCGCGCCGCGGATGTCGCCGCGAAGAGCTACGCCTGGCGGCGAGCCGCGGAACTCTACGCGGGCGTTGTGTCGCGACCTGGGGCACAGAGCCGCGCGCTCTATGCTGCACTCGGGGACGCGCGTGGCCACCAGGGCCAAGGTGCCGCTGCGGCCGCTGCGTACAAGCTCGGAATGGGCTGCCGAGCGGTGGACGGGCTCGAAGATGTGGAGCTCTTGCGGCGCGCAGCGGAGCAGCTGATGCGGAGCGGTGAGATGGTTGAAGGCATCCGCACGCTCGACGACGCGCTTCGCCAGGTGCAGCTTCGTCTGCCGCGACACCCCCTTGAGGCCGTTGCACGCATCGCCACGACGCGAGCGAAACTCCGCATGCGAGGGCTCGCGTACAGTCGTCGACCCGCGAGCCACTTGAAGCGCGATGAACTGCAGCGCATCGACCTGTGCTGGTCTGGCGCCATCGGTCTGAGCACCGTCGACAGCCTGCGCGGCGCGGCGCTGCAGTCGGAAGGCCTATTGCGCGCGCTTCGAGCCGGCGAGCCCACGCGCGTCGCCCGGGCGCTCGCCTATGAAGCGGCGTTTCAGGGCAACCAAGGAATCAAGAACGCGCCGCGCTGCGATGCGTTGATTCGAGCAGCCACGCGCATCGCGGAGGATGAGAAGAGCGACTACCTGGTGGCGCTTACGCTTGGCGCTCGCTGCGTGGTTTCGTTCCACCAAGGTGAATGGCGAGTTGCGCGGGACGCGGCCCGTCGCGCCGAAGAGCGCTTCGACCGTACCTCGGCGGGCATGGTGAAAGAGATATCCACGGTTCAACTCCTCGGCCTGGCGGCGGCGACGTTTCAAGGCGACTTCCGGGCCGTCGACGAGCGTCGAGGCATGTTGATCGCAGACGCCGAGGTGCGGCGCGATCTCTTCGCTCAAGCGAGCTTTCGCAGCGGCTTTCTTTCCCTTGCGTCCATCGCGCGCGATGACGCTCAACTCGGGCGCGCAGAGGCGAGCGGAGCACGCGCGGAGTTTCGTTCCATGGGCTACGTGCTTCAGGATTTCTTCGACCTCTGGGCGCAAACGCAGTTTGATCTCTACGAAGGCAAGACGCGCTCGGCGTGGGCGCGCGTCCGCGGTGGTTGGCGGCCTTTTCGGCAGTCGCTGCTCAGCCGTCTCCCTATGATTCGAGTGTTCATGCACGAAGTCAGCGCGCGAGCGGCCATCGCTGCTTGGGCGATGGGCGACTCGTCCGCCGAGCGAGGCGCTTTGCGTCATGTCCGCGCGCTCAAAGGAGAGTCCGGCACATGGAGCGAGGGGCTGGCGCTTTCTCTTGAGGCCTCCATCGCGAAGCTCTCTCATCGCTCGTGGAAGAGCATCGTCGCGCGGGCCGCGAAGGCCTTCGACGCATCGGAGATGTACGCCCACGCGGCGACGGCGCGCTTGCTCCTGGGCGACGATGAAGCAGAGGGTGCGCTGAGGAAGCGTGGGGTGCGTCGCCCCAAGAGGTGGGCGCAGCTGTGGTTTCCGGCTTGGACTCTTCCCCTCGGGTGAGTGAGCGCTTTGCGAATGTCATCCGGACTTCCGCCGCGTTTACAGCTTTAGCTATCTAGTTGCCCAAAGTGCGCCAAGTTTGGCGTCTGTGATCGGACTGTGAGTCGTTTGTGCTTCTTTTGCGGATCTCTTCGCGCTGCCTTGACCACCATGTAGGTCCCGCCCATACTCCGCGCCATTCAAAGGCACGTCGTTTTCCGCCACCGAAACCGACGCAAGTAGGAGAATTCCAGATGGCAATGACACAAGACCGTAAAGCCGAGATTATCGAGGTTTTCAAGCAGCAGGACGGGGACACCGGTTCCCCAGAGGTTCAGATCGCACTTCTCACGGAGCGCATCATTTACCTCACCGAGCACTTCAAGACTCACAAGAAGGACCACCACTCACGTCGTGGCCTCTTGAAGTTGGTTTCGCGGCGACGCCGACTCCTCGACTACGTTCGAAAGAACGACGTGGAGCGCTACCGCAAGATCATCACGGCGCTCGGTATTCGTAAGTAGTTCAAGAGGGCGACGAGGAAACTCGTCGCCCTTCTTTGTTTCTTAGTTTCCTTGTTCTTTTTGAGTTCGCACAGCTTCTGACGGGTCGTTCGCTCTTCGATTCGATGACTTCAGCGCCGCCTCTTTCGAGTGAGCGCGCTTGAGCCATGGAACCGGGGACCGAGCCCGACTCTTTGCCACGCGGCACGGAGTGGAAGCCAACCCCAGCAGGCAATCTGCCTGCACCCAATCGCTTCGGCCCGCCCACAATCACGTGCGCGTTTGCCGGAGCACAAGTGTGGCGGGCCGATGTCAGTGCCCGCCAGTTGGAGAAGTAGTAAAAATGATTATTCGCGAAACCGTGAAGGTGGGGGAACGCCTCATCACACTCGAAACGGGACGTATCGCAAAGCAGGCCGGTGGATCCGTGCTTGTGACCTGCGGCGAGACCGTTGTTCTTGTGACCGTCTGTGGCACGAAGGAAGGCCGACCCGGCCAGAGCTTCCTTCCGCTCACCGTCGACTTCCAAGAGAAGACCTACGCTGCCGGCAAGATCCCCGGTGGTTTCTTCAAGCGCGAAGGCCGCCTTCGTGAGCACGAGGTCCTCACCTCGCGTCTCATCGACCGTCCTTGCCGACCCCTCTTCCCAAGCGCATGGCGCGGCGAGATTCAGATCATCGCCACGGTCATGAGCGCGGACGGCGAGAACCCAGCAGACGTGCTCGCCATGTGCGGCGCTTCGACGGCTCTCATGCTCTGCCAGACGCCCTTCGAGGGCCCCATCGCCGGCGTCCGCGTCGGTCGCGTGGATGGCAAGCTCATCGCCAACCCAACCTACCAGCAGCTTGAAGAGTCCGACCTCGAACTCCTCATCGCCGCCAGCAAAGACGCCATCGTTATGGTGGAAGGCGAAGGCAAGGAAGTCCCCGAAGCCGACCTCATCGAAGCCATCATGTTCGGACACGAGTCCGTTCAGGCGATCCTTGAGCTTCAGCACGCGATGCAAGAAGCCGCGGGCAAGCCAAAGTGGGAGTTCAACCCCCCACAGCGCGACCCGGCCATCGACGTCGCCGTCAAGGCGCACTCCCTCGACGCCATCAAGGCTGCCTGCAACGAAGCGGAGAAGTTCCCCCGTTACGGCGCCCTCGACGAAGCCAAGAAGGCCGCCAAGAAGGCTCTCTCGGCGCAGTTCGAAGGCCAGGAAAGCGACATCAGCGAAGCTTTCGGCGACCTCAAGTACAACACGATGCGCGCGCAGGTTCTCGACGAGAAGCGCCGCGTGGACGGTCGTGACTTCAAGACAGTTCGCCCCATCGCCATCGAAGCTGGGCTTCTTCCCCGCGTTCACGGCTCCACGCTCTTCACGCGTGGTGAGACTCAGGCCATCGTCACGGCGACGCTTGGAACCGCACAGGACGAGCAGAAGATCGACGGTCTTCTCGCGCCGGTGTGGAAGAACTTCATGCTCCACTACAACTTCCCTCCGTACTGCGTGGGCGAGGCTCGCTTCATGCGCGGTCCTGGTCGCCGCGAAATCGGTCACGGAAACCTCGCGGAGCGCTCCCTTCGAGGTCTGCTTCCGAGCAAGGAAGACTTCCCCTACACGATTCGAATCGTGTCGGAGATCACCGAGTCGAACGGCTCCTCCTCCATGGCTTCGGTCTGTGGCGGTAGCCTCGCGATGATGGACGCCGGCGTCCCCTTCATGAAGCCCGTCGCTGGTGTTGCGATGGGTCTTATCAAGGAAGGCGACAAGTACGCCGTCCTTACAGACATTCTCGGCGACGAGGATCACCTCGGCGACATGGACTTCAAGGTCTGTGGTACCGAGAAGGGCATCACCGCCATCCAGATGGACATCAAGATCGACGGCCTTAGCCGCGCGATCATGGAAGAGGCTTTGGAGCAGGCGCGAGCCGGACGTCTTCACATCCTCGGCGAGATGAACAAGTGCCTTGCAGCACCTCGTGAAGAGATGAGCAAGTACGCTCCTCGCATCACGGCCATCAAGGTCAAGCCCGACCAGATCCGCACCATCATCGGCCCCGGCGGCAAGATGATCAAGGCTATCACCGAGCAGACCGGCGCGAACATCAACGTGTCCGACGACGGAACCGTTGCGATTTCGAGCAGCGATCCAGAAGCCGTCAAGAAGGCCATCGCCTTCATCGAGGGTCTCACCACTTCGCCCGAGGTCGGCGCGAAGTACAAGGGCACCGTTCGTCGCGTTGAGCGATACGGCGCCTTCATCGAGATCGCCCCCGGCAAGGACGGCCTTCTTCACATCACGGACATGTCCTACGAGTTCGTCGACAAGGTCGAAGACATCATGAACCTCGGCGACGAGGTTGAGGTTGTCGTTTCGAACATCGACCGCGAAGGACGCGTGAAGCTCAGCCGCAAGCCTCTCCTCGAGAAGCCTGAAGGCTACGTGGAGCCCGAGCCCCGCGAGCGCGGTGGACGTGACGGTGGACGCGGCGGACGCGACGGTGGACGCGGCGGACGCGACGGCGGACGCGGTCGCGGCGGACGCGACGGTGGTCGAGATCGTGCCCCTCGTCGCGAAGCGAGCGATGCTCCTCGTGAAGATGGTGATCGCCCACGGCGTCGACGTCGTCGGCGTGAGGGTGGCGAAGGCGGCGGCGGTGAGTCGACGCCTCCAACAACGGACGCCTAAATGACAGACGTGGTGCAGGTACTGAAGCTACGCGAAGGAGCTCGTCTCCCTCGTTATGCCAGCGCCGGCGCCGCGGGAATGGACCTCGCAGCATGCGTGGACGAGCCCCTGGTGCTTGCACCGGGGGCTTTTGCTCGCGTGCCCACCGGTATTGCGATCGCGCTGCCGGTGGGGACCGAGGCTCAAGTGAGGCCCCGGAGCGGTCTTGCGGCACGTCACGCGGTGACCGTGCTCAATGCCCCTGGAACCATCGACTGCGACTACCGCGGCGAGGTGCAGGTGCTCCTCATCAATCACGGGACAGAGTCCTTTACCATCCAGGACGGCGAGCGAATCGCCCAGATGGTCATTGCGGCAGCCCCTCAATTCCCCATCGTTGAGGCCGACAGCCTCGATGACACCGAACGCGGCGCCAAAGGTTTTGGCAGCACCGGCGGTTTCGGTAGCACGGACACACCCTGAGAACGTAGGCTTAGGCGTCGATGGACCAAGACCAGCGAACCAGCGTTGCCGCGATGGCGCCCGCTACGACGAAGCCTCGTCGTGGCCAGGTCATTGGTGAGCGCTACGAAGTTCGCGGCAAGCTGCGGAACGACGCTTTCACACGTGGCTTTCTCGCCTTCGACCAAGAGCACGAACAGTCCGTGCTCCTTCGTGTCATCCGAGCCGAGTTGCTCGACCCGATGGTCCGTGAAGATGTCGCGCGTCGTTTGCGTGAAGTGACCGGCATCGGCGGTAGCTACCTGCCCGGGATTCTCGACGGGAACCTCGACGGTCCGTTTGTCTATGCGACGGAGCCGGTTCCCGAGGGCGCTTCCATGCGCGATGTCCTCGACCGCCGTATCGCCAAGAAGCGGCCGCTTGAGCCCTTCGAGCTTTTGCCCGTCGTCGCTCATCTCGATGCGGCGCTGAGAGCGCTACCCGAGGGCACTCGTCATGGCGACGTGCGCGCTGAGAACGTGTGGACGGACTCCGAGCGGCTTCAGCTGACCGGAGGCTTCTTGCTGACGGCGATGCCAGGCGGCGCCGTCGCCGCAGTGGTCCAACGCAACACTGGTCTCAAACGGCGCTTTGCCCGCGAAGTTTCCATTGGTGGTGGCACACGGAGCAGCGACTACTTTGGCGTCGCGGCGCTTGTGTACGAGTCGCTCGTGCTCAAAGCCCCGCAGCCCGACGGACGCTGTGACGCCGTCGACCCTGAGATCCGCCAGGTCCTCGAACCCCTGATGACGCCGGTGCCCACAGAGCGGCCCACGTCCCTCACGGACCTCATCGAGGTGCTCGCGCGCTTGGCGGGCCTCCCGGTTCCCGAACTCGAACCGGCTCCATTCAAGACGAAGCCGCTTCCGACGCAGAGCCGCGCTGGCGACGAGGACGATGAGACGGTTCACGACGTTGAAACGACCATCGCCCCGCAAGCGCATCGGCGGCGCAAGCCAGCGAAGACGAACGTGGACGCGCGTCCGGTGGAACGTCCCGTGGAAGACGATGGGCTTCCGCCGGCGCCGGAGATCAGCGAGGACGACAAAACTCAGCCTCGCGCGTCGATTCACAAGATCAAGGACGACGGGCTGCGCAAACGCGCGGAAGAAGCGGCGCGCGCGGGTGCCGCGGTCCGAGCGAAACGCAGAGCGTTGACCGAGGCTGAGCGCCGGACTCGCGCGGCGGCGGCGGGGCTCGACCCTCGTCTCGTGCGCGCGGCGCTCGCGGACAACGAAGAAGGCTCACACCACATTGGTGCAGTCGATACGCGCGCGGGTGCACCCGCCGCCTCGGCCACGCCTCCCCGCGTGCACAGCTCAATTCCTCCTGCCATGACCGACGCTGAGCCTGCGCCGGAACCGCCGCAAGAGGCTCCCGAAGCCAGCGCACCAGAGGTAGACCCAGCACCCTCTGAGCCGGCCAAAGCAGAAGCACTCCTTTCTGCCGAGCCACAGGCCGCCCTTGTCAAAGAGCCAGCAATCGAACCGCTCGTTTCCGCGGACCTCATCGGCCTGGCCGGCAATTCCAGCGACGAGATCGTTGGCGTGCCCGACCCCGACGACCCCTTCGAGCAGGGTCTACGGATGGCCCTCGGAAACCCCGCGGGCAACGAGGAGACGAGCGAGGGCGTGCCGATGGACCCGGCGGCCCCTGTCGGCCCAGCCGATGAGGGCACTCAAGAGATCGGACTCGATGAACTTGAGGAACATCGCGAACGCATCGTCAGCGCCGAACTTGTCGACGAGTTCCCGGCGAGCGAAGAGGTGCCTCTCGACCCTTCGGTACCCGCTGCGCCCGCAAAAGGCGGCACTCAAGAAATCTCCTTTGACGAGCTTCACGATATGGAGCGTGCGGCCGGTGGCGGAGACCCTGCGCCCGCGGTCCTCCTCTCTGACCTCAGCGGGATGAAACGCGAGATGCCGGCGCGCGCAGCCTTGTCGGAACCCGTTGAAGAACCGATCGCCGCGCCGGTGCTCAGCGCCGATGCTTTCTCTTCAGCACCGACGGCGCCGCCATCGCTTGCGCCCCTCAACAGCCCGTCGGCGCACGCGCCGGCGGCGGCTCCACCGATGATCGGCGCGCCGGCTTCGCTTGGCCAAGCTGCGCCGGTGCAGGTTCCAAACCCCGAGCCCGTCACCCACGCGAAGACCTCGCCTGGTGCGCCGAAAATGCGTCGTGCGCCGGCAAAGACGATGCAGATGAGGTCGCCCCAAAAGAAGGGCTCGGACCAGTGGATCATCATCGGCGCGCTGCTTCTTGGCGCTATGATCATCGCCGGCGGCCTTCTCTACGCGCGGCACTCCCGCGAGGAGAAGCTCCAAGAGCAGCAGCAGCGACTCCAAGAGCGCTACGAGCAGACGGCGGCAGAAGCGCGCGAAGACTCCGAGTAGCCCGCACGAAAAACGGCGTCCCCTCGAAAGGAGACGCCGCGTCGTTTCGCGAACCTATGTTCCCGAAAGTGTGCGCTAGAGCGCGCGCTCGATGAGCGCTTGGATCTTCGCCTTCGGCGCAGCGCCAACCTGCTCGGCGACGATCTCACCGTTCTTGAAGACCTTCAGCGTTGGAACGCCGCGGACTCCGTACTTGGCAGCGGTGCCAGGGCTCTCGTCGATGTCGACCATGCGAACTTTGACTTTGCCGGCGTATTCTTCCGAGAGCTGCTCGACGAATGGAGCGATCTGCTTACAGGGGCCGCACCAGGTGGCGGAGAAATCGACGAGCACCGGTGTGTCCGCGTTGATGACCTCTTGGTCGAAGTTGAGGTCGTTGACTGATTCTACGTTGGCCATGCTTTGCTCCTGAACGCAGGAATTGGGCCGCTAGGGAAGGCAGCGGCGCCGAAACTCTGCTCTCCAACGTTCCTAAGTATGCCTGGCTCCAATGTCAATCCATCAAGAGGACGCGGGCGGTCGTTCCTGCTAGGCTTCGCCGCAGAACAGGCGACCCCATGGCTGACGACCAACTCTTCGTTTCCCAAGAAACCCTCGATATTTGGATGGCGGAAGACCGCGTCTCCGTAGATGGCGATGTGCTGACGCTTCCGGGCGGCACGCGGCAGTTCAGTCTGAAGACCGCCGTGCATTTTCTCGCGGACGTCACGGAGACGGGCGATCCCCATGGGTTGCTCGGCAAGGTCAAAGATGTCGAAGCATTGACCGCACTTGGCGGGGAACATGTGAGCGACTCCGTCATCCTTGGCGACACAGCATACGAAGTTAAAGAAGGCTTCTTAGGAACCCCATCGGGAACCGCCGAAGAAGCAGGTGACGCTGACCCGGGCGAAGGCGCTCTCGCAGATCTCGCGCGCTTCTTTTCAGGACCGGCGTAGCGCGCAATGTCGGATCCGGTGGGCATTCTCTTCTTCACGACGGCGACGGTCTACGCCGCCGCGTGTGGGCTCTATCTTGTGCGGCTCTTACGCGGCACGGATGGTCCTGGGCGTTTCGCCAAGCTCACGCTCCTCGGTGCCGTCGCGACCCACCTCGCCTACCTCGCCTTCGACCACGGCGCCCAGACCACCCCAGCGATGCCGGGCATTCACCGCACGTTGACCTTTCTTTCCCTCGGCGTCGTCGTCGCGTTTCTCGTCGCGGGCAAATGGCGTCCCGGTATCGATGTGCTCGGTGCGTTCCTTGCGCCGGTCACGCTGCTCTTCTTTTTGGGTTCAGGGCTCGGACGTAGCGTCGCTGAAGTCTCTCCGGAAGTACGCTCCGCGCTCTTGCCGGTACACATTGGCGTCAGTGTGCTCGGTATCGTCGCCTTCGCCTTGGCCTTCGCTTCGGCCATCGCCTACATCATGCAGGAGCGCATGCTCCGTCAGAAACGTTTAGGCGGGCTTTTTCAGCGCCTTCCGCCCCTCGATGTTCTCGACGTTTTCGGCTTTCGCTCTGTCAGCGTAGGGTTTCCATTGCTGACCCTTGGCATTATCACCGGCGCGTTCTGGACGCTGCGCATTCGGCCGGACGCCGCGCCCCTCGCGCCAACGCACGTCTTCGCCATCGTGGCCTGGGTCCTCTTTGCCCTCGTGCTTGTTTTGCGCGTGGCGGCGGGCTGGCGTGGTCGACGTGCAGCTGTTGGAACCATCCTCGGGTTTCTCTCGTCCTCGGCGGTGCTCGTCGGGTACATGCTTCGCGGAGTAAGCGCATGAGCGAACTCTTCGTCATGGGTCTCAGCCACCAGAGCGCGGACGTCGAGCTGCGCGAAGAGCTCGCCATGGAAGGCGAGCAGCTTCGGCGTTTTATCCGTCGGTGGCGTAGCGGCCCGTGTTCTGAGGGGGTGATCCTCTCCACGTGCAATCGAGTGGAGTTCTACGCCAACGTCGACGATGTGCATCTCGCTCAACGTCAGGCGCGTGCGTTGTTCAAAGAACGCGCGGGACGCGACGACTTTGGCGATGCCCTGTACACGCGCGTCGGCACGGACGCCGTGCAGCATATTTTTCGCGTCGCTTCTTCCCTCGATTCCTTGGTGGTCGGCGAGCCCCAGATCCTCGGACAGATCAAAGAAGCCTATGACTCGGCGAACCAAGAAGGAACCGTCGGGACTCTGCTCGGGCGATGTGTCCAGCGTGCCTTCGCCGTGGCCAAACGCGTTCGCAGCGAGACGTCCATCGCCGAAGGCACCGTTAGCGTCAGCTCCATTGCGACGGCGCTCGCGCGAAAGATCTTCGGTGAGCTGACGGGTCGCCGAGTGGTGCTCATCGGGGCTGGGGAGATGGGTGAGGCGGCGGCGAAGAGTCTCGCAAACACAGGCGCCACGCTTCGTGTCATCAATCGCTCTTCCGAGAAGGCCCAAGCCGTGGCGACGCAGTGCGGAGGTGAAGCGCGCTCCTACGAACGCCTCGCGGCGGAACTCGCTGAAGCTGACGTTGTTGTCACAACGACGGCAAGTCCTCGGCCGATATTGACAGAGGAGCTCATGAAAGGCGTCGTTCGCGCCCGCCGTCACAAGCCCCTTTTTCTCATCGATATCGCGGTTCCTCGCGACGTCGACCCGCGCGTCGGTGAGATGAACAACGTCTTTCTCTACGACGTCGATGACCTCAAGCAGGTAGCGGACGAGAACCTCTCACACCGTCGCCGTGCCGCCGAAGCGGCGGAGGCCATCGTTCAAACCGAGGTCGCAGAGTTCGACGCGTGGCGCCGCTCGCTGGATCTGACGCCCACCATCGTCGGGCTGCGGGATCGCTTCGGCGAAATCGTCGCCGCGGAGCTCGCAAAGACCGCGGCGCGAATGGACCTGTCCCCGGCGGACGCCAAGTCGCTTCAGCGCATGCAGACGTCACTCGTGAACAAGCTGCTTCATGGACCACTCACAGCACTCAAGGGCCAAAGTGACGCGGCGTTGATCTCCGCGACACGAAAACTCTTTTCATTGGACGAAGCCGAGGAGGTGGAGTCACGACATGAGGTGCGCGAAGGCGCCCTCGCGAAAGAACGCGGATGAAGATTCGAATCGCCACACGCAAGAGCAAGCTCGCTCTTTGGCAGACTCGTTACGTAGCGGCGACCATCAAGGAGCATCACCCCGATGTCGAGGTGGAAGAGATTCACGTCGTGACTCAGGGCGACAAGATTCAGGACAAGCCGCTCTATGAGGTCGGTGGTAAAGCGCTCTTCGTCTCCGAGGTTGAAGCCTACGTCGTGCGCGGGGAAGCGGACCTCGCGGTGCATTCCCTCAAGGATGTCCCCGGCGATGTGACCCTCGCTGAGGGGTGCGACTTGCTGTGTCTACCGGAACGCGAAGACCCGCGTGATGTGCTTTTGACACGCGACGGCGAAGAGCTGATGGGTCTTGTCGCCGGCAGCCGCGTCGGCACAACGTCGCTCCGGCGCACCACCCAGATAAAGGCGCAGCGCCCGGATCTCGCGTTCGCAACGCTCCGAGGCAACGTGGATACACGTCTTCGAAAGCTCGACGAGGGCGGCTACGACGCGATCATCCTCGCTGCCGCTGGCCTCAAGCGGCTTGGCCTCCTCGAGGGACGGAAGTACCAGTTCCTCAGCGAAGAGATGTGTTTGCCCGCCGTGGGTCAGGGCACGCTCGCCATCGAAGGTCGCGTCGACTCCGGTCTTCGAGAGGTCCTCGCGTGTCTCGAACATCCACCGACGCGGATCCGAACGGAAGCCGAGCGCGCTTTGTTGCTCGCCTTGCAAGGCAGCTGCCGGGTGCCCATCGCCGGACACGCGACGCTTCACGACGATGGCAAACGACTCACGCTCAACGCGATGGTCGGAGGCATTCACGGTGAGCGGCTCCTCAGCGCCGGAAGTGACATCTTCTTCAAGGGGCGCACGGACGAAGAGCGCGGCGAAGAGGCGCGTGCCCTTGGCGTCGAGGTCGCCGAAGGGCTCATCGCCCGTGGGGCCCGTGAACTCATGGCCGAAGCCGTCGCTGCGACGCATCGCCTCTCGAAGCTCAACTAACCCCAGTGTTCGATGCGCTTCAGCTTTAGGCGGCGACGTCGGGCTTTTGCTTTCGGTTAAGAAACGTCAGGCCGAGCAGCACTTCCATTTCCGCCGCCGCGCTCGGGAGTGACCAACGAAGCACCTTCGCGAAGGGCTCTCCAAGACCGTGTCGTTCCCGAAGCACTTGCCCCCAGTGGCGTTCAAGGGCCTCGGCGATGACGACGGGGCGAGGAGCGTTGTACATGACCGCGCCCCAAGCGGAGCACGCCGCGCTGTAGTGAAAGCTGACGGCGTGGCCGGCGAGCTCATGTTCGATCTTGGCAAGCGCGAACATCAGCTCGTCTTCGTCACGTGAGGTTGTGAAACACGTGTACAGCTCGTTGAGATGGAGCACGCACACCTGGGTCCTTCCATCCGTTACCGGTGCTGTCCGCCAACGCGCCGGCGCTCGTTCGTCATCGAGCATCCCGTCCGCGATCCACGGCGCGAGATGAGGAATGCGCGCGGCGGACGCGGTGATTCCGATTTGTTCAGTCTGCTGTGTATGCTTCGTCTTCTTGCGGCGCTTCTTTGTCTTCATCGTGCTTTCTCCTTTAGAGCCGAGGGCCGGCACAAAAGTCAGAGCAAGAAGGGGACCGTCGCGTGTGACGCCGAAAGCGGGGGCAAAGCGGGGCTCCCGCCACTTGGTCCGCCGATGTTCGCCGGCGGCCGCCGCCTAGGACGATTCGAAGACGCCGCTTTGGGTCACGATGATAGAGCCTCCACCGTGCACCCAGACAGCGGCGGGATCATCGATGGCCACCGCGGGGAGTTCGGTGCCAACGGGCTCTTCGATCTCGCCGGTGAAGGATTTGCCGTCGACGCTTAGCGCCGTGACGTCGACCCGCATGTAGGACATCTGCCCGCGCTGATACATCTCGCTCTTGTTTGCCGCGGTGATTTTCGCATCGTGTCGCTGCCCGGACCTGATGCGCGCGACAATGCGTGAACTGCGCTTCTTCATACGTGAGACATTCCAAAAGCTGACGCCGCCG
>JBGCFM010000087.1:0-19290 GCA_045106895.1 Polyangiales bacterium | reverse complement strand
TGGGCAGTACACCGGGTTCTTCGTACGTACACCCCCGACGATGCGGCGGAGTTCAAAGACGCACTGCGCGACATGGCCAAGTCAGAGTGGGCGATGGTGCAGCTTGAAGTGCTTGTTGGAGCGTAACCTGGGACTGAAGCGCAGCTCCGTCGGTACTTATTGGCCGTCAGTTCGAAAAAGGAACGTGCAGTTTTGGAGCCCCACTTTTGGCTGCTTGCTTTCAGCTGACTTCGGTCGTCTCGTCGCTTTCCGCGCGTAGTGCGTCACAGACATGTTTGTCGAAGGTCACGAACGTGCCGCCATCGTACTCGCCATAGAACGCCCAGGTGCTGTTGTCTTGATGGGACACGACGAGGGCGCCGTAGGTGCCAAGTCGACACACCGACATGATGGCGGTGGGTGCTCGCGACCAAAGGTGGATGATGGCTGGTCGGACGTCGGTCTCCGATTCGGGGAGCTTCCATCCATCGCTAAACTCTAGTGATCCACACGGACCCAAGCGTGGGCCCGGTGGGTTTCCGGCGACAAGCGCCTCGCTACTTCCAGGCTCGTCCGGGCCTGCATCAAGGCCGAGCCAGGCGTGGCGCTTCGAGTTCAACTGAACACGCAGCGTAATCGGCCATGCTTCGAAGAAGGTGGCTTGTCCGTCGCGTTCCGCAGCGTGCACCGCCGGTAGGCCTGTACTCCCCGTGCGGGCGACGCGGAGGTTTGGGAAGACGCCATAGTCGACGACGGCACCGATGGAGGTTCGAAGCACGCGGAGGCTTGAGTTGGAGATGAATGGTCTACTGGTCATGTTCGGTTCGGGCGGCCGATCAACTTCACCTAGTAGAAGAATGGGGTGCAGGTGATCGGTAGGAAGTTGTCGATGAGCACCTGGCAGCTCTCTGGACCGTCGACGCAAGCCACAAACGCGACGGGGTCGCAACGCCAGGCGGGGCAAGTAGCTGCAAAAAGCACGCCTCGTTCGGCGAGGTGACGCTGCTCGGCTTTGCTGATCTCTTCGTCGAGCATATTCGGCCGCTCATCACGAATATCGTCCGCGCTAAGCTGGTGGAGTTCCCACTCGTCACACCCGGCGCCTTCCGCTTGAAGTGCAAGGTGAGCGCTGGCCGCGCCCCGCACGGCCACCTGCATGTTCGGGGCGCAAGCAAGGCCGGCAACGACAAGCGTCACAACCGCGCAGGAGCGGCCCACCCTCGACAGCTGATCCAAATGAGTCACCTGCGAAAGCGTAAGCCAAATAGGTCGCGCAAAGCGATGGACGCTTGTCGCAGACCTATCGGAGCTTTGCGAGTACGAAAGGCGTGGGGCGAGTCAACGCTGCAGGTCACTCACTGAAGATGCTGATGCGCATCTCGCCCGCACCATCCCTCGCCTCCCGAGCGCTTGTGTATTCGGGAGAGTGGAACCAGGCGTTGGCTGCTTCCGGCGAGGGGAACGCCAACAGAACCATGTGATCGAAGGGGCTATCGCCTTCGAGTTCCGTGTGAACGGTACCTTTCGTCACCAGACGGCCACGCGATCCCCATGCCCGGACAACCCGTTCGAGGTTCCGCTACTGGGCGCCCGATTATGGCGCTCTTCGATCTCCTAGGACGTACTTGGTCGATGGGAATCATCTGGCAGCTGGAGGGCGGCCCCTACACGTTTCGCGTGCTCCAAGGACGTTGTGACGAAGTATCACCGTCTCTTCTCAACAAGCGCCTCAAGGAGCTTCGAGCCACGAGCCTCGTCGCGCTGTCCCCGGAGGGCTACCACCTTACGACGCTCGGTGAGGAGCTCTTGGGCCTGCTCAAACAGATGGGCGATTGGTCCACGGAGTGGGCGGAGCAAATCCGTACGTAGTCGGTGGGTGGCGGCGACTCCGCCGCACGAGACAACTTTGTTGGCTCGAGTCCGCGAAGCCGAGGAGAAAGCCACTGGTGTTGGAGGTTCGACGTGCACGTTCCCCGCGCCTGCCGGAAAGTCGGATCAACCTCGTTACCCGCGAAATCGTAAGCCAGATAGGCCTCGCACCACCAGGCGATCGACGCAGGTCGCAGACCTGTCGGAGAGAGCCACCATCCACCGGGTCATGATGGCTTTGCTGGAGACGAAAGGCGTGGGGAGCGTGCACGGGGTCGAGCCGACTCCGCCGCACGAGACAACTTGTTGGCTCGTCTTGTCGAGTCGGCGAAGCTGAGGAGAAAAGCCGCTGGTGTTGGAGGTTCGACCCCGTGCACGTTCCCCGCGCCTGCCGGAATACTTGAGCTGAACACCAGCGCAGACGCCATCACCGCTTAACGAAAGAAAGCGCCCCGCCGAGGCGGAGCGCTTCTTTGCGAGTGTCCGAAAGGACTAGCGTGTGACGAGAACGGTGAACTCGTTGAGAGAGCCAAGGTCCTGGCCAGCGTTGTCGCTGACGGTGAGGATCCACTCGCCGGATGGGTCGCCTTCGAAGGCGTCGCCGGTCTCGTCGAGCTGGTAGGTCTCGGTGAGGTCGTCGGCGCTGCTGCCTTCTTGGTTGTGAAGCATCCAGCTGCGTCCGTTATGGGCAACGCTGACCTGAAGGTCGCCGCGCCAGGTGTGCGTGATGTCCACTTCGATGGCCACCTTGCCCGAGGTGATTCCGCTAACCGTCGCGGAGCTCGTGATGCCCGTGCTGTTGTTGTCAGGAATGTCGATGCTGCCGTTGCCCGAGAAGCGCTGCGCGTCCGGCGTCGGAGGATCCATCGGCTCGCCCGCTTCGTTGGTGACGAGGTTGAGAGTCCAGCCGTTGAGCGTGCCAACGTCTTGACCAGCGCTGTCTGCCACCGTGAGGACCCATTCGCCGTTCGGGTCGACGTTGTCGAAGCCGGTGAGCGTGAAGTCATCGTTGATGTTGTCGTCTCCGCCGCCGCTGTTGTTGTGCACGGTGCGGGTGACGTCGCCCTTGGTGAGGGTGATGAGAAGGTCACCAATGTACGTGTGCGTCATGTCGATGGCGACGTTGACGTTGGTGATGGCGCCCTGCGCGCCGGAGATCGTCGCAACGGATGTCACGCCGTTGGCGTCGTTGTCGGGAACGTCGACGCTTGGGCCCGTAGCTGTGTGCGCGCCGGCGCTGACAGGCATGGCGGGCTCGCGGGACATGTCGCGAAGCATGCGGATTTCTGCGAGGTCGAGGTTACGAACGGAGGAGCGGCTGAGAGGCCGTGGATCCCAGAGGAAGTCGGGGTAGGTGTTGAGGCCGCCGTAGTACTCGCCGCCGATGATCTCGCCGTCGGCGTCCACCTCGAGGATGTAGCGGTAGTAGTCCGTGCGTGTGTGCTGCTCGGTGCTGCTTGGGGTGACGCTGGCGTGGGACTCGGTGATCCAGCGAACGGCCACGTTCACTTCGTAGAGCTTGTCGGCGTCGTCGTTGAAGATGTAGTCGCTGCCGTCGACCATCAACAGCTCGTTGGCGCGCTCGACGGTGATCTCTTCCTGCTTGGTGACCTCGTAGCCGGAGATAGGCTGGTTCCAAACCTGGTAGTCCCAGGTGCGGTCCATGGCGAAGCCTTCGCCCTCGATGCCGAGGCGATTCGTCAGAATGACGTGAAGTGCGCCGGGGTTGGTGTCGCGGCACTGCACGTCTACGGCGCGGCCGTACTCGTCGCGCTCGAAGTCTTCGCCGTCGCCCATTTGGTTGCAGCGTCCACCGATCATGTCGGCAGGAGCGCGGTTGTAGGCAGCGATGAGCAACGCCTCGATGTCGCCGACGTGGAAGTCCACGCCGTTGTAGGTGACGGTGCGCTCGGGGCGAAGCTCAAGAACCGCAGCGGGAACCCAAGCGTGGCAAAGGCCAAACCAGGTCTCGACGGGCCAGATTTCGCCATCGTCATCAGGCTCCGGCTCACCGTTTGCGCGCATGGCTGCCTGGCGGTCAGCGCCGTTGCCCATCTGTCCGGAGACGAGGGAAGCGAGGGGTCCAAGGTTCTCGTAGTATTCAGGATCCCAATCACCGTCGGTTCCATCCGTGCTCGGAATGGGGCTCTCACGGTCGAATGGGCGAAGGTCTCGGAAGCCTTCCGGAGGAGTCCAGCCGTTGAAGGCCATGTCGTACTTCTCGGCGGGGCTCAGCTCAAGTTCGCCGTTCTCGCGATGCCAGCGATGGTTGATGGAGTCCGCGTACGTCGGCCAGTACGTGGAAGGCCAGAGGTCCGCCTCCGTCGAGCCTTCAAGAGGCAGATCTTCAAGGTGGTAGTTGAACTGTCCGCGGAAGCGTGCGGGGTCACCACGGCGGTCCCAGCGGTCGGTCTTGCCGTCGTCGCCCTGGATGCCTTTGATGCCATTGTCGACGATGGCCGGTGGCTCTGTGCCGCAGCCGGCGCCGCCGAGCGCCGCAACCAACGCCAGAGTTGTAAATCGTTTATGCATAGTCATCAGTTCTCTTTGCCCCCGCCAAGCTGGCGTGTGCCAGCCACACTCTCTGTGAGATCAATGTGCTGGTGGTTGCACGCACCATGCCGTCTCACGCTGCGCCAGAAATCCGACAAAGATCCTTGAAATTCACGAGGGACGTCTGTCGTCGCCAGTCCAGGTGGATAGTCGAGTGGCCGGTGAGGAAGCGAAAACGACGCCGAACGAGCTCGTGGTGCGCTCACGCTGATATGAAGGTGATGGTGATGGAATCGGTACCAACCGGCCCCACCATCCGTCTCTTCGAAGGTGATCTTCGCGGAGCTACATGCGCTCGTCTCAAGCCAGCCGCCGGAGCAGAGCTGGGTCGTCGCGGAGAGAATGGGTCCGCCCGCGCGGCCATCGACACCGATGACGCGCAGGTTGCTGTTGATGTGGAGGTGGCCGAGGAAAAGCGCCGTTCGCCAAGGGTCGAGCAAGGTCGTGGGCCCAGTGCAGTGGTACTGGTCTGCGCCACCCGTTCTGTGCTCACAGATCGCGCGAAGGACATTGTTTGGCGTCCCCGTTTGGTAGTAGCCGATGTCCATGTCGTGGCCATTGACGTGCGTGCCTGGAGGGTGCCCTGGGGAACCTTCACGCGTACCTGGAATGGAGCCGTCCGCTTCGCTCATGTCGCCAAGACCGAGGGGCGCGTCGCCGTTTCCGAAGTCCCAAGCGCCGGTCTGGCAAGCGACCATGGCCGTCGCGTACTTGACCAACATCATGACGTCGCGACGAACGTAGCTGCGGTACTGGTCCCCATTGGTCTCGCCGTTGAGGGCGTAGTCCCAGTAGCCCGGGCCCATGTCGGGGTCGAAGGGGACGACGTCACCGCAGCCGCTGGTGCATTCCCAGTCCGGGACCATGCCTACGCCTGCGGAGCAGGTGGGAACCGGACCTGGAGGCGGGGTGCCGATGTCGATGATGCACACGCCGCTGCCGGTGTCACACATCGCGCTGTCACCGCAGGAGCCGGGCGTGCAAGGAGGCGTCACGCACATATTGTCGATGCAGGTCAGGCCGTCACCGCAGTCGCTCGGCATCATGCATTCGCGCACGCAGGCCGTGCGCTCTTCGTTAACCACGAAGCCCTCATCGCAGGCGCAGCCATCGCCGCTCATGCTTGAGTTCGGCGGACAGTCGTCGCCGCCGTCGCCGCAGAACTCCGAGCAGCTCTCATCGCAGGAGTTGCTGGCGTTGGGGGCACAGGACCCGTCGCTGTCGGTGTCGCCGGCGCAGTCGAAGTGGTCGCTGTCGGGCCAGCAGATGGGGGAGTCCTGGAAGTTCCAGCAGCGTGAGTGATCGGGACACTCGTCGCTCGATCCGGCGGCGGCGCACGCGCCCGTCGCAGACGTCATGCAGATTCCCTGCACGCAGATGCCTGGGTTTGTGGCGCTTCCTTCGCACTCGGTGTCGCAGTCGCACGCGCTTCCTGGCAAAGCCGCGCCCGCGCCGGCGTCGGGTGTGGATGTATCGGGCGTAGGACCCGCGTCGTCACTTGAACCGGCGTCGGGCGTGCCCGGTCCCGTGTCGCTCGTCGCCGAGGTGTCGGCCTGTGGGCCGGAATCGCCGATGGGAAGAGTGCTGTCGTCACCGCAGCCTATGAGGCCGACGCAAAGGCTTAGACCCAGAAGAAACTTTGAACCACTCATCCCCACACCCACTTTTCAAAAAGACGCCGCGGTATAGGGCCTGGGTTTGTTCATCGCAAGGTGCTGCGTCACGGCCAGCGGTTCGTAGTCCACGTTTGCGGCTAGAGTTCTCGGAGGCGTGCGACGCTTTCCGGAATCGAGCGACTCAGAAACTCAAGCACTTCCTCGTAGGTCCTCGGCGAATTGCGAAGGGTGGAAGCCTGCTCCTCGATGATGCGAGCGACCTTCAGCGGAAAGAGATCGATCAGGTCCAAAGCAAAGTCGTCTGGATGCAAAACCTCAATGTCGTACACGTTGGCTAAAGCAGTTGGGAAGTCCTTCAGGTTCGACGTCACGATCACTTGGGCTCCAACCGTCCGTGCGGCTGCCATCACGTGTTCGTCATCCTTGTCAGGAAGCCTATTCGTTCCCAACAGGTCCGCGTAACGCGAGCGCTTAACAATGCTGTCGGGGAAACTCCGCTCAACTGCTCCTCTCAACCGCTTCGCGGCTGCATCCGGTACATCGAGATCGCGTACCAGTACCCGTTGGAGTTCATCCAATATTTCGTCGCTCATCGACGCGCGTACGAGTCCGGCTTCAGCAGCTCGAAGTACAAAGTCCCGGAGTGGCGCAGGCACCAGTACGCATGTGTCGTACACAACGTGAAAGCGAGCGACTGCTTAGTATCCGAGCCCGTGTTCCTGCGAGAGATCTGCTAGCTCTTGGAACGCCTCTTCGCTCTCCGCTCGACGCTGGTCTCGGTATGCAAAGAGGTCCTTGGCGAACACTCGACGATGCCGACCCGTGCGATGAAACGGCAGCTCACCACTCTCAAGCAGCTTGATCAGATGAGGGCGTGAGACGTTCAGAAGATCAGCAGCCTGTTGCGAGTTTAGCTCGGCGTGTACGGGTACGAGCGTCACAGCGTTGCCCTCGGCCGTATGCCGAAGAAGCTCGAGTAGCGCACCGAACATCCGCTCGGGAAGAACCACGTCGACCTGCTGTCGCTGGTCCTCGGAACGAACGTGAATGGTGAATTCACGGCGCGGAGTTCGTGCGACCTTGGATCGCATAGGAGAGTTTCCGTATTTCAACTCTCTTACTCGGTCGGCGACTTCTGAACTCGAAAGAGAGCTCGAAGTCGCCGTGAGCAAAGTCGTTTCGGATCTTCCGGATCAGATCGAGTTCTCTCGCTGCTTCAGGTGGGATGAGCCGCAGACATTGGCACATGAGGATACGGTTGCTGAACCCGCCCAGCGGACCACCAAATCTGAACGCACGTTCGTGGAGTTTCTTGTTGTCGACGAGGTGCAGTCTAAGCAGTTCCGCGAGTCCATCGTCTAAGTGAGCAGCGGCAGCCAAAGCACAGCCCAGGTCACTCTCATCCTGCAACCCCACGGAACCTCTGCACAAACGACGCATGGTCTGCGTAGCGGCTCATCAACCCCAAGTACTGAGTTGGCGCACCTGGACCAAGCTGCACCACCTCTTCGGCGACACCTCGAATTGCGTTCTTCCTTAGGGATTCCGCATCCATGTCATCTCTTCGGGCCACGAACTTGCGTCCTAGGCCGAGAGACCCAAGATCTGCCGCGCTTCCGCCGGCGACGCCACGCTGCGGCCGGCGTTCTCCGCGCACTTCGCCAATGCTTCGATGAGCTGACCGTTGCCGGTCGTGCGCTCGCCGCTGGGCAAGTAGAAGGTATCCTCGACGCCGGTGCGCAACATGCCGCCGAGCTCCGCCGTTCGTTGATGGACCGCCCAGATCTCCTGGCGGCCAATGAGCGTGCACTGCCAAGGCGAGCCTTCGCGGCGGTAGCCCACCAGCAGCTCCAAGAGCTTTGCGTCGACGGGCATGCCGGAGGCGACGCCCATGACGAAGTTGTACTGCGCCGTCTCGCTCATACCGTTTCGCAGGTAGAGCTCGACGCTACGGACGATACCGACGTCAAAGCACTCGAACTCGGGGAGCGCGCCGTTGCGCTTCATGGCCTCGAGCATGTCGCTCACCTTGTCGACGTTGTTGTCGAAGAGCATCGGCGGCCACGCCCACTCGCCATTGCTGCGGAGCTTGAGGTAGTTGAGACTGCCGGCGTTGCACGCGGCGATCTCTGGCTTGATGCGGTCCATGCACGCGATGGGCGCGTCGACGTTTCGGCCCACGACGCCGGTCGTCTGGTTGATGATGACGCCGGGGCACGCGGCGCGGATGGCGTCGCTGCAGGCGCCGGCGACGTCCGGGTCCCAGGAGGGGAAATGCCCTTGGCCGTCTTCTTGGCGGCGGAAATGGATGTGCATGATGGAGGCGCCGGCATCGAAGGCCTCCTTCGCGCTTTCCGCCATCTGCTCCGGCGTCACAGGCACGGGGTGTGTCTTGGGGTTGGTGAGGACGCCGTTGAGCGCGCAGGTAAGGATCGCTTTTTCGCTCATGACCGACTCCACATTGTTAGTTCCACTTGGGGGCTCGTTTTTGAATAAAGGCCGTCATTCCTTCGACGGCTTCGTCGCTTCGCACGGCTTTGGCAAAGGCCCGCGAAGCAGCTTCGATGGTTTCTTCGTTCACCGACGCGTAGCGCTCGACGAGGAGCTTCTTCGTCGCCGCCGTCGCACCCGGCGCGCATCGCAAGAACGCATCCAGGTGCTTCTGAAGCGCTTCTTCGATCTCACTGTCGCTGCAGACCTCGTGGACGAGCCCGACGGCAAGGGCTGCTTCGGCGTTGATGCGCGCGCCGCTAAGGGCGAGGCGCTTGGCTTCGGAGTAGCCAAGGCGCTCGACCAAGAAGGGCGCGATCTGCGCAGGCAGCACACCGAGAGAGGTCTCTGGCAAACGAAAGTCGGCGCTCTGCAGCGCGATGGTTAGGTCCGCGGTGCACGCGAGGCCAAACCCTCCCCCCATGACGGCGCCTTCCACCACGGCGATGACAGGAAGCGGAGTCCGGGCAAAAGCGAGGGCGAGGTAACCAAAGCGCGCGTTCAGCGTCGCCACCGGGTCCTTGGGGCCGTCCAGCGTGGCGTGGCGTGCCTTCCCCATGTCTTTGATATCGCCCCCGGCGCAGAAATGACCGCCTGCTCCGCGAAGCACCAAGACGCGAACGCTCTCGTCTTCTTGAGCGGCCTTGAGAGCACTTTCCAGCTCTTCGATCATCGCGAGGCTCATGGCGTTTCGCGCTTGGGGACGGTTCAACGTCAGCGTCAGAACGGCGCCTTGTCTCGTTTCGAGGATTGTTTCGGCACTCATTCGCATAGAGAATGCGGGAGGGGGCCCCTCTTGCAAGAAGAAATGAAAAAGACAGCCGCGATGAGCATCAAGTTCTCGCTTTTCACTCTGCTTGCCCTCGCGGGAGGAATGGGCTGTGGGGATGATGACGTCGCCGTCGATGCGGGTGTGGGTGCAGATGACGTGGGTGTAGGTGCGGATGACGTGGGTGCGGACGCGGACGACGACGCGGCGGCGGACGTCTTTGATGCAGGCGACATCTTCGACGCTGGCAACGACGCCGCCTTCGACGGGGGCTTCACGCGCCTCGAGGGCGACGTTTCGCATCCGATGGACGACGTGCTCCGTCTGAACCACTTGCAGATGGAAGGCACGCACAACAGCTATCACCAGCGACCGCGGAGCGTGTTCGGCGAGGGTGAGATCCCCGCGGCCTTCGACTACGAGTTTGATCCCCTCGACGTGCAGCTCGAAGAGCAAGGCGTCCGGAAGTTTGAGATCGACGTTCACTACGACGTCACCCGCGGTCGCTGGAACGTGCTGCACATCGCCCTCGCCGACCCAGACAGCTCCTGCGAGACCTTTCAGGAGTGTATGTCCGTGATTCGCACTTGGTCCGACGCACACCCGGGTCACCACCCCATCTTCGTCCAGGTCGAGCCAAAGACGCGCATCCCCGACGGCGACGCCGGAATCGCTCAGTACGATGCCCTGGACCGCGAGATTCGACAGGTGTTTGGCGAAGACTTGCTCATCACTCCGGGCTTCGTTCAAGGCGATGCGGAGACGCTCCAAGGCGCCGTCACGACCACTGGCTGGCCGACCCTCGGCGAGACACGCGGACGCACGGCGTTCTTCCTGAACTGCGCACGAAGTGACTGCATTCGTTATGGCAATCTCGACGACCGCGCCGCGTTTGCGGATGGAAACGAGGACGACCCATGGACCGCCGTTCGCGTGATGAACAACCCGAACAACGGCGTGCGCGAAGCCGTCGAAGCTGGATACATCGTGCGCACCCGCGCGGCGGACAACGAGCAGGTCGTGGCAGGTGACGAGGCGGTCTTGATGGAGAGCGTCGCCACGGCGCTGGCATCTGGCGCGCACATGATCAGCACGGATCTGCCGGCGCCGATTCCAAGTCTGACATACTTTGTGCAGTTCCCCGGTGGTTCGCCCTCGCTCTGCAACCCCGTCACGGCGCCGGAGGGCTGCACCGCCACGGACATCGAGGACCCGGCGCGCATCACTCCTTGAGCCTTATTGTTTTTGAAAGAGCCCCCACTTAGAGTGGGTGGATGTCGCGCTTTCTGCTCCTTTGTCTTCTCTTGGTGCTTGCTTGTGGCGACGATTCGTCGCCCATGGAAGCCGACGCCGGGTCGAGGGACGCCGGGTCGATGGACGGCGCGACCTAGGATAGCGGTGCCACAGACGTCGGCGCAACCGACGTGCTCGTTGCAGACAGCGCAGCGAGCGACGGTGGCTCCTTTGACACTGCGGCGATTCGCGAGCTGATGATGCGTGCGCTCCCGGAGGCCCCCGCGGGCATCGAGGGGATCACCTTGATCGTCCACGACGCAAACGACCGGCGCATCATTGAAGAGACCGTCGGGTCCTTCGAAGCGGATCGGCGGGTGCCCATCGCGTCCGCCTCAAAGCTGGTCACAGGTCTGGTGCTCTTGCGATTGGTGGACGACGAGACCCTCGCCCTCACGGATACCCCACGCGGTGTGCTGGGGTGGGATGCGACGACGGCGGCGGACGCGACGCTCGACCACCTCAGCGCCTTCGTGTCCGGCATGGAGCCCGAGGCGGCGTGCCTCTTCAACCCCGCGATGACGCTTCAAGGCTGCGTCGCGACGTTGAACACCGTTGCCCCGCAGGCCGCGCCGGGCGCCATGTTCCAGTACGGCTCCACACACCAGGCCGTCGCCGCGGCGATGGCGGAGGTGGCCTCCGGCGAATCCTGGGCGACGCTCTTCGAACGGGAACTGAAAGAGCCCCTTGGGCTGAGCGACCCAGGCCTGCGCTACTACACCTTGCCCAAAGAACGACTCGGCGATGACAACCCCCTCGTCGCCGGCGGGATGCACGCCAGCGCCGACGAATATATGACGATGCTCGCGCTCCTCTTCCATCGCGGCATGCACGGCGACACCCGGCTCATTTCTGAAGCGACGATCGCGCGCATGAGCGAGAACGGCTACCCCGACGCCATGGTGGACCCCGCCCTCGGACCCCTCCGCTACAGCTGGTCCTCGTGGCTCAACTGCCCAGGCGCGGCGTCCCCTTGCCAGAACATCACGTCACCCGGCGCTTTTGGGTTCACGCCCTGGGTCGACCGAGAGAGCGGATATTACGCGGTTCTGGCGATGGAGGCGGATGGCCTGAACGGCCCCTCCTTCAGTGTCCCGCTCATGGAGCTCCTGCGGCCTCAGATCGAATCGCTGCTCGCTCCTTGATGCGTCGCTTTGTGTTCACACTGCGACACCGGTGTGTCTCGCATTCTCCGGAGCCGCGACGCGAGGGTCGCTTTCACAGAGGATCTGCCTTTGGCATGGTTGGTGAAGTACTCGCCGCCATGCCTCAGCGAACCTTCGTCGCGCTCTTCACCGCGCTCCTCGCCTCGTCACTGACGCCCGCACCTGCTGCCGCCTGCGGCAATGAGATCGTCCGAGTTTATGTGCTCCCCATCGCCGTGCGTCGCGCCGAGCGCCTGGAGCGGCTTATGGCACAAGGAAACTCCAGGGCCGCCTACCGCTTGGCACGCGAGCTCGAAGACGCCGTCGGCGACAACGCGTTCCCTCTAGACAGTCGAGATGCATCCGAAGACCTCATCGTCGAAGGCGAGTGGTCGGCGACGGAGATGGGCGATGGCGGCGAGACGTTCCAGGAAACGCGTCATCCAGAACGGGCGACGGCGCTCGCGCGGAGGGTGAAGATGCTCTTGGCGATCTTGGTGATTCGCGTCGATGGGCAGATCACCCGCAGCGGACGACTCGCTCGAAGCGTTCACCCGGACGTCAGAGCCGAGCATATGACAGAGGCCCGCGCGATGTTGAGCTGGCTCGTAGACGACGAAGAGAACGAAAACCCGAGGCTTATCGCGTACAATGCAGAAGCTCAGGCGAGTGAGCCCGCAGCAGCAGCGAACGCCCTGGCCACGCTTCGAGACCTCGGCGCGCGAGACCTGGTGACGGACCCGCTGACGTGGGTCGCCCTCGCAAAACTGGAGACCGGGCAAGCCAGGACCCGCGCCCTCGAACGTTGCTCGAACGCCGTGGCCCGCGGCGCTGCCCGAGTCTGTCGCGCCTCGGACCCAGTCTGAAGGCCCGGCTCGTCGAAGGTACGCTCTAGGGTTAGACTTCCGGCATGAAGTACTTCGGGCTCCTGCTTCTCGCGCTGATCTGCGCGCTTCCCGCAAACCCTGCTCCGGCCTCCGCCTGCATGAACGAGGTGATTCGTGTCGCCGTGCAGCCCCGAGACATTCGGCGCGCTGAGCGCATCGAGCGACTCCTCGCCCGCGGCAACACCCGAGCCGCTTATCGGCACGCTCGGCAGCTCGTGGACGGGCTCGTCGCCGCGCAACGCGGGCGACGGAGAGGACCCCGCGGGAGAGCGCTCTTGAACCCGTGGGGTTCCAGAGACTCCGGCGGAAGAGACAACTCGGGCCCCTCCGAAGGGTACGGCCTCATCCGCGAGGGCGACGAAGCCGAGCTCGTCGCCATCGGACGCCGAGCGGAGATGCTTCTGGCTATCCTTGTGGTGCGCGTGGACGGGAAGATAGCGCGCAATGGGCGCGTGGTCCGAAGCGTGCGCGCTGAGGAACGGGCCGCGCACCTCGAGCAAGCCCGCGCCACTCTGGCTCGTCTTCTTCGAGAGGAACCGAACGACCCACGTCTTGCCGCCTACGACGCCGAAGCCCAAGCCACCGTCGCGGGCAACGCACCGACGTCTTTGGAAACGCTCCGTGATCTGGGCGCACGTGACCTGGTCACGGATCCGATGACGTGGGTCGCCCTCGCCAACCTTGAGAGCGGCGACGCCCAGAGCCGAGCGCTGGCTCGATGTCGAACGACGGTGACGCGCGGCGCCGCACGCGTCTGCCGAGCTGCCGCTTAGTGGACGGAATCTCGCGCCGAGTACGCGCGCTGACTCTCTCGCTCCTGATGGTGAGCGCATGCGACTGCGAAGCAAGCGAGACCGCGGAGCAACGTGCGTCGCCCATGGGTGAAGCAGTGGAGCAAGAGCCCGTCCGCGACGAAGCCCTAATCGCCGAGGGTCGTGAGCTTGTGCTGCATTTTCAGTGCAATCGTTGTCACGTTATCGAAGGCATCGACGCGCCGCCGGCGTCCCAACGCTGCGTGGGCTGTCACCAGGACATCCGCAGCGGTGAGTTTTCCGCGGAGGCCGAAGACCTCGCACGCTGGACGCTTCATATTCGAGGCCTCACGGACTCGCCGACACTTGTGTCCGTGGGCCCGCGCCTGCGTCCTGAGTGGCTCGCGGCGTTCCTCCTCGATCCTCAGGACCTCCGCCCGGGCCTGGAAGCGATGATGCCCAGGCTCGCCATCGAAGCGGACCAAGCCGCGGCTATCGCCGCTTTCCTGACCCGCGACGCTGCTGCTCTTGGTGAGCCGCCCGCCGAAGATCATGTCGTGCGGGGACGTCGTCTCTTCGACGAACGTGGATGCCGCGCCTGCCACGCGTTCTCGGACGCAGAGGCGCCGGAGAGAGCGGAGCGCGCCGACACAGGGAGCGACACAGAGAGCGGCGCGGGGCTCGCGCCCAACTTGGACGTGACGCGAGATCGATTCGTGCGTGAGAACATCACGGCGTGGATTCAGCACCCTTCGCATATGAAGAGCGACACGGTGATGCCCGAGTTGGGCCTCTCCGGCGAAGACGCGGAGGCGCTCGCTTCGTATATTCTCTTCGCCGAGCTGGCTCCGCCGTCGCCGCCGGCGCTGGTCCCTCAGCTGCCCATGCTCACCCGTGAGGTGCTCTTTGCCGAAGTGGATGAGCGCGTATTCCACCGTATCTGTCGCCACTGTCACGCGGACGGAGATTTCGCCCTCGGCGACGGTGGCCCCGGCAACGACGGCGGCTTCGGCTTCGAAGGAAGGGGCCTCAACCTCACCAACTACGAAGGCATGGCGGCGGGGCTCCTCGTCGATGGGCGCCGAGAGTCGGTATTCGCTGTTGATGAGAGCGGAATGCCGCGCCTCGTTCGCGCACTTCGAGCACGACAGCTCGAAGAGGCGGGGCTGCGAGACCCCGATGTTCGCGGCATGCCTCTGGGCCATCCCGCGCTCTCTGCCGAGGACTTGCAGCTCGTGGCGACGTGGGTGTCTCAAGGTCGGCGGCGTTAGAATTTCCAGATTCTCTTGGAATTCCCGCACCACCGGACAGAAGCGGGCAGAAAGGTGACGGATTGAGAAGGGCTCTCTACCCTTGTCACATGAACTTCCGTCGGCTTTCGATTTTGGGCGCTCTTAGTGCCGCCTGCGCGCTCCTCCTCTGGCCCCGCGCGGAAGCTCAAGGGACAGCTGTGGTGCAGGAAGCGCGCGACGTGGGTGAGTACGCGGGCGTTCGTCCTGGCGCGAACAATACGCCGCCTCGCGCCCAGGCTGCGCGAAACGCGCGCAATACCGTGGTCACCTGGCCAGGCTTTGAGCCGCGCGGTGGTGGTCGCTTCTTCGTGCAGACGACGGGCAATATCATCACGGAAGTCAATCAGTCCGAGGGGCGTGTCGAGGTCGTCCTCAAGAACGCGCGTACCCACCTGCGGAACACACGGCGCTGGCTCGAAACCCGCTTCTTCAACACCCCCGTACGTCGCGCGCGTATCGAACGACGCGGGCGCAACGACCTCGTCTTCGTCTTCGCGATGCGACAGAGCTCAACGCCGACGGTCACCACCGGCACGGGCGAAAACGGCTTCCAGTTTCTCTACGTCGACTTCCCGGCGGGCGACTACATTCCTCAAGAACTCCGCGTGCAGGCCCCGGAACCGGACCCGGCTAGCGGCAGCAGCGCCGAGTCGAACGCCCCGGGCCAAAACCCCTACAACAACAGCTACGAAGACAACGAACGCCCACCGGGCATGTAGTCGGTCGTCGTCGGACAGGTCGGGGCGCTCAGCCGCAGCTTCCGTCGCCGTCTTTCGAGGCAGAAGCACGCCACTCTTTCATGCCGCCGCGCATGGAAGCGACACGGGAGAAACCAGCTTCTTCAAGCTGAGCGGCAGCTTTGCCCGAACGGTTTCCGCTTCGGCAGACGATGACCAGCGGTTCGTCCTTGCGCCACGCGCTCAGGGCATCGCCGAGGGTCGCCAGCGGCACGTGCTCGATGCCCTCGATATGACCGAGCTCGCCGCTCAGCTCCTCGGTCTCGCGCACATCGATGAGGCGGTACTCGCCCATGGTCTCTTCGGTCCAAGCCACCGTGACCTCCGGCACCCCATCCTCACGGCGCTCCACAGGCGCCCAGCCTGCTTCCGGGATGCTCGCCGACTGAAGCGGCATGCCGCAGCTTAGGTTGGCGGGCACGGCCTCGTTGATGTGCTTCGGTTGCGCCAAGTTGAGCTCCGCCATGATTTGCTGGAACTCGGCAAGGGTGCGGCCTCCGCCGAGGCGTGGGTTGTGTTGCTTCTCCTCGCCGATGGTGGACATGGCTCGACCGCGATAGTCGTGTCCTGGAAAAACCAGCGTGTCGTCAGGCAACGAGAAGAGCTTGGTGTGCACGGACTCGTAGAGCTGCTTCGAGTCCCCAGCCTGAAAGTCCGTACGGCCACAGCCACGAATCAGCAGAGTGTCTCCGGTGAAGGCGCGCGTAGGTTCTCCTTCCGCGTTCACCACGAAAGAAATGCACCCGTCCGTGTGACCCGGCGTCTTGCGGGCTTCGATGTGAATGCCGCCGATCTCAAACTCCTGGGAGTCTTTGGCCATGACGTCCGCGCATTCGGCGCCGGCATCCTCGCTCATGATGGAGCGGCTCCCTACGCGCTGCCTCAACATGCCGGAGCCCGCAATATGGTCGGCATGAACATGTGTCTCGAGCGTATGAACGAGCTTGAGCCCGAGCTCTTCAAGGATCTGCAGGTCTCGTTCGACCTGCTCGCGCACCGGGTCGATGAGGAGCGCCTCGCGCGTGGTCTCGTCGGCGAGAAGGTAGGTATACGTTGAGGTTTCGCGGTCAAAGAGCTGCCGAAAGATCATGAAGCCATCTTAGTCCGCTTCGGCGGAGAGACGCGAGGGTCTTCTTGAGAGCGTGCCGTCAGCAAGCCCGCCCTCGAAGCAGCCGGCGAACGCGCGCGTTGTCGAACGCGGTGTCCTTCTTTGAGGTGCGCCGAAGGTCGGCAAAAAAGCGATGCATCAGGAGGGCCACGGAACGCGACGCGAGGAGCCGAGTGAGATGCTCGGGTGACCCATCCAGAAGCCCATCGTCGATGAGCTCTTCGAGGTGAACCAGCGTCGCGAGGAGTGAAGCAGCGTCGACGCGGCGCTCTATCCCGTATCGCGTTGCGAGCTCACGGGCGCGGCGGCCACGGAGCTTGGAGAGGCGCGTAGTGGCGAAATAGCTCAGCGTGGCCGCGTTGTATGCGCGATCGTATTCGGTGTGGCGTTTGTAGAAGGCGACCTCGGAGGGGGTGAGCTCAAAGCTCCGGTCCAATACCAACCCAAAGTCCGTAAGATAAGCCCGCACGCCATCGGTCACGACGTTCTGGCTGTGTCCGTCGAAGTGAATGACGCGCTTTCGTCGAAGATGACGCACAGCGGAAGACATCTCGTCGTCTACCCATTGAGCACGCGCAGCGCTCTTCGAAGCCCATTGGGCGACGGTACGAGGAAAGTGCTCGATGAAAACCAAGAGCTCATGGGAAGCGCACATGCGCGCCTCCATAAACGCACCAATACGTTTGCTGCCATTCCAGTAGCGCACATGCGCGTCCACTGCGTGCTCCCCAGCTCGCTGCTTCTCGCAGGCGACGACCCGATGGTGGAACATCAGGGGGAAGTTCTCGGACTCGCCACCGAGGACCCATTCCGTGGCGCGCTGGTGCCCTCGAAGCTCCCGAAACGCACCGAAACCCGCGGACCCGACGCCGTAGTTGTAGAAGAGCGGCAAGCGGAAATGGTTACGCGTGGAGTAGGCGTGTCGAAGCTCTTTGTCCGTGAGCGGGATACGCTTCACGAACACGCGCTCACGGCCCACTTTGATCACCAGGCTTCGCCCCCACCCCTGCGTCGATGGCGCCGCGTCGAGCTTCGCACGCATGGCGTCATCGCTCATGGCGGTGAGGCTTGCGCTCAAGCGCTCGTAGCGTCTCCGGCGACCTTCGTGGTGAGCGTTCACGCGACGGCTAGCTGAGCTGCGCGCGGGCGCGTTTCACGAGCGCGACGAAGGCTTTGCGCGCATCCTCGGGGGTGAGGACTTCTTCGTCGAAGGCGATGCGCGCTGGGCGGGGTCCACGTTCGGTGACGACGCTCATGTCGAAGCCGTAGCGATCGACGCCCTGGAGCGTCACGCCGCCGGGGCTCTCTTCCCGCGTGAAGGCTTTGGCGTAGGCCACGAGGGCGTCCGCGTGGTCTTCGTTCATGTGCTCGATGATGCCGGCGGCGGCGGCGGCGAGGGGGTCGGCATTCGCGGCGTTCCAGTCCGCGCCTTCGACCCACGACATGCGGCCATAGCCGCCGATGTAACGGATGGACTCGGGCTCGAGCCGGAAGAAACCGAAGTCGCGAAAGTCGACGTAGTAGGCAGCGCCGGGATGTCGCTCGAGAAACGCTGCGCGCGCGGAGTCGTCGTCTTCAAGACGCGTCGCGCGACCAAGGAGCGTCACGCGACCATTGGCGAGGGGGTCGCTGGCGCCGTCTTCATGCACGAGGAGCGACGCGCGGGAGTCGCCCTCGAGGTTCTTCGTGTGGGACGCAAGCTTCGACACAAGGAAAACCGGTCGAGCGCCGTCGAGGGCAAAGGTCACATACGAACCGTGGGGATACCCTTCGGAAGAGAGCGTGGAGAGCGTGCCTGTGGTGCACTGACCCATCAGCGTGCGGGCGCGCTCGGCGTGCGTTGGCGCCTTCCGCTCCGGCGGCGTCAGCGGCTCTTCCGGCGTGGTGCGTCCGTGCTCGCCGTCGATCTTCTTTGGTTTTGAAACGGCGGGCTTGGATGGCGCGGGCTTTGAAGTCATGTGCTCTCTCTCTTTGGAACTTGTTTCTTCGGATGGGCGTTGGCGTCCTTGAGAACCGGTTTTCGGCGCTTCCGACGAAGGCGCAACTTAAGTCGCTTTCGAACGCGGGCGCCCTTCTCGGCAAAGAGCCAAGTGATCACGGCTCCGATCAAGAAGACCTGCGAGGCGTAATAAACCCAGAGCACCAAAGCCATCACGGAGCCGGCGGCGCCGAAGCTCGTCGTCACGCCGGCGATGGCGACGTAGTAAGCGATGACCTCGCCGCCGATGATGAGCAGCACGGCGGTGATGGCCGCGCCAATGAGCGCATGCAGCCGGTGAACGAGCACGTTCGGAAGGCGTCGGTAGGTCATATAGACCAGGCCGCCGACGAGCACGAAGTAGATGCTCCAATCCAAGAGCACCCACAGAAACGGCACGCCGTCCGCGTCGATATATGTCGCCACCATGCGGATGACGACCTTGACGGCGACGCCGAGGATCAACGTGAGCCCGATCATGCCGATGATGCCGAGGCCCCAAAGGCGGGCCCAGAGCGCAGAGAACATGCTGGCGGCGCCATCGTCGGACTGGATGTGCCAGATGCGGTCCAGCGCCGTCTGGACGTGGGCGAACAAACGCGACGCGCTGACCACGAGGACGACCACGGAGATATACACGGAGATCTTCGAGTCGCCGCTGTGCTGAACGTGGGTCCACTCGTCGAGGAGCGCTGCCACGTCGGCGCTGACGCGCTGGCTGATCCACTCCGACATGTCGTGACGCACCACATCGCCCGCGGCGACGGCGTCCGCCATGGCGATGGCGAGCACCAAGATCGGCGCGAGCGAGAGAAGCGCATA
>JBGCFM010000086.1:0-92644 GCA_045106895.1 Polyangiales bacterium | reverse complement strand
GTAAGAAATGACGTCGCCGCCATGAATGTCGCTCATCACCTTCGTGATGGCGGCCGTCAGTGTGGTCTTGCCGTGGTCAATGTGACCGATGGTTCCAACGTTGACGTGGGGCTTATTGCGAACGAACTTTTCTTTACCCATTTGAGCTACCTCAGGTGCGGATCGAACCGCTCTTTATGAACACGGTTAAGACACGAAACATTTTTCTTTGAGGGAACTTTCAAAAGTTCCCTCGGCGCCGAGGCGCCTCACCCTCAACTAGAGCCCAGAATGAGGTTCGAACTCACGACCTCCTCCTTACCAAGGAGGTGCTCTACCACTGAGCTATCTGGGCAAAGTTCGCCTTCCCCGTAGGAAGACGAACACTGGAGCGGGAGACCGGGTTCGAACCGGCGACGTTCAGCTTGGAAAGCTGACGCTCTACCAACTGAGCTACTCCCGCAAAATCGGTCCCCGTTTGGCACTCTTGCGAGCACCAAACGGGAAACCTGGTGGAGGGTGGTGGGTTCGAACCACCGTAGGCGTAGCCGGCAGATTTACAGTCTGCTCCCTTTGACCACTCGGGCAACCCTCCGAAAACATTGAACTTTCAAGAACAAACACAACCAGATGTTGTGTCGAAATAAGCTGGCAATGGGACTTGAACCCGCAACCGCCGGTTTACAAAACCGGTGCTCTACCAATTGAGCTACACCAGCGAGATGGGGACCATCTCCCCCATGGGCGAGCCCATGACCCTTCGGCAAAAGGCCCGAAGGGCGGCTCATGTAACGTGCGGTTCTGGGGCTGTCAAGCAGCGTTGGCACTCGTGCACCACTATTTCCGCATCTCGTTGGGATCAATCGAGGTTTGGGACGGAGAATCTGCTGTCTTAGCGGGAAAACTGCTCGAGCCATGTGAGAACCCGGTCCGAAGCGTCGGGCTGAAGTGTCGGCAAATGCTCGCCGCCTTCGATCGCCCAAAGCTCAGCGCCAACGCCCTCGCTGCATCCCGTGTATCGAGTCACCGCCGTTTCATCGCCGTCGAGGCTGGAGTCGAGGTCAATGCTCTCCGCTGCCTCGCTCTCCGTGCAGCCATTGCGCTCGCCGAAGCGCGCGGTCGTCTCTTCAGCGCTCGGGTAGCCGATGCCGGCGTTCTCGCCACCTTCGTAGAGGATGGTTTCGTCCGCCGTGCCGTGAATCTGTAGGGTACTGACGGGCTGCGAAGGCTCGCAGCGCGCTTCGTCGAGAAACTCCGAGCCAGCCAAAGAAGCGATGGCTGTGATGACATCCGCTGCGTCGCAGGCCATTCGGTAGCTCATGAATCCACCGTTGCTGTGGCCATAGAGGTAAACGCGACCCGTATCGAGGTTGTAGCTCTCCCCAACCTCCTCGATGAGACTGCGAATGTAGGCCACGTCGTCCACACCGGTGCCGCCAAAATCGCAGCATGCGGGTGTGGCGTTCCAGAACCCGTTGCCACGGGCGTCTTCGAGTCCATCGGGCAGAACCAGGAGCATTCCATGCTCCGCCGCCGCAGCTTCAGTCCGAAGGTAGAGATTCTGGAGCTCACCCGTGGCTGTGTAGCCATGAAGCACAATGAGGAGAGGTGTCGGTGTTTCCGGGTCGTAGTCCCGCGGAACAGCGACCCGAGCGGGTCGTTCTCCACCAATGGTCGTTGGAGGGCCTGCGTCTGTAGGGCCCGCGTCGGAACCGGCATCCGAAGCGCCGGCGTCCGAGGGACCCGCGTCCGCGCCGGCGTCCTCTGCAGAGCTTGAATCGAAGCCCGCATCCATAATGGGGCCCGCATCCATCGAGGCGTCATCGTCTCCGCAGGCGATGAGGAGGAGAATACTGAGAAATGGAACAAGACGAGGCATAGCCGCAGACTAGGCGCATTCACGGCCTCCAGCCAGAAGCGTTTCTGAGTCTTTGAATCTCAGCGATGCGAACTAGATCGCGCCATCGGTGGGATATCGGAGACCTGACTCCGTGCCCCCGGAGGGCTCCGCGGGAGGAGGTGCATTGGGGCTCGGTATGCCGCCCGGGCCGTCCGGCTGCTCCAGTAGACGAGCCCTCGCGCGCTCGAGGTCCGCGTGGATTCTCTCGGTCCACTCGGACTCTGCGCCGGTTCGTTCGACCATCACGAGGGTGAGTTCCCAATAGCGGATGGAGTGACGAATGAGCGGTTTGGCCAATGAAGCGAGAGCGTTCCTATACTCATTCTCGTAAAAGACCTGGTCTTCGCCGGTGAGCGGCGGGGAGGCCGGAGGAACGGGCGCAGACATGATCGCGTCCCAGAACGCATCGTACATCGCACCGATCTGGTACCCGGCGGCGGCGGCCCACTCGGCGTGGGTGTGACGAATCGTGTCGAAATACTCGCGTTGAGCCGACAGAAGTAGTCGCGCACGCTCTTCAAGGACGGGCCGCTGAACCGCCACGGTGCCTTGGGGGAGCTCCACCGCCGCCGCACGCAGGCGAATCGTCTCCGCATAGACGTAGTTCGCCGCTGCTAGAAAGTATGTTTCGACGACCTCGTCGTCATCCGGGCGAAGACGGGCATACGAGAGCGCTTCCCGCGCCTTCTGAGCAGCCGCGTCCGTGTCTCCGGCGCCTAGGAGAAACTGCGCCTGCCGTGCCATTCCTTCGACCCGCTGGTCGGGTGTCAGCTCTTCGTTCTCTAGAACGGCCGTCGCCATCGCTTGACCGGCATCGAATTGCTCAAGCTGCAGCTGAAGCTCAAGGGTCTGAAAGCGCGCGTGGAGCACGTCCTCGGATTCCGGATAATTTCGGATCATCAGCTCAAAGCGGGCCACCGCTCCCTCGAGGTCTCCCGTCTCCTTGAGACAGAGCGCCGCGTTGTAGTGAGACGGCGCGGCGAAACGGCTGCTCGGAAAATCCGCGGCCACGCGGTCATAGTGCTGGAGGCCGGTCTGACACTCGCCGGCGCGGCTCAGGCGCACCCCTTCTTGGAAGAGACTCTCGGCATCGAACGCCGTGAAGACGTAGCCCTCCGGAGTGGATTGAGCCTCGATATGGAGCTCTTCGATGTTCTGAACCGCTGCCGGCGTCGTGGGCTGAGCCGCACGTGCGCCGCAGCCCGCTGTGACAAAAGCGACGAGACCCAAAAAGAAGAGGGAAGAAATTCGCATGTAAGGAGGACAACGGTACATCGGTGAAGGTTCCATAGCTTTTCGATCGTCTCTCTTGAAGCGCCTTTCGAAAATGCCCAGGGCCCAATAAGCGTCAAAAGCGGGCGTTCCTGCCCGTCGCAACACCGTAACACCGGCGAAACAGTGTTACGCGTAACACCCATGGCGATCGCTGTGACGCATCGCAGCAGAAATCGGAAAAGCTGAATCATTTCGGCATGAAGGATCGGTGGCACGCCCTGTGCTTTAGCCACCCCCATGACCGACCGAATGCTTACTCCTTCCGAGTGGACCGAACTTGAACTCCTCCCACGCCTCATCGCTTCGGATGGCAAGGCTTGGCGGGAGTTTCATCGTCGCTACGACCGGCTCATCTACCGCTGCATTCACAAGGTCACGGCCCGTTTCCGCAGCGTCATCGCCGAAGACGACGTCGAAGAGATCTTCGCTCAGTTCCTGGTGCGTATCGCCCAGAACGACTTCCGTAAGCTCCACCAGTACTGCCCCGAGCGCGGAACCAAGCTGAGCACTTGGCTCGGCATGATCGCGACGAACACCGCCTGGGACCATCTGCGACGCGTCTCCCGCCGACCTCAGTGCACGGAGCTGACGGAAGTCTCGGAACAGGCGTGCGCTTCGAGCAGCCCCTTCGATCGCCTCGTCGCCCGCGAGACCTGGAGCGCAGTTCGGGACGCGATGAGCGAGTTCTCGAGCAAGGACCAGCGTTTCATGGAGCTCTACTACGTGGATGGGCTCTCCCCCGAAGAGGTCGCGGCGGATATGAACGTCTCGGTCAAGACGGTCTACTCCAAGAAGCACAAGATCCGCACGCGCCTCCGCGCTCAGCTCCACGCGTAGTACGCGGAGGAAAAGAGGCGCTTCAATTTGGGGCGCGGGCTACGCTCCGGTGTGGCTCGCGCCTTTTTTATGACCGGTGTCGCTTCTTTTGGAGCGTACCTGCTCGGCTCCGTTCTCTTCGGCATCCTCGTCGCGCGCTCTCAAGGCGTCGACCTGCGAAGCGAAGGAAGCGGCAACCCCGGCGCGTCCAACGTGATGCGCACCCTTGGTACCGGCGCGGGCATCGCGGTCTTGGTTCTCGACCTCCTCAAGGGGCTTCTCCCCACCCTCGCCGCTCGCTACTACCTCGACGACGCTTCCGCCGCGTGGGTAGGTGCGGCGTCCACGGTGGGCCATTGCTACTCGGTGTTCCACCGGTTCCGCGGCGGAAAAGGTGCAGCCACTGGCGTCGGCGTGGTTCTAGCGGTTTCGCCCTTGGCGGGCGGTGCCGCGTTGACGACCTTCTTCGCAGTGAAGGCAATCTCGAAGAAAGCGAGCCTGGGTTCTCTCGGCGGCGCGCTGGTCGCTTTGGGCATAATCACCTATGAAGCACTCAGTCAGAGCCGGTTTGCCTTTCTTGCCCTCACCATCGCCCTGACGCTTCTCATCGTATGGCGACACCGCAGCAATATCGAGCGCCTCAGAGCCGGCGAGGAGAACGACGTGTAGCGGCTTTCGTGCTGCTGCTCGCAGCCTGCGGTGGACGCTCCGCGACGAGCACTCTCCCGACAACGCCCGACGCCGCCCGTGAGGTCGACGGGCTGACCATCTTTGAGATGAGCCGGCCCACGGGCGAACTGCTCGTCGCGACTCTTATCTTTGATGTCGGGAGCCGCCAAAGCTCTCCTCCGGCGCTGGCAACGCTGAGCGCGTGGTCTCGTGAGACGACGAGCGTGCAGGCGCGGGCGGGACTCGACACCACGGAGCTGCGCACGGAGTGCCCGGCCTCAACCCCCGAAGAGTGCATCCGCGCCTTGGTCGACGCGCTGACCCGTGAGAGCTCCGGCGAGGAACACGCGCAGCTCCGAGCGCGCCTTCGACAGGCACAGCAAGCGGACCTCGGCACTCCTTCAAGACGCGTGGAGTCGCTTTCCCTCGCGGCCGCTTGGGGTCGCGACCTGCACCCGCTCGCCCAAACGGACGAAGATGCGGACCTCTCCCAAAGCGCCGTCCGCGAACATATCGACGACCACTTCGGTCGAGCTCGCGCGCTCCTTCGTCTCGAAGGAAACCTGAGCGGTGAGCCCGATCCTGCCCCGCTCGCGAGCGCACTCTCGGACAGCACGCAAAGCCGCCCTCCCCTGACGCCGCCGAACGCGGAGACCCGTTCACTTCGTGTGGAGACCGGCGGCGCGGATGCCCTCGGGCTCGCCTTTCGTTTTCGCGACGCTGAACGCGCTCGCGCCTTCGCCGAGGCGCTGGCTCACGAGGGCCGGCGCCCCCGACTTTTTCGCGTTCGCGGAGCGGCCATCGTGCTCACGTCCATCCAAGTCGAAGGCGAGATGGGTGAGGCGCATGTTCAAACGGCGCGTCATCTGCTCGGTCACTCCCGCCGCCGGGAACGCCGCAGCTGGCTGCCGGATGCCATGGACACCTGGCTCGCCGAGCCCGCCGAAGGACCCGCGCTTCAAGTGGGCATTGGCGGCGTATGCGCAGAGCGAACGGAGCGAGATATCGAGGCCTGCCAGGCTCTATTGGCGCCTCTCGTCGGCCAAGACGGTATCGAGTTCGAAGGCGACGCGGATGAGAACGTCGCTCAGGGGCGATTCGCCGGAGGCGGGACGCTCTTCGTCCGCAGGCAGCCGGGACAAGTCGGCGTGGCGGTTGTGTGGGACGGCGGCGCAGCTCAAGACTCGCCGGATGAACATGGCGCCCATGCCCTCGCCGCGATCTCTATCGCTCGAGCTTGCGGCGCAACTCCCCACGTCAGCGCTCATTTCTTCGGTGTCACCAAGACGCTTGCGCCGGGTGATGCTCAAGGAGTTGAAGAAACCCTCGCGTGTGCGACGAGCGCCATCAACGCCGGCACTTGGAGCGAGGCACGCGGCGTCGCCCACGCCATCGCTGCCGGAAACCCTGAGCGAAGGTGGCTCGCCGACGCGATATCGCCGGCGGCACCTGGATGGGTCGTCGCCGAGGGCAGCGTGCATGGACTCGCCGAAGCGCAGCATGGCCCCTGGCTCGCCCTGGCGCGGGCCCGGCAGCGACTTCGCGTCGCCATCGTTGGCGACGTGGGCGTCGAGGCGACCGTCGAGTCTGCCTCCGCGGCGGCGGCGCGCCTCACGCCTGGAGATGCGGCCCCGGAAGCCGTCCGCCCTGGAACCGCAGCAGAACATGCGACCAACCTGGTCCCGGCCGAGCACAGCGGGGAGCTCTCGCGTGTCGTCATCGCATGGCAAGCGGGCGGGGCAGCCACTGGCACCCAGGCAGCGGCGTCCGAATACGCGTCGCAGGCGGCGTCGGCGTTCCGGCGTGCGGGGTTGCGCGTCCGGTGGAGCGAAGGCGGTGGGGACCGCTCTGCGAGCTGGGCCGCCGTGGCCCTCGAGCTCAGCGACGAGGAGGTCGAAGGGTTGCCTGCTCTCGTGGAACGAAGCCTTCGCCGGGTTCAGGACCACGCGGACAGTTCAGGCGAGCGTGATGGACTTGATGCCCGCGTGATGGCTCTGCGCGCCGCGCGGACAGGCGTCCTTGAGATCTCGCCAGCGAGCCCCGCTGTGGCCTCAGAGCTCCGAAGTGCGACACCCCTCTTTATCGTCGGTCGGGAGCAGCAGGCGGACGCGTTTCGGCGTCACACTCGTTAGCGCGAGGTATCACTCTGCGCTGCGCGGAGTCGCGAATGTGCGAATGATGGTGGCCTGGCAAGATCTTTCCCTTGCGGGCACGAGAGGGGAACGCTAACTCCTGAAGCGAATGAATACTCATTCAGTTTTGCCCACGAGGACCCTCTGATGGCTGAAAAGGCCAAAAAGGGCGCGTCCGTCGACAAGCGGGAGCGAATCCTCCAGGCGGCGATTCGGGTGTTTGCCCAAAAGGGCTTCTACGCCACGCGCGTCAGCGAGATCGCCAAAGCGGCAGGCGTCGCAGACGGCACGATCTATCTCTACTTCGAGAACAAGGATGCTGTCCTCATCAGCATCTTCGAAGACCGGATGAACGCGCTTCTTGGCATTCTTGAGCGCATCTCGTCGTCGGATCGAGGCAGCGAGGAGAAGCTGAGACGCATCATGGAGCTCCAGCTTGGGCTCCTGGAAGACTCACGCGATCTCGCCGAGGTCGTCACCGTCAACCTTCGGCAGTCCTCGACCCTTCTTAAGCAATACGCCGCGCCTCTTTTTACGCGCTATCTGGAGCTCATCGCAGGCGTCATCGCGAAAGGGCAAAAAGAGGCGCTCTTTCGTAGCGATATCAACCCGCGAGTCGCGGCACGCGCGCTCTACGGCGGCCTCGACGGCCTGGCGCTGACCTGGGCCCTCGGCTCGAAGGACGACTCACCGAAACCCGCGAAGCTGAAGAAGGCCGCGCATCAATTTGCGAACCTCTTCCTCGACGGGCTCCGCGTTCAGGAGCGCCCGAGCGAGGTGGAAGCGTGAGTGATCGCGTAGGAGTCCTCGCGTCCTCCAATGACGAGCTTGACCTTCGTCGCTGGTCCACCTACTTCCGTAGTGATTTCCCTCTGCCGATGTCCGGCAGGGCAACAACTAGGCGCTTTGGCGCCCATCCTCGAAAGGGAGAAGCCGAGTGAAAATCCTCGTTCCCATCAAACGCGTTGCTGACCCAGACAACGCCAACAAGGTGAAGATCGCCGACGACGCTAAGTCCGTCACCAGCGAAGGACTTGAGTGGAAGCTCAACCCCTTCGATGAGTGGAGCCTGGAAGCAGCGCTTCGTCTCACGGAGAACGCCGCCGACAAGAAGCGCGTTGGAGAGGTGATCCTCGTGACCATCGGTCCAAAGGACGCCGCCCAGACGGTTCGCCAAGGCCTCGCGATGGGCGCTGAGCGCGGCATCGTCATCGACGCCGAAGACGAAGCCCTCGACTCCCACGTCGTGGCGCAGATCCTCGCGAAGGTCGTCGAGAAGGAGCAGCCCGACGTGGTCTTCCTCGGCAAGCAGTCCGCCGACGGCGACTCGAACGTCGCGGGCACCAAGCTCGCCGAGTTCCTCGACTGGCCCATGGTCAACTACGTGACGCGCATCTCCACCGACGACGACGGAAAGACCTTCGAGGTCAAGCGCGAGCTCGACGCAGGCCAGCAGACGCTCAAGGTCACCGGCCCCTGCGTGTTCACGAGCTCCGACCGAATCCTCCAGCCCGAGTCCGTGAAGAACGGCGCGACGCCGGCGGACTACAAGTACCCGGAGTCGGACAAGGCCCGCTTCGCCTCCGTGCGCGGCATCATGATGGCGAAGAAGAAGCCCATGGAGGAGACCAGCGCCAGCGACCTCGGCGTCGAGGTCAAGCGCGTGAACGAATACGTGTCCTTCGAACTCCCACCGGCTCGTTCCGGCAACACCACATTCGTCGAGAGCGTGGATGAACTCGTCGAGAAACTCAAAACCGAAGCCAAGGTGCTCTGAGGGCGTCGTCCTCAGAATCGTAAGGGAATAAGACTATGGCAAACGTACTCGTTGTCGCGGAGCTCGCCGGAGGCGCAGCCCGCAAGACCACTCTTTCCGCTATCGCATTTGCGAAAACGGCATCCGAAGGCGGAGCCTTCGACATCCACGTCATCGGCGAAGGTGCCGCGGGCGCCGCGGCTGGCCTCAAGGGCTACGGCGCGCGCAAGCTCATCACCACCGAAATCGACGAGGGTTACACCAACGAAGCGTACGCACCGAGCGTCGCTGAGGTCGCCGGTGAGGGCTACGAAGTCGTCGTCGCTGCCGCAACGACCTTCGGCAAGGACCTTCTTCCACGCGTCGCCGCCAAGCTTGACGCTGGCGTGGCTTCGGACATCAGCGCCGTGGCCATCGAAGACGGAGAGCTCATCTACACGCGCCCCATGTACGCGGGCAACGTGAAGGGCTCGTTGAAGATCACGACGCCCATCGCCGTCGTCACCGTTCGTCAGAGCGAGTTCGAAGCTGCCGCTGAGTCCGGCGGCGAGAGCCCCATCGAGAACGTGGACGCCGCCGATGGCGGAGACGCCGCCGAGAAGATCGAGGTCATCGGCCTCGAGGTTGTCGAGAGCGAACGCCCCGACCTCGCGGAAGCTGAAGTTGTCGTCTCCGGTGGCCGAAGCCTCAAGAGCGCAGACAACTTCGAGAACGTGCTCGAGCCCCTCGTCGACGCCCTCGGCGCCGCCATGGGTGCCTCCCGTGCGGCCGTCGACGCTGGCTACGTGCCCAACGAACTGCAGGTCGGCCAGACCGGTAAGGTCGTCGCACCGAAGCTCTACATCGCCGTCGGTATCAGCGGCGCCATCCAGCATCTCGCTGGCATGAAGGGCAGCAAGACCATCGTTTCCATCAACAAGGACAACGAGGCGCCGATCGCTCAGGTCAGCGACTACTTCTTGGTCGCGGACCTCTTCGACGCCGTGCCCGAACTCACCGAGGCGGTCAAGAAGGCCAAAGCCGGCTGAAGGCTTCGGTCTCCGAAGAAAGAGAGCGGCGCCTTGGCGTCGCTCTTTTTTTGTCCGTCACTCCTTGAGCGACTGAGCACGTGCGTACTCGCGAATCCGCCCTAGCCCTCGAGCGTAGAACTCGAAGAGCCCGCTGCCTTGTTCTTGCGGAGTCCCCGACGCCTTGTCCGCTTCATCGAGAGCCTCGTGGAGCTCCCCGAGGTAGTCCACCAACTCGCTCCAGGTCTCAAGGGTGTCCACCGTTGCCCGAATATCCGCGGGAAGCTCAGATGCTTCGGCGAAGCGCTGCGCTGCGCCGCGGGCTTCTTTGAAGATCATCTGAGACGCGTCCCATCTTCAGGACAGAAGCCAACACCCGCGTCATAGGAATTTCCGCACTTCGTGCAGGTGTTCTTCTTGGCGGACTGTTCCTTCTGCTGAGCCTCGTAGAGCACGTGGTAGACGAGAGGAGTTTGGTCGTTCGGGCACAAGGCCGTCCCCGCTGCGTGCCCCGTTCTGCATTTGGGGCAGATCTTGCCGCGGAGGCGAATCGCCTCGTCGTTGAGATCGATAAGAGCGACGCCGTCGTTCGGACAAACGCGCGCGTCTCCCCGTTCTTCATGCGCGCAGCGTGGGCAAACCCTCGGCGGCTTCGGGGGCGGAACGTAGACCGGTGCCGCCGCGACGGCTGGAACGTCGTAGTCTTCCACCGGTGGAGCAGGCTTCTTCTTCCGGCTCACGAGTAGAAGGATGCCGCCAAGGAGAAGAGCGGCGAGCACGCCAAGGCCCCCGTAGAGCGGGAGCGAGCTTCCGCCCAGGGCGCTCGCCTCGACGCCGCTCGAGCTCTCACCCTCGGCCTGACCGCTCGAGTCGAGTTGTCCGCTTCCGTCGCGTTGTGCGACCAGGTCGGAGAGGTCGTTCGTCGTCACCTCCAGCGAGGCCCGCGCGGTGAAAGACCCACTGGTCGCAACGACGCTGTACATCCCCAGGGCTCGTGGCTCGAAGCAGCGTCCGCTCAGCTCGGCGTCCACTCCCTCCGGCGGACGCAGCTGCAAGCGAATACGCTCACCGCGTACTGTGCAACCAGCGGCATCCACCACCCGTGAAGAAAAACAGACGCGCTGGCCCATGTTCGCCTGTGAGCGCCCCGGCGACAGACGTACGCCCGCCGGCGCGCCCGGTGTGCATTGAGGCCGGGGCTCCTCCATCGGGGTCGGCTCGGGCTCGGGATCGGGCTCGGGCTCCGCCGTCAGTCCGTCGGTTCGAGTAAAAGTCCGCGTCGCCGTGCGCGTCACCTGGCAAACCGAGTCGTTCAGCTGCCAGTTCCACTCCGTCGTCTCGCGGAATGTGATGCTCGTCGAGGAGGTGGCGCTGAAGGCGTAGCGCGCGTTTTCTGCCCGTGGGTCATTCTCCGCCGTTCGACAGATGATCGTCCAAGCGCCGTCCTGATAACGCGAGGAGATCCGTCGCAGGTTTGGGTTGTCGCTCCAACATGAACGTGTGTTCCCTCGTACGGCCCCGCTGAGCGTCAGGTGATCGCCGGATTGCGCCACCTGAACCGTCCCCCCGGCCTCTGTTTGGGTGGCTGGAAGACGGCTTGGACAGTCCGCGCCCCAGCTCCGGGTGGCGTTTCGCACCTGGAGCGATCCGGCGCGCCACTCCCCTGCATAGCTTTGAGCCGCTGTATGGGAGCTGAAGGCGAGGCTGAAGCCTGCGCAGGTGAGGAGCGAAAGGAGGAGCGACGGGACGCGCATGGCGGGAAGTATAGACACCTCGGGCAGGAAACCCGACAAAAGCACCCGATCGACAACATTCCGAAAAAACTGCCCAAGTGCAGGCTTGTTCGGGGTTCAAAGAAGCAGGCCGGAATGATGGGCCCCGATGAACACAGCGTTGTTGATCGTTCACCCGTCACCCGGCTATCATCGCGAAGCTACTCGGGAAATAGAAAACCCATTCACCGACAACGGGGAAAAACCGTCAAATGAAGATCCTCTGTGATAACTGCGGGGCGAAGTATCAGATCGCCGACGAAAAAGTCGCCGGCCGTGTGTTCAAAATCCGCTGCAAGAAGTGCACAAACATCATCGCTGTCCGCGGCGACCAGGTGGCCGCACCGGCAGAAGAGCAGGCACCTGCTTACGACTATGGAAGCGACCAGGTTTGGCACGTCGTTGTAGACGGCGACCAACAGGGCCCGTTCGCACCCAGCCAACTCGGCGGCATGCTGACCGATGGCACCATCGATTGGGAAGCCTACGTGTGGAAGGAGAGCTTCGACGGCTGGAAGCCTGCACGTGACGTTCCCGAGCTGGTGGCGGCCATCACCGGGGAGCCTGCGCAAGAAGACAGCACGGTCGTTGCTGATTCAGCGAGCGCAGCCTTCGGCGCTGGCGCAGCGGCGGCGGACCCATTCGGCGGCGCAGCAGCAGACCCCTTTGGTGGTGACGCAGGAGCCGACCCATTCGGTGGCGCGGCGGCGGCGCCCGCAGCGGCGCCCGCACCAGCCGATCCATTCGGTGGCTCCGATCCATTCGGTGGCTCCGGTGAGGCGGCGAGAGCGAGCGCCGACGCAGGCGCTGACCTCTTCGCAGGTGGCGGTGATGCGGCCTTCGGCGCGAGTGACGATGTCGTGGCCTCCGCACCGAGCCCACGTGTCTCCGCCGACCAGGCGATGACCGGACAACGAAACGAAAACTCGGTCCTCTTCTCACTGTCCAACCTCCAAGCGCTCGCGACGGGCAGCTCTGGCGGAAGCGGCGGCGGCGGAAGTCCATCCGCGAGCCCTTCGGCAGCTCCGGCGGGACACGCGACTGGCGAAGGCTCAGGCCTTATCGACATTCGTGCGCTTGCTAGCGCAACGGCAGCCACCTCCGCACCAAGCGGCGGCGCATCGTCCAGCAGCGGCGGCGTGGATGACCTCCTCTCCATCGGTGGTGGTGGTGGTGGTCTCGGACCCTCCCTGGGCGCACCCGTTCTTGCTCCGGCAGCCGCCGAGCCCGAAAAGGGCGGCAAGGGACTCATCATTGGCGCAGTCGCCGGTGGCCTCGTTGTTGTCGGACTTCTTGTCGCCCTCATCGTTGTCTTGATGGACAAGCCCGCCGAACAGGTCGCAGCCGCGCCGACCGCGCTTGCTGGTGAAACGGCGACCGGTACTCCAGCAGCCGCAGAACCCGCGGTTGCAGCACCTGCCGCGGCGGGTGTCGCCATGGATGCGCCTACAGCAGAAGCCGCCGACGAAGGCAGCGACGAAGGCGAAGGCGACGAGGCCGGCGACGAAGCATCCGCTGGGAGCGGTAGTTCGGCTGCACGACGACGACGACGCGCCGCACGCATGGGCTCGTCGAACTCGGCGACTCCATCAGAAATGGCAGCGGCAACACCTTCTCCAATGGCTGCGCGTATGTCCTCGGCGAACGCCGACATCGACGACCTCCTCGCTGGAGCACTCGGCGGCGGCGGCTCCATGATGGCCGCTGCGATGATGGCTGCCTCCATGAGCAACCTCCCGGCTCAGCCGGGTCGTGATGACGTCGGTGGTGCTCTTCGACGCGTTTCCAGTCGCGTCGCAGGCTGCGGCAACGGCACCGCGGGGACCGCCCAGGCGCGCATCGTCTTCGCGAGCTCCGGACGGGTTCGAAGCGTCAACGTTTCGGGTGTTCCGCCGGCCGTTCAGTCCTGTGTTGCCCGCGCCGTTCGAAGTGCTCGCGTCCCTGCGTTCTCGCGACCGACCTTCAACGTGAACTATCCGTTCCGCGTCCGCTGAGCACTTGTCCGCTCGACGAATCTTGAAATCGGTCTCGCCCATTGTGGCGGGGCCGTTTTCAATTGTGTTCATCGTTGTGCTCCTCGCGGGCATGACCATCGTGCATTCACGCGCCGAAGCCCACCTTGGTCACGTTGTCCTGCGTGCAGAGCGCTACCTCAAATTTGATGTTGAACCCGCCGCCCTGCGCATCGTCACCAGCCTGACTTTGGGTCCTGCGGAGATGGCCCGCATCATGCGCGACGCAGACACAAATCAGGACGGCGCCGTCGATGGGTCCGAAGCGGACGTCTACATGCGCACGTGGGGAGAGGGGCTCGCCGAAGAGCTCAGCATCGAAGTCGATGGCGAACCCGTAGCGATCGTTTGGGGCGACGCCTACCTGGATCCTCAAGGCGTGATTCGCAACGAAGCCGGCAGCGTCGAGATGGTCGCGCGCGTCGAGCTTCGCCCAGGAACGCACCAAATTCGACTGGGCGATGCCATGCCGACGGAGGCCCTCGATCGAAGCGATATTGTCATCCGTACACAACCCGGCGGTGTCGTCCACACTTGCAGCTATGGAGACGAGCCCCACGACTGCGGTGCACCCATCGCGCTCCCAGCTGCGACCTCCAGCGAGATCATCGGGCTGAGTGTCGATGTCGCTGGTCTACGAACCTGGCAGCTTGGGCTCATGGCAGGCGGGGCGGCGTTGTTGCTGCTCATGAGCGGAGTGATCTTCTGGAGGCGGCGTTCGGCAGTCGCTCCAGCGGATGGTGCTTAACGAAAAACAGGGTCAAGCGTGATGCTCGACCCTGTCGTTCAGTAGCTGCGCTCAGGCCGCGTCGAGGGCAAGGTACTCGAGGAAACGAAGCGCCGTGGACACGCCAAAGCCGGTGCCGCCCTTGGGCGCTGTGCCGTGGACACCGTCGTTGAACGCTGGGCCCGCGATATCGAGATGCATCCAGTTGGTATCTCGGACGAACTCCTTCAAGAAGAGCGCGGCGGTGATGGACCCGCCGTATGATCCCCCCGTGTGCTTCAGGTCGCCAACGAAGCTGTTCAGGCTCGGGCGGAGGTCCGGGTCGAGGGGCAGGCGCCAGTAGCGCTCATCCGACATCTCCGCCGCAGCTTCGTACGCCTGATGGAGTCCGTCGTCGTCCGTGTAGAGCGCGGCACGGTGAGGTCCGAGGGCCACCATGCATGCGCCGGTGAGCGTGGCGTGGTCGATCATGACGTCGGGCTTGATGGTCTTGGCGGTCCACGAAAGCACATCGGCCAAGACGAGTCGGCCCTCAGCGTCCGTGTTGATGATCTCAACCGTCTTTCCGTCGTAGGACTTGATGACGTCACCGGGGCGGTATGCCTCGGCGCCGAGCATGTTCTCCGTGGAACCGATGACGGCGTGCACGGCGATGGGAAGCTTCAGGCGGGCGGCGGCGAGGACGACGCCGAGGGTGACGGCTGCGCCACCCATGTCGCACTTCATGTCGACCATGGACTTGGCGGGCTTGATGCAGAGACCGCCAGCGTCGAAGGTGAGTCCCTTCCCAACGAAGGCGACCTTCTGTGTGGCGCCGCGCGGCGTGTACGCCACGTGAATAAGGCGTGGCTCGATGGCGCTGCCGGCGTTGACGGCCATGAAGAGGTTCATCTTCGCGGCGGCAATCTTCTTCTTGTTCCAGATGGAGACCTTGAGGCCGAGCTTCGTGGCTTCCTTCTTGGAGATGTTCGCGAGCGTGACGGGGTTCAGGTCGTTGGGCGGCGCGTTCACGAGGTCGCGTGCGAGGTTGACGCATTCACCGACGGCAGTGCCCGCGGAGACAGCAGCCTTCAGAGGTGCGCTCTTCGGCTTGTCGACGAGGAGCGTCAGTCGCGAGAGGCCGCCTTTGGGTTTCCGTGTGCCCGTCTTGTAGGGCGTGTAGCGGTAGGCACCCTGGACGCCGGATTCAACACAGGCTCGGACCGTCGCGGGGTTCGGTTCCGTGAGGAGAACCGCTGCGCTCGACTGCATCTTTGACGCCTTGGCCGCCGCGTGCCCGAGGATGCGGGCGATCTTGACGGGGTCTGCTTCGGTGCCAACACCGGCAAGAACGACCCACTTTGCCTTTGTGGAACCCGCCGGAACCTTCAACGTCTGGCCAGACTTGCCTTCGAACCCTTCATCCTTGGCGTGAGAGGCAAGGGCTGTGCGAAGCGGCTTGTCGAGCCCGGCAGCGCTGGTGTCGGCGGAGAGCTTTTTCGCCCTCACAGGCAGGACCAAGAGGTCCACGTTTGCGGTCTTCGCCGAGTCGTTCGAAAGCGTAATCTTCATGAGTCTCCGAGAGCCTGAACCGCACGAATTTGTTGGGTATCCGGGAATATTTCCGGGATTTGGCGGCTGGCCCTGGACCTTTGCACTTCTGGGCCCGCATCTCAAGTTGGCCTCTGAAGAGGAGGCGCTCCGCTAGAGCTTCTGCCGATACACGATCTGAACTTCGTCAAAACCCGCGGATTCGATGAAGGTTCGCGTCGCGGTATTGAACGGCCACGTGGCGATCTCGGAGATGCTGCATCCGGACTCGCGAAAGATGGACAGTAGCGCTTCGAGGAGACGCTTTCCGTGCCCAGCGCCACGCTCCGACTCGTCCACGTACCAGTCGCCCACCACGCCTTTTCGGCTGAGAACACGCCGCGGGTCGTTCTCGATGTATCCCGTGATGTAACCGATGGGACGGACCTCGTCGCCTTCGTGCTCTTCCGCGAGGAGAATGGCTGTCGCCGGGTTCCTCAGCATGGCATCGACGTCTTCCTCCAAGACCTGGGGGAAACGTCGGTACGCGTAAAGAAGACCTAGCCTCTCCTCCATCAACGCCGCGCGATGCTGCTCGTAGAGCGCACGGTGAAACGCGAGCACCGTGTTCCGGTCCTCAACTAGCGCTTGTCGCATTTGAATCGCCACGCGCTGAGCGTAGCAGGTCGTGGAAATAGTCCGCGACGCCGATCGGGGCTGGCCAGGCCCCAATCGACGTTTTCAGCGGCTAGACGCCGAGACGGGAGCGCAGACGCCGGAACGTCGAGCGCCCGATGCCGCGTACACGCATCACGTCTTCGACGCGACGAAACGCCCGACGCTCGCGATGGGCGATGATCGCCTGCGCTTTGCTCGGCCCGATCCCCGGTAGAGTGACGAGCTCCGCTTCCGTGGCGGTGTTCAGGTTCACGACGGGTTCCGCCTCCACGGCCGCCGGCGCTTCCGCCTCCTGAGCCGAGAGTGGGAGTGCTGCGCCGATCATCAGGCTCATCATGAGTGCCGTGAGAACACGGCGAATCGTTGTTGGTAGGTTCTTCATTTTCTTCTTCTTTCTGTTGTTGTTGGTTGCGGGCAGCGCCGAGGCGCCACCGAACTCATCGCTCGCCGGCCAGGCTCTCGCTCCCGTGAAAACGCACCACGCCGAGGGGCGAGTGGTCTTTTCGGCGCTCGCGGATCACGAGCTTCCCGTTGACCGGCACGGCATCGAGGCGAACCGTGAGGCTGCCATCGCGATTCGTGAACGCGGCACCGAGCTTCACCCAGTGCTCACGGTCGTCGCGACCCGTCACCACGGTGTAGACCGCTTTGTAGTTTTTCTTCTCTGCTGACTGCTCCATCAAGACTCCTCCTCGTCGCCATCACGACGGGGGAATACAGAGCAAGTCACGGGCCGCAGCGAGCGCTGCAGAAACGTCGACGCTTTCGGCGAGTCAACTTCGGCTCTCGCCGACAGACGCCGGCGGACGCCGGGAATGTCAGCTGGGGGAGCGTCGAACGCGCAGCGCGACGACGAGCGCAAGGAGCCAGGCGAAGAGCGTCGGCGTCGTCCAATCGCCGAAGCGGACGAACCATGTTTGGCTGGACAGACGCCGGACGTGGGCGATGCGTACGTCCTCCTGGAATGTCTGCGTCGTGAAGACCTCGCGACCGGTGCTGTCAACGTGGGCGCTCACGCCCGTGTTGACCGCGCGAACCAAGTCACGCCGCGTCTCCACGGCTCGAAGACGCGCGGCCAGGTGGTGCAGGTGGGGCTCGGCTGAGTCACCAAACCACGCGTCGTTTGTGATGTTCACCAAGACGTCGGGGGAGACGGCGAAGCTGCGCGCGGGTTCCGTCAGAACATCCTCGTAGCAGTTCAGTGGACCGATGAGCGCCCCCGCCACCTGGAGGGTCTGAGGTCTCTCGCCGCGTGCCAATCCGGGACACGGAAACATCGACTGGAGCGGAGGCAGCCATTCCCAGAGGGGAACCGTTTCTCCAAAGGCGAGGAGCTCAACCTTGTCGCTGACGCCGGTAATTTCGCCATTCGCATCGAGTGCGACGGCGCTATTCCATCGGTCACAACGCGAGGACTGAGTGATAGCGCCGATGAGCATCGGTACGCCTGCGGCGATGCGACGTCCATCGAGGGGTTCGTGTGTTTGCTCTCGATGCAGCGGATAGGGGTACATGGTCTCCGGCCAGACGATGAGCTCCGCGCCACGGGCCCGCGCGCGCTGTGTCAAACGTCGGAGGAGCTGGAGGTTTTGTGGGGCGCGGTTTGGGTCGTGTTTCGATTCGATGCTGATGTTCGGCTGAACGATCCCGATGCGCAGTGAAGGTGCCGCTCTCCGCTCGTCATCGATCTGCGGAAGACGCACCGTTCCGTAGAGCACGGGGAACGCGAGGAGGAAGACCAGCACCCGAGCGCGACGTCTTAAAACGGACCGCTCGCCAGAGGCCCAAGCGCTCAGCGCTCCAGCCCCCATGGCCCCACAGAAGAGCGCGAGGGCGTCGAGAAGCGGAGCGCCTCCGAGCTCTGCGACCTGGGCGTAGGCGGTCCAATCGACGAGAGCCGTGGATGGGCGCCACGGAAAAAGCGAAGGCCCAAGCGTAGCGAAGAGCGTCAGGGCGACGGGAGCGACGACGAAACGCGGCGCGCCACGCCGGCTGAGCACATCGATGAGCCAGCAGCAGAAGGCCAAGTTGAGGCCCTGCGCAGCCCAGAGCAGCGCAGCAACGGCGAGGGCCGCGGCGAAGGGAAAGTGGGCGAAGGCCCGGAGGAGTTCGACGATCCAGTAGAAGATGATCGCGTTCGCTGCGAACCCGGCACTCCAGCCGCACAGCCACGCGTCACGCGGAGTGCGAGCTTGGGAGCAGGCGAGGATGAGCGCGCCGCTAAAAACGAACGCCAGCGGAGGGAACGCGCCGGCGCTCACGCTGAGGGCAAGTCCCACGCCGGAGAGAGCTCCAAGCAGCATGAGCTGTGCTCGGGGATACCGGACCGCTGGGAGACGCAGAGGGCTCGGCGTCATCAGCGCAAACGCACGACGCCGGTGCGGATCGAGAAAGTAGCGGGGAGACGTCCGGGCGCTTCGCCGTCCACGTCGAGGAGAACCGCGCTCCCATCAACAGGCTCCGCGAAGACAGACGCGCCGCGACGATGGATGATATTGGGGTGACTCAGGATCGTGCCTCGGTAGAGCGCCGGTAGCGCGCGCGCTTGGTCCGCGTAGCTCGCCTCTGGAAGAACGACGATATCAAAGAGACCGTCGTCGAGGCGCGCGCCGGGCGCAATGTGCATCCCCCCCCCGAAGAATTGCCCGTTCGCCACGGCGACGTTTGAGACCTTTGTTTCCACGACGAACTCACCATCGACATGCAGCCGAATGGGCTGCGCGGCGTAGCGTAGAGACGCACGGAGAGCGCCCCACATGAACGCAGCCCGTCCGCCGATCCACTTGGGTCCCTCGTTGACGAGGCGGTCGACGAGGCCGCCAAGGCCGAAGCTCGCGATGTTGAGGAAAGGACACGCCGCGGGGCTCCCGTCGTCACGCACGTACTCTAACCAGCCGACGTCGAGGGGCCGGGCCGAAGACACCATGAGCCGTTTGGCACGGTCCTGATCCCGCAGGCCTGGCAGCGCTGTTTTTCGAAAGTCACCGCCGGTGCCGCAAGGGAGCGGACCAATCCAGGCCCCCGGCGAGATGGGCTGTCCGGCTTCGTCGAAGAAGCCTTGGAGGGCCTCGCTCATCGTCCCGTCCCCGCCGACGACGGCGACCCCTTCGGCTCCTCCCCGGAGGGCCTCACGCGCGAGGTCCGCAGCATGACCCGCTCGCTCCGTCAGACGTGTGTGAAACTCCGCGCCGTAGTGCCGCAGCTGGGATTCGAGCCGTGGGCGTTCTCGCGCGGCCTTTCCGGCGGCGGCGCGAGGATTCACGATGAGGAGGAACTCGCCCATAGACTCATATCCGCCGGCGAAGGGTCCGCTGTCAACAATCCACCGCGTATGTTGACGTATCGCCGCGAGTGGAAATACTCGTCCCATGAGTTCTGACGTCGCCCCCAAAAAAGGAGAGAGAACATTCGCGTTCGCGGCTCTGCTTTGGTCTCTGGGCACCCTCGCACTCGGCTCACTCGTCCTGGCGGGCGCCGGCTCGGCAGAGCCCTCCGCGAACAGCTTGTGGCCCATCCTCATCACCGGCGCCCTCTTCGTCCCAGCCTTTCTTGCGGGCTTTCGGTCTCGCTTCACGCTTGGCCGGCCTGGCGACTCCACGCGCCTTCGCCGATTGAGCGGCGGTCTCAGCGTCGCCTGCTTTGTCTTTGGTTGGAGCACACTCGCTCTCGCGTTCATCCGCGGCGGTGACGCCGCTGTGCATTCGACGCTTCGCCACGGAATGCCCACTGCCGTGGGTCTCAGCTTCGGCGTGCTGAGCGCAGCCTCCCTCTCGCTCTTTCTGTGGGAGAGCATCGCGGCGGTCTCCGAAGTTCGGGAAACGAAGAGCAAGCGGAGCCTCGTTTTGGCGACCGTCCTTTCGATGACCATGGCGTTGATTTGCATCGCCGCCCTCTCCGGCGTCGTCGTTGGTCGCACGTTTCTGTTTGGGGAGTCCTGATGGGGCGCGCGTTTGCCATCGCCCTCAATACGCTTCGCGAGGCCATTCGCGACAAGGTGCTCTACGCCGTCACCGCCTTTGCCACGGCCGTCCTACTTGGGACGCGTGTTCTCGCCGAGCTCTCCCTGGACCAACAAGAGCGTGTCGTCCGCGACATCGGTATCGCGGCGATCTCGCTCTTCGGCGTCCTCGTTGCGCTCTTCCTCGGCTCGTCCCTTCTCTACAAAGAAATCGAGCGAAAGACCCTCTATGTGGTTCTCCCGAAGCCTATCCACCGGTGGGAGTTCTTGGTCGGAAAGTTCGCAGGCATCGTCCTCACCGGGCAGATCTTTCTCGCCCTCATCGGCGGGGTCTTTCTTCTGCTCGTGGGACAGCAAGCGGGCGGGGACCTAAGCGTCCTGCTTCTTGGACTCCTCGCAGGGCTCGTCGCCCTCGTCGTGCTGGTTCGGAAAGCGCCGGACCCCACCTTCGTCGTCGCGCCCTGGGCTTTCGCACTCCTCGCCGCGTCCTCGCTGTACGCGATGCAGGCAGGAGAGCCGATCGGCGCACACCTGCGTGCCCTCGTTCTCATCGGAGGCGAAGTCTCCGTTTTGACCGCCGTCGCCCTCTTCTTCTCCTCCTTCTCGACTCCGTTTCTCACGGGCACACTCAGCGCCGGCATCTGGCTTGTCGGACGCAGCGCCGACTCGCTTCAGACGGTTCAGTCCCGCATGCTTCCCGACGAGCTCAAATCGCTGATGCGCGGCATCGCCGAGGTCGTCCCGAACTTCAATCTCTTCGTCCCTGGATCCAACGTCATCGGCGAGGCGGCCACTGCGCCGTGGGCCTACGTGGGCACAAGCCTCCTCTACGCGCTTTGCTACACGGCTGTGTTGCTTATCCTCGCGAGCCTTATCTTTCGGCGACGCGACCTCGCATGAAGCGGACGTTCCTCCAAGGGCTGGGCGTCCTCCTCGCCGTTCTCTTCGTCATTGGCGCTCGGACCGTTCTGGCGGCGCGAGGCGAGCTCGCCATGGGGGACGAGGTTCTCGCCCAAGGGGACAGCGACGGCGCGCTCATCCACTGGCGCCGCGCCGCCAAATGGCACGTACCCACGAGCATCTACTCCGCCGACGCGCTGACACGGATGGAAGAGCTAGCAAGGGAGCGGGAGTCCAGTGGTGATGTCCTTGGAGCACTTCGGGCTTGGCGCTCGATTCGGGCGGCGATTTTTGGCGCACGGAGCGTCTATGTTCCTCATTCCGAGCTCCGGGAACGTGCCGATGAGAAGATCGCCTCTCTCAGCCAAGGCGAATCGAGCGCGATGCTCGCGCTCCTGGCGGCCGACACCGCGCCCAGGCTGCCGTTTTACCTCGCGCTCCTCGGCTTCTTCGCTTTTTGGCTAGGCGTCATGCTCGTCGCAGCCAAAGCCATCGACGAGGAAGACCGCGTCCTTGCCAGCCCTGCGCGTCGCTACGGCGCCCTCGCCCTGGGTGGTTTCGTCCTCATGAGCGTCGCCTTAGCGCTTTAGACACGGTTCGAAGTTGCCCCACGGGGCCCTATCAAGTAGCCCTGGCTCGTGGACAACCTACGTATTCAAGGTGGAGCGCGACTCCAGGGCAATGTGCGAATCAGCGGTGCCAAGAATGCGGCGTTGCCCATTCTGTGTTCAGCGCTCCTCGCGGACGGCGCGCATTGCTTTCGCAACGTCCCCGACCTCCGTGACGTCAAGACCATGGGCGCTCTTCTTCGGCAGCTCGGACTCGACGCCAGTTACGACAATGGGACCTTCAATATCGAGAGCCGAAAGGTCGCGGAACCCGTCGCCCCCTACGACCTCGTCAAGCAGATGCGCGCCTCGGTTCTTGTGCTCGGCCCGCTCGTGGCGCGTTACGGGCGCGCCAGCGTCTCGCTCCCCGGCGGCTGCGCCATTGGAGCGCGACCGATCGACCAGCACCTGAAGGGCCTCGAGCTCATGGGCGCGAAGGTGCGACTCGACCACGGCTACGTCCACGTCGAGGTTCCGAAGGGTCGCCTTGAGGGCGCAGAGATTCACCTCGACATGCCCACCGTCACCGGCACAGAGAACCTGATGAGCGCCGCCGCGCTGGCCCGCGGTCGGACCGTGCTTACAAACGCCGCACGCGAGCCTGAGATCGAAGAGCTCGCGCGAGTCCTCAACAAGATGGGCGCCTCCGTCGATGGCGCCGGCACCGACCAAATCGTCATCGAAGGCCGCGAGGAGCTGCAGCCGGTGGATCACGCCATCATCGCCGATCGGATCGAAGCGGGGACGTACATGGCCGCCGCCGCCGCAACCAGAGGCGATGTTTTCCTTGAAGGCGTCCCCCTCGATCACCTCGAAGCCCTCGCTTCGAAGATGCGCGAAGCGGGCGTGATCGTGGAGCGTGAAGGCTCCGGGGTCCGCGTCGCAGCCGAGGGCGAACTCCGGGCGACGAACATCACCACGACACCTCACCCTGGTTTTCCGACTGATATGCAGGCGCAGTTCATGGTGCTCATGGTAACGGCGCAGGGAATCTCCGTGATTCAGGAGAACATCTTCGAGAACCGCTTCATGCATGTTCCGGAGCTCAACCGCATGGGCGCACGCATCGATGTTCGCGGACGCACGGCGTCCGTCGAAGGCGTCGACTCCCTCCAGGGCGCCGAAGTGATGGCTACGGACCTTCGCGCCAGCGCCAGCCTCGTCATCGCAGGACTCGTCGCGAGCGGCACAACGGAGGTTCTTCGCGTCTACCATATCGACCGTGGCTACGAGCGCATCGAAGAGAAGTTCCGGGGCCTCGGCGCCACCATCGAGCGCGTGCCAGGCGGCCTTTGATGAACGCGGCAACGGACGAAAACTCGATCACCATCGCGGTCCCCAAAGGACGCGTTCTGAAGCAATTGGTTCCGCGCTTTGAAGCGGCGGGCATCAACACGGAGGCGCTAACGGCGGAGAGCCGTAAGCTCATACGGAGCAGCCAGACGGAGGACGGCGTCGCCCTGCACTTCCTTCTGCTGAAGCCGGACGACGTTCCAACCTACGTCGAATACGGCGCGGCGGACCTCGGTGTCGTCGGTCGTGATGTCCTCCTGGAACGCGCGTATGATCTCTACGCACCGGTGGACCTGGGCATCGGACGATGCAAGCTCGCCGTCGCTGGCAAACCCGACTTCTCAATGGAGACGGCAAAGATCCTTCGTGTCGCAACGAAGTTTCCCACCTCGGCTGCGAAGCATTTCGAAGAGAAGGGCCAGCCCATCGAGCTCATCTTCGTGCAGGGTAGCGTCGAGCTCGCTCCCATCACCGGCCTCGCAGATGTCATCGTCGACATCGTCGAGACGGGGCAGACTCTCCGATCCAACGGCCTCGTCGTGCTGGAAGACGTCTGCGAGATATCCAGCCTCGTCATCGCCAACCGCGTTGCGCTGAAGCTGAAGCAAAAGCGAATTCGCCCGCTCCTGGACAAGCTCGGCTAAGCGCCTGCTGTCTTTTTCAAGCAATTACGAGCACTTGGCTCCATCTGTGCGAAAAACCGCAGCCCCCCTCGCCCAATCGGGGTACACGGTTGGGCATGAAGCTACTCAAAAACGGTTCACGCGGTGACGAAGTCACCGTCCTTCAGGGCAAACTCAACCAACTCGGTTTTGGACTCGAAGCTGACGGCATCTTCGGCGACGCGACGCACAAGGCCATCGTCGACGTCCAGTCGATGTTTGGTTACACCGTCGACGGTCTCGTCGGCGAGGGCACGATGAAGCTCATCGATGCGCAGGTCGGTTACGGCTGGAACGTCACTGCGCCCGACGCGCAGGAGAAGGCTCTCCGCGCCCAGGGCAAAGATCCCGCCCAGCACATCAAGGCGGCCGGCGGCAAGGACGCCAGCGCACCGATCAAGAAGGACGGCGCGAAGCCCATCGGCAACGGCCCTGACCCAGACGTCCAGGCCGCCATCGCCGCAAAGAAAGCTGCCGCAAAGAAGGGCTGAAGCTCAGCCTGCCAAGTGCGCAGAGCAATATCGCCGCCTCCTTGGGGCGGCGTTTTGCGTTTAACGGCCGCGGGACCGAAGCCCGAGCAGCGACAAGCTCTCGGGTGAGCGTGAGAGTCGAATCTCCTGCCCGATATCGACGTCTACAACGCGGCTCGCCCCATCCATGTAGAGTCGGCCGTTTCGTGTCTTCGACTTGAGTACGAGGTCTTCTCCCGGCGCCACGAGTCCGCGCGCGAGATTCAGGGACATATCGTCCGGACGATAAGGTTCGCGGACGACCCATTGAAGCTTGCGAGATCCGATGGGCAGGATCTTGCCGCCGGCACTCCTCTGCGCCGCCGTCGAGCCCGCCGCTGGGCCCGCCCATACGCCGCTGCTGGTGTGTGACTCGCTCGCCTCTCCGTGATGAATGATGTAGCGAGTCGTCGCCGCAGGAACGCGATGGCAGAATAGAATATCGTTGAGCACCCGGCGGGAGTGCTCCTTTTCGTCCACCTCGACGCTCATTCGCGTGAGCTTGGTTGCGCGTAACTTACCAGCGAGGGCGGTCTCGAGAATCGCAGCGACGTTCTCTCCGTCGCCCGCACAGAAGTAGCCGACAGACGAGGTGGGTGCGCTGTTGATGGCCACCATCGGAGTCTGGTCGTCCACGTGATGGGAAGCCCACAGGAGCGTTCCATCGCCTCCGAGAGTCACCACCAAATCCCACGCTTCGCTGCCGCCGCCGTGTCTGTGCCGGAATGTCGCCTTCACGCCTTGTGCGCGAAGAGCATCCTTCGCGCGAGCGAGTGTCCCGAGGTGTGCTTCGTGAGCTTCCCGCAAAATGGCCACGCTCGGGTCGTGTCGGGCGAGGAGGTCTTTGATCGTCGGGTCGTCCTCGCCGTAACGCTGAAGCGTCGTTTTCTTGTAGATGACGAGGACGCGCTTCATGCCACGTTCCCAAGGTGCGCCATCAGGCGCCGCACGCCCAGCTCGGTCTTCACATCACGCGTGAGCACCAATGCCTCGGCGAAGGGAAAGAACGCCAAAGCTGCGCGCTCTTCAACGGGGGAGCCGTCACCCGCGGCTGTGCCGAGTTTGGCATCCGGAAGCTGCACGGCGAAGTAGTGAAGTTGTTCGGCGATGACTCCGGGGCAGAGAAAGCTCGGTTGCCCCAAAGGCGTCAGCGACTCCGCTTTGAGGATGACACCGGTTTCTTCCTCGGCCTCGCGGACGGCGCAGGCACGAATGCCCTCGAGGCCTTTTTCTTCCGGCTCAATGAGCCCGGCGGGCACTTCCCACAGCATCGGCGAGTCGTCCTCTTCGTCGGGGAGCGGGACCACTAACTGCGTGCGCACGGCGAGCGGGGGCCGCAGCGAGGTGCGGAGCAGGACCCGGCCCTCGTGGTGCATCAAGAGGACTACCGCATCCGTTGCTTTGCGCTCGACGTGCTCATACGTGAAGGGCTCGCTCGAGGTGCCGTCGGCGTAGACAGCCTGCATCTGAGGTCGCCGGTGGCGAAGCCAAGCGCCGGGGGGCATCTCGGGGCTTTCGTCTTTGAGCCATTCGACTCGAGTCTTCATCGCGTCGCTCATCGGACCGCGCTCTAGAGCGTCTCCGGGTTCCATCGCAGTGAGATCATCGGCGTGACCAGGGAGCGTGACCCTCCGCCGAACAGTCCCCAGTAGTCGACGCCGAGGGCGAGGGCGAGGGTTCCAAAGCGAATATCGAGGCTGGCTCCGCCAGATACAAAAGCTCCACCGATGAGTCCCTCGAAGTCCGCGCCACCGAACACGCCTGCGCGCGCCGTGAGGTGGGCTCCGATTCGTTCGCCGCCGATACGGTAAGCGAGGGAGAGACCGAGCGGCGCATAAAGCCGGCTCGTCTCATCCTCCCCGCGCGAGAGCACGCCGAGGCCCCCCGCCAAACCGAGGCGAAAGTCGCCGAGCGGTTTATACAGGTCGATGAGGACCAGTCCGCCCACACGCGTGTCTTCACCGCCAACATCGATAGGAAGACCGGCGCTGATCGCGCCCGCAGGCTCCCAGTCCGCGCGGGCTTCGCCAGCGGAGAAGAAGCAGCAAATGAGCGCAGCAGCGCAAAGTGTGGCCTTCAAACGACGCATGCGTGGGCTCGGGCGCTAGGAGCTCTTCGCGTCTTTCAAGAACTGCGCGAGTCCACTGTCGGTGAGTGGGTGCTTGAGCAACTGGTGAATGACCTTCGGCGGAATGGTCGCGACGTGCGCGCCGAGGAGCATGGACTGAACGAAGTGCATGGGATGGCGAATGCTCGCCGCCAGGACCTGAGTTTCGAGACCGTAGTTTTCGTAGATCTGAACGATCTGTCCGACGAGCTCCATGCCTTCATGCTGGATGTCGTCGAGGCGTCCCACGAAGGGGCTGATGTACGTGGCGCCGGCCTTCGCTGCCAGGAGCGCCTGACCGGGGCTAAAGCAGAGCGTCACGTTGGTCTTGATGCCTTCGCTGGAGAAGGTCTTGACGGCCTTGATGCCCTCGGCGATGAGCGGCACCTTGACGACGATGTTCTTGTGCATCTTCGCGAGCTCGCGGCCCTCGGAGACGATACCCTCGTAGTCCGTGGAGATGACCTCTGCGCTGATGGGCCCGTCGACGACTTCGAGAATGTCTCGAATCACATCTTCAAGTTTTCGCCCGGAGCGAGCGATGAGCGTTGGGTTCGTGGTCACACCATCCACCACGCCCATGGCCGCGGCATCTCGGATGGCGTCAATGTCGCCGGAGTCGATGAAAATCTTCATGCTACGCAATAGGAGCAAGTGGCTGTGGACGTCAAGCTCCGACTCCTCGCTCCTGCAGCGGTCCACGCTTTTCCGGCGCTTGACGGCCTTTTCTAACGAATGAGGCGTGAATCGAGCCGGAAGCCGACCTTGTTTCCACTCCCACCATCACGGACGTAGATGATGTAGTAGCCCGCTTCGACGATGGCAGAAACACTCTCCGTGGGGCCCTCTCCCTGACTCGACTCCATCGCGTCGGAGCGGATATCACGGAGCTCCAAGTCGAGGTCCGTGTGGTCTTGAGGACTCCCGCTTCCATCGATGGTCAACATGAGCTCGAGCGTCCCGGGCTCCGGCACATGAATCCGGTAGACCGCGACGGCGTCGAGGCCGTTGCTGGGCCTCGGCGGGCCACCACTCGGCGCTGGCCTGGAGAGCCCGTCAATCTTGCCGGCGACGCTCCCGTTGATCTCGAACTCCATCGGCCACGGATCGCTGCCAAGCAGGGTCATCGGGTGCCCTCCAAGTTGGAGCAGGTGACGGAGCGCATCGCGCTCGACGCGACCCGACTCGATGAGGAACCCTAAGAACGAACGAATCGTGGGAAACGCGCCGGGCTGTTCCGCCATCGCCACCATCGCCGACAAGACTCCGTCGGGACCTAGGGCGATGCCATCACGGTCTTCATCCGGGAGCCCACCGGGCGTTCCATCGGCGAGGTCCCAGAGGATCTCCGAGACGCCGCCTTCGCTTCCGATGCCGCGCAAGTCGGGCGGGATGCCACGCTCCACATCGTGATGAACCCGGAGTTCGCCGTTCGGCTCCAGACCGACCGTGTCTTGGTACCATCCAACCCCCAACACCGCGGTTGCGAACCACGTCGCGCGCCCCTCCTCCCAAGCGAGCCCTGGGTCGATGAGGACGCCGCGCGGGTGGGACCCGCCGTGAGAGCTGCTCGAGGAGAGGACATCCATCACGAAGTGGCCGAACTCATGGAGAATGATGCCCTCATCGTGCTCGTCGGTGTCCGTCGTGCTCTGGGCCTGCGGCTCGCCACCGAGAAGTTCAATGGTGTAGCGCCCTGTGTCCCCGCGCTCTCCGGAATAGAAGCTCCAGTTCGTCGTGATGCCGCGGTCCCAGTAACAAAAGAACGGTGGGAGCGTTCGCCCCGTCCAGCGTTTCGCCGCGCGCGCGCCACGCAAAAGCGCCTCAAGAATATGAAGCGCGCCGGCGATCTTCTCGTCGTCATCGAGGTCGATGTTCTGCACGTCCTCCGGGGACAGGGGCACGCGCAGGGTGTGCGGAACTTCGCCGGCGCCGTCGGTGGTCACACTGAGAACGTGTCCATCGACCTCAAGGCTTGTGACCACCTCTACCTCGAGCGCTGGGAGTTCCTCTTCGAAATGGAATGCGCCATCTTCGTCGGTGCGCGTAGTGGCGAGAACTTCGCCTTCGGCGCCGATGGCCCGCATCAATATATAAGGCGCAGCGAGACGACCGCGTTCGCTCGACGCTCCGGTTGGCGTGGGCGAGCGGGTCGCGAAGATGATTCGACCCTGGATGCCCCGAGGGGCGACGCTTGGGTCCGCGAGAGTGGTCTGGACTTGTCCGCCACCACAGGCTGAAAGTGCAAGGCAAAGGACAAGGGCACGCATGGGCGGAGCATACCCGAAAAGCACCGAGCCAGCCGAAAACGCCGCCTATCGATGACGCATCGAGCGCGATCGAAGGGACCGGACGATCATCACCTGTGTTGCAGCGGCGAGGCCGTGCGAAAAGGCGTCGTCGTCGCCGATCATCCGACGAATCACCGCGCTCGTCTCGCGCATATCGTAGCGGGACCAACCTCGGATAGCCGTGTCGTGAGGCGAGATGACGGTGGTGTCGAAACGCCACTGACTGGAACCAAGACTGCCGCTCATTCCGTCAACGCTGATGACGCCGTCCGTGGGTGTGAGCCGCATGCGCCCTTCGACACCGATGATAGGAAGAGGGATCCCCCACTCAAAGACGACATGGTCATCGTGGGTCTCCACCACATGCGCTGTGCTCCCTGAGATAAGCGCGCGACCGAACTCTTCCGGGTCGATCATGACGGCTCGGGTGTGCTCTTCGTTCCGCGACGAGCGGCCGAGCGTGGCCATACGGTCGATTCGATTCCCCGACAGCTCCATGAACACCAGGTCGCCGTCTTCCAGCAGTGGCCAGAGGTGTCGTGGGTTCATCTCGAGAGGCTCGAGTTCTCCGATCTCCCGCTCAGGTTCCACGTAACCAGCGACACGCTGTGCTTCGTTCTTGGTCCCGAGCAACATCACCATCGCCATGGAGATGTTGATGGTCCTCTGCACCGAGCGCCCCCCGGATGAGAGCTGGTCGGCGACATAGTTCGCGCCACGCATGTCCGTACGTGAAGAAAGCACGACAAGAGAGCGCCCCTCGCCGGCGGGGTAAATGCGCCAAAGAAAGCGCCCCTGGCCTAGGTCTCCTTGCGTGCTCCGGACGTCAACGCGGTAGCCCCGAGTGGCGTTACCGCCGTAGTTCGTCATGACGTTTCGGCCGCGAAGCGTAAAGAGCGCGAGGGTCCACGTCCATGAGTACGCTGTCTGCGTAGCGTGCTGCGACTCGATCTCCACGGAGTCGAGCGCCGGCATAAACCGCGCGTAGTCCGCAGGCTGTGTGACGACGCGAGCAACATCTTCAGGCGCAGCTTCTATATAAGACGCGATGGAAACCGCCGGCATGTCGCTGTCCGCGTTGTAGAAGCGCGCGAGAAGTGCGGGGCCGCGTTCCAAGTACGGCTCTAGCAGCTGTCGTTGGCGACGGTCGAAGCTCTCAAGGCGCGCCTCCGCCGCTCCTCCCGCCGCCGCTCGCTGCGCGGTGGCTCCTGCAGAAGCCCCGAAAACTAGGAGTGAAAGCGCAAAAGAAAAAGCCCGCATGCACCTCAGACGGTGCGCGCGGGCCGATCTTCAATCGCAAGCTTTCCTAAGGGTTCGCGTACGTCACGGTGCCGCGCATGCTGGCCGTATGAATCCGACAGCGGTAAGAGTCCACAGCGAGTTCGAACTCGGCACTCACCGTGAAAACGATATCCTGGCTGTCGGACTCGTCCCACGCGATCGTGGCCTCTCCTTCGACGGCGCCCACTGTGCCTGCCCCCTGAGCCAACTGGACGGTGTCCGGCGTTCCCGCGATGATGAACTCGAAGGGATGGTCGAGAGGCAGCACGTTGCGAATGCGGTATCGGCGGCCACGAATGAGAACCAACTCGGGGTCAGCACCCGCAATGGTGACGGTGGACGGACGCGCCATCGAGAAGTTGTAGTCTGGGACAGCGCCACTGACGACGACCTCAAAGTCCGGAAGCCCAGCCGCGAGCGCGACGGTGACATCGTCGATGACATCCATCGCCATCGCGTCTTGCGCGGCGACGTCGACGCCATCGTCGTAGCTGCCCACGGTGCCCAAGTCTTCGAAGAGCTGAACATAGATGACTTCGTCGTTCACGACGGGTCGTGAAAGTTCGATGTCGAGGTCCATCGATGCGCCAGCGGCCACGGTCAATGCACCGAGTGGCATGTCCGGGACGCCTGCGTTGTCATCGAAGACAACGGCGAGAAGTCCGCCCTCGCCACCATCGACGCTCGCCAAACGAATGACGGTGCTTAGCTCCGGAAAGGCGGGAGTGTCGATGACCAAGGAACAGCTCGTCGCTTGGCAATCCGTCACGGCATCGCATGTGTTGACGGTGCAGATGTTCGCGTCGTCGCAGAGGGAATCCATCGGCGTCTGAACGCAGCTCATCTCCACACAGTCATCCATGGTGCACGTGACGGCGTCGTCACACTGAGCCGCCATGGTGCACTCCGGTGGACCGGCATCAGGTCCACCGTCCGGACCCGCGTCGGGACCGCCATCGGGACCGCCGTCAGGACCGCCGTCAGGACCGCCGTCAGGGTCAGGCCCGCCGTCCGTTGCGTCCGGCCCGCTATCTGGCGTGTCGCTGTCAGGCGCGACGACGTCCGCCGACGCATCGACGATGAGAGAGCGATCGAAGTCCACCACGAGCTCGCAGGCGCTCAGGAACAGAACGGATGCTGCGAGGAGGCTCAGGCGTTCAAGTTGCATCTTCGTACCCACTTTTCGCATGTTTGAGTTGGCCATTCTAGAACCCCACCTGTGCTGCGATTCCGCCACCCGAAGGTCCAACCATTGGCGAGAGGCTCGCGCTCACGGCCTCCGCGTCTTCTTCTTCGTCGTCCGGGTCGTCCTTCGTGAGGAGCAAAACCACGGCTGTAATCGCGCTCACGGCGGCAATGCCGAAAGCGACATCCGCGAAGATGGCGAAGCGCTCACCGCGATCAGCGGTGGCTTCGGATGGCTCATCGTCGAAGTTGCTCTCCTCGGAGAGGGCGAGGAAACCGAGCACCGTGCCGCCAACGAGGCCAGCGGCTGCAAGCCCACTCGTGACCCAAACGGCGGTCCCGGGGCCCTCGTCCTCTTCTTCCTCTTCTTCGGAGTCTTCCTCCTCATCGAGCTCCACGGGCTCCTCGTCCACGACGATGGGTGTGCTCACCTCCGGCTCCGCTTCCGCGAGCTCGAGCGCGACCTCTTCGCGTGCTGCGAAGCCAAGTTCCACCGTTGACTCCGCGGGCTGACGCCCGGCAGCGGAGAGACGGATGACGTGGCTACCCGGCGGCAAGTCGAACTCCGCGGGGGTGACTTCGCCGGTGTCCTGTCCGTCGAGGGCGATGCCCGCGCCCGACGGCGTCGAGCTCACGCTCAGGTGGCCGGGCGTCGCGCGAAGCGCCGTCGCACGAGCTTCGACTTCGGCGCGATCCGCGGCATCGGGGCTCAGCTCAAGATACTGCTCGAGGGTGGCGACGGCCTCGGTGATCTTGCCTTGACCCTCCAACGCTCCGGCCACGCCCAAAAGGACGATGGGGTTGGGGATGATGGCAAACGCCGCGCGGAACGCCGACTCGGCTTCCACAAAGTCTTGGCTTTCGATCCCTGCCTGGCCACGACCGTACGCGGCTCTCGCCTCACGCCGCTCACGACGTGTCTGTGCCAACCCTGGAACGGCTGCACCAAGCACCCAACATCCGACCAATAATCCTAGAAACAAGCGTTGCATTCGCACTCCCATCGATTCGCCCGCGAGCCTAGCAGACCTACGGCCAGACTGGGGAATCCTGACACCGACTCTTCGACGCAGGCGCCAAGAGCCTTAGTCCCATCGAGCGCGAATCTTCGCCTCAACCCGGTCGAGGGGCATTCGAAGCTCGTTGGCTAGTTCATCGGCGCGGGCCATGCCTGCCTGGCTCAGAGCGACCGCCTCAGCAATACGAGCTTCCGCCTCATCATTTCGCTGGGTGAGCTCATGACGAAGCTCCGCCAGCTGGGATTGTCCAAGGGCGATGCTACCGAGCGCCTCGCGAAGGGCTTGTTCGACGGCCGCCTGCTCCCAAAGCAACGCATCCGCGCGCCCTTCAGCGTCCCCGGCTTTCGTGTGCGTCGCGCGGGCTCCTCGGAGTTCCCGTCTCTTCGCGTCGAGGCGCTGCTCATCACGCTTTCCGATGCTCTGCGAACGAGCCAAGCGGTCGATGGCGCGGCCGAGGGTCACACGAAAATCCCGAGCGCCGGCCGCCAACGCTTCAAGCTGACGCTGATGTCCCGCCGTCTCTGCGACGCACTCCTCAAGGCAAACAAGGAGCTGCCGAGCCCGCTCCAGATCCCGAGCGTCCTCGCTGTCATCCACCGCCCCACGTTCGTTTCGAGCCAACGTGTCGAGGGCGTCAAAACGCTCGCGCCAGCGGCGAACGCCGGCCGGTCCGAGACCTTCTTCGCTCCCCCGCTCCCGCTCGGGTGCAAGAAGGGGCGGAGGTTGGGGAATCGCGCCCTCTTCGACCATGTCCGGGGGCGGCGCAGGGATCGTGTGAAGCACGATGGCGTCGATGGCATCCGCGTGCATTCGCTCCGACGCCGCGGGCGTCACCCGCGACTCAAGGGTCGGGGCACTCCACGTGTCTGGACCGCCCAGTCGACCCGCCATCTGCTCAAGCTCGTCGAGGAAATGATAGGCGTCGCGGAAGCGGTCGTCGGGCAGCTTCTCAAGGCACCGAAGGATGAACGTTTCAAGGGCAGGTTGTATGCCAGCGTAGCGTTGGCTCGGCGGGATCGGCGCTTCCGTCACGTGCTTGACGAGAAGGTCGCCGGGATACTCGTAGTCGAAGGGCAGCGCGCCCGTGGCCATCTCGTAGAGGATGACGCCCAACGAATAGAGGTCGGAGCGACCGTCGATGTCCGTGGATTGAATGTACTCCGGCGCAATATAGCCGGGCGTCCCGAATATCTGCTGAGAGCCCGTGAGACTTGGAGCATCTAGGATCTTGGCGATGCCAAAGTCCAATATCTTCACCGACTCCGTGCCGTCCTTGCGAGCCACCAAGAGAATATTGTCGGGCTTCAAGTCTCGGTGAACGACTCCCATCTCGTGGGCCCGGCCGAGCGCCGACCCCATCTCGCGGCACAACCGAAGTGCTCGCACGGTGTCAAAGCGACCTGCCTCGAGAGCCTTGTTTAGAGGCTCACCAGGGACGAACTCCATGACGAGGTACACGATGCCGTCGTGGGTCTCCCCGAAGTCCGTAATCTCGACGATGTTCTCGTGGTTGATTCGATTGACTGCCCGCGCCTCGCGAACGAAGCGGTCCCGCTGCACGGGGTCCTTCGCCAGGTCACGTCGTAGCGTTTTCACCGCCACGAGGCGGTCGATGAGCACATGACGGGCCAGGTAGACAGCGGACATTCCGCCTGCGCCGAGTCTCGAGATCAATCGGTGGCGGCCACCCACGGTGCGGCCGATGAGCGCGTCTTTAACAGGGCGCAGAGGCTGGCCATCGATGCCGCACATAATGGCGTCGTCGCCATAGCGAGCTCCGCAGCTCGGACAGACCTTCAACAGTGCCCCCGCACGTGACCGCCCCTATGCCGCGTCCGCGTCGGGACCAGCGTCCGTCATGCCTGCGTCGGCGTCCGGACCTGCGTCCGTCATGCCTGCGTCTGCGTCCGGACCTGCGTCGGTGCCGGCGTCCAAGGCAGGAGCGTCGACGCCAACATCAGCTGGGCCAGAGTCCATGGCCGCATCGGGACCACCATCTTCTGCCGCGGCGTCGCTCATGTCCGGCGCGTCACTCATGTCCGGCGCGTCGCTCATCATCGCTGCGTCCGTTTCGATGGGGCCGGAATCCATTCTTGGACCGCTGTCCGTGGCCGGCGGCGCCATGTCACAGGTGACCCCACAGGAGCCCCGCTCGAAGGTGCCGACGCGGCAGCACACGAGGGTGCCGCTACAGTCGTCGTCCTCTTTGCAGGTATCGCCATCTGCCCCCTTGCAGCCGACGAGGCTCGCCGTGAGAGTGAGAACGAACGCAAAAACCGAAAAGGAAGGGGAACGCATGGTCGGAGCAACATGACGCTAGCGACCTGAAGCTGCAAGCTACATCCGCGGCCGGCGACTAACCCCAGTGTTCGATTGGGTTTGCTCACATGGGCGAGCGATTTCGTTCATGGCAAGGCGCGACGATGAAGGAAGGTCCCCGACCTTTCGAAGAGTCGCAACGCGGCCATGAGCGGAAGGAGCCGGCCAGGTGGGTATACCCAATCGAACACTGGGGTTAGAGGGCGTCAAATGCGCAGCGAAAGCCCAAATCCGGGGAGTGTTGCTGCTCGCCGACGGGAATCCTTGTCGTCGTACGCAGGTCGACGGCGTGACTACGCCAGGACCCCCCGCGAATGATTCGATGGCCGGTCGGTTCTGCCCCGCGTGGGTCGACGGGGAGTTCTGCACTCCAAGCTTCGCCTTCCGGGTCGAAGGCATCGAGCGTCCACTCCCAGACGTTGCCGGCCATATCATAGAGGCCATCTGGGCTTCGTCCGCCCGCGTAGGTGCCGACGGGAGACACAAACTCGTACCCATCGATAACCCGCGTGCCAGACCCGTGATTGGCGAGGCGGTCGTTGAAAAGCCGTCCCCAAGGAAAACGCCGCCCGCCCGGCCCACGGGCCGCACGCTCCCACTGAGACTCCGTCGGCAGGTCCCCTCCGGCCCATTGGCAAAACCCCCGCGCGTCGTCCCAGGTCACGCCGGTCACCGGCATCGTCGATTGGCTGAAACGCTCATCGCCGTTGCCGCTGCGTGGAGGCAGGCAGCCGCCGGCACGGACACATTCGGAGTAACGCTCACGTGTCACCTCGAAACGATCGATATAGTAGGACGAAAGAAAAATGCGCCGGCGTGGTGTCTCGACGGAGAAGCGCCGGTCGTGACAGACGAAGGCGTCGCGCGTGGGCGGCGAGGTTTGGCGACAGAAGAGAACGGCCTCGGCGATTTGCATCGGATGGAGGCCCCGGGCGAACCACCCCTCGTTGATGCGAACGAGGGCGCTCTCCTCTAGCGCCACACGCTCCTGTGCTTGGCCGGTGAGCGCCAGCGAGAGGACCATGACGAGGCACGCGAGCCTCGCGCTCATGCGGTCCGGAATGTCTTGCGGGCGCGGACGACGAGGGCGATGCCAAAAGCGAACATGGCTGCGGAGATCCATTGGGAAGTGGAGACACCAAACCAGACGCCGCGCACGCCGTCGCCGCGGAAAGTCTCCGTTAGAACACGAATCACAGCGTAGGCCGCGAAGTAGAATCCAACGGACTCGCCGCTTCCAACCCGCCGCTTCGGCCAGAACAAAAGGAACGCTGCGAGGAGCAAAAGCAAAGACGACTCGTAGAGCGGGACCGCGTGTCGAAAGACAGACGGATTCGCCGCCGGCGCCATCGAGTGTGTGTAGAGAACCGCAAAGGGCCCTTCGTAGGGCTTTCCGTAACAGCAGCCTCCGAGAAAACACCCCAGGCGTCCCATCGCGTGGGCCAAGGGGACGCCGGCGATAGCCAAGTCGAGGAAACGAAGAAACGGAAGTTCGAGTTTCTTACACGCGAAATAAAGCGCGAGACCTCCGCCGAGGGGAGCGCCGTAGAAGACGATCCCTTGGGTTTCGAACGCCGCCATGATGCTGCCTTTTCGAACCGCTTCGACGAGGTAGTAGAGGCTGCTCGCGCCGACGAGGGAGCCGGCAGCGGCGAAGCCACAGGCAGCGATGGCGGACCCCGCATCGAGCCCCGCGCGATGCGATGCACGCGTCGCGATCGACGCGCAAACGAGCATGGCCACGGCGAGGAGAATCCCAAAGTTGCCGATGGGTCGTTCAAGTTCGCCGAAACGAACGATGGTGAAAATCGGGTCCAAGCGCCGAGTGACTTACTGGACGTCGTTCAAGTTGGTAACGCTGACGAGCAGCATCTCGCCGTTGTGCGAACACATCCCAAGCCGGGCGCTGCCGGTGGTGGTGTAGACCGAGCAGGTGCTCAAGTCCGTGATGCCCGCGGCCTGCGCCTGCGCAGCCTCCGGGGTGCCGAGCATGTCGACGCGCGTCGAACAAGGGGTGTGCTGACTGCAGTCACGCGAGAACGCTTGGGAGGCGAGAGGTCCCATCTGCGCGCACAGAGACCCCTGGATTCCCGCGAAGGCGGTCGGATGAAAATGCCGGGAGGAACTCGCCCCGCTGGGGTCGGCGGCGCACTCGGACTGAATCGCGTTCAAATGCATGCTGAGCGTCAAACGCTGCCCCACTTCTTCAAAAGCCTGACCCACGGCCTGGCCGAAGAGACCTCCTGCGGCACTGCCGCCACCGTTCTGAACTCGCTGGTTGGCGTCCATGGTGCTGGAAGTAAGGCATGCGTTGCAGAGTCCGCAGGTCAACGCGACGATGAGCGAGAGGACGAATCCGACGATGCTCACGACGAGGCCAGCGATGGCAGCGCCGCTGCTGTCGCCGGTTTCCTGCTTGCTTCGGCTCATCGCGACACCGCCGGTCACGATGCCCGCGAGGGCCAAGACGGGTCCGCCAAAGCTGAAAAGCGCTCCCACCACGGGTACGCCGGTCGTGAAAAAACCGACGATCATGCAGAGGAAAGCGCCCATTCCAAGGACGATAGAAGCGATGGCCATGACGGAACCATCGCGGCCCCTGCCCGACGCGTCAAGGTGCCACATGGCGTAATGGCGACAGAACACTATGCTCCGCGCCATGGAGACCCCTGAATCCGAAGAAGTGCGCGGCGGACGTTGTGCCATCGCGGGCCGACCGAACGTGGGGAAGTCCACTCTTCTCAACCGGATGCTGGGACAGAAGCTTGTCATCGCGACGCCTCGGCCTGGCACCACGCGCAGCGCGGTCCTGGCCGTGTACGCGAGCGAAAACACGCAGATCGCCTTCGTCGACACCCCCGGCCTCGCACGCCCTCGCTCGGCGCTCCACAAAGTGCTCGTCGAACAGGCGCAGCAAGGCATTGTCGACGCCGACGTGGTGCTCTTCTTAACGGAGGCTCCCGCGGACAAGGCGCGCAAGGGCGACAAGAAGAACAAACGCTCCGGGCCGCCACCCCAGATGCCCGCCCCGGATATCGCCGCGCTACGAATGCTCGGCGAGACCAAGACGCCCATCATCCTTGTGATCAACAAGATCGACCGCCTGGCGGACAAGACGCAGCTGCTGCCCTTCATCCATCACTGCCAAGGAGTCCACGACTTCTCCGCCATCGTTCCGATCAGCGCGACCAAAGATAAGAACTTTGAGGGCCTTCTCCGTGAGATCCGCCAGCACCTCCCCGAAGGTCTGCTCTACGAGGACGAGGACTTTCTCACGGACCGCCCTGCCCGCTTCTTTGCATCCGAGTTCATCCGCGAGGCCGTGATTCGGCGAACACGCGACGAGGTCCCATATGGATGTGCCGTCGTTATCGACGCCTACCAAGAAGACGGCACCGACATTCGTATCTCCGCTTCCATCGTCGTCGAGAAGGCTTCCCACAAAGGAATCGTCATCGGCGCGGCGGGGAAGCAAATCAAAGAGATCGGCATCGAATCGCGCGAGTCGCTTTCGCGTTTCCTCGACCGACGCGTTCACCTCGACCTCTTCGTCAAAGTCGATGTCGGCTGGACGAACAACCCAAGCAAGGCCAAGTCCCTCGCGACTAGCGAAGGCTGAGCCCCCGCCATGACTGATACACCTCCAAAATCTGGCTCCAAGAAGCCACGCCGACACCGTCGGGAACCTCTCCCTGCGAATGCCGGTGCCGAACGGCCGATGGTCGCCATCGTCGGCCGCCCAAACGTCGGCAAGAGCACCCTCTTCAACAAGCTTGCCCGCAAGCGCATCGCCATCGTCGAAGACATCGAGGGCGTGACACGTGACCGTCACTACGCGGACGCATGGACGCTGGGCCGTGACTACGTGCTTATCGACACAGGCGGCTTCGATCCGGACAGCGATGATCCGATGAAGGAGAACATCGCCACTCAGGTCAAACTGGCGTTGGCGGAGTGTGACGTGGTGGTTTGCGTCTTTGACGCGATGAGCGACCCACTTCCCGCGGACCGCGAGGCCGTCAAGCTTCTTCGCGCAACGGACAAGCCCGTACTCTACGTGGCGAACAAAGCCGACACTCAAGCGCGTGCCCTCGGCAGCGTCTCGCTCTACGAGCTCGGCCTCGACCACATCTTCCCGGTCTCGTCGCTCCACGGACGCGGCATTGGCGACCTCGAAGAAGCGATCCACAAAGCGTTCCCGCCTCTGCCTGAAGAGCCCGAAGAGTTCGACCTCGACGTGGCGCGTGTGTCCATCATCGGTCGACCCAACGCCGGGAAATCGTCCCTCGTGAATCAACTGATGGGCGAACAACGACAGATCGTCGATGCGCGCCCCGGTACCACCGTGGACAGCATCGACACGCTCTTCGAGCGCGGCAAACACCGCTTTGTGCTCATCGACACCGCGGGCATCCGCCGCAAAGCGAAGGTTAAAAAGTACGGCGTCGAAGTTCTGAGCGTTTACAACGCCATCCGCGCCATGGAGCGCTCCCACTGCGTGGTGCTGATGATCGACGCGGAAGCAGGCGTGGGCGAGCAGGACGCAAAGGTCGCAGGTCTCGCTGTGGACCGTGGTTGCGGACTCGTCATCGGCCTCAACAAATGCGACACGCTCAACCAAGAGCAGATCAAGGCCGCCAAACAGCGCACGCGCGAGATTCTCGCCTATGCGCCGTGGGCGCCCATCGTCACCCTCAGCGCTAAGACCGGCCGGGGCGTCGGCCGACTCCTCAACGCGGTTCACACCTCGGTGCAGTCCCACCGGCTTCGCGTCAAGACGTCCGAAATCAACGAGTTCTTCGAAGAGGTCCTCGAGAAACACCCGCCGCCAACGCAGAAGAACCGCGCCGTGCGCCTCTACTACGTGACGCAGGCCCAGACGCGGCCCCCGACCTTCGTCGTGGTGACGAATCACCCCAAATACGTCCACTTCAGCTACCAGCGCTACGTCATCAATCAGATTCGCGAGCGTTTTGGTTTCGAAGGAACGCCCATCCGGGTTCGCTACCGAGACAAGGACCGCAACAGCACACGGACGCGGCCCACATGAAGGCCCTGCCTGCGCTCCTGCTCTGCTGCGCCATGGCTGCATCCGGCTGCGGAGACGACGAGGCCAACGAAGCGCGCCTCCTCATCGACCGCATCGAAGGGCTCGGGGAGCCCGATCTCGACGCACGAAGACAACGGGTCAACGCCCTCATGCGCCTGCCCATCACGTCTCCACGAGTCCAGGCGGTTCATGAAGCGTGCGTCCCCATGCACGAGGCGCTCTTGCGCGCGGATGAAGCGAGCGCTGAAGCGCGTGCCGCCGTGGACGAGCTGGAAGCCGGCGTACCACGAGCAGGAGAGCGCGCCGCCGATGCCCTCGCCCGTTCCGAATCCGCCGTGCTCGAAGTCCGTGACCGACGCGAGGCTTGCGAAGAGCTCCTGGCGCAGCTGCGAACCCGCTATGAACCGGCCCGCGAGAGCGGACATTGAACGCCCTCCCTGTCCCTCTCCTGAATCGCCTGCTACCGTACCGCCGATGAGGTCGCTATTTGTTGTGCTTGTGTTCTGTCTGGCGGGCTGCGGCTCGAGCTCGGACGAGACCAACGCTGCTTCGACGGAGGCCGCGCCCGTCGTTCGTGGCGACGCGGACGGGTTCCTGCTGACCTGGTTTGACGACGACGGCGCTCACATCGCCGAATCGCGAGAAGAGATTCCTTCGGAGTATCGCTCCCGCGTCCGCGTCGACCGACTCGATCTGGCACCGGAAGATCGAGACCCCGCCAACGTATGGCTCGCGAACCTCAACGACATGAACGCAAACGGCGCGTACCCCGTCGAGTCGATGGGCCGAGACGCGTTTGACGCGCTCCTCGACGAAGAAGCCGGCGTCGAGTTCGCCGAGGCTGGCGAAGAAGATGATGGCAGCGCCGCCGCCGGAAGCGATGTGGTCGTGTACGGCGCCTCTTGGTGCCACGCATGTCAGTCCGCCGCGGCGTATCTTCGCGCGCAAAACGTGCCTTTCATCGAACGCGACATCGAAGCCGAGCCTGGGGCCCGAGCGGAGATGCAGGCCAAGGCGCGAGCCGCCGGCATTCAACCCGGTGGAATCCCGGTCATCGACGTCCGCGGCACGATCGTCACGGGCTTCGACCAAAACCGCATCGCGCGACTTTTGCGCGAATCCTAAGACCTCCTCGCTCAGGACTGCCGGCGCCGTGCCCTCCGCCACGAACCCTGCTAGACGCTCCGCATGTTCGGCTTTCGTCCCTTTGCTTTTCTCGCGCTGACGCTCGTCGTCGCGTGCTCGTCCTTGGGCCCCACCAACTTCGCGACGCGCGGCAACCAAGAACACCGCGACGCGGCGGACGCCATCGCGCCGCAGCTTGGCGCAGACCCGGCCGCAGCGCCGGACCTCATCGAGGTCAGGACGATTCGAATCGCTTGGGCGGGCGCCGAAGGTGTCTCGTCACGAATTACGCGAAGCGAAGAGGACGCATCAGGTCGGGCTCAGACCGTCAGCTCTCTTCTGCGAGCACCCGGCAGCAACTTCGGCGAGGTCGCCCGCGAATATGGCGATGTCCCACCAAGCATCGACCGACTTCAGCGCGGGAGCGCCGAACCTGAGATCTTCAACACCGCCGCTGCCTTGAGCCGCGGCGAGGTAAGCCGACCGATCCGCACCGCAGGTGGCTTCATCATCATGAACCGACGCGCCGACCCCGCGAGCGGCCCGACCACCGTGGCAGCACGTCATATCCTCATCGCCTACGCAGGAGCCAGGCGCGTCGCCGACACTGTGACTCGCTCACGTGAAGAAGCCTTGGCACTTGCCACACAGGTCCGGACGCAAGCCTTGGCGGGTGGCGACTGGACCACTCTTCATTCCGAGAACACCGACGAACCTGGGTCGCCACCAAACGGCGACCTCGGAACATTTGGACGCGGCCAGATGGTGCCGGCCTTTGAGCGCGCGGTCTTCGCCCTCGAAGTCGGAGCCACCGGCGAGGTCGTCGAGACGCCTTTTGGTTTCCACGTCATTCAGCGCGTCGAGTAATGCGAACGATCCGGCGCGCTATTAAACGGCGCGCTGAAGGTCCATGCACACCACTCCCAGCGCCTCGGCCAGGTTCTCCGGCGACTTGTACGCGCGCGCGATGCCGTTGCGAATAATCGCGTTGGGCTTCTCTTCGGTCTGATGCGCAAAGACAGCTCCGCCGGCCCACACCACTTTTCGAGCCTCCGCGGCCGCCAACTCAAGAGTTCCATCCAGCAAGATGGCCACGGTGTGACCTCCATGTTCAGCGACGGCACTGGAGAGCAACGCACTACGAGCCATCGAGCGAACCTGAGGGGGGCGTACGTGCCCGTCTCGGAGACAAAGCGCATCGCCGGACATGTTCGTGTACATGTGGCCAGGCTTCAGTAGCGTCGGAGTCGTGACCTCGTGAATAGGGAGCGGACATCCGTTGCGCAAGCGCTCGAGCAGTGTGCTGTCTTCGCCGTCAGTGTTCATCAAGCAAAGGACGAGCGGCACGGGGAGCCAATCTGGCAGCGACGCTATAAACGCGCTCAGCGACGAACGATGTTCGCCGGACGCGACAATGGTGATGATCCCGCCTCGGTGTTTTTCCCGCATCACATAGGGGGGAACGGCGGAAGAAACTCAAACTTGAGCAAGAAGTGCTTTCGCGGGACCTACCGGTCCAGAAGGCGCAGTCGCCGTCGTTCCTCGCGGAGTTCGACGTTCCCCAACTGCCCACACGCGGCCATCACGGAACGCCCTTTTGTGATCCGCATCCGAACCGCCAGCCCGTCTTCTTTCAGCCAGCCGACAAAGCGCACAACTTCATCCTGCGTGGGCGCCCTCGTGAGCGGCTGATTTCCTGGATTGTAGGGGATGACGTTCACGAGCTTGCGCGCGATGGGCTCGCAGAAAGCCGCCACCGCCGCTGCATCTTCGCGTGTGTCGTTGAGGCCCGGCATCAGGCAGTAGTTCACACCAAGGGTAAAGTTTGGACGCGGCCGGTATTCCGCCAACGCCGCCTGCAGAACGCTAAGTGGGGTCTTTCGATTCACGGGCATGATCCGGTCGCGCAGCGCGTCGTCCGCGGCGTTCAGGCTCACGCTCAGGTTCACCCGCTTGAACCCTTCCTTCTGAAGCCGGGCGATGCCATCCACCCGTCCCACGGTGCACACCGTCAAACGTTCTTGGGCAATGGCGAGCCCTGACGAATCGTTGAGCACGCGAATCGCTTGGACGAGAGAGTCCGCGTTGTCGAGGGCCTCACCCATCCCCATGAACACCACGTTGCGGACATCCCAGCCGAGCGTGTGACGCGCGACGAGGACCTGGCTCACGATCTCCGCAGCGCTCAAGTGACGAATCAACCCCATGCGGCCGGTCTCGCAGAACGTGCATCCCATCTTGCATCCGACTTGGCTCGACACGCAGAGCGTATGCCGTCCACGGCCCATGGGAATCCAAACGCACTCAAGTTCAAGACCATCGTGGGTCCGCAGTACCGCCTTCGCCGTCGTCCCGAGTTCACCCTCTTCTTCGACGACGTTTGCGACGCTCAGGAGGTCGAACTGAAAGCTCGCGCGCCATGCCTTGACGGAATAATCGCTGAGTTCCAGCTGTTGAGGCTCGAAGCAACCATCCTGCATGACCTGGGTGTAGACTTGTCGAGCGCGCCCATGCCCGCGATCGAGCTTCTCTCGAGCAAATGCGCGAAACTCATGAAACGTCAGACCGTGGATAGAAAGCACACCAGAGCATGAGCGGGACGAGGGACCGAGGCCAGCCGAGCGTTGATAGACCCGCCAACCAGAGCATCGGCGCGTTGAGCATTCTTCGGCGGCGTTTGCCCCACGCCGTGGTCGCCGCGCTCATGGTGCTCATATCCATTCCGCTCTCCATCGTCCTCATCGGGCTCTTGCTCTTTCCCCTATCCACCCACTTTATCGTTCGATCGCACCTTGAGTCCGCCTTCGATACAAAGGCGCGCGGCTCGTTCTTGGCACCGCTCCTCATCCTCGGGCTCGCATTCAGCGCCGTGCTTGTGGGCGGAGGCTGGTTCGGCCTGCTGGAAGAAGGGCTCTACGGGCATTTTTCCGCGGCGCACCGCTTCACCATCGCCCTGATGTCGCTTCCCATCCCCTACGCGATCTGCGCGTGGGTGCTCACCCCGGTTGTGTATCTCATCGTTCTACTCGTCGACATCGACGCGCCGAAGTCGCTTCGGCACCTTGTCCCTCTCGCCGTTCGAGTCGCCAGCGAGGTGCCGGTCAGGCACCGTGTGTTGGCCGTCATCTGCTCTGGCGCCATCCTCCTTGGTCCCGTCGTAACGTCGGCGTACCTGCTGGAAGGCAGCTACAGCGCCACCATCCAGGTCAGCATCCTGATGGCGCTCTCCACCATTCCTCTCTTCGTGCCGGTGGCGAGCGCCCTTCTTGTGTCCAGCTACTCGCGTGTTCGACACGACCTCGACAGCTACCAAGGTCACCTCCCGAATTTCCCCCCAGGCTTGCTTGTGCTGACCCTCGTCACCTTCGCCCTCAGCGCCTTCGCCGCCATCATGGGCATGGACCAGGCGGGGAGCTTGCTGCTCCTCGTCTTCTCTTGGGTCGTCATTCTGGCCGCGCTCTTGGGTTTCTTCTCCGCCCACCGTATTCGTTGCCTTGACCCGCACAAGGAAGGCGCGGGTCCGGGCCGACGGGCGCTCGAAGGAACCCTCGAACGCAGCGCTGCCAAGAACACGCTCGTCGCAGGCAACCTTCGTTTTCCAATTCCTCAGCACGCCCTCAGCGACTTCGTCGAGTCTGGAGCTGCGATGACGCTTGTCGGCGACTTCGCGGCGACGACGCACGCGCTCTTCCGCGACCACCCTGAACAAGAGTGGCCAAAGGGCGGAACACTCCACGTGAGCACTCTCGACGCGCTCATTCGAGGCCGAGTCCGATCTGCGACCTGGGTGTCCTACCTGGCCCTCGCCGCCGCAGGGTTGATCGCCATCGAAATGATGACGAACATTCTGTAGAGGGCGAGTCCGTGTCAGAAGGGCTCGAAGGAGAACGCGGTAGCGGCGCTGTTCAATCTCCGAAGTTCTAGAGCGGAGGAAGGAATGCCAGCGGCATTTGGACGACGAACAGCGCAGGGCTCGCGAAGCCTGACGAGAAAGTGCACTGGTTCACGCTCTAGCTAGTCGAGAGGCACCGATGCGAGGATGCCGCCGGCAGCCTGAATACGAACGAGCACGTCCCGGTCTTCCAACGCGGAACGAAGCTCCTCTGGACGTCCGGCGCGTCGCGCCAAGGCCCGCGCGGCGACCTGTCGCACCAGACTTGAGTCTTCGCTGTTCAGCACTTCGAGGAGCATCTCAACGCCGGCCGTGCTTCCGCCTTCGCTCAGCTCCGCCGCAGCCTGAACGCGCACCATCCCGGTCTCCCCAAGGAGCGCCAGAAGCGCATCCTCGGCGATGGAAGGGTTTTCGCGGCGAAGCGCCCGCGCGAGCTGAAGACGAACGCCCGCGTCATCCTCACTCATCAGTAGCGTCACCACCTCGTCCCGCCGAAGACTAGGAACGCTCATCACCGCCACCGCCGCTTGTGAGCGCAACGTGAGCCCATCGCCAACGAGGACGCCGAATAGGTGCTGTTCTGCGGCGACACAGAGGTGGGTGTCCTCTTCGCAGCCGCGCATCAGCACCACGCGAGCCGCCTCGACGGAAGCCCGACTAGGCGGGGCATCGACGAGTGAGCGCAAAACCGGTGTGGCAGCTTCCGGGTCCGCCCGCACAAGCGCGCGGGTGGCGGCGAGGCGCACGCCTGCGTCGGAATCGCTCAGGCGCTCGACGAGCACCGTCGTTGCGACAGCTCCATAGGCCCCCAAACTTCGAACCGCCGCGTTGCGCACCTTCGGCTCACTGTCGTTTCTCGCGAGCATGGCGAGAGGCTCAAAGGCAGCCTCCTGCTCCCCATCGCCAAAACGCAGCGCCGCAGCCCGGCGGGTGTCGGCGGACTCATCGGAGAAGTAAGTGAGGAGGAGCTCCAGGTGCACCTCCGGGTCCGCGGCACGGAGGGCTTGAGTCTTGAACTCCGGCGCGGAGTCCAAGAGCCCAAAGAGATGGTCTCGCGCAAGCAGGTTACCGGCGTCCATCAGAGCTTCGAGAGCCAACACGCGCACCAGAGTGACGCCCTCGCTGCCCGCGAGCCTCTCGAGGCTCGGCCGCCCGGCAAGCCCCGCCAACCTCAGCTGCAAGACCGACGCCCGAACGCTCGCCTCATCGCCGCTGAGCGCCTCCTCTTGAAGCAAAAGCGCGGCGATGCTGCTGAGGAGTTCAGGGTCCGCACCGTCCGTTTCGTAGAAACGGTCGTATGCGTTGAGTGACGCGCTGAGGTCGCGGGCGTTGAGTGCTGTATTTACTTGAGCGCGTGGCCCGCTCGCGCACCCTTGAAGTAGAACGAACCCGGCGGCGATGGCGACGACCAGGTTCGCCTTGCCGCAGCTCATGCGCCTGGCGGCGGCGGCGGCGTTGTTGTCTCCACGAGCCACGCGTCCGTCGAGAGGAACTCGACACCGTCGGCTTCCGCCACGTCCGCAAGGTCCGGGTGGTCGGTGACAACGCGGGTCAGCCCCGCGGCCTTTGCGGCGGCGACGAGAGCCGCCTGCCAGTCATCCGGAGCCCGCTCTTCCTCGTCGACGACATCCACGAGGGTCGCGATCGTGCTCATTTGCTGGTCGACGGCTTCCTTCTTGAAAGCGTCAATATTGGAGAGCATTCCCTCGATGCGATCGAGAATCCACTTGCTGGACTTCGTCTTCTTTCCCGGAACCAACACCCGGCGTGCCACGTGTTCGGGTGGCGATCCCTGCGCCACAGATGCGTTTACGTATACGTCAGGCCCCAAAATGATATCGCTCAAAGTCCGCTCTCCTCGTGTCTTTGCTAGTCTGGGCAGCGTCTCACAGCCCGCTCGATAGTGGAACGCTCGCGGCAGCCGGCGTCAACAGTTTCCGAACGATTTGTGCCAATGTGTCGCAGCCGGGGTTGCGCCTGAGGACGGGTGTGCGACGGTCGCACCTTGGTCCCCCATGAGTGACACCCCCGTTCTCATACCCGAAGAACCCGACGACGCCGCGGCCCCCGCGGGTCGCTTCGGCACCTTCGCCGGTGTCTTCACACCCAGCATCCTGACGATCTTAGGCGTCGTCATGTACCTCCTCGTCGGCCGCGCGACGGGGCAGGCCGGGCTCGGAGGGATGCTCCTCATCGTCATCGTGGCGCATCTGATCTCGTTTTCGACGGGCCTCTCAGTCGCGAGCATTTCCACGAACCGAACCGTAGGCGCGGGCGGCGCCTACTTCATGATCTCGAGGAGCCTCGGCGCGCCGGCGGGTGCCGCCATCGGCATCCCACTCTTCTTCGCACAGGCGCTCAGCGTCACGTTCTACATTGTTGGGTTCACGGGCGCGTTGATGCCGCTGATCCCCGAAGAGTGGCAAGGCATCTTCGATCCACTGCTCATCAGCACCATCGTCAACATTCTACTGACGATGCTCTCCATGAAGAGCGCAGACCTCGCGATCAAAGCGCAGTACGTCGTCATGGCGTGTATCGCGCTTTCGCTGGTGAGCTTCTTTAGCGGTACGAGCAGCGAGTTCCCACGGGAGATCACTTGGTTCAACGACGGCCCGGACGCCGAGTCCTTCGGAACCGTGTTCGCCATCTTCTTCCCAGCGGTCACCGGCATCATGGCCGGCGTCGGCATGAGCGGCGACTTGGCCAACGCGCGCGAGTCGCTTCCGAAAGGAACGCTCTGGGCCATCGTCGTGGGGCTCGTCGTCTATCTCGCGTTCCCTGTGTGGCTCTCGCTGAACTACGACAATACGCGGCTTATCACCGACCCCGAAGTGGTTTGGTCCGTGTCGTCGATCCCGCAGCTCATCTACCTAGGCGTCTGGGGCGCGACGCTCTCGAGCGCCCTCGGCAGCATCATGACGGCGCCGCGTACTCTCCAAGCCCTCGCCATGGACGGTCTCGCGCCGGGCCTCCTCGCAAAGACGAGCGGTCCCAACAACGAGCCGCGCATCGGCACCATGTTGACCTTCGCCCTCTCTCAGGCGGGCATTTTCTTGGGCAGCCTCGACGCGATCGCGCCGGTTCTGACCATGTTCTTCCTGGCCACATATGGGTTCACCAACCTCGCGTGTGGCCTCCAAGGGTGGGCCGGTAGCCCGAGCTTCCGCCCAAGCTTCAAGACCCCGTGGATCGTCAGCCTCGCCGGCGGCGCTGGCTGTTTCTACGTGATGAGCATCATCGATCTCCCAGCGATGCTGGCGGCGACGGTGTTCTCGGGGCTCATTTTCCTCGTCGCGTCACGGCGCGATATCGGCACGACGTGGGGTGATTCCCGCCACGGGATCTGGTCCGCCGTCGTTCGCTTCGCGCTGCAGCGTCTACGTCGCGCCGAGTATCACCCGCTCAACTGGCGCCCCAATCTTCTCATCGCCGGCGGCGACCCCAATAAGCGCCCTCACCTTCTGCATATCGGCAACGCCATCGTGCAGAACCGCGGCGTCGTGACCTACTTCCACCTCCTCCGAGGAAAGGTCGTCAACCTCGCCGACCAACGAAAGAAACTCTTCGCTGCCTTCGAAGAAAAGATGACGGAGTTCTTTCCGAACGTTTTCTACCGCGTCGACATCGTCGATGATGTCTACGAAGGCACCGTCCAGGTCACCCAGAGCTACGGCATGGGCAATTTTGAGAGCAACACGGTCCTCGCCGGGTGGCCACGAAAACGCGGCCGCCTCGAAGCCTACTTTCATATGTGTCGCGATCTGTCGGCCCTCGACCGCTCGCTCCTCCTGATGCACTACAACGAAGAGCGTAGCTTCGGCGACGCGCGCTTGGTGCACGTCTGGTGGGGCGGCCTTGAAGGCAACGGCGGGCTCATGCTGCTCCTCGCGTTTTTGATCACCGCGCACGGCGAGTGGCGTGGTGCCAAGGTGGAGGTACTGACCGTCGTTGCGGACCCCGCCGAGCAAGCCGCTGCAGAAGAGGCCCTCCGCAAAGTGCTCGAAGCGGCTCGACTCGAAGCGACCCCACGTGTGCTCTTGCGCGGCGAGCGCGCCATCTCCGACATCATGCGTGTCGAGAGCAGCGAGGCAGACCTCGCCATCGTGGGTCTGCGCCTTCCTGACGAAGGGAGCGATCTCCAGCTCTTCTTCGCTCGCATGAACTCGATGCTGAGCTCTCTGCCGACGGCCCTCATGGTGCACTCCGCGCGCAGCTTTGAAGGAGAGCCGGTGCTCTTCGACGACACGCCAAATAAGCCCGCCGCAGATGCCGCGACAGCTCCCCAGTCCGGCGAACAGAACGCGAGCTCTGGCGAACAGAACGTGGACTCTGGCGAGCAGAGCATCGAGCCTGAGCCTGAGCCGGAGACCCCAAGCGAGAATCGAACGGCCCCCACGCTCCCTGAAACCTCGACGGTGCCAGCCCCGAAAGCCGACTCCGAAGGAATGGAGACGGGTTTTGGTGACGTCTCGGACCATGAATAGCGGAAACACCGCTGCGATTGCACGAACTGCATCACCCCTTCATGTTCACCGCCGTGAGCTGGCCTAAGACATATATCCTGGTTCTAGTCACCCTTCTTGCTGCCTGCGGGGGCGAAGAAGAAGGCGGCGAAGAGGTGACCATCGAGAACGAAGGACCTTCGATGGAGGACCTTGAGAACGTCTCTGAGGCCGCCGCCGACGAAGCGACGCGGGCGGCGCGCGAGGCCGCTCTGGACCGCGAGTTTCCACTCCATGGACTTGTGACCCGCACCAGCCTCACCGTGCGCGCGGAAGCCGACCCGGAAGCCCCCGTCATCGGCTGGCTGCGCTGGGGTGAACGCCTTCGGCTCGCGTCGGACCCAACGACCACCTCCAACTGCGCCAGCGGGTGGTACAATCTCGCCCCTCGCGGATACGCGTGCGCCGGACAAGGCATCGAAGTCGGTGAAACCCCACCCGAAGTCGAAGGGCTCGTCCCGCCCGCCAATCGCGACGCGGTGCTGCCTTACAACTACTACATGGTGAAAGACCGGATGACTCCGGAATATCACCAGTTGCCATCGCGCGATCAGCAGCGCGCCGCCGCCGCATACGGGAACCAATACCTCGAGTACCTCGACGCCGACCACGAGCGCCGCGCCGCTCGTTTTCTCGCCGGCGAAATGGGTCCCTCATCGCGCCGACACGCGGCCATCGCGCGCTTCCTCAACCGGAACTTCTTCATCGCCTCGACGGACGTTCAAGAGCGAAGCAGACGTCGTTTCGCGCGAACAACCGGCGGCGGCTTCGTCAAGGTCGCGCACCTCGACCCGCGCACGGGCACAGAGTTCCACGGCATCGAGCTGGGCGAGGAGCACTCGCTGCCACTCCAATACCTTCTGCGGGACGCTCGCCCGATGATTCACATCGAACGCTCTGATGGAACGCATCGCTTTCCGCGTGACGAAGAGGCGGAGGTCCTGCCCCGCCAGGAGCTTGTCGCGAACTACGTCGATCGCATTCGCATCGGCGACCACTTCTACCACCACCTTGAGAGCGATGCCTACGACGGCCCTCGATATCTACGGGACTGGTTCGTGAGCATCATCGAGGCCATCGAGGTCCCCTTTGAAATCGAAGAAGGGGAGCCTTGGATCCACGTCGACATCTCGTCCCAGAGTCTTGTGATCTATCGCGGCGAGACACCTGTCTACGCGACGCTTGTCTCGACTGGCATCGATGGCCACGACACGCCCACCGGCACCTTTACGATCCACAAGAAGTCCATCACGGACACGATGGCGAACCTCGGCCCCGAGGCGGGTGATGACGCCTACCGCATTCAAGACGTTCCTTGGACGCAGTACTTCGAGGGCAGCTTCGCGCTCCATACGGCCTTCTGGCATCACCGTTTCGGTCTCCCCCGTTCTCACGGTTGCGTGAACCTCGCGCCGGCGGACGCGCATCGTGTGTTCCAGGAGACGTGGCCTCGCATTCCTGACGGCTGGCACGCGGTGTCCACCGACCGCACCGGCTTCCGCGCTAGCCGCGTCCACATCACGGAGTAGAGACGATGGTTCGAGTTTGCTTTGTATGCCTGGGGAACATCTGCCGCAGCCCCACCGCCGAAGGCATGATGCGCAGCTTGCTTGAAGACAGAGGCATCGATTCCGTCCACGTCGAAAGCGCCGGAACGAGCGGGTGGCATGTCGGGGAGCGCCCAGATCCACGCGCTCGCGCAGCGGCGGCGTCGCGTGCCGTCAACATCGACGGACAAGCGCAGCACTTTCGAGCCGCGGACTTCAAACGCTTCGACTATGTGCTTGCCCTCGACGCTTCGAATCAAAAGGACCTCCTCGGTCTCACGAGCGACGAAGCCCAGCGCGCAAAGGTAAAGCTCTTCCTCGATTTCAGCGCGGAACATCAGGGACAGGATGTGCCCGACCCCTACTACGGCGGCGCGACCGGCTTCGAACACGTTCTCGATCTGTGCGAGTCCGCCTGCATCGGGCTGCTTGAGCACATGAGCGCCCACGGCGATCTGTGACGCCTCTCCAAGGAGGCCTTCGGGCAGCCATCGAGTCGGCACTCTCTGAAGAAATATCCGCGGCGACGCCGGTCCGCGGTGGAGACATCAACGACGCTTTTCGCCTGCGTCTCTCGTCGGGCGAGACTGTCTTTGCCAAAGTGAACCCAAACGCTCCAGAGGGAATGTTCGCGAGCGAAGTCCATGGGCTCGGGTTACTTCGCTCGGGCCCGCTCCACGTGCCGGCTATGCTCGCCCAGCACCGTGACTTTCTCCTGCTCGAAGACCTCGGCGCCGGCGCGCCAAGCGAAGAGCACGACGAAGCCTTGGGCCACGGACTCGCTGCGCTGCATCAAGTTCGCTCGGAACTCGCGGGATGCGAGCGGCGGCGCGGTTTCATCGCCACCCTCGACATCGACAACGACCAGACGGACTGGACAACCTTCTACCTGCGACGTCTTCAGAGCCTCTTCGAACGTAGCGGCCTCGACGCAACCTGGCGCCTCCGATTCGACGCGCTTCGGCCTCGGGTCCGTTCGCTCCTCGAAGACGCACCCATCGCGCTTTTGCATGGGGATCTGTGGAGCGGCAACGTCCACACCGGGCGCGACGGTGATCCATGCCTCGTCGACCCGTCCGCATACTACGGCGACCCGGAGGTCGACCTTGGCATGATGCATCTCTTCGGTGGTTTCTCCCCACGCGTGTTCGACGCCTACGACGAGGGGAGTCCTCCCCGCACAGGCCGCTCCGTCCGCCGCGTCGTCTATCAACTCTACCCGGTCCTCGTGCACCTCTTACTCTTCGGTCAAGGATACGAGGGTCAGCTCGACAGCCTACTGCGGCAGCTAGAATAGCCCGCTCAAGACCCTCGCCGAGCCGCCGTACTCCAGTACATGGCTCCGCTATCGCAACAGGTGCACGCGCCTTGATCCGGCTAAGAAGGCCACGTGGGCTTCAAAAGGACCCGGTTGCTGATCTGGACTCAAAGCAGGCTCTTGGGCACCTTCTCTCGCTCCTTGAACGAGTCTCGCGCATCGACTCCGTCGGCGGACTCGATGAAGACGAAGTCCGCTCACTCAGGCTTCGTGTACTCCGCGCCACGGACGCAGACGAGACCTCCGAGCTCGCGATGGAGATTCAGTCGCTTCAGGTTCGCCTCAGTCATGAGAGCTGCGCAGACAACGCCAGCGAAGAGGACGAGCCCTCACGAATTATCTCCGACGCGGCGGAGAGCGCGCTGGGCGTCGCTCGCGCGACTGGAGCCGCCGCACTCGATGAGGGGCTGGATCTTCTCTCGACATCGCCTCGTCCGAACCCGCGCCCAGGAGCATGCGAGGCTTTTGAACTCGAGATGGAGCGGCTAGCGTTTGCCGTGCTCTTTCTTCGGCAGCGCGGCGACGTCATGCATACGTCCATCAACGAGCTCGCCCACCTCTTGGCGAGCCTCAGCGACCCAGAGCCTGGTGCGCTTGTGCGCCTGGAAGAGGCCCACGCGGAGCTCGCGTCGGCGAGCTCCTTGGGCGAACTTGAGCGGCTCCGAGAATCCCTCATGGGCGAGGCGAGTCGCCTCGTTTCGGAGACCCGCGCACGAGTCCAACGCGCGGGGGAAGCGGGGGAGATGCTGCGCCACACACAGGCTCACCAGCGAATCCTTGAGCTCGCCCTCGACAACGCCAACACCATGGCCGAAACGGACGCGCTCACGGGTCTGGGCAACCGCCGCGCCCTCGACCGCGCCGTCACCCAGCTCGCGCGGCAAGGTCATGATGTCGGCGTTGCGACGCTCGACTTGGATCACTTCAAACGTGTCAACGACACCCACGGCCATGATGCCGGGGACGCCGTACTGAGAGCCGCCGCCGCCGTCCTTCGCGCGGAGCTCCGAGGCGCGGACCGCGCGTTTCGCAGCGGAGGCGAGGAGTTCGTCTTTCTCCTCCCCCAGACCACCTTCGACGGCGCGATCCGTACAGCAGAACGTGTGCGCAGCGCTCTCGAGAGCCTGCTCATCCAACACGAAAGAGGCGGCCCAGCCCTGCGCGTCACCGGGTCTTTGGGCGTCTCTGTTTGGGGAGGACGCGGCGACTACGCCAGCGCCTCGCGTCGTTCAGATGCGGCCCTCTACGAGGCAAAACGCCAAGGTCGAAACCGTGTTGTCGGTCGCGATGGCGCTATTGGCAACCCCTAGCGCCCGCGCTCCCCGCGAAGGGTCAGCGACCTCTGGCTACCAGAACTTGTCGAGAACCGACGCGAGGTCTTCGTCGTTGACGTGCAGGTCGATGACATCGTCCTGATCCATCAACCACTCACTCACGCGCTCGGCTCGGCGCGAACCACGCCCGCCAAGCTCAAGGACATCGACCATGCCTGGCACCAGCTTTGCGATGCCGCCGTCTTCCACCTCGATCCACTCTTGTTTCTGCATGCCTTGCAGAAGCTCCGTGGCGCTCTGGTGAAGCACACGCATCTCGGGGCTCAGCTCCACTTCAACTTCGGTCTCGCCGCTGACCTCTTCTTCGCTCACCTGAGGCGCGAAGCTCGCCATGTAGAGACCTGGCTCTGTCAGCGACTCCACGGCCGGCGGCATGAAGCCCTCGGGTTCGAGGTACTTCGAGAGGAGCTCGATGGCTTTGCGCTCGGGCTCGCGACTGTCGAGTCCATCGGCGCGGAAACGAAACTGCACACCTTCGAAGACGAGCTTCGTCTTGAGCGTGAAAGGAACGTCCTTGTCGTGGTCGTCGTCGATGAAGATGTCGCACTCGCCGTCGACCTCGACATCGAAGTACTTGCCCTCACACCCAACGACGCGGATCGTGGACTCCCGAAGGTCGCCGCGTTGCTCGATGACAAGGCTCGCGCTCGGCTCGCCTTCGTCGCCGTGCCAGGCGCCTTCTTGGGCGATCTCCATCCCCACGAGGTCCTGCCAGTGGGAGCCCATGAACGTGAGATCGTCGATGATGAGCCGCGGAGACAATGTCTCTTCGAAGGCGCCATCCACTTTCACTTTTGTAGACTTACAGCGAATGCTGAGTCCCCAAGCCCCCTTTGGTGTTAGCCAGATCTTCGAGAACTCCTCGTCGACCGGGAAACTCCATCCTTTTCCAAGTTCAAGCATTCATCGCGAGTAGCAGCTCGCGACGGAATGTCGACCCAGCACGGGGCCTCTAGAGCGAAAAACGAATGCCGACCTGGAGGGAGAAGGGGCGGAGGGGCCGGGCGCCGAAGGGCCGTCGCGAGGTCAGAGGTTGCGCGTTCGTCAGGTTTTCAAGGCGCCCATACACACGGATTCGTGCGGTGGCCTTGGCCCAACCGACAAGGTCTACGGTCGCATAACGCTCCGTGACGTCGAGTACGTCAGGTTCGCCCTGGCCCGCGCTCTCCCGCATCTCGCCAACGAAATTCGCCACGGCACGAAAACCGCCCATGGGATGCTCAAGGCCAACCTGGAGCTGGCCTTGGTGCTGAGGGATGTAGGGGAGTCGATCGCCGATGGACACGGAGCCGAGCGTCGGGTCCTGGGACTCAAAGTCCGTGCGGAAGCTCGAGTCCGTGTACGTGTAGCTGACGCGGGCCGGCATGGAGAACGCATCGGTCAACTCGAAGCTCCACGTCGCGCCGGCCTCGACACCCCACACGAGAACCTCTCCACCGTTGAACTGCTGGTCGAGCATGTCCTCCGTGCAACCGGTGGCGAAGGCGCACTGCCCCTGGAGGTTGCCGTAGTCGTTGACGAACCCGATCGCCTCAACGAGGCGCCCTTTGCTCTCGTCGAGGAATCGAGCCCCGAGCTCGTAGGCCACGCTCGTCTCCGGTTGCACCTCTTCCGCCTGGCCGGGAGCCACGGGCGAGAAGCCGCGGTGAACACCTGCGACTGCGCTCAGCGTCGGCATGAACGCGTAGGTCAGTCCGACCCCGGGGAGAACGACTGCTCGGGTCTCGTTCTGCCGATTTTCGTCTTCTCGAAAGCGCGTGTGAACGATCTCCGTTCGGATTCCCGGCCGCAGCGTCACACCGAAAGCTTCGAGGCCGTACACAAGGTAGGCGCTCGTCGCCATCGCCTCGCCCCTGTTGACCGTCGTCGCCACGGACTCGCCGTCTTGAACCACGTCGCCGTTCACCATGCGGTGGATGGAACCGAGGTGGTCGCGGTCGATGCGGTCGTGGTGGAAGCGAGCGCCGAGCTCAACCTCGTGCCGTACGACACCCGTTCGAAAACGACCGCGGGCGCGAGATTGAATCCCCTGACTCACATAGCGACGTCGGTTGTTGGCGCGAACGAGTCGAGTGCCCTCATTGACATCGCTGTCCGACGCTCCGCGAAGCACATCGTAATAGACGGCTCGCGCGCCGGTAGGCGCGAGGAGAACATCGCGGAGGGAGACATCGCCCTCGAACCCAGCGAGGCGATCCCACTCGCGATAGAAATCGTGGCGATAGAGATCCGTGACGAGCTCAAAGTTGTCTCCGACGCCAAGACGCCACGTCAGTTGGCCCTGAGTGCGCCACCACTCCATGCGGTCACCCGCGGAGGCGGCGTAGCGCCGAGTTGCGTTTTCGGCGAAATCCGCGTCGCTCAATCCCAAGTAGGTCTCGTCGGAAGTCTCCCGCTGGAAGCCCAGCTTGAGATCAAGGCGGTTGAACACACGCTCCGATGGGTTCGTTTGAAGAAAGCCGCGCAACATAAAGTCGCTTCGCCAGAAGCCGGTGTCCGCTTCCGTGCCGTCGATGTCCTTGAAGCCATCACTGGCGACATCCACGGCTTCGATCAAGAAGCCGCCCCAGCGGTTGGAGGTACCCCAATGCAGGTGGATCTTTCGCGAGTTGAAGAGGCCGTAGGAGAGGTCCGCTTCCCCTTCCGAGCGCGTAGGTACCTGACGCGTTCCCAAATCGATGGCGCCGCCAATCGTCTGCGGGCCGTAAAGAAGTGCTGCTGGGCCCTTGAACACATCGACGCTTCGCATTCGCGTCATCAACGGAAAATAGTAGGCGGCGGGAGCGCTGTACGGGGCCGGACCAAAGAGGACGCCGTCCTCCATTAAGGTCACGCGGCGGGAGCGTTCGGGGTTGCCGCCGCGAAGGCCGATATTCGGGCGCAGACCGAAGCCGTCTTCGTTTCGAACGTAGACGCCGCTGACCCGGAGCACGGAATGTGGGTCGTCATACTCGAGCGTCTCAAGTTCTTCCGCGCCGATGTGCGCGACGCTTCCACCGAAACGCAGACGGTCACGAACATAAGCGGTGGCGTGACCTGACGCTTCGAGGGACTCCGGCTGCGCCTCCGCCACCTCATCGCTGACCTCGCTTTCGGCCGCAGCATCGGCTGGGGGCGAGGAGCCGTAGCTGGCGCCTTCGTCCCAGTCTTCTTCGCTAAAGACCTCGTCACCCTCCGATTCAGTGTCGCCTTCGGCGGGCGTATCCTCGGTGGGTTGCGCTTCGACGGGCGTGTCGAGAGGCGCTTCAGCGGCGTCCCCTTCTTCCGGCGGCTCGCCGGCGCCGTTGTCTTCGGGGCCGTCCGGCTCAGGCGCTGCCTCTGCGTTTTCCGGCGCTGGTTCCTCCGCCGCCTCGGGCGGGGAATCCTCGGGCGAGCCAGGCGTGGGCGAGTCGGGCACAGGTGCTTCGACCTCCGCCGGCGGAGCGTCTGGTACCGGGGATTCTTGCGCGGCTGCGGAAACCACCCCAAAAACGCAGAAAAACGCCGCGATGGCGCCCTTGTTGAAAACGACTTTCATTAGTAAGAGCGATGTAGCAGCCGCGCTACCTCGTGCCAACAGAAAAGCGCGCCCGGCTCGGCAGCTCTTGTGCGCGGAACCAAAGAGGAGCTGCTCTCGACGGCTGGAGATCAGCGGCGCCGGTAAATGGGGCGACTAGATGGGGCGAAGTTCGATGGTGGCGGAGAAGTCTCGGCCGAGTCCGTCATCGACGACGCGCACATGACGCGCCGCGAGGTCCACATGAAGCGCGGGGTCTCCGTCGGCCGACGTGACATCTTCATCTTCAGCGCGCGTCACGATTCCGTCCTCGACGGCACACGGCGCGTAGCCCGCAGACTGCGCGCCGTCCGGGTAGAGAACGACGCCGTCGCACATCACGCGGACCACGCAGTTGAAGATGTTCGCCGCGACGGGAAGAACGCGGACTTCACAACGCGCGCCCTCTTCCGCGGGAGCGTCGCCGGTGATGGACGCGAGGCGCCCGATGTGGAGCGAAGGCACGAAGGGCGGCATAGCGCCAGCGTCGGGGACACTGGAGAAGCTTCGTTGGTAGGCGCGCTGCTGCGGGTCTGGCTCGGTCTCAGCGCTCCCCGGTGGTGCGAAGGTGCCTGCCTCCCCTCGTCGCCGGCGCTCCGAGGAGGAGGACCAGCTGGACCCATGTCGGCCGCGACGGCGATTGGACTCCGCCGAGCGCTCGATGCGCTCTGCCATCGTGGTCTCTCCATCCGAATCGAACGCCGAGAAGAAGTAGAGCGAGACCATGACGGCGCCGACGATCATCGCGAGCGCTGCCCATCGTGTTCCTGTCCCTATTTCGTCATCCATCGCCATCGTCCGACATGAAGACAACGTCTGAGCTTGGGAGTTCCTTTCACCCCCAAAGAAGAATTCTCGAAGAAAGGCGATTTTGTGGGCGTTTTGTCGCCGCTAGTGCCCAGTCCGCCGGACTTAGGGCACTAGGCCGGGTCAGCGCAGAAATGGCGGACCACGACGCTCGCCGCAGCAAGGCCGAAGGCGCCAGTAACAAAGCTGGCGCTTCCATCAATTCGGTTCCGATTGTCGCAGTCGTTCAGACCGTTCTTGCCGCCCGGACACACACAGCGGAACCCCTGACCCTCGTCGTACGCAGGCGAGATGGGAAGTCGCGGTTGCTCGACGCTGTACACGGCGGGGATGCCAATAGGCTCACGGGACGTCGAATCGATGCCGTGGTGTTTGTGGAGGATCTTTCGAACGGAGCGAGCGAAGGGGTCCTTCGAGGTAAGCGCGAGGTCCGTCACGCGGATCGCCGTGGGGTCGAGGCGGGCCGCCGCGCCCATGCAAGAAACCACCGGTATGCCGCGGCGCACACAAGCCGCCAGGAGATGCGTCTTGGCAGTAATATTGTCGATGGCGTCCACGACGTAGTCGATGCGGCCAGACAGAAGCTCCTCGCTGAGCGACTCCGAGTAGAACTTTTGCACAGCCTCAACCGTCGAAGTGGGGTGAACCAGACGAAGGCGCTCCGCCATGACCTCTACTTTGCTCTTGCCGATCGTGCCCTTCATGGCGTGAAGCTGGCGATTGCTGTTTGTGATGCAGACTTTGTCGAAGTCGATGAGCGTCAGTGTTCCTACGCCACTTCGGGCCAACGACTCCGCAGCGAAGGAGCCAACCCCTCCAATGCCGACCACGAGTACGCGTGCATCCATCAGCGAATGGAGCGCCGGCTCGCCAAAGAGCCGGGCGGCACGGTCAAATCGCCGATGGGTTCGGTAACGACGCTCTTCGGCCGCGGGCGCAGCGCTGGAATCGATGAGAGGCAGTGCCATAAAGCCGATATAGCGTCTTTTGTGACTTTGGCACCCAAGACGAGGGAAGATGCGGTGTCCAAGAGCATGATGCGAACACCTTCAAAACCTGGCCTTAGGGCCCCTAGGCCAGCCGCCGGGCGCAAGCTCACAGGCCGTGCTAGGAAAGCGCCCCCGGAGCGCCAGCTCCCCCCTTCCGTGAGACAGGAAAACACGTGAGCGAAGATCGTACCGAAGAAGACACCGCGTTTGACGCCGACCAGCTTGCGGCTCTCGCACGTCCGTCCTTGCCCCCCACCCAGGAGCACGACGACGACGACGACGACGACGACGGCCCACTCGATCTCAAGGCGCTCACTGCCTCGATGGCGCCGCCTGCCAGCGATGAGTCCAGCGACGACGAGGACGATGACGACAGTCGCGTGTCGATGGCGAGCGGTGCAGCCGCAACAAGCGCCGATTCCGCCAAAGGCTCGGAAGCGAAATCCTCCAAGGGCAAGTCGTCCGGCAAAGGCAAGTCCAAGAGCAAGTCCTCCGGAAAGGGCAAAGGAAAAGGCAAGTCCAAGGGCAAGTCGTCCGGCAAAAGCGCAGAGCCCAAAGAGGAGGCCAAAGAAGAAAAGAAGGCCGTCGCAGCCGTCGCGCCAGTCGCGCCGGTGGAGGAGCCTCAATCCGGCGGGTCCGGCAAGATGCTCATCGGACTCATCGCGCTGCTCGGCATCGGCGGCGTGGCCTTTGCGCTGACGCAGAGTCCCGAACCTGAAGAGCAAGCCGCGCTCTACCCACCGTCCGCGACGGCGGCTCGAGAAGAGCCAGAGCCCGCCGGAGGGACAACTCCGGACGAGGCAGCTGAGCCCGAGAGCACGGATGAAGTCGTCGAAGCCGCGTCGGATGAGAATCCAGCCGGAGAGGCGGAGGCCGTCGAGGCTGTCGAACCTGGGGAGACCGAAGTCACCCCTGAAGCTGTGCCCGCTGCCACAAGCGACGAGCCGCGGGCACGTCGCCGCGGAACCTCGATGGCGACGACGACTGCCGCAAGCACGGATACCCCGGAGGCCACGGCGATGGAGGCGGAGCCTACGGCGGAGGCGGAGACCCCTTCGATGGAAGCGGAAACCGCCGAAGAGCCCACCATGGAGCAGTCAACGTCCATGGATGACATGGACGACCTCCTCACGCGTGCCCTTGGTGGGACGCCGACCGCTGGCGGCACCATGACGGAGGCCACGATGGCCCCGGCCATGGAGGACCGTAGTTCGCTTCCCGAGACGCCTTCCCGCGCCGCCGTAACCCGCGCGCTCGGCGGACTCATGCCTCGCATGCGCCAGTGCGCCGCGGACCAAGAGGGCATGGCGACGGCACGCATTCGTGTGAACAACGACGGTCAGGTCGTCAGCGCAAATATCGGCGGCAGCCCCTTCGGTGGCACTCCCCAAGGAGCGTGCATGGAGCGAGTCGTTCGTACGGCCCGTTTCCCACGCTTTCAGCGAACAACCTTCGATGTGACCTACCCCTTCAGCATTCGCGCGATTCGCTAGCGAGAGTTGGGGAACAAGAAGCGGCGCCGCAAGCGTTGGGGAAACAGACCCCTTCGCGCGGCGCTCTTTCTATTTTTGGTCTGTACCGAAGATAGCGGGAGCCGGCGGGCGACGTCGTTCCGACATCCTCGTCGCTTCCGGCGGCGGAAGAGGACACGTTTTCGCCCGCGTATATGTACTGGCAGTCGCATCGCCCTTAGTGGAACACCCTAACGCTCGCGCCGACGTGGACCACGGACGAGGAGATCGATCTCGGCACGAACGTCATCGATAAACGCGGTGCCCGCACGTCCCGGTGGACGGTCACGACGGTAGATAATGCGGGGTATCCGCCGCAGCCGGAAGCCCTCCTCGAAGGTGACGATGGAGAGCTGGCCTGCGCGGATCTGGTCTTGGATCAGGTGACGCGGCAGCCAGCCAAAACCGACGCCGCTTAAGACAGCTTCACGCTGGGCTCGGACGTCGGAGAAGGTGAACGCACTCTCGCTCAGATGCCCCGGTACAACGGAGTCCGACGCGCGCACCTGAATGTGCTGAGCGAGCTCGTCGCGCGCCACTCGCCGCTGCTCCTCCACGAGCGGATGGGAGGCCTCCGCGACCAGGAGCAGCTCCATCGGTGGTGTTGGCAACGCGCGCTCACTTGCGTCATCCACCCGGTCGAGACTCAGCATGAAGTTCGCATCGAGTTCGTAGAAGCGTCGGCGCACTTGCTGAACGCTCTCCACGTGAACTTCGAGGCGCGTCACGGCGCCAAGCTCTTTGAACGAACGCACAGCGCGCATGATGGGGCCCAGCGGCACGAGGCCATCGACCACGAAGACAAGGCGGGGCTCCCAGCCTTCCCTGAGCCGGGAAGCCGCCCGCTCAAACTCCGCGCTTCGCTCGAGCACTTTTCGTGCTTCGGCCACGAGCAGCCGCCCCTCCGCCGTCAACGTCGCTCGGTGCTGCGATCGGTCGAAGAGCGTAAGCCCCAGGCTCTCTTCAAGGGTTCGCACCGAATAGCTCAGAGCGCTGGTCGCACGACGGAGCTCTTTGGCGGCGGCGGTGAACGAGCCGTGCTCGTCGATCGCGTCAAAAACACGGAGTTGGTCGAGGGAAAGCATCTTGTTCTAATATTATGAACGACTTCCACGAAGTATTCTATTGGCATTGAACAAGTGGCATCCGTAGGGTGTTTTGATGAGCACCGAGACAACTGCCGAAACAAACCCTTGTGGCCTCCGCGGCATCGCCTTTCTGGAGTTTGCCGGGCCTGATTCCCAGGCACTCCATGAGCTCTTTTTGGCGTTTGGCTTCTCTCGCACGGAGCGCCACCAGACCCTCGACATTCATCGCTACGAACAGAACGAGATCGAGTTTCTCGTCAATCGTGAGCCTAATGGCTTCTCCGGCGAGTTCGCCAAGGCGCACGGTCCAAGTCTTCCTGCCATGGGCTGGAAGGTTGAAGACGCAAAGGAAGCACACCGCATCGCCGTCGAGCGCGGCGCCAAGGCCTATGAAGGAGAGAGCATCTACGGCTGCCCGGCCATCTACGGCATCGGCGACTCGCTCATCTACTTCGTTGAGACCGCCGCCAAGGCGGGCAAGCACTGGGTAGGCACTCACCGCACAGCGTTCCTTTCCGTCGATGACCCAGACGTCGTCGAAGAGAAGGGGTTCCTCCTCGTCGACCACCTCACGAACAACGTTGAGAAGGGAACGATGCAGCACTGGGCGGACTTCTACAAAAACGTCTTCGGCTTCACCGAGGTTCGCTACTTCGACATCAAGGGCGCGAAGACCGGCCTCACGAGCTACGCGCTTCGCTCGCCGGATGGCAGCTTCTGCATTCCAATCAATGAGGGCAACGAAGAGAAGTCCCAGATCAACGAGTACCTTCGCGAGTACAAGGGCCCCGGCGTCCAGCACATCGCGTTCCTCAGTCGCGACCTTCTCTCCAGCCTCGAAAGCCTCAGCGACTCACGGATCCAGACTCTCGACATCGACGACGAGTACTACGCGAACGTCTTCGACCGGGTCCCCGGTGTCCGTGAAGATCCCGCCCGCATCAAGAAGAACCAGGTGCTCGTCGATGGTGACGAAGAGGGTTACCTGCTTCAGATTTTCACGCGGAATCTCATCGGGCCCATCTTCATCGAGATGATCCAGCGCGAGAACCATCTCGCCTTTGGTGAAGGGAACTTCGGTGCCCTTTTCCGCAGCATCGAGCGCGACCAAGCACGCCGCGGCGTCCTCTAAGAACCGCTGATTGAAGGCTCCGCCATCCGCTCTCGGACGAGCCGGATCACTTCGTGGATCACTTCCGAACCGCGTCGGCTCGGAGGGTAGCGCGCACTTAGTTCATAGCGCCTCGTCTCCCACGTCGGCAGAACGCGCTCTAGCGCGCCGCTCTCTTCGAGGGGGCGCGCGATTCCCGTGGGCACGATTCCGATTCCGAGACCGAGCACACACGCGCGAACGAGGACACGGCTGCTCGTCGCAGCGAAGGTCCCCGTCACGGGCACCCGATGAAGCACCCCGTCGCGCGTGAGGTCCCAGGCGGACTCGGGGATCGGACCAAGGAAACGAAGACAACGATGCTTCGATAGTTCCGCGACATCCAACGGTCGGCCCTCGCGATCCAAGTAGGCAGGCGACGCCACCACGTGGCCACCGAGCGAACCCGCGTTCTGCTCGACGACAGATGGATCTATATTTGCCTCGACGGTAAAGGCCAGGTCGATGCCCTCTTCCACCATCGAAGGCGCTGAATCGCGAACAAGAAGTTCGACGGAGAGCCGCGGGTACGTTGCGCAGAAGTCCGCGAGGTCGTCGGCGACGAGGTCCGCCAAGAGCGTAGGGAGCGCAATTCGGAGGATTCCCTCGAACGGCCGAAGCGGTCCCAAGGCGTCCTCCGCCGCGCGAACCGCCTCAAGGATGCCAACGGCACTTTCGTAGAATCGCCGCCCTTCCGTCGTGAGCCCGAGGGAGCGTGTTGTTCGCTGGAGAAGCGAAACCTCTAAGCGCTCTTCGAGACGCGCGAGACGCCGACTCACGGTGTTCGTCGACATGCCGACGACGCGCCCGGCGGCGGTGAGGCTCATGCTCTCTACGACCTGGACGAACACCCGAAGCTCCTCGAGACTCTCTGTTTTCATGCCTCATTATCTCACTATCAGAGAATGTGTTCGCAGTATTTTACCACTAATCAAGAAAGACTCTGAGACACAGAGTCGACTCCATGAACTGGAAACTCGGAGTCTTGTTGGCTCTTACGCTCAGCGGATGTCTTCGCGACCTTCGTCCTTCGGAACTCCGCGGAGGTATCTCCCAAGAATCCGCCGCGCGCGGACGCGCTCTTCTTCATCGAAGCGCTGACGTCCACGGGTACGCCGCCTGGCAGCGCTACGAGACCACGGCGGTCACGTTGCGAGACGATTGGGACAGCGTGATGGCCACGATGATGGGCGTGCACCCTGGATGGGACGTCGAAGATCGGATGCAGTTCCAATGGACGAACGGGGGCTTCGACGGCGCCTATGTCTTCGAAACCGGGGAGCGCGCTGGTGAAGTTCTCGGGCTTCAGAACTGGCGAACCTATGACGGCAATAGCGCGGGACGCCGGACCTTCCACGAAGAGGACGACCAAGACGACGACGCCTACTTTATGGTCCCCGCCGTCGCGTTTCTGCTCGAGCTTCCGTTTCGATTGCGCGACGTGCCCGTCGTTGCCTACCTCGGCGAAGAAGAGCGCTTCGGCCGCATGCACCATAAGGTGTACGCCAGCTGGTCCAACGAGCCCAGCGCCGACCACGACCAATTCGTGGTCTACATCGACGCCGAAACCTTCGTTCAAAGCGCCGTCGTGTACACCGTGCGTGAGCAGTTTCGTTTTGTCCGCGGCACCTCCACCTACACACGTCACCAGCGCGTCGGCGGCGTGCTCGTCCCATCGCGAATGTCCGTCACGCCACGTCTCCGCGACTCCCACGACACCCGTTTCATGCACCGCATGGTTCTTTGGGACTGGCGCTTCGACGAAGTTCCCCTGCGGTCGCTGCGGCCTAGAGCTGACCTTGGCGACGGCGACATCAAGCCTCTCGAGCCCTAGCCCACGCCCTTCTTCAGCGGAGACTGTTTATGAAACAAACGATCCATGGGCCTTGGGCCCTCGTCACAGGTGCCTCATCGGGGATTGGCTACGCGTTCGCGGAGCAACTGGCGAAAGAGGGCCTCAACGTTGTCCTCGCCGCTCGAAGCCGAGCGCGGCTTGAAGCCGTGTCCCAGAAACTGCGCCGAGCACTCCGTCCTCACGCGGGTTGTGTCGTGCGACTTGTCAACAAACGAGAGCGCCGCGAGACTGTCCGAAGAGCTCCGGGACCTCGACATCGGAGTAGTCGGCCACGAGTCCGTTCTAGGCTACTTCGCTGCGAGGTTCACTCGACAGATGACCTCCCGCGATAGAACTTCGGAAACTGTACCGGCCAGGGTGGGAGATGCATGAACACCATCATCCGCAATCGTCCAGCACCTGGGATCTAAGACCCCTGGATCGGAGTGATACCAGTACGCAATGTACCCCTGGTGACAATAAAAACAGACAGGCTTGCCGGTTGAGTCAAAGGGCACGTTCATTTCTGCGAACAGCTCAGGTAGCCACGCCACGTTCTCTTTGAAATGGTCGAGCAAACACTCCGTTCCACGAAAGAGGCCATCTACATCATGCCCGAGCCACACAAAGAACTCTCGTAGAGGCTCGCAGACGTGGACGCCCAATCGCGTGGCAAGCGAGTCGATCTCTTCATTGGAAGCGGACGCGCCGGTCGGTGCGGAGTATCGGCCCGTTAGCTTTGTCAGGAATCCCAAGTGTACGTTCTCAAGATACCTACGATAACCGGTGAGGGTCATCTTGCCAGCTTTCTCCGCGGCGCTCGGTCACGAACGTTCCTGCTACCGGCCGCTCGTAAACAAGACTTCTGCGTTCGTATGAATCTGCGCGGCCACGCTTCGAAGCGCTAAGCCTCGCTGCTGGCTGAGCCACTTCGTGACCTCTGGCACGTCGCTGTTTTCACCGGGTTCGTCGCTCTCGACGAGGACCTGGTGGAGCGGCGCGCTCGCAAACGCACGTTTGGTTTTTGGCGAACGCATGGCGCCTTTGCCGGCCGAGAGCATCCACCCACGCGCAAAGAAACGCGCCGCCGTCTCCGGGCTCCCGATGAAGCCGTGGACCATCCCCCGCACATCACGCCCCTCAAGAAGTTGCAGGACACGCGCGTGGCGCCGTACGGAGTGGACGACGAGGGGCAGTTCGAGAGCTTCGGCGAGGGCGACATGAGACATGAAGAGCTCTTCTTGTGCGTCGCTAGGAAACTCCGCTTCAAGCCGCGCATCGAGGCCGGTCTCCCCAATGAAGGCGGGCCGATGCTCTTTGGCGAACTGCACGAGCCCTGACGCGTCATCCGCGGAGCTCGCAGTCGCATACTCAGGATGAATACCGCAGCCCCAGTCTGAGCCCTGGGTCTGAGCGGCGAGGTCGCGGGCGTTTGCCCACTGGCCGGGAGAGACGCCTGGTATCGCGAACCCGCTCACTCCGGCGCCGCGCGCGCGCCGAACGTATTCGGCGGCTTCGGCGGCGGGGAGGAAATCCAGGTGTACGTGCGCGTCAAACACGCGGCGTACTAAGCCTGAACGGTGGTGTCGTCGCTAGCGGCTTCGAGAGCAGGGTCTTGCAAGCGAGCCCCCTCCACCGCGTACTGCTCAAGCTCGGCGACGGCCTTGCGAAGAAGCTGCTGACGAATGTGGAACGGCAAGAACGCCGACTTGAAACCACTCGTGATGATCTTGATGATCTCGTCCAGGTTCAAGTTCATCTGCGTGTGAGCGAGCCAGAGCTCCTTGGACACAGTGGTGTCCGTCACGAGACGGTTGTCCGTGTTGATGGTGACGCGAAGGCCAAGGTCCTTGAAGAACTTCAGAGGATGGCTCGCAAGGTCGCGGACGGCGCCGGTCTGAACGTTCGACGAGGGGCAGCACTCTAGGGCGATACGTGTGTCGTTGACGTAGTGGAGAAGGTCGCCGTCTTCGCGAAGTCGGCAGCCGTGGCCGATTCGGTGCGCGCCGCACACGTGGATGGCCTGGTGAATCGACTCAGGTCCATAGGCTTCGCCAGCGTGAATCGTGACCCAGATATTGTTGTCGCGGACGAGCTGGAACGCCTCGAGGTGGTGCTTCGCCGGGTGGTCGTACTCCGCGCCAGCGAGGTCGAAACCGATAACGCCACGGTTCTTGTATGCGACGGCGAGCTGGGCCATCTCGTAGGAGCTCTCCGGCGAGATGTTGCGGATGCCGCAAACGATGATGTTCGAGATGATCCCGTGGTCCTGCTGCGCTTCGCGAAGTCCATCGAGAACAGCCTCGACGACGGCCGTGACGCGGAGACCGTCGTTTGTATGAAGCATCGGCGAGTAGCGGACCTCCATGTAGCGGACGTTCTCTTTGGCGGCGTCCTCGGCGAGTTCGTACGCGGCTCGCTTCAGGGAGTCTTCCGTCTGAAGAACCTTCAGCGTCGTGTCGAAGGCCTTGAGGTACTCGACAAGGGAGCCCGTGTTCTGGCCAAGGTTCATCGCCTTGGACAAGCCGGCGGCGTCCTTCGCCGGAAGCTCGATTCCATCGTTGTCAGCGATGTCGAGAATGGTGGAAAGCCTCAGCGAGCCGTCAAGATGGACGTGGAGGTCGGTCTTGGGCAAACGCTGGAAAAAACTAAGTGGTAGCGACATCTAGGAATGTTAGTGGCGGGACGACCTTGGTGCAAGCGTCGCGCCGGCCGAGACTGTTGGACTTCACACAAGAGTCACCTGGCGCAGAAACACCAAGCCTTGCCCTCCTCTGCGAAAGCGTCATGATCTTCCGTGGCTTTCCCCTCCATCGCCTATGGCACTCCTCGAAAATTGCCCCGGGCTTCAACGCTGGAGGGACGCGTCGTCGTTCTAGACGTAGCCTTCGCCTCCAAAGCCGGCGGAGCGTCTTTTGAGAAGACCACCCTGCCCTTCATCAATGGGCTCGGCGAGCGACTGGCGCTCTGGGTCGACCACCATGACCACGAGCGCCACGTCGAATACGCCGACGACCCGCGCTTCGTGCTCCACACCAAAGCTGAACACGGGGCGTGTCCCCAGATCATCACCCCAGCGATGGTCGAAGCCGCGGGCCCCGTCGACACAGTCTGCTGCCACGTCGACTTCGATGGCCTTTGCGCCGCCGCCAAGTGGATTCGCGGTGGCCACGAACCCTACGAAGGCGCTGACGCGGACGCTCACGCCGTCGACACCCGCCTCGGGACTCCATCTCCCCGCGGCATCCTTCTCGACCGCGCTCTTCGAGGAAACCCGCGCGACGAAGGCCTCAAGGGCCTCATGATTCGCTACCTCGTGGACGGAGCAGAAGACGTTGGCATGGCCAAGGAGTTCGAGAGAGCCGCACGCGCCGTCGTGGCGAAGGAACGCGAGTCTTCGCGCCTCGCGACTCGCTACCACATCGAAGGGGACGTCGCGGTCTGCGATGCCCGGCGTCGCGAAGGTCCTTACGAGAAGACGCACCTGCTCTTGCTTGGGCAAGAGCTCGCGCCGATCTCGCTGGTGCACGACGACACCACCGTCACCGTCGCCGCGCGCTTTGATTCCGGCATCGACCTGCTCTCAATCCTTGGGCTCGACGGCGGGATGCCCACGCGAGTAAGCGTCAACGCCAAGGAACTCAACAAGGTCCTCAAAGCACTGGCACAGCGCTCAAAGTAGACACAGCGCTCAAAGTAGACATAGCGCTCAAAGTAGACACAGCGCTCAAAGTAGGCACAGCGCTCAAAGTAGGCAGGGCTCGAACGGACTACAGCCACTCCGGCGGCTCGATGGCGAGCTCTTCGGCCAAGTCGACGACAAAGCGGCGAAGCCTTTCCGCACGACGCTCGCCTTCTTTCTTGCCGCCTTCCGTATTCATCGTCGCCGGCAGACGGAGAAGCTTGGTCGCGAAGTGGTCGATGGAAAACTTGAGGTCGTCCAGCTCGCGCTCATCGGCCCAGGGGTCGGCTGGATGAAAGTAGCGAGCGCCCATACGTGTGCCGGTGGAGAACACACGCATCAGCCCAATGCTCCCAAGGGTCTCCAGCCGATCGGCGTCCTGAAGCGCACGGCCGAGGTCCGACGTCGGCGTGAGACCACGACTATAAGAGTGCTCCTCAACGGCGTCGGCGATCCGCTCGATGGCCTCGTTGCCGAATCCGGCGGCGGGGAGACAGCGGCGCGCGTAGTCCGCCGAACGAGCGGACGCCGTCGAGCGCTCAGGGTGATTCTTCGGCAAGTTGATGACGTCGTGAAGGAGCGCCGCCGCGATTCCTTCTCTCGGAGCGACCGTCGGCGCGAGCCTCAATGTCCAAACCGCCACACGAAGGGAGTGCGCGAGGTCATGACCGGCGTCGAACCCTTGGGACGCGAGATGATGCTCAACGTCCCGCTGTATGGACTGGAGCCCCTCATCTTCGTGGATGGTCTTGCGGATGAAGGCTGCGTCGGCGTGCGAATCCATGCGGAGAAGCGTACGCCTGTGGTGTGACAAGGCACGGGCCAAAGTCGAGAGGAGCGATGAACGCTGCGATATGCGCCTTTGGAGCGGCGCTGCTGTCCGCCGTCCCGTGCGCTCACGCTGATATTTCCATCGAATGGGCAGGCCCTCCTGACTGCGCCGAGGCGGCGGTCGTCGAATCGGAGATCGCCCGTCTTCTTCCCGGCGGAGGTGACGCGACGATCCGCGCCTCTGTGACGGTCACACATGCAGAAGCCTGGGGCGCCGTCGTTCGCCTCGAAGATGACGAGGCGGTCCTGGGTGAGCGCACCTTCGAAGCGGGGAGCTGCGAAGAGTTGCGCGGTGCCGTCGCCTTGCTCATCGTTTTGGCCGTCGACCCCGACGCCGCCTTGGCGATACCAGAGCCCCTCGAAGAAGAGAACGACCCAGGCGGGCACGCACCCGTGACAGAGTTGGGGTCAGACACTCCACCCACGCAAAGCCCACGCAACGTCGAAAACGCAGCGGAGCTGGGGCTACCTCAAGCGCCGGACGGACCGGCGCTGGAAGCACAGGAAGTACCCGGCGAACAAGCGCCGGAGGAACAAGCGCCGGAGGCCGGTTCAGCCCGCGAAAGAAGCGACCCGGACGCGCAAATCCAGACGAATCGTCCCACCCGAGAGGTCATCGAACGCTCCCACTGGGGAGTCGCCGCGCGCGCTGGTGTCGATTTCGGCGCCCTCCCGGCGCCAAGCCCCGTCTTGTCCGTGGGCGTGTTTCACCAGCGCCGCAGGTTTGGTCTGGGAATTCATGCCCTCGCCGTTCTGCCCCAAGACGAGTCCACCGCCGTGGAGGCCAGTGGACGCTTCGCTCTCGGCGCGCTTCGGGCGACTCCAGGACTTCATCTTCGTTACGGACTCCTAATGATGGACCTTCGCGGCGTGGTGGAGCTTGGCGTCATGGGCGGCCGCGGCCGAGACGTCGAGGGTCCTCAAACGGGGTACTCGCTTTGGGCAGCGCTAGGCGCCGAAGCAGCCTTGGCTATTCGTATTGGCCCGATTTCATTGGGCTTTCGTGGGGACATCCGCGTTCCGCTCAACCGTCCACTCTACGCGTTCCGCGGCCCGCTAGGGGTCCACCGGACGGCTTCCCTGGTGGGACGCGCTGAATTCGCGCTTGGGTTACACTTTTTGTGACGGATGAGCGGAACTGCGGCCACTGAGAGTTGATGATGGCCTCCGCCGAAAGACTCAGCGCGTATAAGGAGCCCGCTGCGGCAGCGCCCGGTTTCGACGAAGTCTACGCCGAGCATTTCGATTTCGTCTGGCGCAGTGTTCGGCGTCTTGGTGTTCATCCACCGGCCACCGACGACGTCGTCCAAGATACGTTCATCATCGCTTATCGAAAGCTCTCTAGTTTCGAAGGCCGCTCCACCATGCGCTCCTGGCTCTTTGGGATCGCGCGTCGCGTCGTTAGCGACCACCGACGCTCCCAGCGTCGACGCCCGGAAGCGGAACTGTCTGAGTGCGGCACTCTCCGCACCGAGACCGCAGATGGTCCGCACGCGATGACCGCTGCGCGAGAAGCAGCGGCGGTTCTCCAACACTTTCTAGAGACGCTGCCGGACGAACAACGCGAAGTGTTCGTCGCCATCGAGGTCGAACAAATGAGCGCACCTGAGTTCGTCTCTGCGAGCGGCGTGAAGTTGAACACTGTGTATTCGCGACTACGCCTTGCAAGAACGGCTTTTGAAAAGGCCGCCTCCCAACACCGCCGGCTTCACGAAGGCACAAAACGATGAACGACAAACTCTCCTCGGAAGCTCAGGACTTCTTGTCGCTCGCCACCTCCGAAGGCGACATTTCGCCCAGCGACGCCGACCGCAAACGTGTCCGTAAAGGTGTTGCCGTCGCACTTGCTGCGACGAGTGCTGCCGGTGTGGCGGCAAGCGCGGGGAGCGCGAGCGCCGCGGCGAGTGGCGCGGCTCTCGCGACCGGTGGACTGGGGCTAAAAGCCCTCATGGTCGTCGGCCTTGTCACCGTGGCCGGCGCGGGTGCGCTGTCTTTCACGGGCCCCGATGAAGCGGACGCGCGGACGAGCTCTTCGGCCACTCGACGCGCGCAAAGAGCCGAAGCCGCTGAGCCGAGCCCCCCGAGCGCTCCAGCTCTTCCGGTCGCCGAACCTACAGTTGAGTCGGTCCCGGTTCCGAGTCCGACTGACGTGACACCCATCGCCGAGGCTTTGACGCCCACGCCTGCGACTGTTCCACGCCCGAGCGCGAGCACGCGACGGAGTCCGCCTCAGGTAGCCCCGCCCGTGGCCCTCGACGAGGCGCCATCCGCGATGTCGCTCAGCGACGAACTAGGCCTGCTCCGAGCTGCTCAACGCGCACGCGTCCAAGGCAACTTCGACGAAGCCCTGCGGCAGCTCGCGGAACACAATCGCCGGTTCCCGGCCGGCCGATTGGCGGCGGAGCGTGACGGCACGCGTGTCTTCGTGCTCTGTGACGCGGCTCGCGCCGCGGAAGCGACGAGCGCTCAACGCGCGTTTCTCCGCGATCACGCCTCATCGCCGCTCGCTCATCGCGTTCGCAGTGGCTGTGACTGACTTTTTCATTTTCTTGTGATGGATTGCAGCCGACGCGGCCACTCACTGAAGGAAGGCGTCGTTCGCCAGGGAGACAATACTAATGCGAAACCTACTTTTCTTTTTCCTTATCGCCCTCGCGCCCATCGTCGGCTGCACAGAGAGCAACATCATCATTGGCGGTGACGGCGGAGGCGCAGACTCCGGTCAAGGCGTGGACGCAGGCTCCATCGACGCAGGCTCAGGGGTCGCTTGTGGCGCCAACACATGTCGTCAAGGCACCGTCTGCTGTAATGCAAGTTGCGGTACCTGTGTTCAACCAGGCGAGTCGTGCACGACCATCGAGTGCACTCAGCCCGTTGTTTGCGATGGCAACGTTTGCGCGGACACGGCCGTATGTTGTGGTGGCTGCCCTGGCGAACAAAGCTCCTGCAGCGGCCCAGGCGGCGAATGTCCCCCCGTGTCCTGCACGGGCCCGATTTGCGGAGGCGAGGCCTGCAGCGCTGATTCACTCACGTGCTGCGCAGGCTGTAACGGTGAAGAGATCTGCAGCGGCCCAGGCGGCGAGTGTCCAGCCATCGACTGTCCGCCGCCTGGCCCCTGTGATGCTCAGGATGTGCGCTTCGAAGGGGGCTGCGAGCCCGGTCTGCGCTTCTGGTGGAACGGATCCGAGTGCGTAGGCGACACAGGTTGTGATTGCGTAGGCGCCGGCTGCGACGACACCTTCGGCGACGTGGCGAGCTGCGAAGCTGCCTACGGGATGTGCACGGAGCCTCCTGGCGACTGCGACGTCGACCATGCTCAAGGTGAAGGCGAATGCGGCATTCTCTTCGGCTTCGCGTGGAACGGTTTCTCGTGCAACGAGGTGTCGGGATGCGAGTGCATCGGCGCCTGCGATACCCTTCACGTCGGACGCGCCGACTGCGAAGCGGCCCACGCTGGTTGTTCTCCTCCTCCGACCTGCGAGAGCGACCTCGAGTGCGGCATTGGCAACTACTGTGACAGCTGTGCACGTGGTTCCTGCGAAGTGTGCGAAGACTGCGTTTCCGGATGCTTGCCGCACGGATGTCCCGGTGAAGGCGAAGTCATCTGCGACGCCATCGCGCCGGAGTGTGGGCCCGAGGGCGTCGCCGTCGCATCCGGAGGATGCTGGGAGTGCGTGAACGTCCGTACCTGTGAGCGCCTCGACGAACCTGAAATCTAGAAGCGAGCGAAAGAACCAAGCGGCGCCTGCTCTGCGGGCGCCGCTTTTCTTTTGCAAGGAGGTGCCGCGACTGGACCTTCGCCCTAGAATCTTGTCCGTGACCCTCGAACAACGGATTCAACGCGCCGCCGCCCAGACCATTCTGCAAATGCCCGGAGGCATGGCCCGCGTCCTCGCAGGCGCGCCGAAGAAGGACGGTGAACGCATTCTGGATCCTCGCATCCAGCTCCTGATGAAGATGAGCCAAGCGAGTGGAAGTCCACCCCTTCGTGCCGGCGGCGTCGACTCGTCGCGCAAGCACTACCGAACCATCGCACGAACCGGTGACTCGGTGCCGACGGCGCCTCTCAGCGTCCGTGATGCCGTGCTCTCCCTCGGCGATCGCGAACTCGGCGTTCGCGTCTACCATCCCGAGAGCTTCAAGCGCGCACTGCCCTTTACGCTCTATTTTCATGGCGGCGGTTTTGTCATCGGTGACCTCGACACGCACGACACCGTTTGCAGGCGCCTGTGTTTCGCAAGTGGCGCTGCCGTCGTGTCCTTGGACTACCGTCTCGCCCCCGAGCATCCGCTGCCAGCGGCCATCGATGACGGCAAAGCGGTGCTCAACGCGCTCCGTGAACGACCACAGGAGTTTGCTCTGGACGCGGAACGATGCGCGGTCGCGGGAGACAGCGCCGGCGGCAACCTCGCGGCGGTCATCTCGCCTGGCGCCAACTTGAAAGCCCAGCTGCTCTACTACCCCGCTACGGACTCTTCCAAACTCACGCGCTCGAAGGAGCTCTTCGCTGATGGACTTGGGCTGGAGGGCGAGGACATCCGCTTCTTCATGTCGCACTACGCCGAAGGCATCGCCCGTACGGACCCTCGCCTCTCGCCCGCCTTTAGCCCGGAGCGGGGTCTCTCCCCGAACACCCGCGTCGTCGTCGCCGGGTTCGACCCCTTGCGCGATGAGGGCCGGGAGTACGCTAGACTCCTCGAGGATGCAGGCGTGAACGTACAGCTCGTCGAGCACAGCGGCTGGACGCATGGCTACCTTCATATGGGCAAACTCCCCGGCGTCATCGACTCGATCCACGAAGACGGCTTGCAGCTTGGCAGCTGGCTTCGGAGCTAGACGTTCCTCCCCCCCCCAAGTGGGCATGTGCCAGATGGCACGCTTTGGTGTGAAGCATTGGCCACATCGGACGCAGTACCGTCCCATATCCTGGTCTTTTTGGGCTGGCACGAAGAATGCTAAGCTTCTGAGGGAATATGCGGCTTTCCGGCCGCTCCCCTGGAGGACACACCGATGAAGACGAAACTTGCCCTGGCCCTGCTCTGTTCCCTCGCGATTCCTGGTTGCTACATGGACCTCGGGAGCGGCGGCGGATCCATCGACGAGCCCATCGCCCCATGGGAGCCCACACCTTACGAGGTCAACAACGAGCTCGACGTGACGCAGCCTCAGCTCGAAGGCCGTCTCGGGAGCTTCTCCGCCAACGGCGAAGGCTACGTCGCGAACGCCTATGGCTCCGGCGACTGGGTCAACATCGACATTCGTGTTCGAGGCGAAAGCGGAGTTCTCATGAACGCGCTCAACATTGAAGGTGGCCTCGACGCCCTTGAAGTCGGCCAGACCTACCGCTCAAACTCACGCGACTACAACTACGACGCCCCCCAAGGCCTCTACTTCTCCATGGTTGGCTGCGCCGGCCCGAGCGACAACGTTTGGGAATACGACCGCGGCGCCGACGAGGTTGAGATCACCGTCGAAGAGGGTCCTGAAGAGGGAACCGTCGAGCTCTTTTACACCGCATCCTTTGAAGATGGATCCGCAAGCCGCGGCTCCTTCGTCATGGCCAACTAAACCAAGTTCTCTTCCAATCCTACCACCGTTCCTTGAAGAGCTCTGACCCTCGGGTCAGGGCTTTTTTTAATGGCGGTGTCAGCCGTCGGAGGCGGGCTCGACGATTTCAGCAGGGAAGACAGGCGGGTGGTCCTCCCTCGTGTCGACGCCGGGGTTCTGCCAGTGGTCGATAGGGTGACGCAGCCAGCCGGCGAGAGCGTCGGATGTGAGCGGACGATGATTCGACAAAGGCTCAAGCGTGGTCTGCGCAACACGCTGTCCTTGCGCGTCAAGCACGACCAGCGTCGCGATCCTCTCGACTCGGTAACGCTGAATTAGCTCCACGTGACGGTCGAGGCGTCCGACCTCAACGTAGATGAGCTCGTAGTCGCTCGCGAGGACCTCTGCAGCGGGGCCGCTCGAGGCGACGCGCACAACCTCTCTGCAATCGTGGCACCAGTCCGCGACAAACTCGAGAAGGACCTTCTTTCCATCCGCGCGAGCCCGAGCAAGTGCAGCCTGGATCTGGGCGCGAAGCTCATCTTCGCTGATGACTGCAAAAGGGTCCGAACCCGAAACGGCTTCGGCCTGCGCCGTGGCCGGCGCCGTATTCTCGCCCCCCTCACATGCCGCGAGACCGAGGAGGAGGAGGACGCCAATCGAGGTCAAGGCATGGGCCAGTCGTCTCATGCCGGCACCATACACAATGGGCCTCGGAGGCGCTCAAAGGGCGCTCAAAGGCGTGGACTTGAGGTAAATCGCATCGCAAGCTGCGCCCATGAGCGAAAACGAGCCCACCGAAGAGGAAACGGCCACGGCAGAGGCCGGTCTCGTCGACCCCAAAGTCGACGCGCCGGTTGATAAGGCCGCCGACAATCGACGGCCACGAGGCGACCTCAGCGGCAAACAGCGAAAGCACCTCCGCGGACTCGCCCACCACCTGAGTGCATTGGTCCGCGTCGGCCACGAAGGTCTCACGGACGGTCTCAAGGACGCCGTCGATGAAGCGCTCGCGACCCATGAACTCATCAAGATCAAGCTGCTCGAGAGCGCTCCGATCGGGAAGAAAGAATTCGCCGCAGAGGTGGCCGATCGCTGTGGCGCGCACGTCGCCGGGGTCGTGGGTCGGACTATTATTCTCTACCGGCGTCACCCCAAAAAACCTCAGGTCCGCCTCGTCCCCCGATGACCCTCCCCACTAGCCTTTGCGAGGCTTTCGCCAGGCGAGGGTTCGGGCCCGTCGTGTGGCTTACGGGCGCAGGGATCAGCGCCGAGAGCGGTATTCCAACGTTCCGAGGCCCCGAGGGATACTGGCGTGTGGGGTCGAAGAACTACCGACCGGAAGAGCTCGCCACCTTCCGTGCGTTTCAGCAAATGCCGAAGGAAGTTTGGGCTTGGTACCTCTATCGCCGTGCCGTCTGCCGCGCTTCGGACCCGAACGCCGCTCACCTCGCGTTGGTTGAGGCCGAGGCGGCTCTCGGGGAGAGCTTTCTTCTCATCACGCAAAACGTCGATGGGCTTCATGGGCGCGCGGGTCAGAGCCAAGCCCGAACGTTTTCGATTCATGGAAACGTCGACTGGATGAGAGCTGTTGGCGGACGAACCCTGCAGCCGGTCCCAGCATACTTCGACGATTGGACCAAAGACCGTACGCTCACCGACGAAGAGATGACGCGGCTCAGCGTCAATGGTGTCCCCGCGCGACCCCACGTCTTGTGGTTCGACGAGTCCTACAACGAAGAGCACTTTCGCTTCGAGAGCGCCCAACTTGCTGCCGGGCGAGCCTCTGCGCTGATCATCGTCGGGAGCCAAGGAACCACCAATCTCCCCTCGATGATCGCCGCGACGTGCCTGGGGCGCGGCGTTCCCGTCGTGGTCGTGGACCCGGCAGAGGGGCGCTTCACCGAAGCGATTCAGGGTCGCGGGCACCACCTTCGTGGCCCGGCGAGCGAGTGGGTCCCTCCGCTTGTGGAACTTCTCATCGACCAACAAACGTAGACCGCGATGAATGCCGACGACGCGTCTGCAACCTACGTTGCACATGCAGCGATTTCTTCAGTGGCTACGAAAACCAGCGGAACCAGTCCACCCAGCACTCTTCCGAATCATCGACGCGAAGGGGCGCCCCGTCGACTCCATCCAGGTCCACGCCCAGTACTTGCCGTCGGGTCGCTCCATTGAAGAGAAACGCGTCACTGCGCAGGGCTTGTGTATCTTTGCCTGGCCGAAACTCGCGGACAGGCTTCGTTTGACGGTTCGCGGCGCGCAGGGTTGCGCTCGTATCGAAGTCGGCGTCAGTCGAATCGACCCCGAACGGGTCATCGAACTCGCGCTCACCTCGCCTTAGAGAGTGCACCGGCACGCGGCAGTCGATACGATTCCCCCGTGTCGTCTTTCGTTCCTAGTCCCCCGGTAGACCTGACGATTCCGACCGGGAACTCCACCACCGGACGAGCCATCCTCTCGATGGCACTTCGTCGGCTCTTCGAGGACCTAAAGCAGCTTCGCCTCGAAGGGCTTCCCCCCGATCTTGCTGCGGACTACCGACTGCTTCGCAAGACACTCGTTTCCTTCTTGCCCGGCAAGCCCGGCGCCATCGCGAGCCTTCTTCGGAGCCCTTCCGTAGCAGCGCCCCTTCGATGCCTTCGCAACGGCAGCGGAGACCGAGAAACCTGCGTCGCCGAGGTGGTGAACCAGAGTTTCTTTCAGCTTCATATTCAAGGAGCCATCGACGCCGATATCCAACTTCAGCGGCGCGTGCCTCTACTCCTGGCGCCTCTCTTCGGCCAAAGCGCCACCGGCGTGCACGCGCTGTCGGAACTCGATGTTCGGTCAAATCTCTTTGCGCGGGTTAGCGACGAAGACGAAAAGAACGCCATTTACCTCGCTACGGGCGACAACAACCCGCTTCGGCTTGTGGAAGCCCACCCGGACAAGAGCGGCAACCAAATCGACCTCGGCGAAAAGGACGTCGCGACCTGGGTCGCCGCCCTCCGCGAAGCCCTCGCACTCATCGAGCGTTTCCTGCCGGCGATACGCCGAGAAGCATCGCTCTTTGTTCGGCAGTTCGTCCCCGTCGGCTACGACCCAGAGTCTCATCTATCCGCGACGTACCGGGAAGCCATCGGCACCGTCTACCTGAGCCTTCACCCCGACCCGCTCATGATGGCCGAGGCCATCATCCACGAGCTCTCGCACACCAAGCTGCACGCCCTCCTTGAGCTCGACGCGGTCCTCGAGAACGACCCACGCGAGGCCTACCCGTCCCCGGTTCGGCCCGACCCCCGTCCGCTTATGGGCGTTCTTCTCGCCGTTCATGCGTTCGTCCCCGTCGCGTACCTCTACGACAAGATCGCCGAAGCCGGAGATCCCCTGTCGAAGGTCCCGACTTTTTCTCGCCGCCGGGCAGAGATTATTGGCGCGAACGCCGACGGAGCAGCAGTGATCGAAGCGCACGCACGTCCGACCCCCATAGGGAAAGGGCTGCTGGACGAGATCAAACGCTGGACGAGCGCCGCCGCGCCCCACTAGCCTCGCGTCCCTACGGTTTTTGGGCACGAACGGGGGGTAGATTCCGGCGCGCCGCAACGTAAGAGATGCACCATGGTCAAGTTCTGTAAAAAACTCACCGAGTCCGACGCTTTTCAAAACTTCATTACGCTGGTGATCGTCTTCGCCGGCGTCTTGGTTGGCATCGAGACCTATCCCGCTGTAGCCGAACGCTTCCACTCGGTTCTCCACGTCCTCGACCAGATCATCCTCTGGACGTTCGTCGCCGAGATCATCCTGAAGATGGTCGCCCAGGGCTCGAAGCCTTGGCGCTATTTCCATGATGGATGGAACGTCTTTGACTTCATCATCGTAGCCGGCGCGTTCATGCCCTTCGCCGCCCAATACGCGACGGTCCTGAGGCTTCTTCGCCTCCTCCGAGTTCTGAAGCTGGTTCGCGCGCTTCCCCGACTTCAGATGCTCGTCGGCGCGTTGCTCAAGAGCATTCCCTCCATGGGCTACGTGTCGATTCTCCTCGTCATGCTCTTCTACGTGTACGCCGTAGCCAGCGTGTTCATGTGGGGCGAGAACGACCCCGTTCATTTTGGAACGCTTGAGATCTCCTTCGTATCTCTTTTCCGGGCGGTGACCCTCGAGGACTGGACGGACCTCATGTACATCCAGATGTACGGCTGCGACAACTACGGCTACGGCGGGATGGAAGCGCTCTGTACGGCGCCATCCGCGACCCCGGTAGGAGGAGCCCTCTTCTTCATCTCCTTCGTCCTCGTCGGCACGATGATCTTCTTGAACCTCTTTATCGGTGTCATCATCAGCGGCATGGACGAGGCTCAGCAGGAAGCCGAAGACGCCACGGCGCTGGAGCGAGCGACGCGCGACGGGAAGATGCGTCCGCTCCCCGAAGAGCTCGCGCTCCTGCATGAGCAAGTCAACGCGCTGCAAGAGCAAATCGCGCGCGTATCGCGAGGCATCGCGTCGTCGGAGGTCGCGAGTGAGATCCTCATCGCTCCCGGAAAAGAATCGGCGGCTCCAGCCGCGGAGCCCGAGGCTGACCCCGCATGACTCTGCCAACCGGCGTCATTGGCGTCCTCCACCTACCGCCTCTCCCCGGCGACCCACGCATAGGAACGTTTGCTGAGGCACGAGCAGCCGCTCGCCGCGACGCACACGCGTACCGAGATGGTGGCGTGACAAGTCTTGTCGTGGAGAATTTCGGCTCTGCCCCATTCGCCAAAGGAGACGCCGCGAGCCGGCTCCCACCTCACCAGGTGGCCCTGATGTCGGTGGTCGTTGCGGAGCTCGTCGCCGAAGGCTTTAGCATCGGCGTCAACTGCCTCCGCAACGACGCGATCTCCGCGTTGGGAATCGCGGCAGCAACCGGGGCAGCGTTTGTTCGCATCAATGTGCACACCGGCGCCTACGTGACAGACCAAGGCCTGATTCAGGGCGAAGCCGCGACGAGTCTGCGGTATCGCGCCTCGCTCAACGCGACGCATGTGTCCATCACCGCTGACATACTCGTCAAACACGCGTCACCCTTGGCTCCCATCAGCCATCACCAAGCGACGGAAGAAGCCTTCAACCGCGGCCTCGCAGATGCGGTCATCGTATCCGGCGAAGGTACGGGCAAGGCCGTCGAACTCGACGCCCTGGCTCAGGTTCGCGCCGCTGCTGGAAGCCGTCCGGTCTGGGTTGGCTCTGGCGTGGATGCGACCAACGCGAAGTCCATCGCGGCCCTCGCCGATGCCGCCATCGTCGGCACAAGCGTCAAAGAGGCTGGGCTTGCTTCGCCCGTGAGCGCCAAGCGCGTCGAAGAGATCGTGGCGCTTTTCGTCAAAACCGACTAGGCGTCTGCTCATGCATCGCGTCCTGGTCTCCTTGATCGCCCTGGCCCTCGGCTGTGGCGGCACAACCGCACCACCGCCAAGTCTCACTCCCCTCGACGAGGTTCCGTCGCTCGCGGAGCGCGTCGAATCGCCCGCGGACTCCATTACCATCGTCGGTACAGCCGATTTGCACGGACACATGGAACGGCTTCCGCTCTTGGCGGGCTACGTCGACGCCATTCGCGAAGATGGTCCCACGGTGCTCGTTGACGCCGGGGATATGTGGCAGGGAACGCTGGCTTCCAATCTCGGCGAGGGTGTCGCCGTCGTCGCCGCTTATGGGGCCATGGAATACGACGCCGCAACGGTGGGCAATCATGAGTTCGACTACGGTCCCACCGGGCCGTCGGCGACCTGCATCGCGGAAGGCGACGAACCTCGAGGTGCACTTCTGGCTCGCACCGCAGAAGCTGATTTCGCGGTGCTCGCTGCGAACGTTCGAAACGAAGATGGAACGCCCATCGAATGGCCCAACGTTGAGCCACGCGTCATGTTCGAGCGTTCCGGAGTTCAGATCGGAGTCCTGGGCCTGACCACGGAGGACACCCTTGGAACGACCATTGCGTCCAACGTCGCCGGCCTCGAGATCGAACCTCTTGCAGACGCAACCTTGCGAGAGGCGCAGGCGATGCGCGATGCCGGCGCCCAAGTTGTCATCGTTGCCGCGCACGCCGGCGGAGAATGTCGCGAGTTCACGGACGCGACGGACCTGAGCTCGTGCGACAACGAGAGCGAGATTTTTCGATTGGCCCGCGCGCTCCCTGTAGGACTCGTTGACGTGATCGTTGCTGGACACACACACAAGTCCATCGCTCATGAGGTCAACGGCATCGCGATTATCTCCTCTTGGGCCCTGGGCCGCGCCTTTGGTCGCGTCGACTTACGCTTGGAGGAGGGACGAGTCGTCGAACGACGTCTTCACCCTCCGACGGACCTCTGCGAGGAGCCTCCGTGTGAGTATGGGGCCCACCGCGTCGTCGAAAACGAATCCATCCGCGAGGTCGTTACGCCCGCCCTCGACGCAGCGGTGGCGCGTCTCGCAGAACAACTTGGGCCCACCCTCGATGAAGCCTTTCTCCGCTCCTACGGGTCCGAATCTTCTGCAGGGAACCTCCTCACCGATGCACTCGTCGCGCTTCGTCCAGACGCCGATGGTGCTCTTCTCAACGCAGGTGGTGTTCGCGCGGACTTTCCCGGCGGCGACCTTACCTATGGCGCCCTCTACGAGGTATTTCCCTTCGACAACCTCTTCGCGAGCGTTCGTATCCGCGCCGACCAGCTAGCGTCCGTCATCGCGAGCAACGCCGGTTCGAGCGGCGGAACGCTCATCCTTGGAAAGCTGCGAGCGCGGGTTCAGTGTGGACGGCAAGGTATGAACGTTCGGATTCTCGACGCGCGCGGACGCCCAATTCCAAACAGCCGAGTGCTCACCATTGCCACGAGCGACTACCTCGCCACGACGAGCGTGTTTACGTCGCTCCCAGGCGTGGAGGTCAACGTCGAGAGAAGCGGCCCCTTGATGCGTGAAGGCATCGCCGACTGGTTTCGCGCTCAGGGCTCAGCGTCACTCTCTCCCGAGCAATTCCTCGACGGTGAATCACCTCGCATCTCGATGCCTGGACCCCGTCCGTTTCGCTGCACACGCGAATGAACATGGTGCCGCGCTACCACGCGGAGGCGTATCTTCCGCGTCACGCCTTCGACCCGAACGACAATGCGCGCGCCGCGGACCTGTGGCGGGCGTTTCAGGAACTGGCGGTTGGCGCGTCGACGATCAACGGGTGGCCGCCGGCGCGCTATCGCGAACATGGATGCGCGTTCGTCATGCGAAGCATGAGCGTCGTCCACCACAGGACAGCTTCCTACGGCGAAGAATACGCCGGCGAGACATGGGTCCGCCGAATGCGACGCGACACTTTGAGCACACGCGAGGTGCGCCTGAGTGTCGACGTGGAAGGCGAGAAGCTTCCCCTAGCGTCGGGTACGCAAGAGTGGGTTCACGTCGACGCCTCGATGAAGCCGGCGCGAGGCACGCCCGAGCTCGTCGCCGCCTTTCCGCCCGTCGATAGTCCAACCATCGAGCTTCCCGCTTGGACCCCCGCCGGAGCCGAAGAGCAAGAGTTCAGCTTTGAGTTCGATGTGTGGAATACCTGGATGGACCCGCTGGGCCACGTCAACCACCCGCAGTACCTCGACTTCGCCGAAGAGGGTCTCATGCGTGAGCTTCAAGGCCGGGGCATCGACGCAAGCGAGCTGGTGCCAGAGGCCGAGTCTGTGACCTTTCTCCGCGGGCTCGTCGCCGGCGATCGCGCACGCGTACGTACTTTATTGGTCGGAAAGAGCAGCCGCGGGCTGGTGAGCGAACACAAGATCGAGCGAGTGAGTGACGGCGCGACCTGCGCCCGGGCGGTGCTCCATCGCAGCCATCGAAGCATCGACCTTCACCCCGGTAGCCGAACGTAGCGAAGAGCCTTATGCTCAGCGCGATGACCACCGAAAGCGCCTACCCGACCTACAACGACTTTGTACGCGCTTCGATTCAGCGCTGCTGGGAACGAAAGTCATCCTCGAGAGCGACCTTCTTGGCGCTCATGCTCGCGTCGCGCCATTCATGGGCCGTTGCTCTCGACAAGACTGTCAGTCTGGAGTCCGGCAAAAAGCTGCTGACCGGCGCCGCGGGTGCAACCGCCGTCGCGCTCTTGGTCCGCGCATTTCTTGGTGGACCTATCGGGCTGCTTCTCACCGGCGCGTCCGTCGCCTCCTTGCTTGCGGTCTACGGAAAGAACCACAAGCTCATCGGCCGCAAGATTATTCGGTACCGTGAGCTCATCAAAGAATACCGTCCTCGCTACGAGAGTGTGCGAAGCGGGCCAAGCCCTGTCCCCGACCAGGACCTCATGCTGGACGGACTCATGAAGCGCTTCCTCGACGAGCTCGATGCAGACCTCCCCGAGCCCGAGGTCGAGGTCGACGCGCCCCAGTCTAGCGGTTTCGCCGATCACGTTCGCAAACAGAACGAGAAGAGCGAGTAGCCAACTCTAGATCCGAACTCTAGATCGGAACTTCTTCCGGCTCTTCGTCACGTAGCGGTGTCATCGTCGGGCGAATCTTCGTTGGCCGCTGGCGCACGGGTCGAACGATAAACGGCCGCTCGGCGCGTACGCGATCCTCCGCTTCCTTCTCGGCTGACTTTGCACGCCCCAGGAGCATCGCTTGGGAGCGACGAAGGTCATCGCCCTCGTCAGGAATGACCCGCTCGTATGAGCCGTCGCTCTTGAGCTCGTTGGCTTTCGAGTTGTCAGAGAGGCCCACGCCGAACAGGTCGTCGAGGAGTCGACGCCTGCCCGCCTCGTCCAGGATCGGAAACATGACCTCCACGCGCCGATGAAAGTTGCGCGACATCCAGTCGGCGCTCGCCCCAAAGAGAAGCTGTCGCCCGCCAGATTCGAAGAAGAACACTCGGCTGTGCTCGAGAAAACGGTCCACGATACTCCGCACTCGAATGTTCTCGCTCACCCCTGGAACGCCGGGTCTTAAACAACAGATCCCGCGAACGATGAGATCGATCTCAACCCCCGCTTGAGATGCGCGATAGAGCGCTCGTATGACGTCCACCTCTTGCAACGAGTTCATCTTCGCCAAGATACGAGCCGGCTTTCCCGCGCGGGCATAAGCCGCTTCGCGTTCGATCATTCCAAGCACCGACTCGTGCAAGCCCAGTGGTGCCGTGATCAGCCGCTTCCACTCTCGGGGCGGCGTGCAGCTCGTGAGCAGGTTGAAGAGCGCCGTCGCGTCTTCGCCGAATTCAGGCCGCGCCGTGAACATGCTGACATCTGTGTACAGACGTGCCGTCGCCGGGTTGTAGTTTCCCGTTCCTAGGTGAACGTAACGGCGGAGCGCCCCTCCCTCGCGTCGTACGACAAGCACGACCTTGCAGTGGGTCTTCAGACCAACGAGGCCGTAGACCACGTGAACGCCGCAACTCTCAAGACGGCGCGCCCACTGAATGTTGTTCTCCTCGTCAAAGCGGGCCTTGATCTCCACCAGCGCGGCGACTTGTTTCCCGTTCTCGGCAGCGCGAATCAGCGCTTTGACGATGGGGCTGTCCCCACTCGTTCGATAGAGCGTCTGCTTGATGGCCAACACGTCCGGATCCGCCGCCGCGGCCTCGACGAAGTCCACGACGGGGTCAAAGCTCTCATAGGGGTGATGAAGGACGACGTCTCGCTCCCGGATGACGTCGAAGGGCGAATCACCTGTCGCAAATGCGGGCGAGCGGCGCGGCTGAAAGCTTGAATCCCATAGCGCAGGTCGGTGTTTTAGCGACGAGCCCAGCGTAGTGAGCTCATTGATCGCGAGCGGGGCGCCGACGGAGTAGACCAAGCGGTCCTCGACGTTGAGCGCGCTGGCGAGGAACGCTGTGGCCTCTGGATGACAGCGCGAGCTGACTTCGAGGGCGACGGCGTTGCCGCGATCGCGCCGGCGGACCTCCTCGTGAATCATCTCGAGGAGATCTTCGGCTTCCTCCTCATCGATGCTCAGGTCGTGGTTACGAACGACGCGAAACGGCCAGGCCCCTTTGTGCTCGAACCCGCGAAAGAGCTCGCCGGCGTTGTCCGCGATGACGTCATCCAAGAGGACATAGTGGGACTCGTCGTCGCCTTGTCGCACCGGCAAGAGCCGGGGAAGAACCCCAGGCACTTGGACCACGGCGAATGCGGGTTCTGCGCCCCCGTCGCCACTAAGCATCACGATGAGGTGGATGCGCCGGTTGGGCACATGAGGAAACGGGTGACCCGGATCGAGCGCAAGAGGCGTGAGGATCGGATAGACCTGCTCCGCGAAGAAGCGGCGTAGCCGTCCCTGCTCGCCAACGTCGAGTTCCGATGGCTTCGTCAGGTGTACCCCTTCCGCCGCCAACCCGGGGATGACGTGATCCAGAAAAGTCTGGCTCATGGAATCCACCATCGAGGACACCCGCTCGGTGATGGCGTCGATCTGTTCGCTGGCGGACATCCCGTCAGGCGGGATGTCTCGGACATCCTCGGCGCGCTGTTCCAAGAGGCCAGCGACGCGCACCATGAAGAACTCGTCGAGGTTCGTTTGAGTGATCGAGAGGAACTTCAGTCGCTCCAAGAGCGGTACGTCTGTGTCGCGCGCCTCATCAAGGACGTGCTGGTTAAACTCCAGCCACGAAAGCTCACGATTGATGAAAAGTGCTGGGTCACGAAGGTCTGGGGCCTTCGTTGCTTTCTTGTCGGAGTCGCGGTTCATCGGGCTCCGAAGCATAGCCTCGGAGGTGCGCCAGGTGACAGCGCTGTCTTCGTCACAACAGTGTGACAGTCCCGACTGCTGTACGTATGATGCGGCCAAGGAACTTTCGATGAGCCAAACCAAGTCACTTCTACTTCTTCTTGCGTGCGCCACACTCATTGCGGGCCCAGCAGCAGCGCAGGATACGGCAGCGGACGCCCCTCAAGATGTGTTCATCGTCGAGCCCGAAGCGCAGCCCGCTGAGCCAGATGGCTACCCGGCGCAGCAGCCACAGGGATATCCGGCGCAGCAGCCACAAGGATATCCGGCGCAACCGGCTCAGACCCAGCCAGCAGCTCAGCCTGCGCCGGTCTACGCTCAACCCTACCAACAACCGCAACCAGCGTACGCTCCGCAACAACCCCTTCAGGGCCGCCGACTTCGGGCTCCCTACGTCGAAGGCGCGCCGATGCCCCCGGGTGGTGTTCTCGTCGAGCGGCGTCGGACCGGCCTCGTCGTGTCCGGCGCGGTGATGTTTGGCGTTCCATGGATTACGACGCTGTTGATCGGTGTGGCCTTCGAAGAGGGCGCTGTCGGAATCCCCGTCATCGGGCCTCTCCTCTACCTCGGAAACGGCAGTCGCGCCGGAGACACCATGATCGTGGTGGACTCACTTCTTCAGGCTGGCGGCCTCACGATGTTCATTCTCGGCATGGTCATGAAGCGACGCTACGTCGAGTACTACGGGGACAACGACACGGACGGGCGCCAGTGGTCTCTTCTTCCGCAACTCGGCACGACAAACGGGCTGCAGCTCGACATGCGCTTCTAGTCCTCGCTGAGCGATGAGCTCGCAGACCAAGGAGCGCTTCGCCGTCGCCCACTTCCAGCGGGTGTTCGACGTGGTTCCGTCTCGCGACGTCGTCTCCCTTTCGGAGCTGAGCGCTGGGCTGACGACGTTTCTCCTCAAGCCGAAGCTGGCCCGACAGGTCGAACGCGACCGGGGCAAGATCGATGAAGCCAGGCGCTCCTATGACGCGAGCGGTGTTTTAAAGGGCCGCCTCGGGCGGGTCATCCGTGAGCAGATGCAGCGCACGGGTATCGACGACGTCGGTATCGCGTTCGACCGACTTCGTAAGCGGGCAGGCGCCAGAGCGAAGACCGACCTGCGGTTGTGGTCCCCCGCCCACTACACGGAAGACGGCAGGCGCGAGAGTGAGAACGTCGTGGCGATGAGTGCGCTCGTCCTAGATTTTGACAGCGCCGCGGACCCCCACGAGATGAGCGAACGGTTTCGCGACCACTATCACATCGTGCATTCGACCTGGTCGTTTCGGCCAGGCGTCCCAAAGTTCCGGCTCTGCCTTCCGTTCAAGCGTCCGGTCCGCGCAGAAGATTGGGCGCAGGTATGGGCCATCGGCTCCGAGCGCGCTGGCGGCACCAATGACCCAGCGCTGAAGTCGACAGGCTCTACGTTTGCGTTGCCGGCAACGTCCTCCGAGGAGACGCCTCGCTTCGCCTTCATTCATGAAGGGCCACTCTACGATCCTGTGCGCGACGGCCTCGCACGTGAAGGGCCCCCTCCAGACTACGCGCCACAAGCCGAGTCACATTTTCGCGCCACCGACGGGGAAGCGCGCGTGCCGTCCTTGAGCCTGGTCGGGGCATCAGACTTCGATCTCTTCGAGCGGCCCAAGGCAGCTTGGGACGACGACTTCGATCTGTTCTAGCGGCCTAGCGTGAGGGCTCAAAGACTCAGGGACGTCGCGATGCAGAACCAGAACAGAGTCCGGCGCCTTCCGGGGAGTCGGCAAATGCGCGGCACTCGCCTTCCGCCGGAGGACACGCGTCCGGTGCCCCAATGCGGCAGTTCCGAGCGCACTGCTTGTTGAAGGCACCGACACACCCGAGCCCAGGCAGGCAGTCAGACGGCCCTTCGCAGGCCTCGCCGACCCCGATGGTGCCCGCTGGTCGGCAGTCCGTCCCGCCTTCGCCAATCAAGTAGCAGCCCTCGCCCTCGCCGCAGGACGCGGGATTGAGCAGGCTGCAGGTACGCGATGGCCCGCAGAAACCAAACTCGGTCATCGTCCCATCCACCAGCATTCCGGAGCCCGAGCAGACGTCTTCACCTTCGCAAGATGTTGGATCCGCTCGGCAACAGACCCGTCCACAGACGCCGCCACCTTCGCCGGCGAAGCACGCCAGTCCAGCCATACACTGGTCCGTCTCCTCGCACGGGCTGCCCAAGCTCAGGCTTCCTCCCAGAGGGACACAGGCCGCAGTCTCTGACCAGAGAACGCAGGCCCCCAAGTCACGGCATCGCCCCTCGTCGGGGCGACAGTCACCCGGACATAGATCTCCCGGACTGTCGACGCCGACATCGCTTGGGTAGTTCGCGTCCGCTGCCGGACCCACATCACCGCTATCCGGGAAAAACTCCGTGGCATCGAGAACGACTTGAGCGTCGGGCATCGATGCATCCATGCGCCCCGCATCCGGGTCGCCCGGGTCGTTTTCACAGGCACAGAACACGATCAACATCATCAGGATGCTGATTCGCGATCTATCATATGGGGAGGGGTTGCTCATGCGGTGGGGTGTTGGAGACGCCTATAAAGAGGAGTCACTCGCTGGGCGCAACGCAGACCCCTACTGCCTCGAAGCCGTTGAGAGGGGAACAGCGCTGGTCGCCACACGTGTCGGACTCAAGCTCGCAAAGAGAATGGCAGGTACCGTCGTCGAGACAGATGGTGCCGCCCGCACAGTCGTTGGATGCTTCACACGCAGCGCCGACGGCGGCGGCACCGCTCGTCGCACAGCGAGTCCCGCCTTCAGAAGAGAGTGGGTAACAACCCAGGCCGTCGTCACACCCGGTCTGCATCACGAGGTTGCAGCCGTCCGGCAAGAGGCACACGCCGATACCCTCGAGGTTGCTCAATCCGTTACAAACGCCGCCCGTTGGGCAGTCCGCATCGGAATCCCCGCAGCAAAGAGGCTGGCACTTGCCACCGATGCAGCTGAGTCCACTCTGGCAACCGTCCGCCGTCGTGCAGTCTCCACCGATGGGGGTTGCGCCTGGACCACCACACACGGTCATGGCCGAGTCCGCGCTCCCGGCGACAAAGCAGCTCTCTGAGCCTTCACAGCCGGTTCCGAGGACCGGGTTGCACATCTCTGCTGCTGGGCAGAGGGCGCCTTGAGGCCCTGCGTCGATCATCGGGCCCACGTCGGGGGTTCCGCTGTCCGTTCCGGGGCCAGAGTCCGTTCGCGGCCCTGCGTCACTTCCGCCGACATCGCTTCCGCCGCTGTCGACGACAGCGGAGTCGGGGCTTGGACCGGCATCGAGCCCACCGGCGTCTGTGCGGGCGTCGTCATCGCCACAAGCGAAAAGGAAAAGAAAAGCGAAAGCGAGGGATGGGGTCTTCATTGGATTCTCATTCTGCGGGATTGCCCGCTGGGCTAAGAAGCATGCACCGTGCCGTTCAAAAAAGCCTAGAAAACGCCAAAGCAGAGGGAGGGACCGCGACAATTCGGTCCGTCCTCAGCATTCGTTTCGGCGCGATCGACCGAAAGTGGTCAGTTCACGGTGGCGGAAGCAGGCGTCGATGGACGCGACTGTCGGTGGGTCAGAGCCGCGGACACAAACTTCGCGAAGAGAGGATGTGCCTTACCGGGTTTGCTCTTGAATTCTGGGTGGAACTGGCACGCAACGAAGTGCGGGTGCTCCTCGATCTCGATCATTTCCACCAGCGATCCGTCTGGCGAGAGACCACTCAAGATAAGCCCAGCCGCCTCGAGTTGCTCGCGATGCTCGTTGTTGACCTCATAGCGATGGCGGTGACGCTCATCGATTTTGGTCCCGCCGTAGATGGCGGCGGCGCGGGAGCCCTCTTTGAGGACACACGGGTAGGACCCAAGACGCATCGTCGCGCCTTTTTCCTCAACGCCTCGCTGCTCGGGCATCAGGTCGATGACGAGCGGCTTCGCCTCCGCATTGAACTCGGCGCTGTTGGCGCCCTCAAGACCGACGACGTGTCGCGCATACTCAACGACAGCCATCTGCATGCCGAGGCAGATCCCGAAGAAGGGGACCTGGTTTTCTCGCGCGTAGCGAATCGCACGCACCTTTCCTTCGGTGCCGCGATCCCCAAAACCGCCGGGAACGAGGACCGCGTCATGAACGCCAAGGACCGCATCCAGGTCCGCATCCACGAGCTCTTCGCTGTCGACGTACGTCAGCTCGACGCGGAGGTCGTTGGCGATGCCGCCGTGAACGAGCGCCTCGTGAAGCGACTTGTAGCTGTCTCGTAAGTGAACGTACTTGCCGACGACGGCGATGGAGACCTTGCCGCCGCCCGGAGACTTGCAGGTCTCCGCGACACGGCGCCAGCCACTGAGGTCTGGAGCGCGGCTCCAGATGTTGAGGCGCTCAGCGATCTGGGTGTCGATGCCCTGCTCGTGGAGGACAAGCGGTAGCTCGTAGATGACGCTCACATCCGGCGCCGCAATGACCGCTTCGACCTTCACGTTGCAAAAGTGTGCGATCTTTTGCTTGAGAGCAGTCGGGAGCTCGGTCTCCACACGGCAGATGAGAACCTCGGGCTGAATGCCCAGACCCAAAAGCTCCTTCACGGAGTGCTGAGTCGGCTTCGACTTGAGTTCGCCGGCAGCCTTCAGATGCGGAACGAGCGTGACATGCACGTTCATCGCGTTCTCCGGCCCGTTCTCCACGCGCATCTGACGCACGGCTTCGAGGAAGGGGAGAGACTCGATGTCACCGACGGTGCCACCGATCTCTACGAAAGCGACGTCGACGTTGCGGGTCGCCTCGTAGACGCGGTTCTTAATCTCGTCGGTGATGTGAGGGATGACCTGAATGGTTGCGCCCAGGTACTCGCCCCGACGCTCCTTGCTGATGACGGCGTCGTAGATACGACCGGTCGTGAAGTTGTTCGCCCGGCTCATAGGGCCCGACGTAAAGCGCTCGTAGTGACCTAGATCGAGGTCCGTCTCGGCGCCGTCGTCGGTGACGAACACTTCGCCGTGCTGATACGGCGACATCGTCCCTGGATCGACGTTGATGTAGGGGTCGAGTTTCAGGTTTGTAACCCGAAGCCCACGTGCCTCCATGAGAGCTCCCATGGACGCGGCGGCAAGGCCCTTTCCAATGGAACTGACGACCCCCCCGGTCACGAAGATGAACTTAGTGCGGCGCGACATGATGAGCTCGGGCGGGCGTTGGTGTGCCTGCCCGGAACAGCTCCGAGAGGTATCGCCCGCGAACGGCGCAACCCTACGGAGCGACCCCAGTACTGTCAAACCGCTACGTGCTCTTCGTGGGCGCAAAGCCCAAAAACGAGGTCACTTCCGAGCGCACCCTCGTGAGTTCATTCACGCCCCGTCTTCTTTCGGCCCTTCCCTTCGCTCTTCAGGAGGCGTGCGCGCGTGGCGCCCTGCTTGCCGAATCGAGTTCGGAGCTCTCCCGTGAGGGCTTCAAGTCGCTCGCTTCGCTCACGCTTTTCGTCCGCGAATAGCTCAAGTGGGGCGTCGCTCACGAAATCGCTCACGGAGACACCACACAGGCGAACCCCACGCTCGAGACCCGAAAACCGCTCTAGGAGGGCACACGCAGCCGCGAAGATCGCGTCCGTGCCAGCGAGCGGTGGCTCAACACGCATCTGACGTGTCTTCGATCGGTGATCGCCGTACTTGATCTTCACGGTGACCACGCTGGCCCAGAGGCCGGCGGAGTGCAGACGCCCGGCGACTCGGACGCTCTGGGCGAGGAGGTGCTTTTCGATGGCGTCGCGCTCGCGGAGGTCCGCTTCAAACGTAACTTCCCCGCCGATGCTCTTGGCGTCTCTTCCGCCAAACACGGCACGTTCGTCGATGCCTTGAGCGAGACGGTGCAGGTGCCTGCCGCGACTTCCAAGGAGCGACTCCAGCACATCCGGCGATGTACTCGCCAAGTCATGGAAAGTGTCAAACCCCAACCCACGTAGACGCGCGGCGGCTTTGGGCCCGACGCCCCACATTCGCTCAATGGCCAGCGGCGCAAGAAACTCAGCGACGCTTTCAGCGGCGACGACAACAAGACCGTTCGGTTTATCTAGGTCGCTCGCCACCTTCGCGACAAACTTGGAGTTAGCGACGCCCGCCGAAGCATGAAGGCACGTTTCTTTCAGGATCTCCGCTTTGATAGCCTTCGCGATCTCCACGGCGCTCCCGAAGAGCGTGCGGCTTCCGGTGACGTCAAGGAAAGCCTCGTCGATGCTCAGCCCTTCCACCTGCGGGGTGTAGCGATGAAAGACGTCGAACACCTGTTCACTCACCTCGGCATAGCGGCTCATGCGTGGCATGGTCACTACGGCGTCCGGGCAGCGACGCATCGCTTCCACCATCGACATAGCCGAGTGGACGCCATAGGTGCGAGCTTCGTACGAGGCCGCCGAAACGACTCCTCGCCGCGAATCACCGCCGACGATAACTGGCTTACCTTTGAGGGTCGGGTCGTCTCGTTGCTCAACGGAGGCATAGAACGCGTCCATGTCCACGTGGAGAATCGCTCGCTCTTTGACCTCCTCGCTCATGGCGTCCAAGCCAGCGTCGCACAAACCTGGGACACACGTCTCGGCGATGGCGCCCTACGCGGCTTGAGCCCCGGCCAAGAGCTCAGCGGCGGCAGCACGCGTGCGCCGTGTGATGCGCATGCCTCCGACCATCCGCGCGACCTCCTCAAGTCGTTCTGCATCGCTGAGACGTGAAATAACGCTACGCGTGCGCTCGCCATCGATCTCCTTGCTGACTTGAAAGTGGGTATCCCCATACACCGCGATTTGTGCGAGATGAGTGATGCAGAGCACCTGGTGATGCTGAGCGACCTCCACGAGCTTTGTCCCAATGACCTCGGCGACGGCGCCGCCGACGCCGGTATCGACTTCGTCAAACACGTACATGCCGGTGGGCCTGAGCCCCGCGAGAACCCTCTTGATGGCGAGCAACGATCGAGAGAGCTCACCACCGCTGGCCACCTTTGAGAGTGCTCGGGCCGTCTCGCCCTTGTTGGGCGCAATAAGAAATTCAGCGCGGTCGATGCCGCTCGGCGTGAGACGCCCGCCGCCGATCTCGAGGGCTCCGCCCTCCCCTGCGATCAGCGCCATGTCGACCTCGACATGTGCACTCCCCATCCCCAATGAATGAAGCTCGCCGCTGATCGCCTTGCCGAGGGCGCCGGCGTGTTTGCGGCGCGCCTTGGAGAGCGCGCGGGCGACCTTCGCCGCCGCTTTCTTCTTCGCTTCGCAGCTGCTGACCAGAACTTGTCGTCGGTCTTCGGTGTTCTCAAAAGCATCAAGCTGATCCGACGCGCTCCGATGGTGCGCCATCAGCTCCTCCACACTGGGCCCGTACTTTCGCTGCAGCCGTGCGTAGAGAGACAAACGCGACTCGACTTCCGCGAGGCGAGCCGGGTCCGCGGAGAGTTGGCGCGAGTAACGGCCAAGTTCAATCGACGCGTCCTCGAGCTGCGCGAGGGCATCTTCAAGGCCCGTCGCGACGTCGCCGAGGCTCCCATCGATGGCGGCGGCGTCTCGAACCTGCTGAGCGATACGGCCGAGGCGCTCCGTCAGAGAACCATCTTCGGAGTAGAGCTCAGACTCAGCGCCGCCCGTCGCCTCCATCAAACGGGACGCATGACGCAGTCGACACGCTTCTTCTTCAAGGGTCTCCGCCTCTCCGGGGACGGGCATCAACTCGTCGATCTCTTTCACCTGAAAACGAAGCAAGTCTTCGCGGTCGGCGCGTGTTCGAATCGCCTCGTCATGCTCTGCGAGGGCACGCGCGGCGTTGGCGAGCGAATGGTACGCGTCCTCCACTTTCGCCCGCTGAGA